>DATKPV010000063.1:0-30718 GCA_035523915.1 Candidatus Aquilonibacter sp. | reverse complement strand
CGGCAGTGGAACAGCCGCGCGATCTGAATGGCCGCAATTCCCACCCCCGAGCCCGCGCCCAGCACCAGCACGGTTTGCCCGGGCCGAATCCCGGCGCGCCCCACGAGCATGTGCCACGCGGTGACAAAGACCAGAGGCACGCTGGCCGCCTGCTCGAAATTGAGTGTATCGGGAATCGGGATGACGTTATCCGCCTTGACGGCGATCAACTCGCAGTCGCCGCCATCGACCCCATTGCCCAGCACCGTGAATTCCCGGCATTGATTCTGCAATCCGGCTACGCATTTCGGGCAATGCCCGCAAAAATGCATGGGGGCCAGCACCACCCGCTGGCCCGGTTTGAATCCGGCAACGTATTTGCCCGCTTCCACGACTTCACCGGTAATATCGCTGCCCGGAATGCGTGGCAGCTTCACCCCCGGCAATCCCTTGCGTACCCAGATGTCCAGATGATTGAGCGCGCAGGCCCGCACCCTGACGAGCACCTCATCCTCGCGTGGCCGCGGATCGGGAATGTCTTCGTACATCAGAACCTCAGGTCCACCAAACTGATGAATGCGAACCGCCTTCATAATCGCGTTCTCCTGTGGTCTTGACCCTAACACGCAGCGGCGCGGGCTGCACGCGCTCGGAATGCGGGCGCCGGCCCGCCGCGGCTTTGTGTGCTCCCGCCCCGCCGGTGCTATCGATGTCACACGAAAGTGTGGTTGACGTTGACCCCGGGCTAAGTCACGATAGAAAGCTTGGTTTTGTATCCCGCCAGACGTACGAATCGACCGTGCGCGAGCCTGCTGCTTCTCATTGGCTTGATAGCACTTCTCTCGTCATGCAGCAATGGAAACGGCGGCGGATCAGGCGCAGCGCCCACCGTTACCCTGAGCGCAAGTCCCACTGCCATTATCGCCGGACAGGGCGTCACGCTTACCTGGACCACTACCAATACTTCCTCTGCCGTCATTGACAACGGTGTGGGCTCGGTTCAGGTCAATGGCAGCGGCACGGTTATGCCCACAACGACAACGACCTACACCATCACCGCGACCGGTAATGGCCAGCAGGCGACGGCCAGCGTAATGGTAACCGTGTCTCCGCTTACCACTTTCGACGGCTTGGTCGAAGACTCCAGCAACACCGGCGAAACCGATATGGACCCCAATGGCGCGGTCGGCACCAAGCAGTATATGGAGTATGTGAACACCGAATATCAGGCGTATGACAAAGTAACCCACGCCCCGGTGTGGTCGACGCCGCAGCCGATTGGCACTCCCTGGGCCGCGATTCCGCAATGTGCGGGTTCGAGTATCCGGCTGGATGCGGTTATCATTTTTGATCATCTGGCGTCCCGCTGGGTGATCGCCGGAAAAGCCACGCGCACGGAGCCTTATTTCTTCTGCATTGCCGTGTCGACCACCGATGACCTGACGCAGTGCGGGTCCAATTGTTGGTATGCCTATTCGTTCGACCTCGACACCGCACTCGGGACGAACTCAAGCGGAGACGTTTACCTCCCGGATTGGCCGAAGATCGGTACGGGACCCGAAGCCTACTATGCCACGATGGATCTGAACGATCCGGATGCAGGCGA
Source organism: Candidatus Aquilonibacter sp. (assembly GCA_035523915.1). Classification (GTDB taxonomy): domain Bacteria; phylum Acidobacteriota; class Terriglobia; order Terriglobales; family Acidobacteriaceae; genus Sulfotelmatobacter. Next base: position 29,133 of record DATKPV010000063.1, on the reverse strand, counting down.
CAAGGAAGTGGGCGTAGTAGCTTGTGCGTTTGACCGGACAAGTATGCTCGCCGGAGCTGCGCTGAGTGGGAACTTGATGTTGTGCGCCAGCGACACCAGTTCGAATTTGATGTATAACGGCGTGTATCTCGCCCATAGTCTGATTCCCGCAGATGTAGATGGCACGACCCCTCCTCCCGCCGGTCGCGATGAGTACATGGCCAGCATTCAGAATCCTCCTCCCGACGACAGCACGACCACGTCGAGCATGTTTAACCTGTGGGATTTCCACGTGGATTGGACGGGCATGACGGCAAGTCTCACTTTGGCCTCGCAACCCGCCGTTGATCCTTATACCCCGGGATGCTATTACGCCCCCTCGCCGACCATTACGATCTGTGTTCCTGAGCCCTCGGCCGGCGGCATTGGCCAGAAGATTGACTCCGTGGGCGACCGCTTCATGCCTCGCTTTGCCTACCGCAATTTTGGAACCTACGAATCTTGGCTGGTGACCCACACGATTCAAACCGGAAAGGGAACCGGCCAGGAAGCGACGCAGACGGGAATACGCTGGTACGAGTTGCAGGGCAGCGGCACACCGGCGGTTGTTCAGCAGGGCCTGATTAGCCCCGATAGTAATTACTATCGCTTCCTGCCCAGCATCGCCCAGGATAAGAGCGGCAATGCGGCGGTTGGCTACAGCGTGTCGAATGTTGGAACCGATCCGGCGATCGATTTTTCTTATTGGAATCTCGCCAATAAGACTTCACCAGCCGAGGTCATCATCATCAATGGTACCGGCGAAGAAGTAAGCACAGGAAACGGGCAAGGGAAGTGGGGATCCTATTCCAGCATGACGGTCGATCCGGTGGACGATTGCACCTTCTGGTACGTCAACGAGTATTGGGTTCCTCCTGCCTCGGGACAGGCAAATTCTACCTTCGCCACCCGCATCGCCAATTTCAAGCTTCCCGGTTGCCAATAAGCGGGGATGCGGGAGCGGCGCAGCCGCGAACTCTCATTGACTTGCCTTCAGGAAACCCCAATAATTTGCGCAGGTGGATATCTACGAACAAATCGTCCAGCTCCGCCGCGAAGGCCGCTGCGGCGCGGTGGCCACGATCGTGAACGTGCGCGGATCAATTCCCTCGTTTCGCACCGCCAAGATGCTGGTGCGCGACGACGGCTCCATCGTCGGCACCATCGGCGGCGGGTGCGTCGAGGCCGACGTATGGCAGGCGGCGCGCGAAGTGATGGAATCGGAGAAGCCCCGCACGCTGCACTTCGACCTGAATCAGGACCCGAAGTACGACACCGGCTTGGTTTGCGGCGGAACTCTTGAAGTGTTCATCGAACCGGTGCTGCCTCCAGCGCTGCTGTATATTTTCGGCGCCGGCCATGTTGCCAGGAACGTCTGTTCTGTGGCGGCAAGTGCGGGCTTCGAGGTCGTGGTCACCGATGACCGTTCCTCCTACGCCACAAACGAGCGCTTTCCGGCAGCACGCGAAGTCTCCGCCATGGACTTCGACCGCGCCATGGAGAAGCTCGATCCCGCCGAATCCTCCTATATCGTCATCGTGACCCGTGGGCACCGTGACGACATGCGCATTCTACGTTGGGCCGTGCAAACGCGCGCCCGCTATGTTGGAATGATCGGCTCCAGGCGGAAGGTGATCGGCATTTTCAAGACACTGCGGGAAGAGGGCGTGCCTGGCCATCTCTTTGACCGCGTGCACGCTCCTGTCGGCCTTGATATCGGCGCGGTCACGCCGGAGGAAATCGCGGTGGCCATCACCGCCGAACTGATTGCCTTCCGCCGCCACGCCGACGCAGATCTTCCCCACATGAGCTGGTTCGGCAGCACAGAATCACAGGCAGACGAACGCGCCGCGGCCTCAGACACACAGAAAGAAAACGATGGCGGATGCTGATTTCCGATTCGCCGATCGCAAGTCCCAATGATTCGCGCTTCCAGCTTCGCCGGAGTCATCCTCGCCGCAGGTGAGTCGTCGCGGATGGGGGCCGACAAGGCTCTGCTGCCGTGGCCTCCGCAGGCAGCGGGTCAAGTCTCCTCAGGAGAAAGCTTCCTCACGGCAGGAATCCGTGCTATCTCCCAGGCCGCCGATTTTGTTTTGGTCGTCGCCGGCCGAAACGCATCCGCCCTCGGACCGGTGGTTTATGCCGAGGGCGAATCGATCATTGCCAACCCCGACCCCGATCGTGGCCAGTTCAGTTCGTTGCAAGCTGGCTTGCGTGAGGTGTTGAATCGCGGTTGGGACGCGGCCATCATCACTCTGGTGGACCGTCCTCCGGTTCGAGCCCAGACCATCAAGAGACTGCGCGATGCATTTCAGGCTGCAGACGAGCGGACCTGGGCGGTCATCCCCGAGTTTGAGCACAAACACGGCCATCCCCTCGTGGTGGGCCGGGAGATGATCGAAGTTTTTCTCCAGGCCCCGGCAACCGCCACGGCGCGCGATATTGAGCACGAACATCAGGCGCACATTCAGTATGTCGATGTAGACGACCCTTGCGTGGTGCTCAACATCAACACGCCGGAAGACTACGCTGCCTTGCTCGCCCGACGCTGAGAGCCTCGCGTTGTCGTGGCCGAGCCATTCGCCCGACGGCTGATGGCAACCTTGTCATTCCGAGCGCGGCGAGGAATCCGGGCATCTTTGAAAGCGCGGGGTACTTCGCGGAATTGCTCTTTTCTCTCCCCTCACGATATTGTCGTTCCATGGATACGTTCGAAGCGCCGGCTCGTCAGCTTACCACGCAGGAGTTTCTGGATTCCGTGCTGCAGCTGCATCCGCAAATCGCCGCCTTCGATTGCGACGGGACGATGTGGTCCGGCGATGCCGGAGAGACCTTCTTTGATTGGGAGCTGCGTCGGGGCCTGGTTTCGCCCGAGGCCGCGCGGTCGGTACGCCAGCGCTACGCTGCCTACAAAGCGGGCAAGGTCAGCGAGGACGATATGTGCGCCGAGTTGGTAACCATGCATCGCGGCCTCCCGGAATCGCGCCTGATGCAGGCCGCAGGGGAATTCTTCGATCATTTTTTTCCCGGCCAGATTTTTCCTGAGATGCGCCAGTTGGTGAACAGTCTGCAGCAGAACGGCTGCGAAGTCTGGGCGGTGTCGTCCTCCAACGAATGGGTGATTCGTGCCGGAATGAAACATCTTGGTATCCCTGAAGATCGGATTCTCGCCACCGCGGTTCAGCTCGACGATGGAATCATCACCGATCGCATCATCCGCGTGCCTTCCGGACCGGGCAAGCCGCAGGCTTTGCGCGAGGTTGTCAACAAGCGGGTCGATGCAGCCTTCGGAAACTCCCGCTGGGATACGGAAATGCTGGAGATGGCGAAAACCGCCTTTGCCGTCAATCCCAATGCCGACCTGGAGTCTGAAGCTCGCCGCCGCGGCTGGAGTATTTATTTCCCCGATGGCACCGCGCCTCGAGCCGCTTCGTAGGCCGGAAATCCCTTACCGCCGCCGCGTACAATTAGAAAGCATGTATTCCGCGCAGGTGCTCGATCATTTTCAGAATCCGCGCAACGCTGGGGATCTGCCCGATGCCGATGCGATTGCCCAGATCGAGAACCCTGGATGTGGGGACGTTCTGCGGCTGGCTCTGAAAATCCACGGCGGCCGCATCGCCGCGGTACGCTTCAAGGCCAAAGGCTGCGTTGCTTCCATAGCCTGCGCGTCCGCGTTGACCGAGCTGATTACGAACATGACGCTTGGGCAAGCGAAGGCTGTTCGCGCAGAAGCTGTGACCGACGCCGTCGGCGGCCTGCCCAATGGTTCGGCCCACGCTGCGCAGTTGGCCATCGACGCACTTTTCGCCGCGCTCAAGCAGATCAAAGCCACATAACCCTCCTCCATGACCTCGCACACGCCTCGCCGGATCGTCTGCCTCCAGCCCAGTGCCAGCGTCATCCTGGCCGCGACGGGCGAACTGGACCGAGTGGTCGCCTGCACTAAGTATTGTTTTGACGTGGTTCCCGAACTTGCCGCCAGGTCTTGCCGGATCGTCGCCGATTCCTGGACGGCAAGCGCGGATGAGATTTCGAATCTTCACCCGGACCTCGTGATCGCTTCGGTGCCTTACCAGCAGCAGGCCGTCGCGGAAATCCTGCGGGCCGGAGTTCGTTTTCTTGGTCTCGCTCCCAGGACCCTGGCCGATATCTACAGCGACATTGCCGTCATCGCTGGAGCCGTTGGCGTTGCCGGCTGTGGTGAACAAGTCATTGCCGGCATGCAGGAAAAAATCGCAACCGTCCAGTCGCAAACCGCTGGCCTGCCGCGTCCACGGGTATTCTGCGAAGAATGGGGGAAACCTCTGATTGCCTCCCAGCCCTGGGTTGCGAAACTGGTCGAAGCTGCAGGTGGGGAGTGCGTGGGCGACCCCGGCCGCCAGATTACAATCGACGCGGTGATCCGTCTCGATCCTGAGATCCTGATCTTTGCCTGGTGTGGCGCAGGGGACCGGGTTCCCCTGGAAAAAATGGTCACGGATCGCCGCTGGCAGGGGATGCGGGCCGTGCAGACGGGCCGTGTCTACTGTATTCGCGACGAATACCTCAATACTCCCGCTCCCACCCTCGTTTGCGGCCTCGACGCCCTGGCTTTCGCCATCCACCCCGAGCGCTTCCCGCAGGTTGGAGGAATCCGCCAGATTACCGCGGTGCCTTCTTCCACAACCGGAAATGCACGGCTCTGAGTTAAGATTTGCTGATGCCGGTGGCCAGCAGAATCGAAGAAATCCGCCACGAGGTGAAGGAACTGGCGCAAGCCTCACCCACTGCACAGGATCTGATGCGGGCGGTGTGCAAACTTCTGCATGAGCGCATGCTCAAATACAACTGGGTCGGCTTTTACATGCTGGAGCCGGGGGCTAAGCCTCCCATGCTGGCTTTGGGAGCATTCGTGGGCGCGATGACGCCGCACACGCGTATTCCACTCAATCAGGGGATTTGCGGCGCAGCCGCTTCGAGTGGCCAAACGGTTGTCGTCGATGACGTAAGCAAGGATCCTCGCTATCTGGCCTGTTCCCTTGAGACAAAATCTGAGATCGTGGTGCCCGTTTTCGTGAAGGGCAAGGTTGTCGGTGAACTGGACATCGACAGCCACTTTCCTGCCGCCTTCGGCGCCGAGGATCAGGAACTGGTGCAGTATTGCGCGGCCGTCGTAGGCAGAAAGCTGGAGAAATCGGCGGAGTGAGAAGTCTAAAAAAACGAGGACCGAAGGCGGGGCGCTGTCCGCGCCGCAGCCCTAACCCGAGACATGAAGCGCGTCGTGGCCGCAATTATCGAGAAGGATGGAAAGGTGCTTGCCTGCCAGCGCACGCGCCATCAGACCATGCCGCTCAAATGGGAGTTCCCGGGCGGCAAGATTGAAGATGGCGAGCAGCCCCGCGACGCCCTGCGCCGCGAACTGGAAGAAGAGCTAGGAATTGACGCCACCATCGGCCACGAGATCGCTCGCCTGCAGCACGTTTATCCCAATCGCACCACGGTCGAGCTGCGCTTCTTCATCGTTCGCGAATATCTGGGCGAGTTGGAAAACCGCATTTTCCGGGATATGCAGTGGGCGCTTCCCAAAGACCTGCCCACCTACGATTTTCTTGAGGCCGACGCTTCCCTGGTGAAGGACTTGGCCGCCGGCAAGTTGCTGTAAACGGCGCCCGCCGCATACCTACTAGCCTGACCGCAAAGTCCAGAACCATGCCACCGTCAGCACGATCATGACAACCGTGGTTACCCACGCGACCAGGTTGAATGTCCGTGTGTTGACGTATTGACCCATCAGGTCCTTCTTGTTGATCAGCAGCAACATGAAAATGAGAACAAAGGGAAGGACCACGCCGTTTACCACCTGCGACAACACGGCGATCTTTACCAGAGGCAGTCCGGGAATCAGCACCACCGCTCCGCCGGCGATGATCAGCAGCGTGTACAGCCAATAGAAGGCGGGCGCTTCGCTGAACTTCATGCCCACGCCGGATTCGAAGCCCAGTCCCTCGCAGACCGTATACGCCGTCGAAAGCGGCAGAATCGAAGCCGCGAACAGTGACGCATTGAACAGTCCCACCGCAAAAAGAATATAGGCATACTCGTGCGCCAGCGGCTTGAGGGCCTGCGCCGCGTCAGCCGCATACTTTATATCGCGATAACCGTGAACGTAGAGCGTTGCGGCGCAGGTCACGATAATGAACCATGCCACCACGTCAGTGAAAATGCAGCCGGTGACAACATCCAGTTGCGAAGCCTTATAGGCCCGCTTGGTCACCCCTTTCTCCACAATCGACGACTGCAGGTAAAACTGCATCCAGGGCGCGATCGTCGTGCCCACCACGCCGATCACCATATACAAATACGTTTGCTCGCGGAAAGCGCTCCACTTGGGAGGAATGAAAGTCGCTTTGGCCGCCTCGGCCCACGCCGGTTTCGCCAGCACCCCGGCGAAGATGTACGTTACGTAAAAGAACGAAGCCGCGAGAAAGACCTTTTCCACGCTTTTGTACTGGCCTTTCACCACGATCAGCCAGACAATCACCGCGCACACCGGCACTGTATAAATTCGCGGCAGGCTGAATAATTCCAGACTGGTGGCGATGCCGATGAACTCCGTAACCACGTTGCCAAAGTTGGTGATCAGGATTCCAAGCATCATGAGGAAGGTGATGCGGAATCCGAACTCCTCGCGGATCAGGTCGCTTAGCCCCTTGCCGGTGACCGCGCCCATCCGTGAACACATCTCCTGCACCACGATCAGCGCCACGGTGATCGGGATCATGGTCCAGAGCAGAAGATGTCCGAATTGCGCGCCCGCCTGGGAATAGGTCAGGATGCCGCCGGCATCATTGTCGACGTTGGCGGTGATGAACCCCGGCCCCATCACGGCGAGGAACAACAGGATCCGGGTCTTCTGGCGTCTCAGGAACCTCATGCGCGTGTTTCGCAGACATAGGGGATAAAAGCGGATACCGCGTGAAGCCGCTACAGAATAAACGGGGCGCGGCATTCGGCCAAACAAAAAATGCCGATCGGCGACGAATTCTGCAGTCATTAGCCGAACGAAGGGCCATGACTCGATTGGTGTACTTTCGCGTCCTTCGTGGTGAAACGCGAGACCGAACCACTCGCCGAGTCCTCGCTTGATGCGGCCCATTTAAAGCGAAGCTCATTTAAGATGAAAGCTGCATCCTTCGCATGAGCAAAAACTCCCAGCGCTCACTTCATTTGTTGATCGCGTTTGCCGTCGTCCTGCTCGACCGCTGGACCAAGGACCTGGCCGCCCGCCGCATCGCGCTCTATGCTCATATCCAGATCATTCCCGGATTTTTCAGCCTCACCCACACGGAAAACACCGGCGCCGCCTTCAGTCTTTTTGCCGACTCGCCCTCGTCCTGGAAAACCGCTATGCTGATTGCCTTTTCCGTGATCGCGCTGGCGGTGGTTTCTTTTCTGCTCTGGAAAGACGAGCACGCCCACGCGGCCACCGGTATCGGGCTGGCGCTGATCATGGGCGGAGCCTTCGGCAATCTCTGGGACCGGGTTGCCCGTGGCCGCGTGGTGGATTTCCTGTTGTTTTATATAAAGCAATATCAATGGCCGGTGTTTAATCTCGCGGATAGCGCGATTGTGGTGGGCGCGGGATTGCTGGTGCTGGAGATATTATTCGCGAAATCGCACCGGCAGGCGGGTTCTACGTGAGGGCTTTTTGTTCCTTTACGGCGTCCCATACAACTGCTTATAGACATTCGCGTTGCGCAGAATCGCCTGCACGTACTCGCGGGTTTCGGTGAAGGGAATCGATTCCACAAACTCCTGCGGGTCGCGATATTTGCCCTCGCCCATCCATTCCTCCACGCGATCCGCGCCGGCGTTGTATGCCGCCAGCGCGTATTCGAACGATCCAAACTTGTCCACCAGGCTCTTAAAATAGCGTGTGCCCAGTTGCAGGTTGACCGTCGGAGTATAGAGCTCGCTCGCCCGGTAGCGCCTCAATTTGATCTCCCGTGCGACCACCCGGCCTGTCTTGGGCAATAACTGCATCAGGCCAACCGCATTGGCATGGGAAACGGCGCTCGCGTTGAACTCCGACTCCTGCCGGATCAGCGAGGCCACCAGATAGGGATCAAGATCGTTGGCCACGGAAAAGCGCCGAAGATCCGTCCAATAGGCCTTCGGAAACAGCGCATCCCAGTAGGAGCGCGGCAGGTCGGGGATATCGAGCGCGAAGTAATTCGGCGCCGCGTGTTTGATGGCTTCGATGGCGCGATCATAGTGCCCGGTTTCAAGAAAAAGCTGCGCCGCCTCCGAAGGTCCCCAATTTCCGCCATCGACCACGGTCGCCGCCTGCAGTTCGCGCACGGCGAGATCCACCAGGCCGCCATTGGCCAGCAGTTCTGCCTTCTGCACGTGCAGATCATCTGGCGGCGGCTCGGACTCGGTGATTTTCTCCGTCGTGTCGAGCGGCGGCACGCGGTCCAATAACGCATAATGAGCGGGACCGGTGCTTGAGGATGCCGGATCGGCCGACGCCGGCAGGTGTTTCAGCCGCTCGCGGGCTAATTCTGCATAGTAGAAGTTGCGGTAGCGATCCGAAAGCTTCTGGTAAAAAGCCCGCGCCATGGCCGGGTCGTTGTCTTCCTCGGCCAGCCGCGCCCGCCAATACAGTGCCGCGGGCGTTTCCGCACCCGAGGGATAGAGCGCGATCTGCTCTTCGAATTCCTTTTCGGCTTCCTGGTTGCGCCCCTGCCGCAGCGTGAGCCATGCCGCCTTCCAATGCACGTACGACGCCCGGGGCCCTTCGGGAAAACGCTGCTGCGCCTCACGGTAGGCGTCCAGAGCTTGATCGTATTCATGGTGAACCAGGTGCAGGTTCGCAGCGGAAAGCAATGCCTGCTCCAGCCACGGACTCGTGGGTTCGGACTGCCTCAGCTCATCCACGGTGCGATAGAACTCGTCGTTATCGTTGGCCGCGAACGCCACCTGCCCCAGCAGATACAGACGCTCGGCATTCACTTCGCCGCTCACCGTGCCCATCGACCGCAACACTTCTCTGGCGTCCCGGTTTCTTCCGTCGCGACGGTATGCGTCGGCCAGAGCCAGCTGCATGGCGGGCCGCTCCTCGGCGCCAGCCTCGCTTACCAGAACCCGATATTCCTCGGCGGCATCGGCATAGCGGCGGCCTTTCATCAGCAGATCGGCGCGCGTCTTCCGTTGAGCGACGGTTGGTGGCGGCGCCGAAGGCAGCCTCCTTAACTCGGAATACGCCTCATCGGCTTCAGGGCTGGTGGGCATGGTGTAGTAAAGGTTGGCCAGGGACTCGATGGCTTGGGGATACTCACCCGCTGCCTCGTAAGCGCGCCCCAGGGCGAGCTCAATGTCTGCCCGGAGTGGCGAACGGTTGCGCTCCAGCAGCGTGATGGCCTCTGCTTTTCTTCCCTCCGCCATGAGCGCGCTGGCATAAATCAGGTTCGCGTCCCGCACTAGCACGGAGTCGGGATGCGCCCCGGCGAAGTCGGCCAGCGCAGCCAGGGCCTCGGCGGCGCGGCCGGTTTGCAGGTAGGAGGTACCGAGATAATAGGCGACATAGTCGCCAAGATCGCCGGCGTGCGGCTTGGCCCGGTTCAGTGGATCGATGGCCTTCGCGTAGTCGCGGTCGAGAACGCGGGCGTAGCCGACCGCCAGCCATGCCAAAGCGCCTGCATCTTCCTTGGCGTGGGCGCGAGCGTAGGCCTCCACTCCGGCATACGCGGCCGGAGAGCGATCCTGGAGAAGCTGCTGTGCCATCGGTCGCAGGCTGGCCGAGGCGACGAATGCCTGCCGCATTCGCCGGACTCGCGGCGAGATCCGCCGGCGCTTCCGGCTGTTGACGTAACGCGCTTTGCGGCCTGCCTTCTTACGAGAGCTCTTGGACGTGTTCGAAGTCTTCTTCGAGCCGGACTCCTGGCTCGCGGCGGCTGCCGCCTGCCGGCCCGGCGATGCCGGCGCGCGCAGAGCGGCTGACGCAGAGACGACACTGCAACTGAGGGCGCACAATGCCGCCGCCCTCCATAAACACCCATGTTTTAGGCCGGATCGAACCACTTCGGTATCAGAGCGGAGAAAACTTGTACCAGAAATCCTGTCACGAGCTAGCGGTGGAAATTCGCGCCCATGAGCGAAGCATCGTCCTCGCCCAGGCTGCGCAGTAATTCCTGTTGAAAATAATCTACGCTGGCTGCTGCTGTATTGCCGTAGCGCTTGGTATAGGTGGCGCGGCTTTTTTCGATATCCGGTTTGAGCCGGTCGTAAAGATCCCTGTGCCGGCGCCCCTCCGCCACTTTCGCCTGGTTGTAAAGTTTGATTTCGTCCACCAGCAAGCGGGCAAAGCGCTGCGCTTTGCGGTGCATGTCGGCCTCCTCGGCAGAAAGGCCGGCCAGCGGGTCGGTTGCCGTGGCCGCCGCCGCTGCGGCATGCGACGCTGCCACTTCCACCACTTCGGCCACTGGTTCCGGCTCGTGGACTCGCGCAGAAACCGTGTGCTTGGGCGCATGGCCGGCAAAGGGGTCAGAGAACGACGAAACCTGTACCGGCTGGGGTGCGGGTTCGGCATGCGCGGGAGCTTCAACTTCCTTCTGTCCCGTTTGTTTCCGCAGGGAAGTGACTTCCAGCCAGGCGCTGGTGGCAAGAACCAACAATTCGAGCGCCGCCGCATCCATCACTCCGCTCTCGCCCCCGTCGGCATAAACCAGAGCGGCGACTTTCTCCTTGAGGGCCAGCGGCAGCACCAGGACTTGTTCATTCGATGGCCCGCCAAACTGTTCCACAAAGCGGGCATCCATTTCGGCGATGTTTCCCGGCGTTGCCACCCGGTTCTGATAAGCGTGGGCCACGGGACCGGCGGCCATATCCAGGGCAAAATCCTTCACCACTTCATCTTCACCAAAGCCCCGGCTCTGCCAGCCGGTAGCTGCTCCGCCTTTAACGACAAACAACGCAATCCGCGCGCAACGTTCGCTGCCGGCGGTGAGCAGTGCCCGAAGGATCTCCTTTTGCGTTGTGCCAGCGTGAATGTAGGCCACAGACTTCACCAGCCCGCTGACGTCGGAACGCGCTGCGGGCGGCGCTTCCGCCGCCGTGGCCGGCAAGGCATCCACCACCCGCTGCACAAGGTTCGCTCGCAGCTGCGGCAGTTGTCCTTCGAGCGCCTGCGCGACGGCGCGTTCCACAATCTGCTGCATGCCGGTGTGTTCCGCCATGGTTAGAGAACGATCTCCCCGCTCATGTTCCCTGCGGCCAAAAGCTCAGGTAAGGTCTAAGTGCTGATTATACGGTAGTTGCCGCACTGACCCCGAAGTAACGTCGGGACGTGTTCGACCGCGTTCATCGCCCTTGTGTAACTCTATCGCAAACCTCGCGCCGGCTGAAACGTCAAAGCGATTGGGCAAACACTACGGTCACCAAGTAAAATAACACTTGACTTCGATTTGCGCGGTGTGGGGACCGGCAAAATACTGCATCGCCAACAGCATGAATGCCATCGAAAATAAACTAGCAGGACCGGTCAGCGAAGAGCTGGCTTTGGTGCAGGCCGCCAAGCGTGGCGACGATTCGGCTTTCGAAGAGCTGGTGCGTCGCTATGACCGGAACGTGTTCCGCATTGCGCAGCACATCACGCAAAATCGCGAGGATGCTGAGGATGTGGTGCAGGAAGCGTTCCTGAAGGCGTACGGCAACCTGGCGCAGTTCCAGGAGCAGTCGAAATTTTACACCTGGCTGGTCCGGATTGCGGTCAACGAAGCGCTGATGAAGTTGCGGCGTCGGCGCCCGGAACGCACGGTTTCGCTTGACGAGGATATAAAAACAGAAGACGATTCTCTTCCGCGTGAGATCGCCGATTGGAGCCCAAATCCCGAGCAACTCTACAACCAGGCAGAGTTGGGCGAGATTTTGAGCAAGACGATCCAGGGCCTTCCTCCAGGCTTTCGAACGGTGTTCGTGTTGCGAGACGTGGAGGGGCTGTCCACTGAGGAGACCGCGGCCGCTCTGGATTTGAGCGTGCCGGCGGTAAAATCGCGGTTGCTGCGCGCCCGGCTTCAGCTTCGAGAAAGGCTGGGGAAATACTTTCAGAAGCGGCAGAATGCCGATGGCAACAGGAGACGCGAAAGTGGAGATGGCAAACAGTGAAATGCTCTGAATTCTTGCAGGAGCTCACAAACTATCTGGATGGAGTGCTCGACGATAAGACCAAAGTCGAGCTGGAGAATCATCTCTCCTGGTGCCACAACTGCTACGTGGTTTGCGACACAACCAAGAAGACCATCGAAATCTACCGCGACTCCCAGCTCTACGAACTTCCCGAAGACCTTCGCACCCGCCTACGCTCCGCCATCATGGCCAAGTGTCAGCAGCAGAAAAAGCGCGGCCCGCAGAGCGTGTAACGGATCGATGGCCTTATTCCCGGTATTACAACCCATGATTTTTTAAGGGGAACACCCTCTTCCACATCGCTTATAATGGCCTGAGCGCGAATCTGGGGCTCAGCATGTTGCGGATGCGAAGTTCGGCTCTCCCGCTCCTCCTTTTTGTGTTGGCTGCCGCGGGCTTGGTTTGCGCTCAAACCGGCGGCCCTCCATCCGAACACTCGGCACCCGGCGCGGTTACGCCAAGCTCCGCCAACCCGGCCTCGCCTAGCACCAAGCCTTCCGCTGCACAAGCGCCCGGACACGCAGCCGACCCTGTCCCCGCGAACGCCCCGCGCATAACCAAACAGACGCGCTATCAGATCATTCGTGACTTCGAAACCCAGCTCGTCTATTCGCGAACGTCATTTCCCATGGGAACGAAGGGTCTCACCCTGAAAGACGGCGTGATCACGCCCAATGGCGAAGAGTTACGCCAGACGCTGGCATTATGGGGGCCGTCAATTAAGCCCGGCGATCCTTCGCGCATCTCCTATGTGCAGATCAAGTCCGATCACATTCATCTGGAAATCAATGGCGGCCCCATTCGCCGCAGAAAGTGGTACCAGCACATCGAGATTTCCGGCGCCAATGGGCCACCTATCACCGGCGCGCCCGATGAGCGGCAGGATAATCCTCACGGCTCCTGCGTGGATCTCTATTTCGACAAGTACGTTCCTGAGATGACGGCGCAACAGTTGCGCGACTTGCTGTATCCGGTGCTTGATTTCAGCGCCCACAACGCCGAGCAGGCCTACCTCGATACCGTGCCGCCCAAAGTCAAGCAGGCGATCCTGGCCCACTATGTGCTGGTGGGAATGAATCAGGAAATGGTGCTCCACGCCAAAGGCAAACCGCCCAAGAAGGTTCGCGAGCGCGACGGAGAAACCGAATACGAAGAGTGGATCTACGGCGAGCCACCCCAGGATGTGGATTTTGTCCGCTTCGTGGGCGACGAAGTCGTTCGCGTGGAGACGATGAAGGTTGGCGGTGAGAAAATCGTGCGCACGCAAAGAGAAGTTATCCTCGATCAGCCTCAGACGGAAGCCAAGAAAGAGCCGGAAGAGCGACCGGCGAATGCGCCCAGCCTGCGCCGTCCGGGAGAAGACTCGGAAGACGTGCCTAAGCCTACAAATGGAGCGTCTCCCGTGCCGCCTCTGCCCCCACCCGATCTGCCCCAGCCGCCCGGACAGCCTGGCCCCGGCGATCTCAACGGCGACGTATGAAGTCGCACTAGCGCGGCGCTCTTAGCTACCTCGTCGCCACCGCAACTCCATCATCGGCAAAAGAGAATTGCAGGGACACATTGGGATACTCCCGCCCATCCACTTCCACGTACGGATAGACGAAATAGTTCAGCGCTTTGCCCTCCTGCGGGGGGTTCAGACGCAGGTCGCGCCCCATGCTGAACTGCACCCGGTTCACGTCATGCGAGCCGAAAAAGTAGTTGCGCTTTTCCGGATGCTTCCAGGCCTCGGAAATGTCTACCGGAATCCAGCCCTTGCCCTCGATGTAGAAATCCGACCAGCAGTGATATCCGGCAATATCGCCGGAATGTTTGTCGGCCGGCAAAGGGAAGCCGATTTCGAAGCGCGCCGGAATGCCTTGCGACCGCGCCATCGCAATGAATAGGGAATGAAAGTCGGTGCAGTTGCCCTTCTTGGCGTCGCAAGCGTAAAGCACGTCGCCATGGCCCCATCCCGTTCCCGTCTTGTCGTAGCGCATGGTAGTGAAGACGTAGTCATAGATCGCCCGCGCCCGGTCGAGGGGCTGCGTTTTTCCCTGGGTCACTTTCGCAGCCAGATCGGCAGGAAGCCCGGTCACGGGAACCAGCGCATCCGCTTGAAGGTCTTGTTCTCTCTCCCTGGAGGAGAAAGCCGCCGGCACTAAATGAGCGGCATGTTCACCCAGTGCGATCCGCTCATGCCGGATTACGTCATATTCCACGTCGAAGTGCACTTCGGTCTGAGGGGAGCGGCTCTGCCCATAGTAGATTTCGTTGCCGTAGTTCGCCTCTCGCATTTTCTTCAATGGCAGATCGCCCTTGATGGATCGGACCTTCAACTCCTGAAACGCGTCGGAGTGAGCCGCCGGAAACCATATGCGAACCTTCTTGCCTGCGGGCAGATTCTTGACGGTGAAAGCATAGTGAAATGTGAAGTGGCGAGATTCCTGGCCAAACGCGGCAAGGGTCAAGATAACAAACAGAGAGAAAAATAGGCACACCTTGCGCAGCATACGTGGCTATCCTTTCTGGTGACTGGGAACTGGCAGCCGATGACTGGTTTCAACGACACACGGGCGTCTTAGAAGGAACGCCGTCAAGTGAAGCCGCGCTTTTGGATGCGCATAGGAAAAAAGATGCCGCGAGATCCCTAAACGATGCGCATTGTAGCACCGATGAAAAAGATCACCCGCCATCGGCGGGGCTGGAGACCCGGCCCAGCGCGATCCGGTAAAATCACCACATGCCGGTTGCTATCCACTGCCGCGATTTACGCAAAACCTACGACGGCAAGGTTGAGGCCGTGCGCGGACTGAACCTCGAAATTCAGACGGGGGAATGTTTCGGCCTGCTCGGTCCAAACGGCGCGGGTAAGACCACGACCATAGAGATTCTCGAAGGTTTGCTTACACCAACCTCCGGCGAGGTTTCCATTCTTGGCCACTCCTGGCGCGAGAACGAGCGCGAGATGCGGGAATGGCTGGGCATCTCGCTGCAGGAAACACGGCTCTCCGAAAAGCTCACGGTACGCGAAACCATCGAGCTCTTCGCCAGCTTCTACCGCGAGCCGCGCTCCAGCGATGAAGTGCTCGATCAGCTGCAGCTCAATGAGAAGGCCGATTCCTGGGTAGGGAAGCTTTCCGGCGGACAGAGGCAGCGGCTGGCCGTGGCCACCGCGCTGGTGTGCAACCCAAAGATTCTCTTTCTCGATGAGCCCACCACGGGCCTGGATCCGCAGAGCCGCCGCCAGCTATGGGACATCATCCGTGCCTTTCAGCGCGATGGCGGCACTGTGTTGCTGACCACCCACTATATGGACGAAGCCGAGCGCCTTTGCGACCGCCTGGCTATCGTCGACCACGGCCAGATCATCGCCGAGGGCTCGCCTGCAGACCTGATCGATCGCCTTGGCGGCCACCACGTCGTCGAGTTTGCCATCAGCGGTTCGGATGGCGTCGCGCTGGAAACCTGGCGAGGTTTGCCCAGCGTGGAATCGGTGCGCGCCGATGACGGCCTGGTCGCGTTGAACGTAAAGCAGCCGCATCTGACCATTCCCGCGCTTCTCGAGGCCGTCGCCAGGCAGGAGCGGGAGCTGATGCACCTGACTACGCGGCAGGCCAGTCTGGAAGATGTCTTTGTAAGGCTTACCGGCCGCCATTTACGGGAGGAGTAACAAATTGAGTGCGAACAATTCCACCCCGCTCAAAGTCGGTTTGCTGGTCTCTGCTGCTTTGGTGTTCGTACTCCCGGCCGGCTCGGCCGGCGCTCACTCAGCCGCTCAAACCGTGGATGCTTCCTCTGCCTTCGCGCCTCTTGAGCAGTGGAAGAATGCTGTGATCGCCGGCAACTCCACCTCGCTGCTGGCGCTTTACAGCACGAATCCCCCGGCGGAAATCCAGGCCAATGGCGCTGTCACTGGAGCCGATGCCGACGTGAACTTCTGGCTGGGTCTGAAAGCGCGCAGCATGAAGCTGAAAATCGTGCGGCTGACGACCAGACCGGGAGCGCAAGGCATTATCTTTGAGGCCGAAGTGCAAACCGCTGACGGTCCAACTTTCAGCGTCACCGATGCGCAGGGCTGGCGCCTGCAAGGCATCGAATGGCGGATTGTTGGGGCGCAGAGAACCGACGCGCCACACCTGCAGCAGCCGCCGGACATGAAGAAAGATCTTTATCCCGCGGATGCCGACGCGCATGCCGAAATCCGCGAGGCAGAGAAGAAAGCTGCGGCCGGGCACAAGCGCGTGCTGCTGGTCTTCGGCGCCAACTGGTGTTTCGACTGCCACGTGCTCGATCTGGCCTTTCACCGCCCGGATTTCGCCTCGGCGATGGTCGGCTACGAAGTCGTGCACGTGGACATCGGAGATGATGGCAAAAAGAATGCCGATGTGGCCGAAGAATTTCAAACTCCCCTGGACAAGGGTGTGCCAGTGCTTGCAGTAATCGACAGCAACGGCAAGATTGTGGTCAGCCAGAAAAACGGCGAGTTCGAGGATGCGCGCTCTCTCACGCCCGAGGCGTTGCTGGCTTTTCTCAACAAGTGGAAGCCCGAGCCGCAATAGAGCGCGGGCAGGGCGAACCAGTCAGGAATTCTCTATGAGTATTGCTCAGGAAACGCGGGTTCAAACCATCAAGGCGCCGCCGGGTGGCCCGCCAAAGCGCAACGGCCGCTGGGCGGGTTATTGGCATTTGCTTTGGGCCCGCATGTTGGAGCTGAAGCGCGAACCTGAAGTTGTGTTCTGGGTCTTCGTCTTTCCGCTACTATTGGCGCTCGGCCTGGGCATTGCCTTTCGCAACAAGCCCGGCAATGCAGCTTCGGTTGCGATTGTCGCAGGGACAGGTTCGGAAAACGCCGAGTCTCTGTTGCAGAATTCTCCCCAGCACTCGGACTTTAAGATTCAAATCGAGAACGCCAGCGCTTCCGAGGAAGGGTTTCGCCTTGGCAGGTACGATCTCGTCATCGAACCCGATGGCAACGGCGGCTTCCGCTATCGCTACGACCCTGCCCGCCCGGAAAGCGTGCTCGCCAGGGATGAAGCCGACGACGCGCTGCAAACGTCCGCCGGCCGCAAGAACGTCCTTCCGACCGCCTCGGTCGCTTCTTCCCAGCCCGGCTCGCGCTATATCGACTTTCTCATTCCCGGCCTTCTCGGCATGAACCTGATGAACTCCGGAATGTGGGGCATTGGTTTTGCCCTGGTCGACATGCGCCAGCGCAAGCTGCTCAAGCGCTTTGTGGGAACACCCATGCGCCGTGGAGATTTCCTGCTCGCGCTGATGTCGAGCCGGCTGGTGCTGATGGTGATCGAAGTCGGTCTGCTGCTCGCCTTTGGCGTGATCTTTTTTTACATGAAGGTGCTCGGCTCCCTCTTCACCATCGCCCTTCTGGGCGCGGTGGGGGCTCTTACTTTCGGCGGAGTCGGCTTACTTACCGCCAGCCGGGCGCAGAAGATTGAAAGCGTTAGTGGCCTCATCAATCTCGTCATGATGCCCATGTGGATTTTCTCCGGCGTCTTCTTTTCTTACGAGCGCTTTCCGGCGGTCGTACAGCCGCTGATCAAAGCCCTGCCTCTTACTGCCCTTAATGACGCCTTGCGCGCCAGTATTCTCGAGGGCACTCCACTTAGTCATCAATGGTCGCGTTTGCTGGTGATGGCGCTGTGGGGCGGCATTTCCTTTGTGCTGGCGTTGAAGTGGTTTCGCTGGACCTAGGCTTGCTTCGAGCCAAGCTGTAACTTATTCTCACGCATCGGCAGGAGGAACACGTGCGCCGAGTTCGCTACGCAGTGGCAGCCAGCCTGGATGGATATATCGCCGGCCCGCAGGGAGAAGCCGAATGGATCATTCTCGATCCCCAAATCGACTTCGGGAAAATGTTCAAGGAGTTCGATACCGTTCTCCTCGGCCGCCGCACCTTCGAAGCGATGGCTAACAAGGGCACGCGCTCTATCCCCGGGATGCAGACCTTTGTGTTTTCTCGTACGCTTCGCCAGCGCGACCATCCGGAAGTCACCATCGTTGCCGATCAGGCTGAGCAGATTCTCTCCACGATTCGGCGCGAGCCGGGAAAGGATATTTGGCTGATGGGCGGAGGAACACTGTTTCGCAGCCTGCTCGAAGCCGGACTGGTCGACACGGTGGAGATTTCGGTTGTGCCGGTGTTGCTGGGCGCAGGCATTCCCTTGCTTCCATCCCCGGCCAGCCAGGCCAAGCTGGAGTTAGTGCGTCATACCGTCTACGGTACGGGAATTGTTTCCCTGCGGTATGTGGTGAAACCAGATAAGAGTTCCTAGGGCGGCTGACCTGGGGCTCAATTCGAGATAGGACTTTCCCTCAACAGCAAGCCTCGTCCGTAATTCTCATAGCAATCACGAACGAGGCCGAGCAGCGCTTGCGAAAAACGACTACAGCACTTACGTCTTGACTAGCTTGGCCGCTTGCTTGCGCACTTTGGCCCAGCGTAGCCGCTGTGCTTCGGCGATCCGGCGGCGAGCTTCCTTGCTCAAGGTTCTTCCTGTCCTCTTGAACTTACTGCTGCCGTTGCGACCGAGAGCATCCAGCGCCTTCCCCACTCTTCCCATTTCCTTTTCGAGACGGGAGTATTCCTTCTGTAGGGAAGTCACTACTTTGTTCATCGTGGTCATTGATGACCCCCTTTGTAAGTCAAGGCTAACACGCCACGGGCAGGAGTTAGCAAGAGGGTACGGATGTTTGTTTTCCCGCTGCCCAATGTGAAAAAGCGAGTTATGCACGCAGAAGGAGTGCTCTAAGGCTGCCTCACGCTGAGCGTCATGATCCCCTGAACCTTGGCAAGATCGTCGGTGCCGCGGTCAAACGAGGTTTGCCGCCGTTCATCCGAATACCGGGGATCAATCAGGAGTAATTTATGGGCGGAGTAGATGATCCCGCCATTCCCATCGGGGCCTTCATCGAAGATCGCTCCATACAAGACGTAGATATGTGATTTCCACTGCATCAGTAGGGCATGTTTGTTCGAGAGAGTCCCGACGATTTGGCGGATATTCATCTCGGAGGCAGGGATGAAGTCTGCCGTTACGATGATAGGCCTGCCATCACTCAAATGTTGCCTGCCTTGAAGCTTGGCGCTTACCGCCTTCAATGACGACGCGTCGGCGGCCTCAACGACGTCGACCAGGCCTGAATCCCTGCCGCAACACAGGCCCTTGTCGTGAAGAACGGCTTCAACCGCCGCCGCCAGCACATCCGAGGGGTCAGCCGACTTCGCCTTAATCATGGGTAGATCGTCTACCTGCACTCGGAGGTTAGGAATATAGGTGCTGGGAGGCGGAACGTCCTGTTGGGCTTGCGCAAAGTGGAGCCCTAACGCCAGCAACATGGATACACAGACAAAGCGCAGCTTCGCCATACCCACCCCGATGTACTCATTCTATTGTTTGGACGGAGTGGAACGATGATCGCGCAGATTACCTTCGTGCATCTTCAGGTCCCTGGCGGTACAAGAAAGTGACGTGTACGAGCGGCACCAACAGCCGAAACAAGAGGGTAGCTCTAGAGGCTCGGTCCAACACTCGGCAAAAATCGCGGAGCACGGCGGGCCTTGGTGGTCTGCTCGAAGGCATAAGCTAGCTTGATTAATGTGGGCTCGCTCCAGGCGCGGCCGAAGAATGAGATTCCCACCGGCAGGCCAAAGATGAAACCCGCAGTTACGTTGATGTTGGGATAACCCGCGACGGCAGCTGCATTCGAGCTTCCGCCCGCCACATGATCGCCATTGATCAGATCGGTAAGCCAGGCTGGCCCGCCGGTCGGCGCCACAATGGCATCGAGTTGAAACTTGTCCATCAACGCATCGATGCCTTCCACTCGCGCAAGCTGGTGATTCTTGGCCAGCGCCTCCAGATATTCCTTCTCGGTAAGTGGTCCCTTGGCTTCCGCTTTGACGAATAAATCCTGCCCGAAATAGGGCATCTCTTTTTGCCGGTTGCGTTCGTCGAATTCGATGATGTCCTGCAGGGTGCGTACGGGTGCGCTCCCGCCCAACCGTGCAAGATAAGCGTTGAGATCGGCTTTCAGTTCGTACATGAAGACGAGTAATTCGCTCTCATCAAATTTACCCAGAGTGGTGATGTCCGCCGGATCAATCAGAGTCGCTCCCTGTCCTTTCATCGCCGCCAGACTTTCTTCCATCAGGGCGTCGACCGCGTCGTTGAAACCGAAATACTTCCGTGCGACTCCGATGCGCGCGCCTTTCAGCCCGCTTGGATCGAGAAACTGGGTGTAATCGCTGTAGGACTTTCCCCGGCTGGCGGCCGTTGCCGGGTCGTCGGGATCGACTCCGGTAAGCGCGCCCAGCAGCGTAGCCGCATCGCGAATGGTGCGGCACATCGGCCCGGCTCCATCCTGCGAGTGCGAAATCGGAATAATGCCGGCCCGGCTGACCAGGCCCACCGTGGGCTTGATTCCGGCCAGCCCGTTCGAAGACGATGGGCACACGATCGAACCATCCGTTTCCGTGCCAATCCCTACCGCGCACAGATTCGCCGAGATTCCCGCGCCCGTTCCCGAACTCGAGCCGCAGGGATTTCGATCTAGGGCGTAGGGGTTTTTCGTGAGCCCGCCGCGCCCGCTCCAACCGCTGGTCGAGTGGCTGGAGCGAATGTTGGCCCATTCGCTGAGATTGGTTTTGCCCAGAATGACGGCACCTGCCGCGCGCAGTCGCTGCACCACAAAAGAATCTTGCGGCGGCTTTGATCCAATCAAGGCCAGCGAGCCCGCCGTGGTCATCATCTTGTCAGCGGTATCTATGTTGTCTTTGATGAGAACCGGGATCCCGTGTAACGGCCCGCGCGATCCCTTGACTTTTCGTTCCTCATCCAGCGCATCGGCGATCTCGCGTGCGTCGGGATTCATCTCGATCACGCTGTTGACCGTCGGCCCGTGCTTGTCGACTTCGTCGATGCGGGCGGAATATTTTTCTGCCACCGACCGTGCCGTGAATTTCCCCGATTGCATTCCTTTCTGCAAATCAGCAATGGTGATTTCGTCCAGCTCGGAGGAAGCAATTTCGGGAACCGGCGCATCCGCGGGCGGCTGAGGCCGCGGAATTTCACGTGCCGCACCCAGCGCAGGGTAGAGCGCAGCCGCAGTTCCAGACGTGAGTGCGGTTTTGAGAAACGATCGACGATTCTCCGGATTGAAACGCTTAGACATGGATCGGGCGTCCTGAGGTGAAGTTGCCGAACCGAGTGCGCAGCGCCGACCATTAAACCACAGCTGCCGGGACTGCGGCGCTACGTCATGGCTTTCGGTTGTGACTAAACCTGCGCCGGTGGTAAAGTTGTTGCGTCGAGCGGGAGTAGTTCAGCGGTAGAACGCCAGCTTCCCAAGCTGGATGTCACGGGTTCGATCCCCGTCTCCCGCTCCATCTCAGTAAAAATCTGCGGCGAATCATTTGCTTCTTCTTCGCGTGAAACCAGATCCACCGCCAGCCGAAAGCCGCTCTCACGACTACTGTTCTTCCTGTGTTTTACGGTGTCACATCGCGCCGTGATCCGGGTCACAAACCGCGGTGATGAAGGGCATTTGTCCGCCGCCGATGGTAAGGGAAGATGTAGCTGGACGCAGCGGACTTGTACCGCTCTGCCCTGAGGGGAGGCTTTGATGAAAGGCACAATCGAAGTCAGGGAACCGGAAGTCAGGAAGCCCCCAAGAATTGAGCGCCCGGAATCGTCCCTGGAACGTCTGGCGACGGCGCCAGCCCAGATCCGGCCGATGTTTGCAGACAGCCTGCTGCAGTATGAGGGCCAGAAACGCCGGCGGACCTGGTCGACCCTGGCTTCCTTTCTCCTGCAGTGCTTGATGATCGGTGTGTTGCTGCTGCTGCCCCTGTATTTCACCGAATCGCTGCCCAAGTCGCAGTTGATGACCTTCTTGGTGGCGCCGCCGCCGCCTCCACCGCCTCCGCCGCCGGCAGCGGCCGCGCCCGCCCAAGTCATGAAGCAGATTCAGACCGACTTGCTTTCCAGCGGGGAACTGCGCACTCCGACCAAGATTCCGCAGAAGGTCGAAATGATCAAGGAAGAGGCAGCGCCGCCGCCAATGCCCGGTGGAGGAGTCGTGGGCGGAGTACCCGGCGGAATTCCCGGCGGGCAACTTGGTGGAGTCATCGGCGGCATCGTCAGCTCGACCTCCAGTTTGGCTTTTGCTCCCAAGTTGCAGCCTGTCATTCCGCAACGGGTACGGATTTCGCAAGGTGTAACCCGGGGCCTGTTGATTCGCAAAATCGAGCCACAATATCCGTCCCTGGCAAGGGCCGCGCGTGTTGAGGGGGACGTGGTGTTGAAGGCGATCATCTCCAGGGAAGGAAACATTGAGGATCTGCAACTGGTAAGTGGGCACCCGATGCTGGTGCCGGCGGCGATTGAGGCCGTGAAGCAATGGCATTATCGGCCTTATCTGCTGAACGGGCAACCGGTCGAGGTGGAGACTACTATCACGGTGATCTTCGCTCTCTCGGGTTGATAAGGCGCGAAGGCGCGTCGCCAGTATCGCGAACGAATGGAGTCAAACCTATGGCTGCAGAACATATATACCGCGTTTCCGCGTGGTGGACATCGGGCAAGACGGGGCTGGCAAAGTGCGAGTCTGCTCCCACTGCAATTCATTTCTCTGAGCCCGCAGAGCTGGGTGGGCTGGAAGGGCGATGGAGTCCCGAACAATTATTCCTGTGCGCCCTTGCCGGCTGTTTCACGACCACCTTCGAGGTTGTAGCCCGTGGTGCCAAGTTCGCCTACACCGACCTGGAGGTAGAAGTGGAAGGCGCAGTGCACAAGAACAAGGGGTGCACCTTTGATGAGATTGTCTTGCGGCCCACTCTGACCGTCTCCTCCGACGAGGAGCTCGATGAAGGTTTGGCACTGTTGCGCCGGGCCAAGTCGCTGTGCATGATCTCGCGTGCCATTTCCGTTGCTCAAACAATGGAGCCGAAAGTCGAGGTCTGCCGTCCGCCCGCCGGAGGCTGGGTCGCCGAAACTGAAATGAAACTGGGCGTTTAGCTCTGCAGGTTGCGGGAGGGCGACCATGATGTTTTCTTACAGGTTGGTACGCTTGATCGAAACCCACGCTGATGCTCTTGCTGCCGGACTGGAGTGCAAGGTGCTGTCTTCCAGCCAGGTGAACCACTTCCGCAATGTTCCCGGCCATGAATTGCGGGAACGAGTTTACGAGATTTATCGTCATTTGGGAGACTGGCTGCTGGGCAGAAACCAGGGAGATATCGAGCAGCGCTATCGCGAAATCGGGGCGCGGCGGGCCATGCAGAAAGTGCCGCTGCCCGAGGTCATCCAGGCGATCGTGCTCACCAAGGAGAATCTCTGGGATTTCCTGAAGAGCGAAGCCGTCATGGACCGCGCGGTCGAGATCATGGGCGAGCTGGAGCTGCTGCAGATGCTGGAGCAGTTCTTCGACCGCGCCATCTACTTCGCCGCGGTTGGGTACCAGGCAGAGGTCGAGCGTCGGCAGCAGGAAGAGCGCGCTGTGGTCGCCGGTTGAGGCGGCCTCGGGCTCCGCGTCAGTCCTTGGGGAAACTGAGTGGGTGTTAAGGAGAATGGAAGCATGGGGTGGGAAGCGGGGTACAAGAAAAAACTGAAATCGGCCGATGAGGCATTGCGCAAGGTCAAATCCGGAATGCGGGTTTATATCCAGCCGGGTTGCGCCGAACCAGAAACTCTGGTGGAAGCGCTGATCCGCCGCGGTCCTGAAGTGCGCGACGTGGAAATCGTGCACATGATGACGATGGGTTGCGCCCCTTATGTGGCTCCGGAGATGGTGGGTCATTTCCGCCACAATGCCATGTTCATCGGATCGAACGTGCGGGATGCCATCAACGACGGCCGCGCCGACTACACCCCGATCTATCTCAGCGACATCGAAGGCTTGTTTGAAAGCGGCGCCATGCCCATCGACGTGGCGCTGATTGAAGTTTCCCCGCCCGATTCGCACGGCTACTGCAGCTTCGGCGTTGGCGTCGATACCACGCTGACCGCCGCCAAGTGTGCCCAGCACGTCATCGCGCAAATCAATGATCAGATGCCGCGCACCTATGGCGACAGCTTCATCCACGTGAACGATATTGATGCCTTTGTCGAATCTTCGCGGCCGCTCTGCGCGATGAAGAAATCGGTGGTGACCGAGCTGCAGACCGCCATCGCCCGGAATGTCACCGGCCTGATCGACGACGGCGCCGTGCTCCAAACCGGCATTGGCGGCATCCCGGATGCGGTGCTGCCTCTGCTGATGGACAGAAAGGACCTGGGCATTCACAGTGAACTCGTCTCCGATGGCGTGATTCCCTTGATTGAAGCGGGCGTGATTACCGGTGCCCGCAAGAATTTCAAGCCCCGCAAAATCATCCTCGGTTTTGCTTTGGGCACGAAGGATTTGTTCGAGTTCGTGGATAACAATCCGGCCTTCGAATTTCACCCGACCGCCTACACCAACGATCCCGCCCTGATCGCCCGCAACGACAGCATGGTGGCCATCAACTCGGCGCTGCAGATCGACTTGACCGGGCAGGTTTGCTCCGACTCGATCGGCAATCTGTTCTACAGCGGGATCGGCGGCCAAGTGGACTTTCTGCGCGGCGCATCCCGTTCGAAAGGCGGCAAGCCGATCATCGCCATTTCCTCGACAGCCAAGGAGGGAACCCTCTCGCGGATCGTGCCTGTGTTGAATCCAGGAGCAGGCGTAGTGACCTCCCGAGGGTTGATCCGCTATGTGGTCACCGAATTTGGCGTGGCGTACCTGCACGGAAAGTCCATCCGCGAGCGCGCCAAGGCCTTGATCGACATCGCCCATCCCAGGTTCCGGCAGGAGTTGTACGAGTATTGCGAGCAGACCAAATGGCTGCAGAATCCGCAGACATCGCTGATGGCGGTAACCAAGTGAGAGGACAATATGGCAGGTCAAGCGCGCGGTAAAGTCACAATCGACCTGGAAGAGTGCAAAGGGTGTGGACTGTGTGTCGAGTCCTGCCCGCCCAAGTGCCTGCAACTGGCGCCCGATTTGAACTCCTACGGCGTGCATCCCGCCCGCTATACGGGCGAAGATTGCACCGGCTGCGGCATTTGCTTTTACTGCTGCCCGGAACCGGGAGCCATCACCGTTTACCGCCTGTCCGCGCCGGCGAAGGCGCGGCCGGCCGGTGCGCCTCCCGCTCCCGCGGAATCAGGAGGCGACCATGCGGCAGCTCTGTAAAGGCAACGTAGCGGTGATCAAAGGTGCGCTGCTGGCGGGTTGCCGCGCCTATTTCGGATATCCCATTACGCCCGCCAGCGAAATCGCCGAGGCGGCCGCGCTCTATTTGCCCGAAGTCGGCGGAACGTTCGTTCAAGCGGAGAGCGAAACTGCTTCCATCAATATGGTCTATGGCGCCGCCGCCGCCGGCGTGCGTGTGATGAGCGCCTCCTCCGGCCCCGGTCTCAGCCTGATGCAGGAAGGTCTTTCCTATCTGGCCGGCGCCGAATTGCCCTGCGTCATCGTCGACGTGATGCGTGGAGGTCCCGGCCTGGGCAATATCGCTCCCGAACAAAGCGATTACTTTGCCATGGTGAAAGGTGGCGGCCACGGCAATTACCGCAACCTCGTGCTCGCGCCCGCTTCCGTTCAGGAAATGGCCGACCTCACCATCCTGGCCTTCGAACTCGCCGATAAGTATCGCAATCCGGTCATTGTGCTCACCGACGGCTTCGTCGGCCAGATGATGGAGCCCTTGGATCTGCAGTATCGCGAGATTCGGCCTCCCGCGAAGCCTTGGGCAGTCCAGGGGACGGCGGAGACGCGCAAGAACATGGTGAGCTCAATCTACCTGGAGTGTGACGACCTGGAAGCCCACCAGAGACAAATGGAGGCCAAGTACATCCGGGCGCAGCAGGCTGAAACCCGCTGGGAGCCGTATCGCACCGAGGATGCCGATCTGCTTCTCGTGGGATTCGGCATCGTCTCGCGCATTCTGCGCTCCGCCGTCGACGAAGCGCGCAAGCAGGGAATCAAGGTCGGCTTGTTCCGGCCCATCTCGCTCTGGCCTTTCCCGTCAAGGGAACTGGTGAAGACTGCCGCGCAGGCGGGGAAGCTTCTGGTGGTGGAATTAAGCAACGGACAAATGGTCGAGGATGTCCGGCTGGCTGTGGATGGGAACAAGCCGGTCGAATTTTATGCGCGCGTCGGCGGCAACGTGCCGACGGTCGAGGAGTTGTTGGAGAAGATCGAGGAGCAGATTCCGGCGCTGGTATGAAGAATGAACAAGGACCAGGGCGGCAACATAAGCGCCGCAGCCACGAAGCGGCGGCACAGGCAGGCCGGGACCTAGGTCCCGGGTAGCGAGGAGAATTGGAACAAATCCCAGAGGGACGGCAGAACACTACGGGGTCACACATGCCAGACGAAATCGCAGTCGCGGACGAACCGAGAGCGACCGAGGGATACGAAATCGTTCACTCGAAATCCGAAGTCTTCTATCCCGAGTATGAGCGAAAAACGGATCTGAAGCACCAGACGCACTACTGCCCGGGATGCGGCCACGGCGTGGTGCACAAACTGATCGCCGAGGCCATCGCGGACCTGGGCCTGCAGGACCAGACAATTCTGGTGAGCCCGGTGGGCTGCTCGGTGTTCGCCTATTACTACTTCGACGTGGGCAACGTGCAGGTGGCGCACGGGCGCGCTCCGGCGGCGGCTACGGGTCTCAAGCGCGCCTGCCCGGACCGGATCGTGATTGCCTATCAGGGAGATGGCGATCTGGCCGCCATCGGCACAGCCGAAATCATTCATGCCGCCAACCGAGGGGAAAAGATCACCGTCTTCTTCGTGAACAACGCCATCTATGGCATGACCGGCGGCCAAATGGCTCCCACCACTCTGGTCGGCCAGAAGAGCACCACCTCGCCTTGGGGACGCCGACCCGTCAATGAGGGCTTTCCCATCCACATGGCTGAGCTGCTTTCGTCGCTGGAAACGCCGGTCTACATCGAGCGCGTGGCGCTCTCCGACAATAAGAACATCATGAAGGCGCGCCGCGCCGTGCGTAAGGCGCTGGAAATCCAGCGCGACGGCGCCGGCTTCTCTTTCGTCGAGATTCTCTCTCCGTGTCCCACGATCTGGGGCAAAGATCCGGTGGAAGCGCGGAAGTGGCTGGCGGAAAAGATGATTCCCAGCTTCCCGCTCAATGTGTTTCGTGACCGCAAGGTGGAGATTCCAAACAACATCAAGCCGCCTCACAAGACGATCGAAGAAATCGTGGAAGGCGAACGCCAGGTTGCCATCGCCAATGTGATGCTTCCCCAGCGGACTCATCATTTCGAGCAACTGAGCATCAAGATCGCCGGCTTCGGCGGCCAGGGCGTGCTGCTGTTGGGCCAGCTTCTGGCGGAAATGGGCATGCGCGAGGGCCTTGAGGTGAGTTGGCTCCCCTCTTATGGGCCGGAGATGCGCTCGGGCAGCGCCCACTGCCATGTGTGCCTTTCCAGGCGGCGAATCGGCTCGCCCCTGGTTTCGCGGCCCAACGTGCTGATCGCGATGAACGAGATTTCCTTGCGCAAATTCGCCGCCCAGGTTGTTCCCGGTGGCACGATCATCTATGCCAACCAGCGCCCGCCCGAAGAGTTCGCCGCGCCGCAGGCGCAGATGGTCTGCATCCCGGCCTCGGAGATCGCCGACAAACTCGGTTCCGCCAAAGCAGCCAACATCGTCATGATGGGCGCTCTGCTGGAGGAAACCGAGTGCCTGTCTCCCGCGACCGCCGTCAAGGTGCTGGAAGCCAAAGTCAAAAACGCGGCACTGCTGGAAATCGATCGCAAAGCGCTCGACGCCGGCAAGGTTTTCATCGATCACAGCGTGGCCGTGGGTTCGGTGGCGCAGGCGGACGGATTTTCGGAGTAAGGCAGCGGGGCTACCTCAGTGTTCCCTTTCCTGTGTCCTCTGTGTTCTCTGCGTTTGAGACTTACCAAACATGTCGGCCAAGCTCTTGCGGCGCGTCACCTGCCTCGCACTTCAGCTCGTGACTCCCGTCACAGCAAAAAGTGACATGAGGCATAGCCGGAACAGCCTGGAAGTGTGAGCCTGAATACGGGTGTGGAGGTGTCTTATGACGCTCGTCGAATCCAGGCCAGACACCCTCGAAGTTAAAAAGCGACCCGCCGCTATCGCCGTAAAAAACGTGTTGTTCGCCACCGATTTTTCTCCAAGCTCGGAGGCGGCGCTTCCTTATGCGACTGCAATCAGCCGCCACTTTGGCAGCACGTTGCACGTCGCTCACGTCATCTCCGATACGAATCTCCTGCTCACCACGGGGGGTGTTGACTATGTGAGCATGGGAACGCTCTACGAATGCGCCAACACGGAGGCGCAAGAGAATATCCAGCACGTAATCGCGCGCATGGGGAACATTCCCTATCGCCAGCACGTATGCCACGGCCAGGTGTGGTCGAATTTGAGCGATGTCGTAGCCGAAAACGCCATCGACCTGATCGTGCTCGGAACCCACGGCCGCACCGGCCTGGGAAAGCTGCTTCTCGGCTCTGTGGCGGAAGACATTCTGCGCCACGCGCCCTGCCCGGTTCTGACCGTTGGCCCAGCAGTCCAGGGAAGGGCCAAACTGCCGGAGCTGCATAGCAAGGGCAGGGAACTCGCCCCCGTCGAACTGGAACTGCAGCACATAATCTACGCCACCAACTTCACGCCCGCATCGTCGAGCGCGGCGAGGGTTGCGATCGCTCTGGCCGAGGAATTCGAAGCACAGCTGACGTTGATGCATGTCATCGAGGACTATGAGAACCTCGCGACCCGGCCCGGGCCCATCGAAGACGGAGTCACGCGCCTGCAGGCGTTGGTGCCAAAGGACGCGGCGCTGGCCTATGTTCCGGAAATCGTGATGGAGTTTGGCTCGGCTGCGCAATGCATCCTGAACACTGCCGCGGAGCGGGAGGCCGATCT
>DATKPV010000062.1:0-21841 GCA_035523915.1 Candidatus Aquilonibacter sp. | reverse complement strand
GCCCTGGAATCGGAAGACCGCAACACCGTCTTCTGGATCGAGCGCCGCGGGGGACGGATGGGGAAGGTGGAAGGGCATGGCTTCAGCCGTGCCGAAAGATCGCAAGGAAGGAGCCGGGCTTCAGCCCCTGAGGTCGGGCTGCGTGGTCGCCAAAATATTTATCTTCAGGCCACGCCCATCGACGTCGGCCCCATCCTGCGCGAGTGCCTGTGGTCGAAGCTCGAATGCGCGGTCTTGACCTCTGCCACGCTGGCGGTCGGGGGCGGCTTCGATTACATCCGGCAACGCCTCGGCATGGAGCATGCGCGCGAAGCCGTGCTGCCCTCGCACTTCGACTATCAAAACCAGGCGCTGCTTTATGTCCCGCCCGATTTGCCTGATCCGCGCACGCCGCAGTTCGCGGCGAAAGCGGCAGACCGCATTCGCCAGCTGCTCGAGATCACCCGTGGCCGCGCCTTTGTGCTTTTTACCAGTTACGCGCAGATGAACGAGCTTTATCAGCGCTTGCTGGGAGTGCTGGAATTTCCTGTGCTGCGCCAGGGCGACGCGCCGAAGTCGGCGCTGCTCGAAGAATTCCGCCTGACGCCCAATGCCGTTCTGTTCGCCACTTCTTCCTTTTGGCAGGGCGTCGACGTGCAGGGCGAACAACTCAGCTGCGTCATCATCGATCGGTTGCCGTTCGCTGTGCCCAGCGATCCCGTAGTTGCGGCGAGAGTGAAGGCGATCGACGCCGAAGGTGGCAATGCGTTTTTTCAATATCAGGTGCCGGCCGCGGTCATCACGCTCAAACAGGGCTTCGGACGCCTGATTCGCTCGCTGCACGACCGCGGATTGCTCTGTCTGCTTGACAACCGCATCCTGAAGAAACAATATGGGCGCGTGTTCGTCGAGAGCCTTCCGAATTACAGAAGGACGACGGACATGCGGGTGGTGGAGGAATTTTTCGGAGTGGGCGGATAGCCATTCATGCGAGCAGCCGCATGCCTGCGGCGACGGCCTTTCGGTCAAAAGTGAGGGTGTACGGGCATCCCGCCTCGTTGCAGTTGCATTCAATCAGGCAATCGGCGAAATCGGCGTGGGTCATGGCGAATCGATGCACTGCCCGCCTTACAGTGTCTGAGCGCTCCAGCACCAGTTCTTCAGTGGCAAGTAGTGCCTCAATCGTTTCAATAATCCGATCCTTCTTCAACTCGTAGGACGTTTCGAGCACGCAGACGAGTTCGAGAATGACGGGCAGAGAAACGAAACCCCGCGTGTCCAGAGTGAGAGAGTCAAACACCCGCGCCGCAAGCTTAGCCTGAGTCGCATCGTCGAGTGTAAGGTAACGGACCAGAATGTTGGTGTCGAGACCGATCATCGGGACTCGGCAGCCGCCTTGGCGATGGCGGCGTTTATTTCCTCGATCGTGACTGGCCTGGCTCGCTTTACCCGCAGCATTCCCTTAAGCTCGCGGATGGAGCGCGTTGCCGGAATGATAACGAAACGGCCTTTGTCCTGCTCGACAAATTCCAGGCGATCGCCCGGTACAACCCCCATGGCAGTTCTCACCTTCACCGGGATCGTGATTTGACCTTTGGAAGTGATCTTGGCCCTGGACATGGATTCCTTACCTCCTCTTGTATTCCTTACAAACTATAAAAGGTAAGGAAGCTGAAATCAAGGAAGGCGTCGCGCTCCACAAGTCATACATATTCCCTTTCTGCCTGGCGAATTGCCTTATAGCGCGCGAAGACTTTTCGCTCATCCTCGAGCCTCAGCATCGACCGGACCGAACCGCCGCGGAACGTGTGAGCCAGCATTTGCGGAGTGCGCGTCACGATAAACCACGGATCGTGCCAAAGCATGGCTGGCACGTGATGTACTTTCATCCAGCGTTCCGCTTTCCAGCGGAGAAACTCCACTTCTTCTGCCGGCAGATGCTGCGTGCGCACCACCGCCGTCGTGCCGTCATACTCTTCCAGGCGCTCATTCTGAATCAGCCCTTGCTCACGAAAGTCTTTGGTCATCGGCGTCCGCGGATAGGGTGTGGGATGCTGAATGTACGGCCAATCCACGTAGCGGCGGGCAAATTCCAGGTTGGCTTCTATCGATTCGCGCGTGTCGCTGGGATTGCCGACGATCAATCCGCCCACCACGTACATGTCGTTGCGATGCAGGTAGTCAATCGCCTTCAGCGTCGCGTTGCCCGTGTTCCGCCCATTTTCGCGAGAGGTGTTTTTAGCCGCCGCCCGTAGAAAATCGAGATCACTCTCCAGAATGTTTTCGATTCCCAGAAAAACATAGCGGAAGCCGGCGCGCCGCATCAGCGGGGCCAGCGTTTCGCCATGATTGGCAATCGACGACGTCATGGCCTGCACGAAGTAATCGAGATGATTCAGTTCTGCTCCGATAATCGCCTGGCATAAAGCCTCGAAGCGGCGCACGTTGAGCATGATGTTGTCGTCGACCAGAAAAATCGTGCGTGCGCCGTGATCGCGGGCATCGCGAATGTCGTTGAGCACGCGATCGAACGAGTAGGTGAAAAAGTTGCGCCCACGCATCTCGATGATCGAGCAAAAGCTGCAATCGTAGGTGCAGCCGCGGGAGGTCTCGATCACGTCGACTTGCCGCCCGAGCAGCGTATAACCCTTCAGCACACGGGCGCCGCGATTGGGCATGCGGACTTCGTTATCTTCCAGGCGGTGGGCCGGGCGTGCGGGATTATGCACCCAACGATCGCCGCTGCGATAGGACAGTCCCCCAAGTTTCTCGAAGCCGTGGCCCTGCTCGAGCGCCCGCAGCAGTTCGCGGAACGTGATTTCCCCCTCGCCGCGCACGATGAAATCGACTTCCATTTCTTCGTATGCGTCCGAAGCCAGGCTGGGATCATACCCGCCGACTGCAATCTTCGCTTGCGGCTTCAAGGCTCGAACCAGATCGACGATGCGGCTTGCGCTGCGCCGCTGAAAAGTCATCACCGAAAGTCCGACCACATCGGGATCCAACGTGCGCATCAGTTGCGTCACGGTTTCGCGCACGCGCCGCTGCACCAGAATCAGGTCGGCGACGGCCACCCGGTGATGGGCATCGACGTTGCCAGCCAGGGAAGTGAGCGCTCCATTGGGCATGCGGACCGCC
Source organism: Candidatus Aquilonibacter sp. (assembly GCA_035523915.1). Classification (GTDB taxonomy): domain Bacteria; phylum Acidobacteriota; class Terriglobia; order Terriglobales; family Acidobacteriaceae; genus Sulfotelmatobacter. The sequence continues at coordinate 18,724 of DATKPV010000062.1, read as the reverse complement.
GCCGCGGGCATGTGCTCAAAAGAATCCGGCATGGAAAGAAGCAGGACGTTCATCGTCTTTTCGTCCGCAGAAATGGAATGGTTCGGGGCCCTCGCCAGAGATTATGGAATTGTAACCCAGAAGCACAGCCGGCCTGTCGCAACGTCGCAGGCTGTAAAATACATAGGTTATGTGGCAGGGCGCAGGCTGCCCAGGACGCGGCCGCCGAGGGATGCATGTTCGAAGTCACTGTTGAGGACACATTTGCCGCAGGGCACTACCTGCGCAACTACAAGGGCAAGTGCGAGAATCCGCACGGCCACAATTACAAGATTCGCGTCACCCTGGCGGGAGCCGAACTCGACAAAGCCGGCCTGCTGCTCGATTTCAAGGATTTGCGCGAGGTGATGAAGCAGGTTATCGAGCGGCTCGACCATCAGATGATCAACGACATCGAGCCCTTCACGACGATCAACCCTTCGGCGGAGAATCTGGCGAAATATTTCTATGACCAGTCAAACGCACGCCTGCAGAAAGCAACCGACGGCCGCGTGCGGGTGAAGGATGTGACGGTGTTTGAGACGGATACGACCACCGCGAAGTACAGCGAGTAACCAGCCAACCGCCCTTTATGCAGATCACGGAAATCTACAAGTCGCTGCAGGGGGAATCGACCTACGCCGGGTTGCCTTGTGTGTTTGTGCGGCTCACCGGCTGCAACCTGCGTTGTTCCTGGTGCGACAGCGAATACACTTTCACGGGCGGCCGCAGAATGACAGGCGAAGAAATCCGGCAAGAGGTGAATAGGCTGAGCCCGGAGGGCGGTCTGGTGGAGATCACCGGCGGCGAACCCATGCTCCAGGAGCGCGAGCTGATTCCCGTGCTGCAGCAACTTCTGGATGATGGATATCGCATCCTGCTCGAAACCAGCGGCGAGAGGCCGCTGGAGCGGATTCCGGTCGAGGTAGTCAAAATCGTCGACGTAAAATGCCCGCACTCGGGCGAGCCTGATTCTTTTCGCCTGGAGAACCTCAACGCGCTCACGCCGCACGACGAAATAAAGTTTGTTCTCAGCGACCGCTGCGACTACGAGTTTGCCCGCGATTTCGTCCAGGCGCACGACCTGGGCGCTCGCGTGAACGCCGTGCTTTTTTCGCCCGCGTTTCGCAAAGATGCCAGCGGCGCCCGCGACAGTTCGCACTGCCTGCTCGATCCACAGGAACTTGCTGTCTGGATGCTCGCTGATAACGTTCCCGCGCGCCTGAGCCTGCAGCTACACAAATTCATCTGGGATCCGGCGACGAAGGGCGTCTAGAAGGATTTGGAACACTCGCAAAAGTCCCGCGCGGTCGTTCTTCTCAGCGGAGGGATGGACTCCTGTGTCTGTGCTGCACTGGCCGCCCGCGACGGCGACGCCGCGGCTCTGCACGTGAGTTATGGCCAGCGCACCGAGGAGCGCGAGCGCGACTCATTTCTGGCCATCTGCGACCGCCTCAGCATTCGAGATAAACTCATCGTCCGCAACGAGGCCTTGCGCGCCATCGGCGGCTCTGCGCTCACCGATGAAAACATCGCCGTCCCCGACTCGCACACCACCGGACAAGGCATTCCGGTGACCTATGTTCCTTTCCGCAACGCGCACTTTCTCTCGGTTGCCGTGAGTTGGGCCGAGGTTCTGGGCGCGGACAGAATCTACATTGGCGCCGTGGAGCAGGACAGTTCCGGCTATCCCGATTGCCGCCCGGCTTACTATGAGGCGTTTAACGAGGTGATCCGGGAGGGCACGAAAGAGGGCAACATCGCAATCGTGACCCCGCTGATCGGCATGCGCAAGTCCGAGATTGTCCGCCTCGGCCTTGAATTGGGCGCGCCCTTCGATTTAACTTGGTCTTGCTATAGCCGCCAGGATCGGGCCTGCGGAGTGTGCGACAGCTGCGTGCTTCGCCTGCGGGCGTTCGAGGTTGCGGGCGCGCGCGATCCGGTTCCGTACATCGTTACGATGCAGAGGACGTAGCAAAGCAATTCATTGCCTCGAGGAGGCCAACATGAAGAAACATCTTACCGTTCTCGGATTTGCCGTTCTGTTGCTAGGTTTCTGTGTGCCTCCGCTATTTGGCCAGGCCTCCGGGACCGTGAAGGGCGTTTGTAAAGATCAACAGGGCAATCCAATCGTCGACGGCATCGTCGTGTGGGCGAACCTGGATAACGGCCAGAAATACGTGCTGAAAACCAACAAGAAGGGCGAATACTTTTCGCTGGGGGTCTCGCCCGGCACCTATGTGGTGACGCTCTACAAGTCGCAGGGCGACTATAAGGCCAACCATGAACTGTTCCACTTCAACAAGTTCCAGGTGCAGTTGGATGAAAATAACCAGGACTTCGACCTGAAGAAGGAAGCCGAGGACCAGGCTAAAGGTCAGGGCCTTACGTCGGAGCAGGTAAAGCAGATGCAGGAGCAGAAGGAGAAGCAGGAAAAGGAAGTCAACACGGTCAAAACGCTGAATGAAAAACTGGCCGCTGCCAAGACTGCCTCCGATGCGGGCGATTACGATAGCGCCATCGCAGATTTGACCGCCGCCAATCAGGTCGATGCTACGCGCGACCTCATATGGTTCAAGCTGGGCGATGCCTATCGCTTATCTGCCAACAAGCAGACCGATCCCGCCGAGAAGCAGAAGCGTTTGGATTCCGCCGTGCAAGCCTATGAGAAAGCTGTGCAGATAAAGCAGGCCAGCACGGCCAAGGACCCAAACGCAGGCGCAAATCTTGCGGCTTACTACAACAACCTCGCGGAAGCCTACGCCAAGGACGGCAAAGTCGATGATGCGGTGAAAACCTATGCATTGGCTGCGCAGTCCGATCCCACGCATGCCGCGCAGTACTACTTCAACACGGGGGCAGTTCTGACCAACTCCGGTAAAGTGGACGATGCCGTCGTGGCATTCGACAAGGTCATCGCCGCCGACCCCAGCCGCGCCGACGCCTATTACTGGAAAGGCGTCAACATGATTGGCAAGGCCACATTACAGGGCGACAAGATGGTTGCGCCTCCGGGCACCGCCGAGGCTTTTCAGAAATATCTGGAGTTGCAGCCGACCGGCTCATACGCCGACGCCGCCAAGCAGATGCTGGCCAGCATCGGCGCTTCAGTGGAGACCGGTTTCAAAAAGAAGGGAAAGAAGTGAGTCGGTCCTGAAGAAAAGTTCGGCGAAAGCGGCGGCTGATTTCAGCCGCCTTTTGTTTCAGATTTCCCATCTGGTTACCAAGGGCTATGTACCTTGCTGTCCTTACCTTTCCTCTCCAAACCGGTTACAGTCAGGCATCAGGATTTGCCTCTGATTTCCCTTCTGTGGTGCGGAATTCTTGAGTTGAGGACGGAATGTCAGCCGCGGGCATCGCACCGATTGCAGTTTCTCTGGAAGGTTTTTCCGGCGCCGGCCGGGTAGCGACGCCTGCCTTGCTGAATGCCATGCTCAGCGCCGCGGAAAAAATCAGCGATCTGATTTTTTCTCCCGGCCGTCCTCCACAAGTGCAGGTTTACGGGCAGCTGATCCCGGTGCAGATTCCGGGGCTGGCTTCGCTTACTCCGGACGATACCCGCCGGCTGGCCGTCGATCTGATTGGCGATAACAAGCAGGCCATTACCACGCTGCGCGAGCAGGGTTCCTGCGATATTTCCTACGGATTGCCAGGAGTGGCCCGCTTCCGCGCCAACATCTTCATTCAGCGAGGCAGCTGCGCGGTCGTCATCCGGGTGATTCCCACTGCAATCCCCGATCTGGCCTCGCTGCGCTTGCCTGCGCACCTGAGTGAGGTCGCGAAGCTCCGCGATGGCATCGTTCTGGTTACCGGCCCGGCGGGGTCCGGCAAATCGTCGACCCTGGCTGTCCTGCTCGACTGCATCAATCGGGAAAAGTGCTATCACATCATCACCATCGAAGACCCAATCGAGTTCCTGCACAACCACAAAAGCTCTACCGTGCACCAGCGCGAGCTACACAGCGACACGCCCAGTTACGCCCACGCTCTGCGTTCTGCTCTGCGGCAGGCGCCTAAAGTCATTATGGTGGGCGAATTGCTCGACCGCGAGACCATCGAGATCGTTCTGGAGGCTGCCGAAACCGGCCACCTGGTTCTTTCCAGCCTCAACACCATGGACCCCGCGAAGACGGTCGAGCGTATCGTCACGGCGTTTTCTCCGGCCGAGCAGCAGAACGTGCGGGAGCGCCTCGCCAAGACGTTTCGCTACATCATTTCGCAGCGGCTCCTGCCCAAGAGGGACCGCAGTGGCCGTGTTCCTGTGGTCGAGATTCTCAAATCCAACGCCCGCACCCGCGAGTGCATCGAGAAGACTGAGCCCGAAGGCAAGACGCTGCTTGATGCCATCAAGGCTGGGGCAGCGGAAGGCATGCAGCATTTCGATGGCGAAATCGCGCAGCTGGTCCGCGACCGGTTGGTCGATCTGGAAACCGGTGTCTCCTTTGCCACCAATCCCGGGGTGCTCGGACAAGAACTGGCGCGCACCGTCAGCGTGTATTCGTAGTTAGCGATGACCGCGTGGGCCGAGGGCGGGACGCCTCGGGACAGCCGGCAAGATGCCGGCGCTACGACAAAAGATTCGTGCCCGGCCCCACGATATGGATCCGCGGCCGGCTGAAACTGCGTTCCGGTTGGCTGCAATCCTCTATCATCGTTTCATGCCGAGCGAGCCTGCGCCCTCTCTGGTTCTCAGTTTTGAAGATGCCCGCCGTGTGGTGGAAGATCACGCGGCCCGAATCCAGCCGCCGGATGAGGAATCGGTTGGCCTGCTTGCGGCCACTGGCCGCGTGCTGGCCGAGCCTCTGGTCGCCGATCGCGACATGCCGCCATTTCCGCGAGCCACACGCGACGGTTTCGCCGTGCGTACGGAGGATCTGACCAAGCTTCCGGCCAGGCTCCGAGTGACCGGAGAAATCAAAGCGGGTTCGGTCGGCTTTGACGTTCCAGCTAGCGTGGAGCGCGGCCAGGCAGTTTCCATCATGACGGGAGCGCCAGTCCCGCGCGGCGCCGGCGCGGTCGTGATGATCGAACATACAGTCCTGCATGGCGAAACGGTCGAAATCACGCGCGGCGTCGCTGCGGGAGAAAACATCGTTCCTCAGGGCGCGGAAGCCCGACGCGGCGGCCTGCTTGCCGGACCCGGCACGCCGCTGAACCCGGCCGCCATCGCACTGGCTGCGTCGGTCGGCAAGGCGAGGCTCAGGGTTTTCACCCGTCCACGCGTGGCCGTGCTGGCCACGGGCGATGAAATCGTAGACGTAGCGGCAACTCCCGGGGCTACACAGATTCGCAACTCCAACAGCTTCTCCTTGGCAGCGCAGATTCAGCAAGCCGGCGGAGAGCCCATGCTCCTGCCCATCGCTCCCGACGAACCGCGCGCCTTGCGCCGCCTTATCGAGGAAGGACTGCAATCCGATCTGCTGCTGCTTACCGGTGGCGTTTCCATGGGACGTTATGATCTGGTCGAGCAGGTGCTCGCGGAGATGCGAGCCGAGTTTTTCTTCGCCGGCGCAAAAATCCAGCCCGGACGTCCGGTGGTGTTCGGCAGCGCGGCGTGTGCAGGTGCTGCCACTGGCGCAGATGCCTCGGCGGGGCAAGATTCCGATTATTTCTTTGGCCTTCCCGGTAATCCGGTTTCGACCATGGTGACTTTCGATCTTTTTGTACAACCGTTGCTGAGAGCGTTGGCAGGAGCGTCTCCCCGCAAGCTGATGTTTGCGCGCGCGCGTTTGAAATCGGAGATTCGCGTGAAGACGGGTTTGCGGCGCTTTCTGCCGGCAGTTCTCGCCGGGGAATTCGAAGACTCACAGGTCGAGCTTGTCCCTTGGCAGGGCTCGGGCGACCTGGCCGCCGTTGCCCGAGCGAATTGCTATGTTGTGGTTCCGCCGGATTGCGAGCGAATCGCGGCCGGCGAATGGACTGCGCTCATGATGCGAGAGTGAGCCGGCTTGGGCGGACAGAGCGTCCGCTCTTCCCTGATCGTTGCCTCCATGTAAGATAGAGCTTCGGGATGGCGAAGAGGCTCTCTCATTACGACCGCGCCGGGCGCGCGCGCATGGTCGATGTTTCGAGCAAGCAGCCGACGCGGCGCGAGGCGGAAGCCAGCGCGTTTGTGGCGATGAAGCCGGCGGTGGTGAAAGCATTGCCGAAAAATCCGAAGGGCGATGCGCTGGAAGTGGCGCGGCTGGCCGGGATCATGGCGGCCAAGCGCACGGCGGAGTTGATTCCCCTGTGCCATCCGCTGCCGCTTTCGCTCATTGATGTGGAGGTGCGGCTATGCGAGAATGGCGTCGCTATTACCTCGAAAGTTATCACCACGGCTGAAACCGGCGTGGAGATGGAAGCCATGGTTGCCGCCGCCACCGCCGCTCTCACGGTCTACGATATGGTGAAGGGCGCGGACAAGGGTGTGGAGATTCGCGAAGTCGTTTTGCAGCGCAAGCGCGGCGGGAAGAGCGGCGAGTACCGGCGAAACAAAGGTTAGATGGCGAACCAGGTCAAATTGCTGCTGGTGGACGACAATCCCATGGTGCTGGGGATGCTGCAGCAGGCGCTGACCCCCCTGGCCGGGGTGGTTGCCGCAAACGACGCTGCCGATGCGCTGCTCAAGGCGGTCGACGATCCCCCCGACCTTCTGGTGGTGGACTTCCGCATGCCCGGCATGGATGGACGCCAGCTCATCGAGAAACTGAAGAGCCGGCCGGCGACGGCAAATTTTTCCGCCATCCTGATGGCCGCCAAGGCCGACATCGCCGAGCGGCTCTCTCCGCAGGATGCAGCCGACGATTACCTGGAGAAGCCGTTCTTCCTGAAGGAAGCGACGCGCCGCATCAAGCGCACCATCGACCGCATCGCCCTGGAAAAGATGGCCAAAACCGCGCCCTCCGACGGCGTGGTGCGGGGCAATCTTTCGCAGATGAACGTGATCGACCTCATGCAATCGCTGGAGATGGGGCGCAAGAGCTGCCAGCTCACCTTGAGCAACGAAGGCGAACGCTGCGAGGTATTTTTTGCCGAGGGCCAGGTCAAGCACGCCACTTACGGATCGCTGGTGGGCGATGAAGCCGTATTCAAGGTGCTGCGCTGGACGGGCGGCAACTTCGAGCTCAATTTCGACGGCAAGACCGATCAGCAAACCGCGCAATTGAACACGCAGGGCCTTTTGATGGAAGGCTTGCGTCTGCTCGACGAAGCGCAACGCGATGCAGGAGGCGAGAGCGTGGAAGCGGCGAGCGCGCCAGTTGCTCCAGCCGGTGCTCCCGCGCCGGGCGGCGCTGGCAGCGGGAGAAAGGAAGAGGAGGAAGACGTCCTCCTCGATACCTGAGGTGGCGAGGCACGAGGCCTTCACGGCCGTGGTGGTCACGGTCAGCGACTCCTGCGCGCGCGGCGAGCGCCACGATCTTTCCGGACCGGCAGTCGCCGAGTTGCTCAAGAAGCATTCTTTCCGCGTGGTGAGTTGCGAAATTGTTCCCGACGATTCCATCAGGATTCAAAATCTGCTGATGCGGCTGGCGCGGGAAGTGCGCCTGATTGTAACTACGGGAGGAACCGGCATTGCGCCGCGCGATGTGACTCCGGAGGCGACGCGCGCGATTTGCGACCGGCTGCTGGAAGGCGTGGCCGAGCGCATGCGCACCGTGGGATCGAAGAAGACACCGCTGGCGGCGTTGAGCCGCGGTGTATGCGGTGTACGCGGGCAGGCGCTGATCCTGAATCTGCCGGGAAGCCCGGCGGGGGCGGCGGAATCGCTGGAGGCGGTGGTAGAGCTGATTCCGCACGCGCTGGAGTTACTGGAAGGGAAGACGGCGCACGGGAACGGATGAAAGGGCACCAGAATGGTGTATATTGGTGCAGTGGCAGCATCGAGGAAAGTTCGCCGCAGTGTGACGCTTCCGGCGCAGGTTGCACAGCAGGTCGACCGCTTGGCCAAGCGGCGCCGTTTAAGTGACAACCGCGTCCTGTTGGAACTCATTGAGGAGGGCATCGAGGCACGTCAACAAAAGGAGAAAGCGTTTTTCCAGTTGGCCGAAAAGTTCCGCGCCGCCCGCGATCCCGAACAGGTGAAGCTGCTGGGGGACGAGTTGGGGCGCTTCGTGTTTGGTGAGTAGTGCCACAGATCGAAAGCTGGCCGCGCCTGCCCGGAGCCCTCCGCGATCATCTGGTCGAGCGGATGCACGACCGCAAATTGAGCCTCGAAGACCTGAACCGGCTCCGCCTTTGGATCGATTCGAAGCCCAGCGTGCCCGAAGGCCCGTGGTTCAAGGATTTTGGCTCATTCAAATTGTGCGGGCAGGGAAGACTTCCCAAGACATTTCTGTTATCAGGACAAGTTGCCAGGGGAGAAAAGCTGTAATGTGCCGGCAGATTTCGATGGAGGGGCGAAACGCGACGAAGACCAACGTTGAAGTGGAGCTTCAGGTCGATCCGCCTATCTACGAGGGCGTCATGCCTGCAAAGACTCAGCGGTTGGTAACAAGCAAGGGCGCTTTCATCTTCAGATGTCTCACCCATTCCCCGAGCACTCGGTATTCGCTTACGGTTCGCGAGCGAGGCTTCTTGTCGCAGACAGTCTCGGGTACTGCACCTCCCAACGGAAAATACAACTTTCGTCTCAAGCGTGCGCGGTGAAGGACGGATGTATCGCGACGTAGGCGGAGCGCTTGCTGGCGCCGGCGGCGGTGTTGCATCGGTCCTTCGCTTTCCTCAGGATGACAAGGAACCGCGAGATCCCTGCCTGCACCCGGGCTGACAGGGAAGAGGGTCGGAATGGGCCTCTTTCCTAGGTTTCAATGCCGATGTGGCAGACGCGGCCGACGATGTAATCGCCGGCAGCCTTGCCTTCCTCCATAGCGATCACTTCAATGGGATAGGCCTGATTATGCGGCCGCAGGATCAGGTTATTGCCGGCGGTCTCCACATATTTCACGGTGCAGGCGCCGTTCTTGTTGACTGCATACATGTTGAATTCGCCTTTGCGGTACGGCTTGAGCGAGTTGTAGTGCCGGTCGATGAGCAAGGTCGCACCGGGCAGCAGGCGGGGATACATACCCATGCCTTCGCGCGCATCGGCCCGGATGAGCACGAAGCGCTCCCAGGTTTCTCGGTCGCCTTCGATTTCCGGCCGCAGCTTCTTAAGAAAGCTTTTCTTGAATTTTAGAATTTCTTTTACGTTCATGCTGACGATGATGGGCTGGGTGGCGGCGACGGTTCCTTCAGTCATGAGAACGTTCTGGAAATCGTCGTCGCTGGGAGGCAGGATGGAAGCACGTTTGTTGACTTCGGAGGGGTCGAGCAGGTCCAGCACCGAGAGATGCTGCACCGCCAGCACCCGGTCCATGCCTTCAAGGCTGAGTCCGCGCTTGCGATTCAGGAAGTTGGAAATGTGAGCCTGCTTGAAGCCGGTTTGCTGGGCCAGGCGCAGGCCGGTCAGATCTCCTTCCTCGATGCGCTCCCAAAGAGTCTTGCGCAGGTTGTCTTGCAGCACTCGGAATTTCATGGCTCGGAGTATAGCACCGGCCTATAGCAAAATGCTATTGGGTAAAGTTTTCCACAGCCGGCTTGGTATATCAACCTTGACGCCAAAAATCAGCAGCTATACCATCGCGGAATCCTATAACTCAACTTTCCATCCGGGATTCTGGCCATCATGAGCAGTGACAACTCTATCGAAGAAAGGAACTTTTGCGAATTTCGCCGCAAGGTGCGCGACGCCGAAGTGCTTTCGGCGGCAGTCGAAAAGCTGCTTGTGGCGCTGCATTTCACGGGACGGGTGAGCGTGATCATTCAAAATGGGAGGGTTTTGAAGTCGGGATACGAAGAGGGATATTTTCGCCAGCGTGAGGGCGGGGCGAAGCAGGAGAGAAGTCGGGAACTATAAACCGGAAGCGCAAGAAAACCGGATCAGGTCTTTCTCTCACAACTAAATAGCTCAAGCAGGTCGTCGTAAACGAAACGAGCCCTGCGTGCAGTCTCCGCGGATGCGGAGGCTGCCGCAGGGCTTTTTTTTCAATTCGGGCCGAGGAGCGACGTAGGAGCGTCGAGGCCAGGTCCGGGTGAGGTATCCGAGTCAGCAAGCGGAGGGTACATGAAAGCGGAGAAAGACGAAGAGCGAAACGAGCTGTGCCTGGAACTGAAATATTGCGAGCGCTGTGGAGGGTTGTGGCTTCGTCCGGTGGGAGGCAGGCAGATGTTTTGCGTGCGCTGCGCGGGTGAGATGGCGGAACCGTTTGCGCGCCCGCAAGAGGTTACCTATCCAAGACTGCCGAAGGGGCCAACAGACTTTGCCGACGATGGAGACTTCGAAGCCTGCAGTGAGCGCTTCGAATTGGACGGCGGGGAAATGGGAGGTGTGGCGTGAGCTGGGGAGTGGATTGGGTTGTCGCGGCAGGTGAAGGGAGCGATCCGAGTGAAGCCGGCGTTGTCCCTGAGGAATCACGAGGCAAGGGTTCGGCGGAAAGATTTGCCGGTGGACGGGCAGTGGGCAAGTTTCCGGAGAAGCAATGGCTCGGAGAGTTGCCGGTTCACAATTTTCCCGGAAACCGCGATCGGGGCCCGGAAGGCGCGGCAGGGGAGACCGCGCTCGACCGCAATCCGGATATATGGCTCTATCGAAAGCGGACGACGTCGTTGCTGCGACGCTACATGAGGTATTCGGTGGAAACGGGGCGGCTGCCTTCGATTGTGGGGCGGGAAATGTTTCGCGCGCGAGTGACACAATACACGGTCACGACGTTTGAAGACCGGGTGATTTTCGTGCGCGACGTGGAACGCTGCCTGGGGCGGCTGAGCAAGTTCGACCAGCAGATCATCGCTCGCTGTGTCTTGCAGGAGTATAGCCGCGAGCGGGCGAGCGCACTCCTGGGCTGCACCCGCAGGACGATTGAGCGGAGGTTGCCGGAGATACTGGATGAGCTGAGCGAGTCGTTTCTGGCGGCACGGCTGCTGGAGGTCTTGCCGCAACAACCGCGGGAAAATTCGATCTCGCCGGAGAAAAACCGGGAGGGAGAGGACCAGCAATGAAAAAATTCCGGTCAAAGGGGTTTCGAGGCGCAGCGGACGAGTTCAAAAAAATCTTGTCAAGAGGGGTTGGAGGGCGATTTTTTCGCAAGTGGTTGAAAACGTGGCGAAAAAAAAGTTGAAAACCATGTCACAATTTCCCCCTTCAATTTGCTATTCTGGATTTAAGAGGGTAAGAAAAAAGAAATTCTCTGCTGAAAGGCGCGCCATCGCGGCGCGCCTTTCATATTTTGCGAAAACAGTTCCTGGCAATGGGATTCGCATTTTGGGGAGACAGTTGGGGCATGAAGAAAACGAAGTCAAAAAGCAAAAGAACGGCGGCAAAGAAGCCGGAAAAGAAGCAGGGGAGCAGGGCGAAATCGAAAAGGCCGAAGGACATGGCGCAAGCGCGGGAGAACATCAGCAACCTGGTGCGGAATTCGTCGGACGAAATTGCGACGAAGGTGATTGAAGTGGCCAAGACGGGTGCGCTGGCTTCGGCGAAATACATGTTCGAAGTGGCGGGATTGTATCCGGCGACGGAAGCAAAGAGCGAAGAGCCGGAAGAGGATTCGTTCGCAAAGACGCTGCTGAACCGGCTGAACGGGCTGGCGGAGCCGACGATTCCTTCGGCGAAAGAAGCCGAGGAACAGGATGAAGCCGGGAGTGATGAAGAAAATGCGATCGGCGAAGGGGAACCCAGATCGGGATGAGAAGGGCGTGCCTGGCGGGAATTGCACAGGTCCTTCGCTGCGCTCAGGCTGACAGAGGAAAGCCGTGGATCACGTAGAATGAAAACGGTAAAAGAGTTGCCGGTGTCGGTGCTGCGGCTGGAGCCGAGCAGTCGAACCGGGAAGCGGTTTCCGCGAAAAGGAGAGTTTGGCGAAGCAAAACGTCTGCGCCACAGGATCGGGATGGACATTACCTGGCTGACCGACCGGATCGCGATTGGCGGCGGAATCTGGACGGCGAACAACATGGCGGAGGTGGCGCGGGCGGGGGTCACGCACATCCTGAACATGCAGATCGAGTTCGATGACACGCCGTTGGCGGACGGGCACGGCATCGCAGTGTGCTGGAATCCGATCGATGACGATTTCGAGTCGAAGCCGCCGGCAATCTTCGAACGGGGCGTGAGTTTTGCGCTGGAGGCGCTGGATCGGCCGGATGCGAAGTTGTTCGTACACTGCGCGGCGGGAGTGCATCGCGCACCCATGATGGCGCTGGCGCTGTTGAGCGTGATGGGATGGCCGCTCGATGAAGCCATGGACCTGATTGAGGCGAGGCGGCCGGTAGCGGATTTTGCCGAAGTTTACGTGCGAAGCGTGGAGGAGTTTTTGAAGGGGCGCGGGCAGAGGGCGAGAGTGTTCTGACTCCACCCCAGCCGTAAAAACTGCGGCTCCGATGAGGCACGGTTCCGGGCTGAAGCTCCGCTGCTTTCAATGGGTTCCGGATCGCAGCGCTGAAAGCGCTGTGCCACCCAAAGTCTTCGCTCAGGATGACGGGGAATTTGTTCGACGAGGTGTGATGGAGGAATTATGTGGCAGACATGCCGTCCGGCGGGGCGGCGTTTTTGTTTTGTGCTGGCGGTGATTGCGGGCTTCGGGCTTTGGGCTCCGGCTTCCGGGTTCGGGCATCGGGCTGTGAATCACAAGCTTTCCGGGCGGATTTACGCTATGCCGGCAGCCGGGGGCGCTCCGATGCCGCAGAGCGGGCCGACGCTGACGAACGTGGTGGACACGGTGTATCTGGCGGACGGAACGCCGGCGCAAGGCACGCTGGTGATCACGTGGCCGGCCTTTGTAGCGGCGAGCGGAACAGCAGTGGCGGCGGGGACGACGAACGTCACGCTGGGCGCAAACGGAGCGCTGAACGTCGGTCTGGCGCCAAACGCAGGGGCGACTCCGGCGGGGATGTATTACACGGTGGTCTACCAGCTGGGGCCGGGCGAGGTGAAAACGGAATACTGGGTGGTCCCGACGACGTCGCCGGCAGACCTGGCCACAGTGCGGACGACGCCGGGAACGGGGACTGCAGCGCAGCCGGTCTCCATGCAATATGTGAATACGGAACTGGCGACCAAGGCGAACGATAACGCAGTCGTGCACCTGAGCGGGACAGAAACGATCAGCGGGACAAAGACTTTTGCAACCCCTCCGAATACGCCATCCCCGGTGAACTCGGGAGATGTGGCGAACAAGGCGTATGTGGATTCCTCGGTAGCCAACGCGGGAGCAGGAAATTACCTGCCGACTGCGGGCGGAACGATGACCGGACCTCTGACGCTGAGCGGAAGTCCGACGGCGCCGCTACAGGCTGCGTCGAAACAATATGTGGACACCACGGCGGCGGCGAAGGCGGATTTGATTACGGGATTGGTGCCGACGGCTGAGTTGGGCAGCGGCACCGCGTCACCGACGAGCTGCCTTCTGGGCAATGGAACGTGGGGAGGGTGCGGGTCGAGCGCAAACGCAATTGAGATCCAGAATGTGCCGGTGGCGACGACAACGCCAACCGATGGTCAGGTGCTGGCGTATTCGGCAACCGCGGGACAATACGCACCCGCGACACCGAGCGGCGCGGCGGGAGGAGTGGTGACGGGCCCGAGCGCGAGCCAGAATATCACGCAGCCGGTGGGGACGCAACTGAGCGTGAACAATCTGAGCGGAATCCGTTATGTGACGCCAGCAGACAACTGGAGCGCGAGTCCGACGGGAAGCCTGGTAGGAGGAACGCAGGCGACGGTGACGCTGACGCCATGCCCGGAGGGGGTGGATACGAGCGGGCACTCGATGTACTACGTCTACATCAGCGGACAAGGGACGCCCGAGCCGGTGATGGTGACCGGGGGAACGTGCACCAGCGGAGCGGCCTCGGGGACGATCGTGTTCACGCCGCAATACACGCACGCGGCGACTTACCTGATGAGCAGCGCATCGAGCGGAGTGCAGGAGGCGATCAACGATGCCTGCGGCTTGCCCAACGGGAATGGGGGCAATCCCAACGCGCACGTGATTCTTCCGGCGACGGGAGCAACGGCGAATGCGCTGCCGGTTTACGGAACGATCTTCGCGCACTGCAGCAAGGCGCTGATCGAAGGCAACGGAACGCTGCTCTCCTGTTCGACGCGCGACCGCTGCATGCTGCTGGGCGACCTGGTCAATGCCAATCACTACGGAGCGCTGACGGTACGAGGGGTGCATTTCACCTCGACGCTCACGGTCGACGGATGTCAGATCACGAATACGCAGCGGCAATCGAACGTGGTTACGATCACGGTGACGTCGGGATGCGCGTCGATCCAGAACGGCGACATTGTGAACGTCAATTTCACCGACAGCCCAGCGTACTGGGGAAGCCACGGGCCGGTGACGGTGTCGGGCAATACGATCAGTTACAACCAGAATGGAGGGAACCTGGCTTCGGCAGCGACGCCGGGCACGATTGCGATCCAAAATGCGGCGATTGAAGACGACGCGCTTCCGGGGACGATGGAAGACATCAAGTATTCGGTGGCCGGGGGCGGGAAGTTCAATGAGTTTTTTGTGGTGGATAACGACCAGGCGGCGACGATCCGCAATTTTGACAATGCCGGCAATGGGCTGATGTGTACGGCGAACCATTGTGCATCGTTTGTTTATTCCGCCGGAACGACGGCATCGACGCCGGTACTCTGGCTGGACAAGCTGAACATCAGCGCGCAGTGCGGAGGGAATGGAGTTACCGACTACGCGAACAACTCGGTACACATTACGGACAGCGTCATCCAGGGGTATGGGCTGTGGGGGACGAACACATCGACGATTCTGGGCAGCTACGGCGGGACGGAACTGAACAATGTCTATAACGAAGAAGGACCGGGACCATGCACCACGCCCTATCTGGGGAATTATTTCAGCGCCGCGGGAGATATTTTTCATTCGGGGGGGCAGCCGATCATTTTGCGAGGCGGTGAGCAGACGAATTCTTCGCACATTCCGCAGTTCGCGAATACGGGGACGACGCAATACAACTACTACGTAATCGCGCACGACACGACCAGCGGAGTGTACAGCGCTCCGCTGTACGCGGGCTACGCGCTGACCAATGGGTCGGGGACGATCAGCGGGCAGTTCCCGCATGTTCCGGCGCAAAATGCGGGCGACACACTGGTGTATGACATTGTGCGGATGGTGCCCTCCTCGCTGGGAGGAAATGGGCCGGCTTTCCCGGAGAATGGAGCGGGAAACTGTGCGGGCGGAAGCCCGGGGGCTTGCGGGAGCATTGTTGTCGGGCAGGCGCAATGCTCGACGCTGGTCTGTACGTTCACGGATACGGCATCGGCAAACACTTCGAACTATACGGTTAATCCCCCGGGGTGGTATCCGATCCTGCCATTCTGGCCGGGGAGTCTGGTGCTGAATGGGAACAATTCGACAAATGGCTATGATTTCGCCTTCGTGGATCAGGATTTGGAAGTGACGTCGGTTTATGGAAACAGCCAGCAGACGATTTTCTCGACGCAGTGCAACGGGTTTATGCCGGGAATCTTTGCGAGTTGCCTGAATGGGCGCGTGGAATCGGTGAACTCGTTTCCGGCGGTGGGAGCGTGGCTGAAGGAGAACAGCCAGGCAACCAATGTGAAAGGGCTGATCAACTTCGAGTCACTGGCAGGCGTGTTTCCGCAGCACCTGATCACGCTGGTGGACTCGAATCCGCAGAAGACTCTGGCCACGGCGCTTAACCGGCCGCCGAATGATGCGACCGATACCTATATTGGAACGGATGTTGTCAGCGCCGGAGTCCCGACGGTCTATAGCCAGCTTTCGTTCGGGGCGCCGGTGGCGATCTCTTCTTATATCGGCAACGCCGGGGACAACGTGAACTACAAGGAACGGCTGACGGCGACGGGGAAGACGTTCAACGTTCCGGTGACGGTGAACGGGAACTTGACGATAACGGGGACGTGCACGGGATGCGGGGGCGGAGGGTCGGGTTCGGGGACGGTGAACAGCGGATCGACAGCGCAGGTGGCTTTGTACGCGGCGAACGGAACGGCGGTAAGCGGGGACAGCACACTGACCGACAACGGGAGCACGCTGAACTACGGCGGCAGCGGAGGAATTGCGGCCGCAGCGGGAACTTTCAGCGGGAATGTCACGGTGAACGGGCAGTTGCTGGTGGCGGGGCCGTGGACGGTGAGTTCGCCGGTGCCGGGGAGCGCAATGGGAGCGGCGACGCCGGGCACGTCAGCGCTGGGGATTTCGAACGACGGGAACTTCTACATCTCGGCGAACGGAGGAACGCCGCAGCAAGTGGCGACGACGGCGACAAGTTCATATTTCTCGAATCTGTTCCAGGAAGATGCGAACACGCTGGGCGAGTACAACGGGACGAATGCACAGGGGTTGAACATCTACGGCACGCGGAGCGACGCGAGCGATTATGAACGGCTGCGGCTGGGATACGACACGAATGGTTATTTCAGCATGATTGCGGACTATGCGGGGACGGGGACTCATCGAGGGCTGGGCTTCAACGTGAATGGATCGCTGCGGTGGGTGATCGATACGGGAAGCAACACGTTCAAGCCGTGGTCGGACAATGTGCAGGACATCGGAGCGGCGACACTGCGAATTCGCAATGGATATTTCGGGACGGGGGTGATTACGCCGAGCCTGACGTTGAACGGCGGCGCGTTATCGGGAGTGATCGGTACGTCGAGCGGTAACCTGATGACGGCGGGAACCGTCAGCGGGACGGGCGCGCCGCTTTGCACCGACGGGACGGGGAATCTGACGATGACCACGGTGGGATGTCCGCCGGGCACGGGAACGCTGGGCGGAAGCGGCACGATCAATCAGTTCGCTTATTGGACGAACACGAACGGATTGGGAGCGGCCCCAGTGTATCTGAACGGATCGAATACCGTGGAACAGTACAACGGGACAAGCGTGCAGACGTTCAACGTGTATGGCACATACACAAGCTCGACGAATTACGAGCGGGTGTCGCTGGCTTATGTACCGGCGGATGCGTATTACGAGCTGCAAACGCAGCAGGGATCGGGCGGAGGATCGCAGCGGGGATTTTGCTTTGGGGTGAACAACTCGTGCAAGTGGGCGGTGGACACGACGACAGCTTTCAAACCATTCAACGACAATACGCGAGATATTGGGACGTCGAGCCTGCGGGTGCGGGATTTCTATCTGGGCCGCAATCTGGTGATGAGCGGATCGGCGACGACGTACAACGGAAAGGCGACGGCGGGAACCGGGTTGGCGCCGATTTATGGAACGGTCTCGTCGACGGGCTTGACGGCGGCGATCAGTTCGACGACGCTGTGCGCGAGCACGACCTGTGGAGCGGGACAGTATGTGGTGAATTACTACCTGGATTCGACGGCAGCGTGCACAACGCCTGGAGGCGCGGCGGCAACTTTGACGATTGCATGGACGGATGAAACCGGGGCGAAGAGTTTTCAGGTGCCGCTGAATGGAGCGGGAGTTTCGGGTGGAAACAGTTTGCCGCTGGGAAATACTGCGGACTTCGGGAGCGGTGACGTTTCGTTGTGGTCGGCGGGGAGCGCGAACATTACCTACTCGACCTCGTATACAGGATGCACGACCGGGACGGGGACGTATGCGTTGCGGATTGCATTGAGGCAGGTGCAGTAGGCAGAAGTTCTTAAACACAGAGGGCACAGAGGTACACATAGGCAGTGACATAGGCAACGGAAGCTCTGGCGGTAAGGTGGTTGGGCGCGTGGGCCGTTGGCGAAAGCCGGCGGCCCTTTTTTATCAGCGGAGATGAGACGGGAGAGAGTTGTGGCGCGAATTCCTGGACAAGCCGGTGGTGGCGCAAGCGAACGCGAGGTTTTTCGACTGCGCGGGCGGATTCGTGTGACGAATCCATTCGCTCCGCTCAGGATGACAGCGATGTTGTGGACCCTGGCGCTCTTGCTTAGGCCTGCGTGGGCGACGACGTATTACGTGAGCTCGAGCACGGGGAACGATGCGAACAGCGGGACTTCGGCGAGCGCGGCGTGGCAGACGATCGGACATGTGAATGGGCAGACGTTCCAGCCGGGAGATTCGATTCTGTTCGAACGAGGAGATGTGTGGAACGAGAGCCTGATACCGCCTTCTTCGGGAAGCTCGGGGAGTCCGATTACGTTTGATGCGTATGGATCGGGGCCGGCGCCGAATTTGACGGGATATTATGCGGTTCCTTCTTCAGCGTGGGTGCTGGTTTCAGAGAATGCGTGGAAAGCGCCGCTGCCAGCGACATACAACACAGTGAATTTCTGCTTATTTGGGTCGATCTGGGGACAGAAAGTTCCGGCCTCGACGGCAAACCTGACGGCGCAGTGGGATTTTTACTTCGCAAACGGTTATGTGTATGTGTTTTCCGAGGGGAACCCAGGGGCGTTTTATGACGAGCCGATTGTTCCGATGGCGCTGAGCAACGTACCGGTGATCAATGTGAACGGGAAATCGTGGCTGACGGTCCAGCATTTCCTGGTGAACTGGTTCGATCAGTATGGGGTGTATGTGCAGGGAGCGAGCGATCATCTGGCGTTCGCCAACATGGAATCGGACGCGATGATTCCGCAAGGCACGCAGCCGCTGGGCTTTTATGTGAACGAGAGTTCGCCGGGGCCGGGCGACATCAAAATCTATGACGATGAGGCGCACCTGAACTACGACGGATTCCGCTTCGATGGCGCGGC
>DATKPV010000061.1:0-21489 GCA_035523915.1 Candidatus Aquilonibacter sp. | reverse complement strand
TCGATTGCCGAGGCTGCGAAGTCCAAATCAAAGGACACGCACTGTCCGGTGGGCGCCGTGATCGTGTCCGCGGACAATGTCGTTTTAACTACAGGTTTCAATGGACTTCCGCGAGGATCTGATGACGACAGAACAATCCTCGATGATGCTGATGAGAAATTAAAGGTTATCTGCCATGCCGAACAGAACGCCATTATAAATGCGGCTCGGATGGGGATCGCAGTTCGAGGAGCATCGATCTACGTCACCAAGTTTCCTTGTCTCGCTTGTTGCAGTTCGATCATCCAGGCAGGCATAAGGCGAATTTATACGCTCGATGACTCGTTTTGGGATAATGATCCCTTCGATGGCAAGAAGGACGGAAATCACTGGCGGAAACGTCGGCTAATCCGTGACACGCACATAATCGTCGACGCGCCATACCATCCTGAGTATTCTTCCAAAATTAAAGTCAAGAAGCAGCCGCGCGGTGACCGTAGAAGTGGTGTTGAGCGTAGAAATGGGACCGGCCATTAAGTCGTGGGCGTCGAGATCGGGCGAAGCAACCCTCCCTGACATTTTCCCGAATGGGCACAATTCGGGCACAAAACCGAGAGGCACCGTCCAGAAGTGCCCGTAAGTTATTGAAAAGTGGTGCGCCCTGAGAGATTCGAACTCCCGACCTTCTGGTTCGTAGCCAGACGCTCTATCCAACTGAGCTAAGGGCGCGGGTTAAATGTCGGCAGGAAGAACTGGTTCTCGATTATAGCGGAACCGGCCCCGGCTGAAAACCGTCAGCCTCTCCGGCGAACTGCGTCATCCGTTCTTTTTCCTTACGTGCCCTGGGCAGGTTGTAAGCACTTTCACGCGCCCGGCCTCAAAAGTAAATCTTTCCCGCCGCAGAGCAATTCCTACCGACCAAATCCGGCGCGGGGCCTGTGTTTTGAATGAATTAACTACGGCACGAAATTTGCACTATGCACGGGCAGACGAAGTGGCGCGCAACGGGGCGCTCAAGAAACAACTTCGGCCAGAGGTTTTCTTGGACGCCCCTTGCTTATGCTTCCGCATCCGCGAACGGCCCTCCCCCGCTCCTGTTTCGCGGCCCTCAAGCAAGAGCGAGTTGCTCGCACAGTTCAACTCCGGCTTGCCGCAAAAGGCGGGCCACAGCATCCGTTTTTAGCCGGGAAGCGTCAAAACGAACCCGCACCCTCCGGTCTTTCTCGTTGAACTCCACCCGCAGAATTCCGTAAACTTCACGCATACCGTCGATTGCGCGCAACTCATTTTCGCCCGGCACGCCGCCGTAGCGGAAAACGACGTCCAGATAAGTCATGCAAGACCTCTGTCACGAATCGGAATGGTCGGGCCGTTTAAGCGCCCGATGAATCCAATATAAAGCATCGGCAATCGAAGCAAAGAGCCGGATATGCGTGATCGATAGGAGATCCGGGCCAGAGCGTTCATCAGCCGGCTAAGGGCGCCTGACCTCTGGCAACCAAGCCGGGGTGGACGCCATTTCAAGGAGATGCAGCCAGATACTTCAAACTCCGCAGCTATAAAGGAAATCGATCCCGTCTGCGGCATGACTGTGAATGCCGCCAACGCAAGGCATATCTACGAACACGCCGGCAAGACCTATTATTTCTGTTGCGCCGGATGCCGAACGAAATTCCAAAGCGATCCGGCAAAGTATCAAAGCCAGCCCAAGCCTCCGTCCGCGGGCCTCATCACCCTCGGCATGACCGCGCCCAAGGCGCTCGTGAAGCCTGTCGAACCGCCGGCGGCCACGCCGGTCTCCTCGTTTGCTTACGTCTGCCCGATGTGCCCCGAGGTTCGCGAGACCAAACCAGGGGCCTGTCCTTCTTGTGGCATGACGCTCGAACCGGAGATGCCGGCGGTTTCGGCCCGCACGGAATACACCTGCCCCATGCATCCAGAGATTGTGCGCAGCGAACCCGGGTCGTGCCCGATTTGCGGCATGGCGCTCGAGCCGCGCACGGTGAGCGTGGCCGAGCCAGAGAATCCCGAACTCCGGGATATGACGCGCCGGTTTTGGGTAAGCCTGGTGCTGACTGCACCGTTGCTCGCGATCGCGATGGTATCGATGCTCTGGCCGCACGCGTTCGCGGGTGGACTCGATGGGCTGAGCGGAAACCGCTACGTTGTGAGGCCCTGGAGCTCGATTTTGCCTTGGCTCGAATTCCTCCTCGCCACCCCCGTTGTTCTCTGGGGAGGCTGGCCATTTTTTCAGCGTTTCTGGACTTCTCTGGTCAATCGCAGTCCCAATATGTTCACGCTGATCGGGATGGGCACCGGCGTGGCATACGGATACAGCGTGATCGCGGTCCTCGCACCCGGAGTTTTTCCCGACTCGCTGCGTCTGAGGGGCGGATATCCCGACGTTTACTTCGAAGCCGCCGCAGCCATCACTGTTCTCGTGTTACTCGGCCAGGTGATGGAACTCCGCGCCCGCAGCCGCACCAGCGCGGCCATTCGCGCGCTGCTTGATTTGAGTCCGAAAACTGCGCGGCTTCTCGTCGGAGACGACGCCGCGGGTCACGAGCTGCGAGAAAAAGACATTCCTTTGGAACAGGTGAAACCCGGTGACCGCCTGCGTGTGCGTCCCGGGGAAAAAGTTCCCGTCGATGGCGTTGTCCTCGAAGGCCGAAGCTCGGTCGACGAATCCATGATCACCGGCGAATCGATGCCAGTCGAGAAATCACCCGAGAGCAAGGTCATCGGTGCGACCATCAACGGCACCGGTTCGTTCGTCATGCGCGCCGAACGCGTAGGCAGCGAAACTCTCCTCGCCCGCATTGTGCAGCTGGTCAGCCAGGCGCAGCGCAGCCGTGCTCCCATTCAGAAACTCGCCGATCGCGTCTCCGCCTGGTTCGTGCCCGCGGTCATCGCAGTTGCCGCGATTACTTTCATGGCGTGGCTTCTAATCGGTCCCCAACCGCGCCTCGCGCACGCTCTGGTCAACGCAGTGGCGGTGCTCATCATTGCCTGCCCATGTGCTCTTGGCCTTGCCACTCCCATGGCCATCATGGTCGGCACCGGCCGCGGCGCGCATGCCGGCGTTCTCATCAAGAACGCCGAAGCGCTGGAGACTCTGGAAAAAGTCGACACGTTAGTCGTCGACAAGACAGGAACGCTCACGGAAGGGAAGCCGAAACTGGTTAGGGTAGCGGCCCAGCCCTCTTTCGATCCGAACGAAACTCTGCGCCTCGCCGCAAGTCTGGAACTGGGGAGCGAGCATCCACTGGGTGCGGCGATCGTCAGGGCAGCAGCAGAGCGAAAAATCAAGCTCTCCCAACCCGCGGATTTTGCTTACGAGCCAGGGAAGGGAATTCAAGGCACCGTCGACCGCAAGCGCGTTGCAATCGGCACCGGCCCGCTGATGGTTGAGGTTGCCGCGCTCGAAGGTCCGCGAAACCCCGGCCTTTATGCCACCGTGCCCGGTGCTACGCACGTGGGCGTCGCCATCGATGGCCAGTTCGCGGGCGAGATCATTCTTGCCGATCCTCTCAAACCGACCAGCGCCGAAGCCGTTCGAGCGTTACGATCCCTCGGGGTCCGCGTGGTTATGCTCACTGGAGATCGCGAAACAACCGCAGCGCAAGTCGCGAAGCCTCTCGGTATCGAGGAATTTCAAGCCGAAGTTCTGCCCGAGCGCAAAGCGGAAATCATCCAGAGACTTCAGCAGCAGGGAAGAGTCGTCGCTATGGCCGGCGACGGAATTAACGACGCTCCAGCACTCGCGCAGGCTGATGTCGGCATCGCCATGGGCACCGGCAGCGATATCGCCATGGAAAGCGGGGGCATCACGCTGGTAAAGGGCGATCTCACGGGCATTTTGCGCGCCCGCAAACTCAGCCAGGCTACAATGCGCAACATTCGCCAGAATCTTTTCTTCGCTTTTATCTACAACGCCATCGGCGTGCCCATCGCTGCCGGAGTGCTCTACCCGTTTTTTGGGCTGCTTCTCAGTCCCATCTTCGCAGCGGCCGCCATGAGCTTCAGTTCGGTGTCTGTGATCACGAACGCGCTCCGCTTGCGTAGCGTGAAGCTGTAGTTTTCAGCGCGGAAACCTGGAACCACGGAGAAATTCCGGAAGCGGTTAAAAGTGGTTTGGGAAGGGCACGGCTTCAGCCGTTCCGACGGGAGTTGAACAAAATGGGCGCGCGTTAGCCCTTGAGGTGATTGGGCTAGAGTTTGTTCAGGAAATCGATGATCTCCGGATCCGTCCAGTCCACCGGCCCGATGAACTTGCGCTGCATCACGCCATTGCGGTCGATAATGTAAGTCTCCGGGAACTTGAAGGTGCCATAGAGATTGCTGGCGCTCTCATTGGGGTCGCGCACGGTGAGCAGATTCACGCCGTGGTCTTTAAGAAACCGCTCGTAGTTTGCCTGGTCCACATCCACGCTTACCGCCAGCACCGTAACCCCTTTGCTCTTCATGCGCTGCTGCATCTGGACCAGCGAAGGCATTTCCTCTACGCAGGGCGGGCACCACGTGGCCCAGAAGTTCAGGACCACAATCTGTCCCCGTAGTTTGCTTAGAGTGACGGAACGGTCGCTGTCTTTCACGGTGAAATCGGGAGCGTTGGATCCGATGCGCGGCGGATGGGAGTTATCGTAGCAGGCCGCCAGCGCCAGTAGCAGAACCGCGGCCAAAACAGCGCACGCGGAATCAACCAGGCGTCTCACGCGTCTATAATAATCCATTCGGCCGATACCCACGGGCGAAACTATGGCGAGTCAGCTTGCAATATCGGTGATTGTACCGGCGCGCAACGAGGAAGCCTCGCTCGGCGCCTGTCTCGAGTCGCTGGTGGCGCAGACCGGAGTCAGCTTTGAAATCTTGGTGGTCGACGATCATTCCACAGATCGCACGCGTGAAATCGCCCTATCTTTTCCCGGCGTTCGCGTCATCGAAGCGCCAGCGCTGAGGCAAGGCTGGACCGGCAAGAACAACGCTGTCACCACCGGTGCACGCATTGCGAGAGGCGAGTGGCTGCTGTTCACTGATGCCGACACGGTTCATCTGCCCGGCTCGCTTGCCCGCGCGCTGGCAGAGGCGGAAGAAAATGGCGCTGACATGCTTTCCTATTCACCCGAGCAGATCGCCGTAACTTTTTGGGAGATGGCGGTGCTGCCGGTTGTGTTTGCCGAGCTCGCGCGCCAATATCCGCCATCGAAAGTCAGCGAGCCATCCTCGCCCATCGCCGCCGCCAACGGCCAATACATTTTGATCAAACGCGAAGCCTACGATGCGGTGGGCGGCCACGCCGCGGTCGCGGGTGATCTTCTCGAAGATGTTGCGCTCGCCCGTCTCATCAAGCGGTCGGGCCGCAAACTTCGTTTCCGCTACGCTGCCGATGCTGTCCGCACGCGCATGTATCGCAATTTTCGCCAGCTCCGCGACGGCTGGACGAAGAATTTGGCGCTGTTGTTTCCGAACCCAGGCTGGCTGGCCGTGCAAATTCTTCTCTGGTGGGCATTTCCGTTCGCAAATCTGCTCTTGGCCTTATTTGTTCCCGCGATCGTTCATCGCGCTTGGTGGTTGGTGCCTGGAGGACTGGTATTTGCACGCAACACGGGACAAATGCGTCGTGCGAATTTCGACCTGGCAATGGAATTTCTCGGGGTCATTTTCGGCATGCCCATGTTCGCTTACTTATTGCTGCGTTCGAAACGTGCCCACGCGAAGGGCGACGTCTCATGGAAGGGCCGCCGTTACTCGGATTCTGCCGCGCCCAAAAAGAAGTTTCCTGCGCCGGCAACGGCGAAGAAAATGCGTTCTCTGGCCGCTCATCAATGACCTTGTTTCTTGTCATTCCGAGCGCAGCGATGAATCTGGGTTCTCTGACAACTGAGAACTAGCAACTGAGAACTATGGTTTATCTAACCCGCAAAGCCGAATTCGCCGCCTCGCATTACTATCACAATCCGGAATTCACTCCCGAAGAAAACCGCCGCCTCTTCGGCAAGTGCAACAACCCCAACGGACACGGCCACAACTACACACTGGAAGTCACGGTGAAAGGCGAGGTCGATCCGCGTTCCGGCTTCGTGGTCGATCTGAAGCAGCTCAAGGAAATTATGCAGCGCGAGGTCCTCGATGCCCTGGACCATCGCTTCCTGAATAAAGAAGTTCCAGAATTTGCGAAACAGATTCCGACCACGGAGAACATCGCCATCGCCATCTGGCAACGCCTGGCGCCAAAGCTCACGAGAGCGATGCTGCACCGCGTCCGCGTCTACGAAACGCCGGACTTATTCGTCGACTTTTACGGAGAGGAGTAAAACTCGCAGCTCGAAGCTCATAGCTCGCAATGAAAGCCCATCTCACTCGTCGCTATCTATTTTCCGCCTCGCACCGCCTGCACAGCGACGAAATGTCAGCGGCGGAAAATCAGGTCACTTACGGCAAGTGCAACAATCCCTACGGTCACGGGCATAACTATTTTCTTGAAGTCACAGTCAGTGGCGCGGTCGATCCCCGCACTGGCATGGTTTGTAACCTCGTCGATCTGGATGCATCCATAAAAAGGGAAGTGCTCGACCGGTACGATCACGAGAATCTGAATACACTCAAAGAATTCACCCAAACGGTGCCGACTACAGAGAACTTATGCCAGAACATCTATGAAATAGTGCAGCGAACCTTCTCTCATGCGCATCTTGAGAGAGTGAAACTGGAAGAAACGATGATGAACTCGTTCGAATATGCGGGCGAGTAGGCTTTCGATTTCTTAATCACTCAATGACGCGATCACTGAATGACTCGATAATTATGAAACCAGCCACCGAACCAGCCACGCTTACCAGCGCCAGCTTTGAAGACCTCGTGCGCGAAATAATCATCCGCCTGAGCGAGGATCCCGATCGCGAGGGCCTCGCGCGCACGCCGGAACGCGTACGTAAGGCTCTGCAGTTTCTCACCAAGGGCTACAGCGAAGATCCAGAAGCGTTGCTCAAAGAAGCCCTTTTCAGCGAACGCTATGACGAAATGGTAATCGTGAAAGACGTCGAAATGTTCAGCCTGTGCGAGCACCACATGTTGCCATTCTTCGGCAAGGTGCACGTCGCCTATATCCCCAGCGGCAAAGTGATCGGTCTGAGCAAGATTCCTCGCCTGATCGAGCTTTTCTCGCGCCGCCTGCAAATTCAGGAGCGCCTGACGACGCAGATCGCTGAAACCATTCAAAAGGTCGTCGAACCCCAGGGTGTAGGCGTGGTCGTCGAGGCGCGGCATCTGTGCATGATGATGCGCGGCGTGGAGAAGCAGCATTCTGCCGCCGTAACTTCATCCATGCTGGGCTGTTTTCGCCAGGAGGAAGAAACGCGCCAGGAATTTCTGTCGCTCATCCGCCAGCGGCCGAACGGGGTGTAAACGAAAATCTGCGGACAAGCGCCTGGCTTTTCGTGCTGGCCTGATCCTGCTGTTAAGATGGTCGACGTTCATGCGAACGTCGCGAAATACGCGTGCGCTTCGAGGCCAACTTGCCCTCGTCACCGGCGCCACGCGCGGTATTGGCCTCGCCATCGCTCATGCACTCGCCGAGCAAGGCTGCAACTTGGTCATCAGCGGCCGCGACCAATCCGCACTTAAGAGCGTCGGCAGCGAACTGGTTCGCCACAAAATCAAATTCCTCGTCCAGCCCTGCGACATCCGTGATCCCGATTCCATCGACGACTTATTTCGCTCGGTCCGGCGGCACTTCCAGCGGCTCGACATTCTCATCAACAACGCAGGCATCGCCCAATCTAATCTTCCCATCGACAGGATTCCGTTTCCTCTGTGGAACGATGTTGTCGCCACCAACCTCACCGGCACGTTCCTCGTCACGCAGGCCGCGCTGGCAATCATGAGGCGTGGAGGCACGATTGTGAACAATCTTTCGGTCGCCGCCAACCGCGTCTTCCCCGGGTCGGCCGCCTATAATTCGTCCAAGCACGGTGCGCTCGGATTTACCAACACGCTGCGCGAAGAACTGCGCCCGAAAGGAATTCGAGTGATCGCCGCGCTTCCCGGAGCCACCGACACCGACATCTGGAAAACACTCTGGCCCCAGGCTCCCCGCCGCAAAATGCTCTCCCCCGAGTCTGTTGCGAAAGCAGTTGTCGACGCAATTCTCCTTCCCCCAAATGCGACCGTCGAAACTCTCGAGATTCGCCCCAGCATCGGAACACTGTAGCCGGCGGTTTGCACTGTTGTTGAATTCTCTCTAAGATAGCGTGCGCTCGAAACCTTACAACGGAGAATTCTCGATGAAGCCCTTACCGGTTCTCGCACTCGCCCTGGCCCTGTGCACTCTCGTCCAGCCTTCACATGCTCAGGATTCCATGAAGAAAGACGCAGCGGTCAAACCAGCTGCCAGCCCTTCGCAAGCAGTCCTCGAGGCCTGGAATGACATTGGCCGTAAGCTGATCGCCATGGCCGAGGACTTTCCTGAAGATAAATACAATTTCAAGCCCAACCCCGCCGAGCGCACATTTGCCCAGCAGCTTCTCCACGCCGCCGGAGCAACCTATTTCTTCACCAACCCGGCGATGGGAAAGCCGATGCCGGCTGAAGAAGATCCCAAACGCGATCAATACAAGACCAAAGCCGATGTCGTCGCCTTCGTGATGAAATCCTTCGCTGATGGCGCTGCCGCCATCCAGGCGAAGGGCGATCAGGGGATGAACGATCTGTTAGTCGATCCTTTCGCGCATCAACAGGTCCGCGTCCTGGACATGGCTTATGGTTTGATCGAGCACTCCGGCGAACATTACGGACAACTGGCCGTCTACTATCGCGTGGCAGGGCTGGTGCCGCCCGAATCGCGGCCAAAGAAGTAGGAAGTAGGGAGAAGAAAAGCCTGTCCTTCCAAGGAGCGGGGCAACGAGGAATCCGGCGCGAGTCGTTCGAGGCCGCGCCGGCTTTTACCCCATCGCGTATGGATATCGTCGCTGCCGCTCCGGAAACACCCGAACCAACAAGAGCCCGGCGATAAACCCGCCCACATGCGCCCAGAATGCGACGCCGCCCACGGCGCGCCCTTCATAAGCGATCGAGGTGACCGCTCCACTCAGGAACTGCAGCACGACCCAATAGCCCAGAATGATCCAGGCCGGCACCCACAGCACGAATATGAAGAACCAGGTCAGCACGCGCGCCTTGGGATAGAGCACGAAATACGCGCCCAATACGCCGGCAATCGCGCCGCTGGCCCCAATGGTCGGTATATGCGAATGCGGATCTGTTACCACCTGCGCGAACATCGCCAGCAGCCCGGTCAACAGGTAAAACACCAGATAGTTGAAGTGCCCCAGGTAATCCTCTACATTGTCACCGAAGATATAGAGGAACCACATGTTGCCCAGCACGTGCATCCAGGACCCATGCAGAAACATCGCGGTAAAAAGGGGAACGACGGCCGAGGCGAGCGAATACCTCGGCGAGCCAGTCAAGAATGCCGTGAGATGATAGGGCACCATGCCGAACTGCGAGATCAAAGCATCCAGGCTGCGGGGATCGGACCGCGTCAACACCCACTCCCAGAAATAAATGAGCACATTGAGCCCGATGATAAAGCTGTTGACGAAAGGCGTGCTGTATCGCGGTTGGTCGTCGCGGAGAGGCAACATGGGAGATTTGGTAGTTTAGTGATCGGGTAATTTCGCGATGGAAGACCCGGCGCTTTGGATGCTCTCCCGGCTTTTTATTTCCCGATTACTCCATCAACAAAGTATCAAATCTGCATGAACGGCGTCCTCATCGTCGATAAGCCCGCGGGATGGACCTCGCACGACGTGGTCAACCGCCTGCGCCGCATCCTCGGCCAGCGTTCCGTCGGTCATCTTGGCACGCTCGATCCCCTGGCCACAGGCGTCTTACCGCTGGTCGTGGGCAACCTCACGCGTTTGGCGCAGTTTTATACCACTTCCGAAAAAGCCTACGAGGGAGCAATCCGCTTCGGTTTCGCCACCGACACCTACGATGCCGAAGGTGAGCCTTCCCCCCCCGCACAATCGGTCGATCTCAGCCTGGATCAAGTCCGGCAACTTGCCGCCGGTTTCGTAGGAGAGATCGACCAGATGCCGCCGCCTTTTTCCGCCAAGAAACTTCACGGCGTCCCCGCCTACAAACTTGCCCGCCAGCGCAAGGAAGTGGCGGTTCAGCCAGTTAAAGTAAAGGTTGAAGAGTTTGAAATTCTCGGTGTCGAGGGCCCTCTTGCCCATTTTCAGGCGAGAGTCTCCTCCGGAACCTATATGCGCTCCATCGCCCACGATATGGGCCAGCGTCTGGGTTGTGGCGCACACCTGCAATCGCTGCGCCGTACTGCAGTCGCAGAATTTACCATCGCGGAGGCCCACACCATCGAGGAGATCGAAGCCGGGGCAGGGAAGGCACGCGTAGCCGTGGGTGCTTCGGCCAGGGACGTATACTCCTCTCGCAATCAATCCAGTGATCTCGAGACTCTTTTCGTACACTCCCGCCGGCTCTTGCCCCAGCTTCCTTCCGTCACTGCGGACGAGGCAACCGCCGCCCGCATCCGAGCCGGGCGCACTGTTAACCTGCCGGAGCTTTCCCGTGCCCGTCAGGTCAAAGTTTTTTACGGACAGACGGAATTGATTGCCATCGCTACCCGCGTCGCCGGCACTTTATTCCATCCAAAGCTTGTCTTCGTGTGCGGGGATTAAACTGCGCAGCCTAACAAGAGTTCATTCCTATCCTAGGCAGTCGCCTTGCGGGTGAGCCACCACCACAGGCCGAGTCCGGCTAAGCTGTAGAGTCCCATCGCGATCAGCAAAAGATCGCGCATCCCGAACACCAACGAAAGATTCTCCATCAGTCCCCCGGCGACCGCGCCCAGAAGGTTCGCACCCAGGGCCGCACTCTGCGTGTCTGCCGCTTGAAACTCCAGCGCAAACAAGATCCCGGCAAACACGACGGGAATAGAAAACACGACAACCGCTATCGTCCCGGCAAACGCAGGAGTCCCGCCGATCCGTTCGAAAGGAAACCAGAATGCCAGCGCCAGCCCGGCGAGCAGCGCCGCCAGATTCCACGTGGGAGAGAGAGGTCGTTTGCTGATTTCTACAATGGTATTCGCCACCAACAGCGCAGCCAGCATGGCGGAAATCACAATGCCGTTTACCTGCCAGGTGGTTCCGAAAAACAAAGCCAGGCGGCTGATCACCTGCGTTTCCAGCAACAGGAACCCGGCGCCCATGCAGAAGAAGAACAAAAAAGACGGCCGCCACATGTCGCCCGCCATTCGCCAGCAGAGCGCGAGAGCCAGCGCAAAAATAATCGCTGAAATCGACCAATAGGGACGAGGAATGGTTTTGTCGCGCTGGTACAGGTAAGGCCAGTCGTCTGTTGTAACCGGGACCTCGCCCCCTCCGCTATCCACGGGATTGCTGGCGGTGAAGCTGGCCAGACGGGGGTCGCGATCCAGTGCATCCTGCACGCGATTGGAAGAAGCAACCACAAAGCAGCGTGCGCGCGCCGTGTAGCTCGAGTCGGCGTTGAAAACCAGTGGTTCCTTGCCAAAGGTCGAGGCCAGCATTTCCTTCAGCCTTCGCGCCATCCAGGGACGCCGCACCTCAAACTTCAGGAAAATGATGCCGTCCGGCTTGAGATGCGCTTTTGCCTCCTGAAAAGACTCTTCCGTGTAAACGAAATTGTCGATCCGCATATTCGCGTAGTCGGACAGCTGCGTGTGCGAATCGAGCAGGCCAAAAAGGATCAGGTCGTATTTCCTCGGGCTCCGCTTCAGAAAAGCTCTCGCATCGGTCAGATACACGGAAACCCGGGGCGAGTCGTACGGATGCTCTGGATGCTCCTTTCTGCCGATTTCCAGGATCGCGGGATCGATCTCCACGGCATCCACCGAGGCGCTGCCATTTCGCAGCGCTGCCGCCACGTCGTTGCCCGTCCCTGAACCGATCACCAGCACCGATGGCGCAGGCGCTGCGAAGCGAAAAGGCAGGTTATACGGATTCTCGTCGATAGGTTCCTGCATCAGCCGCGGATGGCGGCTCAGAAAATCGCTCGTCAGATTCACGATGAGCTGGTAACCAACATGGTTGACCTGCACCAGCCCCTTGATCATCTCTCCACTTGAGTCGCGAATGCGGGTGAACTCAATCTGCTGATAGGGCGTCCAGAGGCTATAGTGATCGTGACTGGAAGGTTCGTGCAGGAGCAACACTAATGGAACCAACAGACCCGCCAGCACGATACGCTCGCTCCCGCGATTCTGCAGCAAAGCAAAACCGAGCAGAACAATGCCGAGCCACGCCGAGGGCGGAAGCATCATCCGGCTGACCGCGAGAAATGCCAGAATTCCCGCAAGGCTCGCAGCCAGATTCAACGAATAAGCCGTCAGCGGCTTGCGTGCCAGGTTGATTTGCCGTCCCACCTCCTGGCCAAGCGGAACAAATACCCAGACCAGCAATAAAAAGAGCAAAGCCGAAAGCGCGGCGGCAAAAGCAAATCCCGCTACGTTTAGCTTTGTGCGCGTATCCCAGATGCTCATGTCGGCGGCGGCGCCAAGATTTTGCGAAAGTCCCTCCAGAACATCGCCCTGGTACCATGGCCAGCGAATGACCAGCAACAACCCAAACAAGGAAGTAACCGCCGCGCTCCATCGATTTGGCTTGCGCACCAGCGCGCATCCCAACCCGAAGCCCAAAAAACACAACAGCAGGGCCAGGTTCTTGAAATAAGCGAAGATCCGCACCTCTACCGCAATCCAACGGATGAAGGCCAACTCCGCAAACAGAACCAGGAAGCTGGCCACCAGAAGCCGCCATGTGCTTCGCTTCGATTCTTCCAATTGTTGAAGAAGTGGATCAGTTGATCGGGGACGCTTTCGCAAACCCACCATAATGCGAATTGCCGCCAGAGCCAGAACGGCAACAATGTAAGCGACCATCCGCCCTTGCATGTGGGCAGGATTATGCCATAGTCCTCGGCAGGTTTTTGCAGCCATTCCCGGCTGTTCGCTCAGCCGCGTGGCGCGGCTTTGGTTAACGGCTACCCCGAGCCCGCGGCAGCCTCACGATCGAGAACCAGAAATGTTCCAGCGCCCGCATGATGGCTTGAAAGCTCCTGTAGTCCAGAGGCTTCACGATGTAGCAATTGGCGCCGATTTCGTAGCTCAGGTCTATGTCTTTCTCCGAAGTCGATGAGGTCAAGATAGTTACCGGCACTCGCCGGAACTCGGGATGCTGTTTGATCTCCGCCAGCACTCCTCTGCCATCGATTCCCGGCAGATTCAGGTCCAAGAGAATCAGGTCCGGTGTTGCGCTGGCCGCGAATTTCCCTCGCCGGTGAAGACAGTCCAGCGCCTCCATCCCATTAGCCGCGACTGTCAACTCAATGGAAAAGCTGCTACTGGCCAGGCTCTCCCGGGTCAGGTCCGCATCGCCCGGATTATCCTCGACCAGCAGCACTTGCATGCGTTTTTTCATGCCTCCCTGGTTCGGCCCGGGGAATCGTGAAGTGAAAAATCGTGCCCTCGCCGGGCACGGAATCGAACCAGATCTTGCCTCCGTGACGCTCCACGATCCGTTTCGCGATCGCCAGCCCGATGCCCGTTCCCTCATACTCTTCCCGCGTGTGCAGCCGCTGGAACATCTGAAAGAGCCGTCCGCCGCTCTCTTTGTCGATTCCGATTCCGTTGTCGGCCACAGAAAATTGCCACATGTTTCCCGCCGCCTGCGCCCCGACTTCGACCCGCGGCGCCTTCTGGCTGCGAAACTTGCACGCATTGCCGATCAGGTTTTGGAACACTTGCATCAGTTGTCCTTCATCGGCGCTGACCACGGGCAGTTCGCCGCAAGTAATTTCTGCGCCGCTTTTTTCGATCGTTGCGCGCAGGTTTCGGACCGCTGCCCTCAGCACGGTCTGCGAATCCGTCGGCTGCAATGTTTTCGCTTGCGAGCTTACGCGGGCGTAGGCCAGCAGATCCCGAATCAGCCCTTGCATGCGACGCGCCCCATCCACTGCATAACCGATGTATTTTTCGGCCTGTTCGTCCAGTTTTCCCCGGTAGCGTTCGCCCAGTAGTTCGGTGTAGCTCGCGACCATACGCAAGGGCTCCTGCAAGTCGTGCGAGGCGACGTACGCAAACTGCTCCAGCTCGGCATTCGAGCGCTGCAATTCCAGCGTGTATTCCTGGGCCGCGCGCTCGGCTTCATGACGCTCCGAGACATCGACCACCATAATCAGCGTCTGGGTGCCGCTCGATGTCTGAATCGGGGTCAGCCCGATCTCGGCGATGAATTCGCTGCCGTCTTTGCGCACACAAGCGAGATCGCGCCGGTGTCCCATGGGTCGAGCCTCCGGGGCCTCCCCGTAAAGTGCGCGATGGTTGCGATGAACCTGCCGCATCGGCTCAGGTACCAGCGTCTCGACGACTTGGCCGATCAGTTCTTCGCGCCAGTAGCCGAATAATTTCGCGGCTTGTGCGTTGGCCAGAATGATCCCGCCAGACTCATCGGACATCAGGATTCCGCTGGGAGAAGATTCCACCGCACGCTGAAATAGCTCTTCTGCCATCTTACGCCGTTCGCATTCTTTCTTTTCCCGCAATGCCCGGCGAATTGACAGCGGCAGTCTCCAGAGCGCCCGCTTGAGCACGTAGTCGGTTGCGCCTTTCTTGATGCACTCCACGGCCGTCTCCTCGCCTAGAGCTCCTGAAACCAGAATGAGCGGCACATTCAGTTTCCTCTCATGCAGGATGTCCAGCGCTTCCATCCCGCTCCATTGTGGAAGGCTGTAGTCGCCAAGCACGACATCCGGGCACAATAGATCCAACTCCCGTCCGAATTCCGCAGCCGTCTGTGCCACGGCTGAGGTATATTCGAAACCCGCACGGCTCAGCTCATGCCGCACCAGCTCAACATCCTGCGGATCGTCTTCCAGCATCAGAAAATGCAGCCGTGCTTCCTGCTCGCCAATCTTGCGCGGCTCGACACTCATTCGCCCACCTCTGCCTCTTATCGGCATATTCCATGAGGAAGGCCACCGAGTTCGGAAGAATGAGAAAGGTCTTAGGCGGGGAAGCGGTTTGGTCCGAGGAAACGTTTGCGGCGACGCAGGACGTCGGCCGAATCCCCGCACCGGCCAGTCCCTTCAGCAACCTCTTGCGGAAAACAGTCAGGCGGGCAGGCCATTGTTGTTGGTGTTTAGCGTCTGCGTCGAAAATTTGCCAAGGTAGGCCGAGAGAGTCCCATCGCCTTTCAGAGCAAAGACACAGCCGTCTTGCCAGATGCCGTCATCAGCCTGGTGCGGCCCGGGTGGATCTCCCTGATTGCAATGAACGTCGTGGACGCCCTTGCCGGTTGTATAGGGCGCCCCAAAAGCATAGACCTTGCGTGAGCCGGTGACCATTGCAACCAACGCCTCTCCGGCTTCGTTGCCGGTCACATTGGTCCAGGTCTGAATGTTGCTCTTGAAGATGGCATTGATAACTGCCCACAAGAGGGACAAGCAACCTAGCGGTCTCTGCAGGATCGGACTGCGCGCGTAATCCATCGCACCCGAGCTCGCGTTGGAATCCAGATGGTGCCAGCCGTCGGCCAGCGCCGAGACCGCTGTGAACAGGCTGAGGTCGAGATTGTCCAGCACCTGATACTGAAACAGGCCGTTCTGCTCATTGACATCAACGGCGGCCTGATAGGTTGTCCCGCCGGCATTGATGTTCATGTCGACATGAAACCATTGCCCTTGTTCGGTCGTGTAGTTCACGAAATCTCCTACGACAACGCCGTAGTCGGGTAGCATGGTTATCTTCCTCGCAACGCAGACTCCTGCTGAGGGCGCGAATGATACAGGAAAAGGGGACTGGGATGGCAGGTCAGCGCAGAATTTCTAAAAACCGGACAGAGGCTTGCCGATGTGGTAATGTCCGATAACCGGTATTATGTAAACTTGTGCCCCGAGAGTGGTTGAGCGGCGCCTCAATGCGGAGCTTCTGCTTTTGGATGCGTTCGCCAGAACGAACCGGTCGTTTCGTCTATCGGATCACTTCGACAAAGTAGCGGTCACTCCGGGCAGCCGCCCCCCACGCGGCAATGCCTTCATCGCAGGTCGCTAGCAGTCCCTTGTGTTGAACGGCCAAGCCGAGTAGATATATGTCGCTAATCTGCCGGTGCCCTGTGGCGCGCACCATGGACATCTCGAACGCTCTGCCGAGCGGGATGTCGGCTGGCCAGAATTGATGCCTGGCGTGCTCGATGTTTCGTTGCAGCAGTTCCAAAGCGCGTTCGGGAGTCAGTGCTGCCGGTGAGAGCGCGGGATTGGACAGAATTCTTACAAACGCCGCTTCCGTGAATGGACACGTAGCCCAACCCCGCTCGGAATGCTGCTCAAACCATCGAACCACGCGCGCATGCAGCACATGGCTGGGCACTGCCAGGGCCACAAGAACGTTGACGTCCAGCAAATATGCCTTCATTCGGCTTCGGCTTCAATTCGTTTGACGTCTTCGCTGGTGATGGGCGGCGTGTCCGGTGGCAAGTCCAGCACGTGAAAACCTCCCTCCAGTCTGGTGCGGAGAGGGGCTTGCACAGCACGCCTCACTAATTCAGACACGACCTTTCCAACTGATTGAGAGCGGCTATCTGCGTAGAGCCGCACAAGCTGGTACACATCGTCATCTAGATTGAGAGTGGTTCTCATCGTCACTATGATGTCACTCATTCAAAGTGATGTCAATAATTAGTGTTGATGCAACACTGCCGAAAACCTGCCGCGCTCCCGCCTTCACTCTCAATTTCCTGTCTGGGTTTGTAGCTGGGGACCTTGCCCTACATCTTGTACTTGCCAAGGTCTTCGTCGTTCAGGCCTTCCAGCCATTTGCGGAGTTCGTCCGCGCTCAGCCGGTCCGCCATGTTAGCGGCCTGCTTCGAGGTCTTGAGGACAACCTCATCTACAAAGATCGGACAATCGACTCGCAGCGCCAGCGCCAGAGCGTCGGAAGGCCGCGAGTCAATGCTCACCACTTCGCCGCTGCGCTCCAGCCAGATCACCGCATAGAACGTGTCTTCGCGCAGCTCCGTCACCACCACCTTGTGCACCTGGGTTTCCAGGCCGGTCAGAACGTTCTTGATCAGATCATGAGTCATCGGCCGCGGCGTGCTGACCTTTTCCATCTCCAGCGCGATAGCGTTGGCCTCGTAGACGCCCACCCAGATCGGCAACACCGAATCTCCCGCAACATCCTTCAGAATCACGATCGGCATTTGCGTCACCGGATCGAGCATGAGGCCGCGGATAGTCATTTCTACTTCCATTGATCTGCCTTTGATCTACCTTTGTTCCGGCGCTACGCTCCCCCAGCCGGCTTTCTAGCGTGTGTCCTACAACCAGCTCTTAATCCCTTATACCACCTTTTTCTCACGAATCTATACCAGCATTTCCCCCAGAAGGCTGTTCGGAAAAGCGCTGATGGCGAGCACCGGGACATAACTTCCCACTCTCGGAGCAGCCGCCGCTGGCGCGCTGAAGTTGAGAGTCTTGTTCTGCGAGGTGCGGCCGATCCACTGCGCACGAGCTTCGTTCCTACCTTCGACCATCACTTCAAATGCTTTGCCGATGTAATTCCTGTTTCGAGCCGTCTGGATGCTCTTCTGTCGTGACATGAGTACTTCCAGGCGGCGCGCTTTCTCGCCGTCGGGAATCGCATCTTCGAGCGAAAGTGAGGGTGTGTTCGGGCGCGGCGAATATTTGAACGAAAACACGCCATCGTAGCCGACCTCTTCCAGCAGCGTCAGGGTTTGGTCAAAGTCAGCTTCAGTCTCCCCTGGGAAGCCAACGATGACGTCGGTGGTGAGGCTTATGTCACGCTTCGCGGACTTGATCCACGCGATGCGCTCCAGATACTGCTCGCGGGTGTAGAGGCGCTGCATGGCTCCCAGCACACGATCCGATCCGCTCTGCACCGGAAGGTGCACGTGATCGCACAGCGTCGGCACAGCGTCGATCGCCTCCACAATGTCGCGCCCGAAGTCGCGGGGATGCGATGTGGTGAACCGCACACGACGGATGCCGGGCACCTCGCCCACAGCTGCAAGCAATTCGGCGAAAGACCGCTTCCCTGCCGGGTCTTTGTACGAATTGACGTTCTGGCCGAGCAACTGAATCTCCGTGTAGCCGAGATCGGCCATCTGGCGCGCCTCGGCAACAACGGATTCCGACGTGCGGCTGCGCTCCTTGCCGCGTGTGAACGGGACGACGCAATAGGCACAGAATTTGTCGCAGCCTTCGATGATGGTGATGTATCCGCGGTGGGGATTGCTGCGCGCGGTGAATTCGGTTTCGAAGCATTGGTCGGTCTGGCGGTCGTCGAGTCCTGTAATGCGGATCAGACCGGCTTCTGGCTTCCGGCTTTCGGCTTCCGGGAGCCGGACGCCGGAAGCCAATTGCAGTTCGACCAGCATCTGCGGCAGCTTGCGATACGACGCCGATCCGCAAACCAGAGACACATGCGGCGCGCGCTCGAAAATCTTCTCCCCTTCCTGCTGCGCCACGCAGCCCAGCACGCCAAACGTTTTGCCCTGCGCCTGCAGCTTCTTGTGGTCGGCCAGGCGATGGAACACCTTCTGCTCGGCCTTGTCGCGGATGGAACAGGTGTTGTAGAGAATTAAATCGGCCTGCTCGACCGACTCCACCTGGCGATAGCCCTGCTGCATGAGCGTGCCGATGACTTTTTCCGAGTCGTGCACGTTCATCTGGCAACCGAAGGTCTCGAGGTAGAAGGTTTTGGAAGAAGCCCCAGACATAGAAGCAAGTATAGCGCGCAGCCAGCGCGTGGCCGTTCTCATGGCTCCCTGATTCTCCCCGAAATACAAACGGCGCAGGCCCGAATGGGCTGCGCCGCCGTTTTCTTGACCCTATATATCCAGAATAGCAAACTGGAGGGGGGAATTGTGACATGGTTTCGAAGTTTATATTTCCATCAGAATCAATGAGTTATTAAACAAAGCTCGGGTTTTGGGTCTTGACAGGATTTTTCCGGGCTGCCTCGGGGTTCCAGGCCGCGCGCGGCTGCGAACCGCCCGGGAATGACCTCACCGAAGCGCCGCCTACCACCAAACCACAGCGCGTGCCCAGTCATTTTTTGAGTTCGCTCAGGCGGCGCGGGCGCAGAATTCCCCTGGCGCACGTGCCGTTTTCATCTTGGCCCGCCGCTATTTCGCCGCGGTCACCGAACTCACGGTGATGACGTCTCCGTTAGCCTTGCCCCTGACTCTAGCGTCCTCCCAGGCCAGCTGGTCGAGTTTGTTCAACGTAGCCTGGTCGGAGGTGTCAAGAGTGTAGACCTTGTCTCCGACGACGAGGGCGTACTTGGCTCCGTGCTTGACGCAGGCGCGCACACAGGTTGCAGGGTCGACTCCCTCGTGATGTTTGGCGCCACACATGCTGTCGCTGACTCTTCCGGTAAAAGTTCTTGTGGCAGCGCCCAGAGCGGGTACACCGGCCAATGCCACGGCCAACACTGCCGACGCCATCCAAAATTGCGACATCCGCAAACGAAGCATAGATCCTCCTGACGATTGAGGTTTTATGAGTAGTTGGATGCATTTCGGTCGAGGCGCGCGTGGTTCGTGTGCACTCCATTCCGCCGGGCCAAAGCAGGCGTTGCGGGAGCGCATTTCAAGACAGGCGCTGGCTTCGCCGGAAAAGAGGCGCCGTCAAAACAAGCGCCCGATGGAAAAATTGATGCGGCTTTGGCCGGTGGGGCTGACGCTGCCGAAAATTGCGATGGGGCCGACGATGGTCTCGGCGATCAGGCCTCCGTTGAAGGTGCCGCGCACCACCACCGGCCCGGAGTTGAAGAATGCGGTGCCGGCATCGTACCAGGTTCCCCAGTAGATGTTTCCTTTCACCGGCGCAGGCAGACTATAGAACTCGCGGCGGAAGCCGAGGGTGGAGAGCGCATAGTCATTGCCGATGAATTCATCGGGCAAATACGCGCCGAGGCGGAAAGGTCCGCCGAGAGTGTAGACCTGGAGCGGGCATCCGACGGTGTTGGAAGCGTTCACGCATCCGGAGGAAGCGTGAAGGGTAACGCCGCCCGAGACGTTGAAGAAGGCTGACGTTTTGGGAGGGGCGCTGGGGTTGGCGGGGTCGCGTCTGCCCACGGGAAAGAAGTTGGAAGTCTGCAGCTCGATTTGGTCGATGGGATTGAGCAGGCCGGGACTTTGCAGGGTGCGGGAAAGGTTGGCAACGATGCGCGTGCCGCGGCTGGGAACGGAGGGATCGTCCTGGCCGTCAAAGACGTAGCGCAGGCGGACCTGGCCGGTGGTGCCGCTGACGATGGGCAATCCGTCGCTGCCGATCAGAGGAGCGAGCTTGCCCTGGAAGATTTCGTAGCCGAGGCGGAGTTCGCTGTCGCGGTTGATTTCGAGCCCGAGGTCGAGGCCGCCGCCGGCGCGTTCGTCGCCGAAGACGGCGATGCGAGTCTGGCCAGTGAAGGCGTTGCGCGCCAGCTTGGAGACGAAGGCATAGGGCGCGACGAAGAAGCGCGAGCCGGCGATGGGCTGATAGAACTCGGTGGCGGCGAGGTTGCTGGAGCCCAGCAGAAGATCGTTGCGCCACTCAGCGCCGTGGTGTTCGACATCCATGAAGGTGACACGGGCCCCGGCAGAGAAATCGAAGGCTCCGACTCCGGAGCCGTTGACGTTGACGGCGAGATCGACGAAGGGCGGCCCGTAGGATTTTTCGTGAGCCGTGACGCGGAGAGCGGGGACGCCGTTTTGCGTGAAGCCTTCGTAGCCAAGGCGATCGAATTCGCCTTCTCCGGCGATGCGGTTGAGTTGGGTATCGAGCCTGGAAAGACTCAGCGGGCCCTGGGTAAAGGAGCGCAGGCGGTGGGCGATGCGCGCGTCCTGATCGGGTGCGGCTCCCTGGACTGCGACAACTGCGATTTGTTTGGGCGGCATGCGCAGGCGCGCCGCCCGAGCACCCAGGTACTGCCGCCACTCCGCTTCATCTTTGATGGCATAGGGCAACAGGCTCTTGGAGGCGTTTTCGGCGCTTTGGTAGCCCAGGTCGACCCGTTCTTTAATGCGATCGTATTGACTGAGAGAAAAATTGCCGGCCTCCACGGTGACCACGGTATCGGCAAGCGCGAGGGAGCGGCGCTCGTTCTGGAGGATCATGACGTTGAGCGCGCTGGAGAGCACGCCGGTCAGGGACTCGAGTTGCTCGCGCGTGCCCACGGGAAGATGGAGATCGACAGCGATGACTTTGTCGGCGTGCATGTCGCGGACGACTTCCACAGGAATGTTTTCCACCATGCCGCCATCGGCCAGCACCTGGCCGTTCAGATCGACCGGAGTGAACTCACCGGGGATGGCCATGCTGGCACGGAGGGCCGTGGCCAGCGAGCCATTGTCTAATACCACGCGGTCGCCGGTGAGCATGTTGGTGGCGACGCAGCGGAAAGGGATGGGCAGATCGTCGAAGCTGGCGATGCCGGAATAAGGAAAG
>DATKPV010000060.1:0-14993 GCA_035523915.1 Candidatus Aquilonibacter sp. | reverse complement strand
TGCGGCCGGCGCGGGTTTGACTGCTTTGTGCGCTCAGAGTAGTCTCTTGCGAGTTCGATTGGGGGCATGTGCTTCGCTAAATTTCTGTGTCAACAGGAGGAACCATGGTTCCCATCGCCGCCTTATGGCTGCCCGTCCTGCTGTCGGCCGTCATCGTGTTCGTAGCCAGTTCGCTTATTCACATGGTGTTGCCGGTCCACAAGAGCGATTACCGCAAACTGCCGGACGAAGAAAAAGTGCTCGACGCGCTGCGCGCCGCCGGCGTAACTCCGGGCCGCACCTACCATTTTCCGCACTGCACGCACAAGGATATGAAGTCTCCGGAGACCATCGAGAAATTCAAGCGCGGACCAATCGGCCTGATGAACGTGATGCCCAGCGGACCGCCCGCGCTGGGCAAGTTTCTGGGGCAGTGGTTTGTTTATTGCATCGTGGTCGGAATCTTTGTCGCTTATCTGACCGGACGCACGCTCGGGCCGGGCACGTCTTATTTGCAGGTGTTCCGCGTTGCCGGCACGATCGCATTCGTTGGCTACGCCCTCGCGCTATTACAGGAGTCCATCTGGAAAGGACAGGTTTGGAGCGTGACTATCAAGCATGTGATTGACGGCCTGATCTATGGACTGCTGACCGGGGGGACCTTCGGCTGGCTGTGGCCAAAATAAGCTGGATCATCTTGCCCGTTCGGCTTTCGACAGAGCGCCGAGTGTAGTCCGAGACGGCGATGCTAGAAATTGGTCGTAAGGCGCGTCATGACGCTGCGCGAGGGACCGATTGCATTGCCGGAAAACAATCCTCCGAAATCGATGACATCGAGAACATCGGTAAGATTTTGCCCGTCAATCTGAAATTGGACGTTCATGTGATCCGACTTATATACCTCGGCGCCGGCGGAAGCGTTTACCTGAAACGACGGATAGATTCGTCCCCTGGCGAAGTTGATGCGGTTTACAACCGC
The DNA here is from genome assembly GCA_035523915.1 of Candidatus Aquilonibacter sp. GTDB lineage: Bacteria > Acidobacteriota > Terriglobia > Terriglobales > Acidobacteriaceae > Sulfotelmatobacter. The sequence continues at coordinate 14,035 of DATKPV010000060.1, read as the reverse complement.
CTGCCCGTAGGTCTGTGCCGGCCCTCCCGGGCCGTAAATACACTGTTGAAGAGTCAAGCTGGGGTCGCACTGAAATTCAAAGGGAAGTCCCGTGTCATATTGAATTCCGCCTGCGACCCAAAACCGCGGATGAACCTGGTAACGCAGGCGGCCTCGCACCGTGTTGCGCTGGTCCTGGGAGTCCGGGAAATGTCCGCCGGCAGGAATGCCCTGGGCGTCGTCTCCGAGAAACAGTCCGCCCGTCACCGGATACCAGGCGCTGCCGACCATGTACGAGTAACTCAGGAATCCTGAGAATCGATGCCAGTCGGGCACTTCAAGCTTTCCTTCGGCGCCATAGATAATCGACTTGCGAAATGCAATCGGGAAGCTGATGGCGGTATTCTGAATCTGATCGTCGTCCGCGTAGTTTGACACCTGCCTGCGATAGTAATTTGTGTCGAATTTCACCTTGCCGAAAAATACCTTGGTCAGTCCTGCCTCGTAGTAGTTTCCTTCGGATGGTTCGACCGGCAGTCTAAGGAAGCTTGTCGGATCAATGGATTCAACGGCGGTGGAACTCGACAACAGGATGTTTTCGGACGATGGAGTCTGAAAAACGCGATCGTAGGAAAAGTGGGCAACGAGATCTGCTGAGGGAAAATACCGTGAAATGGCGAAACGAGGATCGACGGCCTGGCGGTTGAGTAACAGTTGATAGTGGTCCCATCGGATTCCAGCGCTGATCGTCCAGTTCTTCAGGCGAATCTGATCCTGGACGAATGCCGACTGCTCGAGATCGGGCCGGTTGGCGAGAAAGCTGAAGTCGATGGGAGTAGCGTCATCGAATTGCGTGGGATCGGTGATGTGGTAACGGAAATTTTCGTTCAGAAACGTGTTGTCGGACTCGAATCCGACCTTCCACTCATGGCGTCCGCGATTGATTGTCGCCGTGCCTCGGAAATAAGCCTCGCGGAAGAAATTGCCCTGAAAGACCTCAATCGGGTCTGACTGCGGGTTCGAGTTGAAATCGATGTTGTTGTCCCGGACCATCGTCCGAAAGTCAGCCAGAGCATCCGAAGAGAACGTGTGCTGATAAGAGGCGATGCCCATGGTTTCGATGTTGTCGGCAGTTTGTCGCTGCCCCGCAGCTTCCTGAACCTGCTCGTTGGGAATCTCGTAGCGGGAGAGTTCATGACGAACGATAAACCGCAAACGGTCTTTTGGTGTCGGATCACGTTCGTAATTCGCCGAGAAATCGCCCAGAGTACCGGTGTTGGTATAGTTCTGCGGCACAACGGGATTGAGATAGTGATCGGTGCTGCTGCCGTTGGCGCTGGCCCCGAGGGTATTGCCGCCCCACGAGTACTGTGCCTGGGCAGCAGCGCCCGCCGTATCGAAGCTGCCGCCGGAGAAAACCAGCTGTCCATGAAGACCGGGCCGAGGATTCTGCAGAGTATTGACCTCGATAACTCCTCCCATTTTTCGGCCATATTCCGCGGGAATGCCGGCCGTATAGATGCTCAGAGACTCCACGTCGTCGGCATCGATGGCAGGGCCAAAGCCGGGCGACCGGTTATCGGTCAGCGGGATCCCATCGACCACAAATTGAGTTTGATATTCCGAGCCACGCGGATGCAGGACCGCGTTTCCTTCATAAAGCCATCCGGGCTGGGAATTTACCAGGTCCTGAATGGAGCGGCCAGGGATGGAACTGAGCCGATTTTGTATGAAATCTGACCCAACTTGGATGACCGAACCGGCCTGGTCGGGGTCGATCAGAGTGTTCGCCGCCCTTACCGTCACAGATTCGTTCCGGGCTACGACTCTCAACTGAATTAAGTCCTCAGCGGGGATTGCCGAGTGGACATCGACCAATTGCGATACCTCGCCGAACCCGGGCTGGTTGATCCGGATCTGGTAAACGCCGTACGGCAGGCGTTGCAGGGTCAAAACGCCGCGGTCGTCCGTATTGAGTGTTTGCCGGTATTGATTGGCGTCACTTGTGACTTGAATCGAGGTCTTCACCGCGAGGCCCGCTGGATCGGTTACTCGGACGCGCAGCTCGCCGGTGTTACCCTGGCCAAAAAGAGGCAAAGAACAGGAAAGCACCAGGGCGGCGACTTGCCCGAGATCGATTCGGACCCATTGTCTCAAAGTGGATGCCTCTCCAGATGACAGAGATAATGAAGTTCCATCATTGGAATATTCTGTTCGATGCGGGGCCGTTCACACTTTTTTCTTGCAGTGCCGAAAGGTCAATGTCCTTTCAAAAACAGTGAACAAAACCAGTAGGATTGGAACGTATATATGAGAGCCGATATGCCGCCCTATGAGGATGCATCGCTCGCGGTCTCATCGACGGTACGGTCGTCGGCGAAAGCCTCGCGGATCGAGGAAGAGGTGTTGGAGCTGTTCGACGAGTTCCGCAGGCCGTTGCTCCGTTACAGCCTGTCGCTGGGCCTGTCGATCCATGACGCGGAAGAGGTGCTGCAGGAAGTATTTCTTGCCCTGTTTCGGCATCTTCACTTGAACCGGCCTCGCAAGAACCTTCGGGGTTGGCTGTTTCGTGTAGCCCACAATCTCGCTTTGAAGCAGCGGCTCGCAAATCAAACATTGGTGCAAAGGACGGCGGCGGATGCGAACGCAGCGGAGGAACCGGCCGATCCGACACCGGGCCCCGAAGAGCAATTGTCAGCGGCACAAAGGCGCGCTCGCTTGCAGGCTGTGGTCCAGGCTCTGCCTGAGACAGATCAACATTGTCTGCGGCTACGCGCCGAGGGCCTTCGCTACCGGGAAATCGCAGCGGTGCTGGGGATCTCTCTGGGAGCAGTATCGCTCTCTCTAACCCGATCTCTTGCCCGTCTGGTTCGTGCGGACGGGAGGTGAACTATGTCACATGAAAATGCCGGCTTGTCGATGCATCACATCTCGGACGAGGATCTGGTTCGCTCGGCCGATGGAGAGCTTTCCCCGCAACGTGCCGCCGAAGTGAAGGCTCATCTTGAAGCCTGCTGGGATTGCCGCGCTCGCATGGAGGACTTTCAGTCTACGATTGCCGAGTTCATGCGGGCTCACGATGCCGCGTTGGAGGTGCAGCTTCCTCCGGCTTCCGGCCCCCGCGCGCTTCTGCGAGCGCGGGTGAACGAAGTGGCTTCTGAGCGGCGAAAGGATCGCCGGAGAAGCGTTTTTCCATTCGGCTTTGGCCCACGTGTGGCGGCCGTGTGCCTGCTGTTGGTCGCGACCGCGATTGCAGTTCTGTGGTCTCGTCGCTCCTTACCGCGGCGATTCGGATCGGCTTCTATCCTTTCGGATATGGAAGTCGCTCCGAATCACAGCTTAACGCCCGGAGCAGCCCGTCAGGTGACGATGAGCGAGGTCTGCTCTGCAGCGCAGGAAGAGGTGGTGGGAGATGTATCGGTGTCATTGCGGGAGAAGGTTCTTCAGGAGTATGGAATCGCCCATGCTCGCGGCGGCGACTACGAAATCGATTATCTGATCGCGCCCGGGTTAGGAGGAACGGAAGACATCCGCAATCTCTGGCCGGAGCCCTATCGGACGCGCATGTGGAACGCGTATGTCAAGGATGCTCTGGAGGAACGGCTCCACGAAATGGTGTGCAGTGGACAACTCGATCTGCACACCGCGCAACATGACATTGCTACAGACTGGATCGCCGCGTATAAGAAATACTTTCACACGAATAAACCTCTTCCTCTAAGCTCGTAGTTCGATTCGAATTGGATTTTGAGCCGGACAGACCGCAAAGCCGAGCCACAGACCGTCAACGTTCGGGCGCGCGGTTTGTGAGGATCCGGCGTAGCCACACTGCGGCGCCGCTCATTTCTGCGCCTGCTCCAGATCGTTTCTCAACACGCTGACTTCCACGCGCGTGCGGCTCGTGCCTTTGGCCGCCGGTTCGTTGCCCATGCCGATCACATAGATGCGGTAGGCCGGGACCTCACGGTTGAACACCAGGTAACGAACCACCGAATCCGCCATCTTTCTGGAACTGGCAATCGCGGCCTGCCCCTGGCCTGAAGAGAAGCCCTGCACTTCGACGATGTAGCCGTGCTGATTCTTCAGTTGGGCCGCCATCTGGTCGAGCGCGTCTTTGGCCGGCTTGCTCAACTCGGTCTGACCGGGACGAAAGCGAATCTCGGTCTGTTGCCCGGTCTTGTATTGATCGATGCCGCCGACCTGGGCCTCAACCGTGGAAAGCCGGCTCTCCAGCGCCGCGGCTGACTCGTGGGCGGCCTGCGCTTTGCTGGTCGCGTCAGTCGCGTGCGTATTAGCCAGATCGGCCTTGTCGGAGGCCAGTTGAATGCCGTGCTGAGAGCGCGCGTCCACGTCTTTGATCATTTTGTCGTTGGCGACGGAGAGTTCATCAAGTTCGTTGACGCGGTCCTGCACGGCCTGGATGTGCCGCCGGACATATTCCTTGCTGGCGAAGGGGTGAAAGATGAGCGCAACGACGCTGGGATCATCGCCGTCCCAGAAATCCTGGCGGGAAGAGGGCTGCGACGATTCTTTGTCCTGGGCGGTTGCGGATTGCGCAGCGTTTTGATCGGCCGATGCGGCTGGCTGCGCGCTGGAACTTGTCTGTTGAGCGGACAATGGAAATACGAAAACCGCACACAACAGCAGCGCTGTGCCGAATGTTCCCTGATTCATAACGTCTTCCTTCCGAGTGGGGAGCACTCTGAACTGAGGCCCGTTACCGATAGTGATGGCCCGTCCCACGCTCTGCGACGGGAACCCAGGCCTTGATCTTGTTATTCAATGATGATGTGCCAACAGCACCCGAATACCGGGCACGCGCAACCATTTTAGCTCGGAAAAGGTTCGGCCGGAGAACCATTTCACTGGGGGGTAGTGGGCGGCTTTGCCTTTTGTCTTCCCGACTACTGCACGATCAGAGTCACAGACGAACCGTTTGGCTGGCTGATGCTCGCCGGCGACCCAGTGACAATGATGGTGTAAGTGCCGGCTCCGGTGCCGTGCGACCCGCCACCTCCTCCGCCATTGCTCGCGCCTCCGCACGAAGGAAGAAGCGTCGCCAGAACAAGGGCAAATGTGCACAATGCTGCGCCACGCCGACGGCCGCGAAATCTTCCGCTTAGTAGCACGATACCCGGCAGGGCCAGCCCTATCCCAAGGGTCAGCGTTGCAGTTCCGCGGCGTCCAGGGGACATTCCGCTGGCCTGTGTTTGTACTGTCAACAGAACGTTGCCGCTGCTGGTGGTCGCAGGGTTCGGCGTGAACGTGCAGGTTCCTGTGAACGTAGGGACAACTGTGCACTTGAGAGTGATCGATCCGTTGTAGGCAGAACCAACCGGCATCACGGTGAAGTTGTAGCTGGCCGAGCCGCCTGCGCTGACCGTCGCGGTCAGCGGCGAAAAATTGCCCAGGGAGTAGTCCTGAGCGACGGTTACCTGAATGGCGAAGGTGTTGGATGGCGTTCCACCGGCATCCTGGGTGTTGAGGTTGAAGTTGTAGGTTCCGGCTACGGCATTGGTAGGAAGGTTGATGGAGGCGGTGAGAGGCGCGGTTCCGCCGGCGCTCAGCGTGATCCGATTGGTTGGCGCCAGCGAGCACTGCGTCCCGGGCAAGGCGCTGGTATCGCAGGATGCATAGATCTGGCCACTGTAGCCATCGACGGAGGTGAAAGTGAGGTTCGCCTGCAGTGCGCCGCCGGGTGTGGCGGAGAAAGTTTGTTGACCCGTAACGGTGTAGCCGCCGACGGTGAATGGAATGGTTAGCGTGTGGGTAGTCGAGCCGGAGATTCCCTGAATGGTGAGTTGATTCGTACCCAGCGGGAAATTCGTAGCGTTGATAGTGAGCGTGGCTGTAGCGGGGAACGAACTCACCGACGTGGGATTCATGCTGCACGTGGTGGGGCAGGCCAGGTTCACGGTGCCTTTGAATCCGTCGAGGGCCGAAATCGTGATCGGCCCGCTGGTGGTCGTGCTGCCTTGCTTGACGTTTGGAAACGGGCTGGGCTCAGTCAGGCTGAAGTCAGGATTGGTCGTGACCGTAAGAGTGAACACTGCCGTCGCCGGCGCAGACGCTCCCTCGGTGGTGGCCTGCAAAGTCACGGTGTAATTGCCGGTGGCTGCATTCGAGGGCGCGCTGACACTCGCGGCAATGTTGGCGGGATAAGGCGGATTGATTGTCTGCCCGGGTGAAAAATTGCAAGCTCCGCCGGCCATCGCCGGGCTGATGGCGCAGGAGAGCCCAATCGTTTGATTGAAAGACCCTTGCGCGGTGACCTGCAAACTAACAGGAGAAGACGTGGTTCCGCGCGCCACCGAGACCGACGTAGGCGAGGGTGGAGTAAGAGCGAAGTTCACCACATGAAGAGCAAGGCTCGCGAGGTCGGTAATGTTGTTGGGATCCGAGCCTGAGCCTTGCACGCCAAAGTAGTAATCGCCAAGCGGAGTGCCGGAGCCGATTGAGACGGTGAATGCTGCGCCCGAGGTCGTTGGTGTCACGCTGGGCGGGTTGGGATTGCAGGAAATAGGAGCGGGTGTTGTTCCCGCGATGCAGCTCAAAGCTACGGAGTTGTTGTATCCGCCGCTGGAGGTCAGCGTGCCATTGAAGGTAGCAGCCTGCCCCAGGAACACGGTCTGCGTGGCGTTGGAGACTGCGATGGTGAAACCGGATACCAGATTCGTTTGCCAGACGCCGCGGCCGTAGGTGGAAGCCCGCAGAAGCTTTTGTCCGCTTCCGTTGAACAGGCCAAGGGCAGTGACGGCCACATTGGGCAGGAATCCGGGACCACTCGCGGGCCCTACCTCTCCCCATATCGGACTTGTCGTGCTGCTTTGAAAGACGCCTACGTCGGTGCCGACATAAATCACATGCGAGACGGGATCGACCACAACCGCGTTGACCGGAGAATCGGGCAAAGCGTTTGCGCCGCTTCCCGTGAAGTCGGTCCAGCTGGCGCCGGCGTTGGTGGTTTGCCAGACGTGCCCCGGGCCACCGGTGAATCCCATCACCGTGACATATGCCGTGTTGCCGGTAGGATCGGAAACATCGATCGCGACCGAAGAAATGGGAAACTGGCCGGGATTGATGCTTCCGCCAGGACCATTGCCGGTAACACTCACAAAGGTTGAGCTGCCGCCCGAGATGGCCATAGCGTTCGTCGTAACCCAGACGTTTCCTCCGGCAGGCGATGAGCCGTCGGTCGGTCCCAGGCCATCCGTTGTCGCATAAATCACCTGCGAGCCGACGCTGTTCGCGGGACCGCCAGCGGCGATCGCGCGCACCAGATTTACTTCTTCGCCGGAGCACGTGCCTGTGCCCAAGGTGTCGAAGTTCAGGCTGAGAAGGCTGTAGGTCCCGCCCAGGCGCGGTCCGCGCCAGATCCTGCACGTGCCCACGAGAAGCGCGCTGGTCGATTGCGGATCGAGAATATAAGGAAAGTAAAACGCTCCATCGTCGCCGCCAATGGCGCTGCTGGTGAGTACATCGCTGAAGCTGCTGTCATTGCAGGCTGCGCCGTTCCCGCATTGCTGAATACCCAGCCCGCCGGGCGGAATATCTGGGTTGGAAGTGAACCAGGTCGTGGGCGAGTTGGGATCGATGGCGTTGTAGCCGCCGTCCCCGCCCAGTACGTTGACCCAGCCCGTATTAGTGGTGGCGCTGGAAGTTGCCGGAGATCCGTTATCCTGCGTGCCGCCCAACAGCGTGCTCGGATCGGTGGGATGCTGCGAGAAGCTCACGAACTGCGTCATCGAACCCAGGTTCTGGTTGAGATCGTCGAAGGCATTCGTTCCGGAACAGGAGCTTGTGGCGAGCCCTGTGAATCCATTCAACGCGCGGTAGATGCCGCCGTCGTTGGCAAAATACATCAGGTCGGCGCCGGCCTCGGCGCCGGTGGTTGGAATCATATAGGCCAATGCATGCTGATCGGGATGCACGTGCGCCGGAGCGGCGATGGGCGAGCAGCCGTAGACGTGCGTGAGATTGAGGAATCCGCCGCTGCACGATGCCCCAGCTGAGTTCGCCATCGAGCACTTATAAAGATTGATCGCCCCGGCATACAGGTCGGTGGGATTGCCGCTGCAAGTCTGCTGGCCTCCGGGACAGTTGGGAACCGCGAGCAATTCCAGGTTGTAAGTTCCCTGGCTGACGCCGCAGCCATAGGAATCGCCGCAGCTCGCGATACCGGTGTCGATGATTTCTGTCCACGAGGCCCCGCCATTCAGGCTTTGCCAGATACCCTGATCCACCGGCTGCCCGGAAGGCGAGAGTGAGACGAACCAGACATACATCTCGTTGCGCCCCGGCACCACGGTGATTTCGCCGCGATAGATGGGGCAGGTGGTGACGAAGTTCTGCGGGCACGCCGTTGTGCTGAGCAGGGCGTCGCCAGGTTGGTTCGCGAGCCGCGTCCAGGTCAAGCCATCGGGAGAAGAAAAAAACCCCTGATACCGAACTGCCGCGAAAAACAAACCTGCAGTGGCGTTGTATACCACCGACGTCGCGGAGGTCGCTTCGGCTGCGCCTCCGGAAGAAAGAGCGTTGTAGGTCCAGGTCTGACCGGCATCGGTCGACGTGTAGAGCCCGCGAAATGTGTTGCTGGTCAGCGACCCATCGACGATGCCTTCAGAAGTGGCCGCCATGGCTGCCACGACTGTGTTGGTCTGTCCGGTAGCCGTGCTGAACGCCATGCGGGCTGCTCCCAATCCAGCAAAGGAAACAGGATTGCCGTTATTGTTTGCCGTTTCAATCAACGACCACGTGTTGCCGCCATCGGTCGAGCGCAAGATGCCCAGGCCGAAGTACGAGTCACCGGAATTGTTGGCTTCGCCCGTTCCCACCAGAACCACACTCTGGGCGAGGTTGCTGTTTCCCGGCTGAATCGCGATGGATCCGGTGGCCAGCGTGGCCTGATCGTCGGTAAGAGGCAACCAGGTCACAGCCGTTGCGGTGCTGTTGACGGCATCCTCGGACTTCCACACACCACCCTGGGCTCCGCCGATGAAGACCGTGTTCCCGGTTGGGTCGGCAGGATCGATAGCGACTGCGGTTGCTCGCCCGGAGACCTGGTGATAGTCCTGAATGCCGGAACCGGTGGCATCCGAGGCCAGCGGTACCGGACCCAGCGGCTGCCAGGTGAGCGATGCTGCCGGTTGCGTCTGGCCGTTTGGCGATGCAGCCAGGGCCTCTGCCCCCCGGCGCGCCGCTCGCATCTGCAGCTTGGCTCGATAAGCTCGAAAGCGCAGGTCGGCCGCGGACCTTCCGGGCATCACGCGCCCATGCGCGAACCATTCCGCTCGTTGTTCAACGTGATCGGCATCGGCGTCGGGAACCGGCGTTTCGGGAACGGTTTGCTTTGCTCCCTGCGCGGCAACAGAAAGCGGAGCAATCAAAACAAGGAAGACAGCCAGGAAAAATGAAGGCAGACGAGACGAGAAGCAGCGATGGAGCATAAGAATTGTTTAATCGGGAGTATGGGAGCAGGAGCTGGCAAGGTCAACGCAAAACCAGCGTGAAATATAGATACCTGACCATTCTGGGAACCGATGATTTCCGCTTTAGGGAATCTTCAGAGGGTAGAATCTTGAGGTCTGCTGTTTCCAGGCCGGATGAACGATTTCAAAACGCCGGATGAATGTCGCTCGTCGATTCCTCTCTATCGTTCTTGCGATTGTGGGATGCTTACCTCCGCTCGGCGCGCAAACGCCGGCGCGAGAGGTTACGATTGCCGCCGCAGCCGACCTGAGCGCTGCTCTTACGGCGGTTGCCGGCCGGTACCAAAAACAGACGGGCGTTCGGATCAAGCTTTCCTTCGGAGCCTCGGGTGCACTCACGCAGCAGATCGAAAACGGCGCTCCATTCGATCTGTTTTTCTCGGCGGATATGGATTATCCGCGGCAACTCATTGCCGAAGGACTTGCAGAGAAAACGACTCTGTATCGCTACGCGGTGGGACGCCTCGTGCTGTGGACGCCCACCGATTCGAAGCTCGATTTCGAGCACGAAGGAATGGACGCATTGCTCGATTCTTCGGTGAAGAAGATCGCAATCGCCAACCCGCAACACGCGCCTTATGGGCGCGCCGCGGTCGCTGCCCTGAAGCATTACGGCCTCTACGAGAAAATCGCGGACAAGCTGGTGCTGGGAGAAAACGTCACCCAGGCGGCGCAATTCGTGGAATCGGGCAACGCGCAGGCGGGACTGGTTGCCCTGGCCCACGCGCTCGCGCCCGGCATGAAGGGCAAAGGCAAATACTGGCTGGTTCCGCTGGATGCCTATTCGCCGCTCGATCAGGGGGTGGTGGTGATTTCGCGGTCGTCCCACAAAGCGGAAGCTAAAGCGTTCATCGAATATGTGAAAACGCCGGAAGGCGCGGCGGTGCTGCGGAAATACGGGTTTGCGCTGCCGGATGAGTGAGGGTCGCAGATATTTCTTGGACCGCAACCCGGATTTGCTTCCAACCTCAACCGAACGTCTTACAATAGCGTTCCATGTTGATCGACTGGCAGACGTTCTGGCTCACAATTCAACTGTCGCTGATGGTTTCGGCCATCCTGCTGCTGCTTGGCGTTCCTCTTGCCTATTGGATCGCCTTTTCCGCCTGGCGCTGGAAGTTTCTGGTGGAGGCGGTGGTAGCGCTGCCCATCGTGCTGCCGCCGACCGTGCTGGGCTTCTACGTGCTGGTAGCGTTGGGCGCGCATAGCCCGCTGGGACGCTGGTGGCAGTCGCTCACCGGGCATACCCTGGCATTCACCTTCACCGGCCTGGTGATCGGTTCGGTGCTTTATAGCCTGCCGTTTGCGGTGCAGCCGTTTGCAGCGGCATTCGCCTTGGTGGATCGCAAGCTGCTAGCCGCTTCCGCGACGCTGGGCGCATCGCCACTGCGGACATTCCGGCGCGTGGTGCTTCCTCTTTCTCGCCCGGGCCTGATCACGGGAATCTCGTTGGCCTTCGCGCACACCATGGGCGAGTTCGGCGTGGTGCTCATGGTGGGCGGCAATATTCCCGGAGTGACGCGTACGGCTTCCATCGCGATCTACGATCAGGTGGAGGCAGCGAATTATGGCGCGGCCAATGCCATGTCGCTGCTGCTGCTGGCATTTTGCTTTGCGGTGTTGGCGGTGGTCTACGGGCTGAATCGCCGTGTGTGGGCGATTGCCCCGGCCAGGTAGGCCCAGCATGCCCACCGTTCCGCCATTCCAACCGGCAGACTCGATGCTGCGCGCGCGAATTCAGAAGAGTTTTGCGCCGCCTGGACGCGACTTCTCGCTGGATGTGGAATTGACCGCCGGGCCGGGATTCACCATCTTGTTCGGTGCCTCCGGTGCAGGGAAGACCACGGCGCTCAATTGCATCGCCGGGTTGTCCAAACCCGAGGCAGGAAGAATTGCGGCCGGTTCCCGCGTTCTGTTCGATGCCAGTGCGCGCATCGATGTCCCAGTTGCCAAACGCGGCGTGGGATATGTGTTTCAGGAGCTTGCGCTGTTTCCTCACCTGACCGTGGAACAGAATATCGGTTATGGCCTTGTCAAGCTGCCGCGTTCGGTGGCGCAGGAGCGATCTGCTGCTTTGCTGCATTCTTTTCGCATCGAACACCTGGCCGGACAGTTGCCGACGGAAATTTCCGGAGGCGAGCGCCAGCGCGTGGCCCTGGCGCGGGCGCTGGTCACCGATCCCGTAGTGCTGCTGCTCGATGAGCCTTTGGCCGCGCTTGACGCCCCAACGAAGTCGCGAATTCTGGACGATCTGCGAGCGTGGAATCAGCAGCGCCAGATTCCCATTCTCTACGTGACGCACAGCCGGGAAGAAGTGTTTGCTCTGGGAGAGAGAGTGCTCGTCTTTGATGCCGGGCGCATCATCGCGCAGGGCGCGCCGCACGACGTGCTGGGCGTTCCGCGGCAGGAAACCGTGGCGCAGCTTGCGGGCTGCGAAAACATCTTCGACGCCGTTGTGGAATCGATTCACGCCGATCGGGGAACGATGACGTGTCGGTTGGTCTCGGAAAATGGCCGGAACGTTACGCTGGAAACGCCGCTGGTACGCGCAGAGCTGGGCTCAAAGCTGCGCGTCGGCATTCACGCCGGAGACATTTTGCTGGCCACGGCTCCGCCAGTTGGGCTTAGTGCCCGCAACGTAATTGCCGGAAACCTGGTCGCTCTCGAGCGCCGCGATGTGATTGTTTCCGCAGGCGTGGATTGCGGGGTTGAAATGGAAGTCCATCTGACCTTGGCGGCGCGCGACTCGCTGCAACTTGCACCGGGGCGCGAGGTCTGGCTGGTGATCAAGACGCATTCGTGCCATCTGATGCGCGAATAGAGAGTCAGAAGTCAGAAGTCAATGTGCAAGGCAATGGGTTTACTCTTACTTTTTGACTTCTCATTTTTGACTTCTCATCTCGCCGAATCTCACTTCTGCGTTTTGATTTTCTTCCAGCTGCATTTCGATCACCGCAATCCACTGTCCCTTGCGCTCTTCGGAAAACACGATGCGGCCGCCAAGAATCTGCGCAATCGAGGCAGGCGGCAGATCGCGATGGAAGCCGAAATAGCGCGTTTTCCATTCATTCCAGATGCGCCAGCGATCCCGCCATATCGGCCCCGGTTCATACTTGGTCGAGAACACAAGTGCTGCTTGGTACTTTGAGCGAACCTCGGCCGCGGAAAAGATTTGGTCGAAAGTAAAGTCTTCGATGCGCAGCACCCGCATCGGGCGCGTGATGTAGCCCAGCCACGGCCGCGTGATTTCGTCGGATGCCGGCCAGGCCGTGAGCACGCGCGCCATGGGATAGCGGGCCTCAAGGAAGCTTTCCCCGTCCTGGTGAAGCAGAATGTAGTCGCGGTAAGCCAGATTATCTTCGGGGGAGAATCCGTAGGGTGGATTCCAGAACCAGGCGAGAACGAAGGCCAGGGCAATGCCGGAAATCGCCACCCGCCAGAAACGCAGCCTGCGCCACAGCGTGGAGATGGCGAGAATGATGACCAGGGGAGTCGCAGGAAGCATATAGCGGGCCAGCACCGCGCCGCCGATCAAAGCCATGACCACCACATAAGTGAAGATAACGGCGAAGAAGATCATCTGGAGCGGAATGGCTATGCGGGGGCGCTCGCCGGTTGCGTCACGTCGGGGCGCACACCACAGCGCCAGCAACATGGCCAGCGTAAGGAGCCAGAGATGCATGTAGCCAAAGGCTTGCCACAGGCGCAGGCCAAGGGCGAGCGCAAAACGGGTGTGGTTCAGCGTGGCGGCGACGTTGTAACGAAAAAATTCGGGATTGCCAAAAACGTATCCGGTATGTGCGTAGTGATACGCATACCAGATCGCCAGCGGAAAAACCGGAACTGTCAGAGCGCCGATCCGTTTCAGAAAAATTCCCTTCGGAAGCGGACCATGGTTAGCCCGCCAGAGACTTTGCAACGGACTGCTCCGCGCGGCGACGCCGAGCATCTCCCACGCTGCCACAGCCAGCGGCGCGAGGATCGCGGTCTCTTTCGTCAGAGCTGCGAGAGAGAACCAGACTGCAGCAGCAGCAAGGTTATCGCCGAGATAGGCAGCCAGACCCCAAAAGATGAGCCCGGCTGCAGCCAGGTCAACCTGCGCCAGCGAGCTCTGGGCAAAAAACACCGGATAGAACGCCGTGCACGCCGTGGCGCCGATCGCTACGCGCACGTTGGCTACTCGTTCGGCAAGGCGGAAAACTCCCAGCAATGAAAACGCGGCAATCAGCAGCATCGCTGCGCGTGTGACGGCGGGGGCGTAGCCCACAACCTTCCACCACAGTGCGATCCAGGCAAGCACGAGCGGAGGGTGCGCGTTGGAAAGCGTGGAATGGGGAATCAGGCTGCCGCGGAGCAGGAGATCGCGGGCCGCAGGCACATAGTAACCGGCTTCATCCCAAAAATAGGGAAGCTGGAGAAGCGGAACGTGCAACAGAAAAATCGCAGAAAAAATGATGACGAAGATCGCGGGGGGTAGACCCAGAAACGAAGTCCGGCCGGAGGTCCCGCGAGGGGAGCGCATGAGGCAGCTATTCTACGCTTCGACGATTGCGCTCGAATCCCTGAGC
>DATKPV010000059.1:0-5413 GCA_035523915.1 Candidatus Aquilonibacter sp. | reverse complement strand
TCGAACTCCGCATCGAAGCCGCGCACTCGCTCAAAGACAAACGCCAGGTCGTGCGCAGCCTTAAAGACCGCCTGCGCGCCGGCTTCAATGTTTCCGTCGCTGAAATCGATCCCAGCAACCTGTGGAATCAGGCGACCATCGGCGTGGTCAGCATCTCCGATTCGCGCGACTATCTCGACGGATTGATGAAAAAAGTGGAGAGTGCTGCCACGCGCATTGCCAATAACCACGGGGCAGAGGTGGCCGATGCGTTTGTGGAGTATTTGTAAGCTCTTGCCCTCTCCATCCCTCTTGTCATCCTGAGCGAAACGAAGGACCTATGCATGGCTGCTCCAAGATTAACTGCGAGTCTTTGATTAGACACCATCGTTACCCTCACTGGCGCCGCCTGCAACTGCAGAGATCCTTCGGCGGCCAAAAAGTGCCCGCCCCAGATGACAATTTGCTTGCCAACCGCAAGCACCGCAAATCCCTCCACCCTCGCATCCGAGACCATAGCTATTCCAGGCCTGCACCTGACGCCCTTTTTCTGATATTCTCAAGCGTTTTACTCCGAGGCGAGGCGTGGAGAAGCGTGGCGTCAAGTATCATCGCGGCCGGCTGAGCGAGGAGCTGCGCAAGGAGATCGAGACGCTGGTGGAGGGCGAGCTGGCTGATCCGCGAATTGGCCTGGTTGCCGTTAGCGGCGTCGAGCTCGCCGCGGATGGCCGCTCAGCGCACGTCCTGGTCGAGGTTGACGGCACCGACGAAGAAGCTGAGCGGTCTCTGGAAGGTCTCGACGCCGCCAAGCCCTACATCCGCCACGAACTGGTCGAGCGCCTGCAACTGAGGCGCGCGCCGGAGCTATTTTTTCGCTTGTCGAATCCGCGGCATCAGCGACGAGTGGAGGAGTTGCTGTCCCGCACCAGGAAGCGCGGCTCCTCGGCCCGCTCCGAATCAGGCGTAGCGAAGGATACGAAGGCAGAGTAGCCATGTTGCGCGAAGTACTCCAGCAAATCGAGCGGCGCGGGCGGTTCCTGTTGACCTCGCACGCCCGCCCCGACGGCGATGCGATTGGTTCGGCGCTGGCTTGTTGCCAATTGCTGCGGGCCATGGGCAAGCATGCCGACGTAATTCTGCACGATGGCGTTCCGCGGATCTATCGCTCGTTGCCGTTCGCCGATCAGGTTGTCCAGACAAATACCGTTGAAGGGAATTACGATGCTGCAATTATTCTCGAGTGCGACAGCATTCATCGCACGCGGCTGGCCGGGCTCGAAGATCGTTTTCTCATCAGCATCGATCATCACGTGAGCGGGCGGCCCTTCGCGCATGTGAACTGGATCGACCCGCATGCGGTGGCCACGGCGGAAATGGTTTTCCGTCTGGCTCGAGAGGCAGGAGCGAAGTTCTCTCCTGAAATCGCCACGTGTCTCTACACCGCGCTGATGACCGACACTGGCTCATTCATGTTCCAGGGAACCAACGAAAACACGTTCGCCCTGGCCCGCGAACTTGTTCTCGGGGGGGCTGATCCGGCCCACTGTGCGCGCGCCATCTATTTTGCTCATTCCGTCGCCAAGATGCGGCTGCTCGGCGAGGCTTTGCGCAACCTCAACACCGAAGATCATATCGGCTGGACCTGGGTGATGCAAAAGCAGATGGAGCGCTTCGGCGCGCGAGAAGAAGATTGCGAAGGCCTCGTGAACTATGTGCTTTCGATCGGTGAAGTCGAGGTCGCAGCTTTTTTCCGCGAGCTTCCCGAGGGACGCTTCCGTGTCAGCCTGCGTAGCAAGGGCAAGATCGATGTTGCGCGAGTCGCCGAACGCTTTGGCGGCGGCGGACACGAATGCGCCAGCGGCTGTTCGATCGAAGGGCCACTGGGAGACGCGGTGCGGGAGATTCTGGAACAGCTTCGCCGGGACCATCGGTACAATGAAGCGGATCTTTAAGGATGGGCGGGTTCGCATAAACTCAAGTACGCGATGTGGCAGATCGTTCGCCTGAAAAGGCAGCTCCGCTCCGAATGACGCCCTTCACAAAATGGCAAATCGGAAATCGTCAATCGTAAACTCCATCCCTGCTTCCCCACAATCCGCGCGACGCCGCACAGATGCAGTTTTGCTCGCGGGCTTTTGCGCCTTTCTCTTCCTTTACGGAATCGCACAGTTTGGTCTTATCGGAGCCGATGAACCGCGGTATGCACAGGTGGCGCGGGAAATGCTTGAGCGCCATTCTCTGGTCACGCCGACTCTCGGCGGACGGCCCTGGCTGGAGAAGCCGCCGCTCTACTACTGGCAAGCCATCGGGTTTTACTCCATTTTCGGCGTTCACGACTGGACGGCCCGGCTGCCCTCGGTGCTCGATGCCACGCTGCTTGTGCTGGCGGTGTATTTTTTTCTGCGCCGGTTCCGAAGAGGATTTGAGATCGATGGAGCGCTCATCGCCGCCTCCTGCGCCGGCATCATCGCCTATGCCCGCGCTGCCTCCACTGATATGCCGCTCACAGCGGCCTTCACCATTGGGATGCTGGGTTGGTGGGCATGGCGCGAAAGCGCGGAGCGAATCTATCTGGCGGTGTTTTATGGCTGCCTGGCACTGGGGGCTCTGGCGAAGGGACCGGTAGCTCCCTTTCTCGCGGTTCTGATTATTGCTCTCTACGCACTGATGGCGCGCCAGCGACAGCTCATTGTGCGGAGTCTCTGGGTCCCGGGAATCCTGTTTTTCTGTGTCCTCGCCTTGCCTTGGTATGTGACAGTGCAAGTGCGGAACCCATCGTTCTTTCGGCAATTTATCCTGCAACAGAATCTGGATCGTTTTTCGACAAACCTCTATCACCACAGCGAACCGTTCTGGTATTACCTGCCGGTCGTTGCTCTGGCGCTACTGCCCTGGACGGTTTTCGTCGTTGCGGCTTTCGTGGAGTCTGTTCGCTTGTGGTGGGAGGAGCGAAAGTCATCGGAACAGAATTCCTTCGACCTCGATCCTGATTCGGGATTTGGCCTGGGTTTTTTTGGAGTCTGCTGGCTGATTGTGCCGCTCCTGTTCTTTTCTGTCTCACAGTCAAAGCTGCCCGGATACATCCTTCCTGCTGTTCCGGCGGGGGCAATTCTCCTGCTGGAGTATTTGCGCCGGCACATCGTAAGCGAAAGTGAACCGGCCTCGAAGTGGCTGATCGCGTCGCACGCGCTCGCAGCTGCGGCAGCGGTGGTGCCTGCGTTGCTGATCGCTTACGTCATTCGTGAGCATCGCCTGCCCGGCGGCAGGCCCATGTATATCGCCCTCGCCATTGCTTTCGCGCTGTGCGCTGGAATCGCAGTTACGCTCAGCAGCCGGTCGGGCTTGCGCATGCTGCGTTTCGTCACCCTGATTCCAGCGGTGCTGACGGTCGCAGCGGTAGTGAAATTCGGCTCCAATGCATTAAACGAAGATCTTTCCGCCCGCCCATTAGCTCACGAGATCGATGCCCTGCAAGCTCATTCGCTGCCGCTTGCCGTCTATCATGTTCCCCGGGAACTGGAGTACGGACTGACTTTCTATCGCGACCAATTAACTTTGAACTATGCGTGGGGACCGCCACCGCGAAAGGAGCATCTGCTGGTGGCGCCCGAGAACTCGCAGGCGAATTTGACGGAACTCTTGCCCGGGCGGCGCGTATCTTTCCTTGGCCACTATGAGCCGCAGCACGTTGATTATTTCTGGATCGCGGCCGCGCCGCCTAAGCACTAGCCCAGGCGAAACGTTCAGCAGTCTTGGTTTCTGAAAGGTACTCGCTTCTTCTATTGCTGCCCCGTGTTCCCTGGGTTTGCCTGACATTCCCCAACCCACTAAACTCAAAGTTTTGCCGTCCCGGTTTGGCGTCGGCCTGTCAGGAGCCTCGTGGAGATTCTCGACCTCAGGCACTTCACTTCCGTAGACCTGCGTTCACTGCTCGACAATGAAACGCAGGTGTGGTCGCGGCTGCTTTCCTGGGACTACAGCGGTTCAGCCGAGATGATTCTGCGTTACGTCGACGCCAAGATTCTTCCCGGCTATGCTGCCATCGACCGTGGTCGGATCTTTGGTTATTCGTTCTTTGTGTATGAAGGCAGCAAGGGGGTGATCGGGGATCTGTTCGTGGTCAATGGCAGCCGGCTGCCGGACACGCACGAGGTGGAACTCAAACTGCTCAGGCACGTGATCGAGACTCTGCAGCAGTCTCCTGGAATTCATCGCGTGGAGGCGCAACTGCTGGCCCATGAAGCGGGGAGCGTGGCCCGGCCATTCCTGGATCAGGGGTTTCAGAGGCATACCCGGCTGTTCATGGTTTTGTCCCTAACCTCGCCGCAGGTCAAAATGGCGATCGCGAATCCTGCAATCGAAATTCGCCGCTGGACGGAAAACGACTACCAGACAGCGGCTGCGATCATCACCGCTGCCTATCGTGGCCATGTCGACGCCCAGATCAACGATCAGTACCACACCCTAAGCGGATCACTCCGGTTCCTCAACAATATCGTTCGCTTCCCCGGCTGCGGCCTGTTCGATATTGAGTCATCGTTTGTTGCTGTCGATCGCAAAGTGAAAAACGTCATCGGGCTGATCCTCTGCTCGCGGGTTCGTGGCGACGTCGGGCATGTCACTCAGGTATGCGTGCTGCCCGAATATCGTTCACAGGGAATCGGCGAGCAGTTGCTGGCCGCCACCGTGATCAACCTGCGTAAGCGCGGCTTCTCCCTGCTCTCGCTGACGGTTACCGAGGCCAATGAGCGAGCGGTTGCTCTGTATCGGCGGCTGGCTTTCGATGCCAAGCGGGTGTTCGATGCGTTTGTGTGGGAAGGATAGCTGCTAGCTATAGAGTCGGCCTGCGGGGCAATGCTCAAGGAAGATGAATGTAGACGAACGAGCCAGACGCTCCTCAGGGCCGCGCCTATCGTCTCAGCAACCACATGGCCCAACCAGCCACAATCAACCCGCCAAGAAACAAGACGAAACAGTAGAGGCCGTATCGAATCATATCGCGCGTAGTGTCGCGGTGCGTGATGCCGAATACGATCGACGCGAAAGTGGCAAACACAAGTGCCGCGCTGAAGTGCGTGAGTTGAACGGTCACAGTCTTTCCATTCTGTGGAGGGGCTTCCCATCTGCATGACGCTTGCGTATCGACCCCGGCGTCATTGTTTTTTCCCGATGGCGATGTGATAGGCGTCGGCCACAGCAATGAAGTTGAGCAGCCCCGCGACGATCATGAACTTCGTCCCGTAATCGGCGATGGCAAAGGCGATGGCGCCATGTCCCCAATCATTGGCCAGGGTGACGATATACATGCCGCCCGCTCCCAAATCGCCGATGAAGCCCAGGATATCGAGAATGTCGCCGCCGTTCGGCTTGTAGATGTGGCCCTGCATCAACAGACCGAGCACAAACAGCGCGGCGATCGAAACCAGAAGCAGCG
>DATKPV010000058.1:0-33842 GCA_035523915.1 Candidatus Aquilonibacter sp. | reverse complement strand
GCGATGATGCCGGGACGATCGCGAACCAAGAACCGCAGATACCAGGGAGTCTCGAAGTCGCAACTGATTTTCGGCTCAAGAAATTGTTGCGGCCAGTGGGAGCGAACACCGGCCGAGAGGCTTTCCGCGACGAACATAAGATCGGAGACAACCGCGACCGCGGTGGGATCTCCGCCCGCGCCTGGGCCAAGGAAGGCCATGTCGCCGGCATACAGGCCGGAAGTGACCACCAGATTCAGATTTCTCTGCACACGCCCGAAAGGCGAAGCCGCAGGGACCAGGCTCGGACCGACCTCCGCGAACAAGATGTCGTGTTTCAGGTCAGCACGAGAAATCTGGCGGATGGTGCAGCCGAGCTCGGCGGCATAGTCGAAGTCGAGAGCGTCGACACCGCGAATGGTGCGGGCGCGAATGGTTTCGGGAGCGACGCGGGTTTGCAGTCCGGCGAGAGCGAGGATGGCGAGCTTGGCGCGGGCATCACCGCCATCGAGATCTTCGGAGGCGTCGGCTTCGGCGTAGCCGCGGGCCTGCGCTTCTTCGAGCGCCTCGCTGAAGGGAATGCGGGCGCTCTCGATACGGCTGAGAATGTAGTTGCAGGTTCCGTTCAGGATGCCGGAGATGCCATGCAGGCGATCGCCACAGAGGCCGGTGCGCAACGCGGGAAGGACAGGAACTCCTCCGGCCACCGAAGCGCCGAACTCGAGCCGGCAGCTGCAGGCGCGCGCCAGTTGCAGAAGGTCCGGGCCATCGCGCGCGATGAGCTGCTTGTTGGCGGTGACGACGGATTTGCCCGCTTTCAGCGCGTCGCGCACCAGATCTCCTGCGGGGTGCAGGCCACCAATCAGTTCGACGACGATATCGGCGGCGGAATCCAACACCGCGTGGAAGTCTTCGGTCCAGAGCACATCCTTGGGAACCCAGGGCTGCTTTTTGCGCTCGACATTGCGATTGCAGATTTGCGTGAGGCGGAGGGGACCCTCGGGGCTGGCGCAGAGAATCTTCGCCACAGAGCGGCCCACCGTTCCGAAGCCGACCAGGGCAACGCGGCATGGCGAGGCAGGGCCGCGGCTCTCCGGTGCTTTGGGCAGGCTCGCGGTTTGGCTGGATCGAGTTTTCGGCAAAGCTTTCATGGTGGGCAAATGTGATCTTCATCATACGGGGAGTGGCAGTTCTCGCGAAATGGGAACTACATTTTGCCGCGATACCGCCCTGCGAGGAATTTCTTCAGATGGGAAAGACGGCGCTGCGGTGCAACCCTCCGGCATCAAAGTTGGTAATATGATGCGTTCCTGCCCGCGAGCGGAGAGTGGCGCGGGCGGGCAGTCATAAGCGGACAGTTCGAAGCCAGCGCCTTTCGTCTTTCCATGCCGGGCGCTACGGTCCGCCACCATGCCCGGTTTGGGAGGAGAATGGATGAGTGGAAAGTTCGCGATGGTTCGCGTGTTGTTGCTGGCTGGCCTAACGACGATCGGGATAATGGGATACGCTCAGCAACCCGCGAATGTACAAGGGGCGAGTGACGCGCCCGCGACCCAGGCTACTGCGGGCCAGCAATCCGACAGCGCGCAGGAGAATCCGCAGGAGGAATCTTCTTCACGGCGAAGAACCCGGCCTCGCGACTACAGCAAATGGACTTTCAACGTTGGTGGCGGGGCAAACTTGCCCCGCGGAACAAGCGATACGTTCATCAAGAGCGGCGGGCTTCTCGGAACGGCTGGGGTGGCGCGCAACACCAGCAAGTATCTTGGCCTGCGGCTCGACATCTTCGGGATGAATTTTCCCTTACGGGATTCTGCGTTGTTAATGGCTTCCGCGCCGGGAGGGCGAAGCGCACTGTATGGGTTGACACTGGGCCCGGTCATCAACATCCCGGTCACAAGAAAATACAGTGGATATGTGGTAATTGGCGCGGCGTTTTATCATCGTGACGGGAAATTGGACTCCTCGACGGCGCTGCCGGGCTCGGCGTGCAATCCTTTCTGGGTGTGGTGGGGCCGGTGCAACAATACCAGCATTCCTTTGAACGGAAACTTTCTCAAATCAAGCCAGAATGCATTTGGACTGGACTTTGGCGGAGGAGTGGCGCGCAACGTACACGGCAACATCGAAATCTATGCTGAGTACCGCCTGATGCACGGGTCGCACAACAACATCACGACCGATACCAGGCCAATCACGGTAGGAGTGCGCTGGTAGCGCTACTCGGGGTTGGTGCGATAACTCCAGAGTTCGGCAGTTCCCCGCTGCAGTTGTACAAAGGAGGAGCCGGGCGTTGGTTGGGCGATGGCCGCCTCCGAGTTGGCCTGTTGCAGGGCCACTTCCACGAAATGATGCGCCGGAGCGAGCGAGCAGGCGGGATCGGTCGCAGCCGCGTCTTGCGCAAGCAGGAAGGCCTGGCAGCGGCATCCGCCGAAATCCTCTCCGCGGCGGTCGCAAGATCGGCAGGGCTCCGGCATCCATTCTTCGCCGCGAAATTTCTGGAATGACGACGATCCCCGCCAGATGGATTCCAGAGACTTCTCACCGACGTTTTCAAACTGCAGGCCGGGAATCACTTCGGCCGCGTGGCAAGGCAGGGCTTTGCCGGCAGGATTGATCAGCATCAACTGGCGACCCCAGCCCCCCATACAAGCCTTGGGATAACGGGCGTAGTAATCGGGAACCACCGAGTCGAGGCGAATGCGCCCGGACATGCGCTTTTCGGCGGCGGCCACCACTTCTACGGCTTTTTCCAGTTGGGCGCGGGTCGGGAGCAGAGCCGGCCGATTCTTCAGCGCCCAGCCGTAGTATTGCGTGTGTGCGATTTCCATGCGATCGGGCGCGAGTTGCTCCAGGAACGTGATCATCTCCTCGAGATGATCGATGTTCTGGCGGTGCACGACCAGATTGGCGGTGAAGGCCAGCTTGTGCCTCCGGATGGCGCGCGAAAGTTCGATCTTGTGGGCATGGGCGCGGGCACCGGCGATCCAGTTGGCGGCATCTTCGCGCGAATCCTGAAAGCTGATCTGGATATGATCGAGTCCGGCATCCACGAGCGATTGCAATCTAGTTTCGTTGAGGCCGATGCCGGAGGTGATGAGGTTGGTATAGAGTCCGGCGGAGCGAGCGCCGTCGATAAGCTCGGCCAGGTCCAGGCGGGCGAGGGGCTCGCCGCCGGTGAAATGCGCGTGCAGCATGCCCAGCTTGCCAGCCTGTTGGAAAACGCGCAGCCACTCTTCGGTCGAAAGTTCGGTTTGCGCTCCGGCCAGCTGCAGCGGGTTCGAGCAGTAGACGCAATGCAGCGGGCAACGGTGCGTAATTTCGGCGATCAGGGCCAAAGGGTTGGGAATCATGAATCTCGCGGAGCGGGCATTCGCGCTACTGCCGCCTTCTGCTACAAGAATACCCGCTTCGATTGACCGCAACAAAGTTACCGGCGATCACAGTTTTGCCTTGACGATGATTGTTACCACAGGTAACACTTATTTCAGTGTGCAAAGTTGTAACGACCAAAACGTTTGCTAGATCGCTTTCCAGGCTGCCGATGAACTGGCAGAAGCGAATCGTGGGAAAGATCAAGGCAATCGCGGCAGACCCCTGCGCGACGCACAACAACGTGACCAAGCTGCAGGGACGCGATGGCTATCGCTCGAGAATCGGCGACTGGCGGGTTATTTACGAGTTGCACGACGACCGCCTTGAATTATGCGCTTTGGAAGCTGGACCAAGAGGGGGAATCTATTGATGCGGGTCGAAACGATTCATCGTAAGGGAAAAGAGTTTGCGGTAATTCCAGTGGAGGATCTGCGGAAGCTCATGGAAGGTGCGGAAATGCTGGCCGACGTCAGAGCGTACGATGCGGCAAATGCCCGCCTCGCCGCTGCGGAGGACGAGCTTATTCCGCTGGAGATTACAGAGCGCAGGTTGAGGGGAGAGCCCGCGGTGCGCATCTGGCGCGAATATCGGAAAATGACCCAGGAACAACTCGCCAAGAAGGCCAGAGTATCGCGCGCGCTCGTTGCCGCGATTGAGACCAAGCGCAAGGCCGGGTCTGTCAGCACCTGGAAGAAGCTTGGCGCCGCGCTGAACGTCAGCTGGGAGCAGTTGGCCTAGGATCCTGCGCGACCGTCGTACCTTCAGTAGTCCACAATTCGCTTCTTCTGCAATTGCTCCAGAAACTTGCTGATGTCGTCGCGAATCCTTGCGGGATCGGCCGAAGTAAACTGGGCCTGAAGCTCGGCGATGATCTCGCCGAAAGTGCGCTGGCCATCACAGCGCTCGAGAACCTGGCGCCCGGTGCCTTGCAGCTTGATTGCGCCTTCGGGAAACAGGATCACACGTTCCTGTTCGCTTCCGGTCTTCTCTGGTCCCCAGCGGCAACCGGAAGCGAGACGCGGCTGGCTGGAATCGGTCAACGCCGGCACGTTCATGCCCCCTCGATGCGGAAGGCGCCCGGCGGGGGCCAGCCGGGCTGCACGTAGGCGAAATAGAGGGCATCGAGCTGCGCCCACAGAATGTCGCATTTGTCGCGTAACGCCTGAATGGCCAGTTCCTGCTCCGCCCGCGTCCGGGCATTTTGATGGACGTAATTGACTGCGAACTTTGAGTCCTCCGGCGCCTGGTAGAGGCGCGCTTCGAAATAGTCCAGCCCGCCGGCCAGCCACGGATAATGTTGGCGCAACTTTTCTACCCGCAGCGTGATCAGGGTCGGCGAAAAAAGTTCGGTCAAGGAGGAAGCTACGGCTTCGAGCAGCGAACGGCTGCGGACGATGTTCAGGTACTCGTTCACCGCGAAGCGAGTGGCGGGCAGGATGCCCTTACCGGCGCGAACCTGTTCGGGATCCAAGCCGGTAGCTTCAGCGAGCTTCAGCCAGCGCTTGATGCCGCCCTCGCTGGTTGCGTCGCCATCGTGATCGACGACACGTTTGCGCCAGGTGCGGCGGAAGACGGGGTCGGGGCCGCGCGAGAGAATGATTGAATCTTTGATCGGGATGATGCTTTGGTAGCAATAGCGGTTCAGCGCCCAGGCCTGCAGCTGCCCGCGGTTGAGTTTGCCTTCGTGCATGAGGAGATGAAAGGGATGCCTGTGATGATAGCGTTCCTCGCCGACGGCCTGCAGAGTTGCCCGTAACTCGTCGAACGACAGCAGTCTGGCGTCCTGGCGTGCGGTTTCGGCGTCTACAGCTCGAACTCCCATCCATCCTCCGCGATCTCCCACCCCGCATCGCGAACCTGGCGGAACTGCGCGCCGGCCTCATCGAGCATGGGATTCGTGTTGTTGATATGTATAAAGATTTTACGTGGACGCCGCAGTGCTGCCAACTTGCGCAGAGCCTGCTCTACCGGCACATGCCCCATCTGCTGCGCGGTCTGCCCGCTGCCTTGTATGCGAATGAGCTCGTCATCGCTCCAGAAGGTGCCATCGAACAAAACAACATCGGCATCGTTGAGTTGGCTGAGCAAGGCCTCATCGATGCGGGGTACGGCCGGCAGGTAAGCCAGGCAGGAGCCCGAACGCGACTGTAGAAACAAGCCAACCGATGATTCCGCTGGGCTCAGCTGCGATTCTCGTGCTGCCGGGACAAAGGCAGGATAATGATGGCCCAATGACACCGGCCGGCAATGTATCGCGCATTCCTTTGCCTTCGAATCGCACAAGGTGAATTCTTCGCCCGGCCGAAAGTCGCTCCAGGCAGCCTGTTCGGGCACCCGCTGGAGCATACGGAACATTGTGTTGTCGTCGCAAAGAATCCTGCGCACGGAGGCGGTCGCGTAAATTCGCAGCGGCTGCAATTCGCGCAACAAGAGCAGCCCGAGAGCATGATCCAGATCGGCGTTGGCGAGTACCACTCCCCCGACCGGCGATTGGCGTACCCCGTTGCACGGATGAAGTTCCGCGGCGCTTTCAATTTGAGAGCGCAGATCGGGAGATGCGCCCAGCAGGAACCAGGAGTCGCCACTTTCCATGACCGCAACCTGGGTTTGAGTTCGTGCTTTTCCGGAAAAGGTTCCTGCGCGCAAAGCCCGGCAATTCGGACAGGCACAATTCCATTGGGGGAAACCTCCGCCGGCAGCCGAACCAAGAATCTTGACGCGCATGGTGCGAGTTTACAACCTCGGGAGAAGGCGTACGTTGACTGGGCGGGGACCACTTTTTCGCGTTCCCAACAGAGAGCTCACAGAGGTACGCAGGGGAAAACAGTATTTCTTGATTGTGTGGATTCAATGGCCATACCGGCAGAGTTGGAAGGCTATAACTTGCAACTTGTGGACGATTGCTGCACCAACTGTGAAATGGCCTGCAAGGCGAAGAATCTCGCCTTCGAAATGGAGCCTGTTTTCTCTTGCCTCCCGCCCCCATTTCCACCCATACTGCAAGAGGCAACGGAACGCGATTCAGCCCTCCCGCCCTCCCTAAAAACTTGTTTTGTGATCGCCGAGCGAAATTTTTCTAGCCTTGGCCGGCTGCCGCGGCACAGCGAAGCGGGTCGATATCCCACAACGGAGTCTCGGCCGAGAGGTTCTCCAACCCGACCTCGCCTTCCAATTCCGTCCCTGGCTTGCCGCACCAGACAATGCGAAACTGCCCCTTCCTCTGCTCATACAAGACATCGATGACATCGCCGGGTTTCAGGCGGGCGTCCACGCACTGCAGAGTGGCACCGCGGCCGCTGATGGTGCGCAGGCTGGCGGGTTGGGTGAAGGGTCGCGAGTTCGCGTCTAGGCCCCAGATTTGTACGGGAAGATCCACGAAAGCTCGATGCTGGCGGCGCCGGTCCATGGGCCCTCCTGAATCTCAGGCATGGTAGGCGTCGCAGTCACAGAAACACAGGTAACCGCGGTCACAAATGGTGGGTCTCGGAAGTGTGGTTACGAATGGAGGATTAAAGCCCTACGACGCGCAGCGGAGGTCAGTCCATGTCGCCCCAGGGAGCAAGAGCCCGGCCCGCGCGGATCGCCACAGGAACCGCATGGCCCCGAACTGGAGGATGATGCCGAGGACGATGCCGACGATCCTTTTGCGGAGACGGCAAAGACGGAAAGCTGAGGGGTGAGTTTTCGACTTTCGCACTTCGGGCACTTGGCCTTGTCGCGGCCAAAAACAAGCGCTTCAAACTCGTGATGGCAATCCTGGCAAACGTACTCAAAAATCGGCATCGAAGCTACTCCTCGGAGATGTCGTAGTTTCTCATATTAGAATCAATCCGTGGGGACTTCGCAAGTCGGCGTGCCGCACCAAAGCCCGATGCCACCAGAAGTTGACAGGGAACTTCCGGCCTCATACGCCTGTTCGAGGTTTGTGCCCCATCCCTGGCTGCGTGGCGGTCACGTACAAACACTCGCGGCGTTTATTTTGCCCCGCCGCATTCACCTGGCGCCTTCCGAAGACCGCCTGATCGAAGTCGAGTGCGGCATTCCGGTATTGTGCAAGTGTTACTGGCAGAGCGATCGGAAGAGCGCTCTGACCATCATCGCGGTGCACGGGTTAGAAGGATCCACAGAATCGCAGTACATGCTAGGTATTGCACGCAACGGATTGGCGGCGGGGATGAACGTGGTGCTGATGAACCAGCGCAACTGCGGGGGGATGGATCATCGCGCGCCCACACTCTATAACTCCAGCCGCTCGGCGGATGTTGCGGCGGTGACTCGCGAGGTGGTTGACCGCGACGGAGTTTCGAGCTTCTTTCTGATCGGGTTTTCCATGGGCGGGAATCTGGTGTTGAAGCTGGCGGGAGAATGGGGGGAACACGGGCCGCCGCAGTTCAAGGGCGTGGCGGGGGTTTGTCCATCCATCGATCTGGCCGCTTCCGCCGACTCTTTGCACGAACCAGCCAACCGCATTTACGAATATTACTTCTTGTGGCAGCTGTTTCGGCGTTTTCGGAGGAAGGCCAGTTTGTTTCCCGCAGACTTCGACGCTGCGCGGTTGCACGGGGTGCAGACTCTGCGCCAGTTCGACGATCGAGTGACGGCTTACTATTGCGGGTTCACGGGCGCTGACGATTATTACGAACGAGCCGCGGCGGCCAATGGGATCGGGCGCATCGCCGTACCCGGACTGATTATTCATGCGGCAAACGATCCGTTCATTCGCCTTACGCCGCAAACGCGGTCGCGGATTTCCGCCAATCCCAACATTACTTACATCGAGGCGGCAGACGGCGGTCATTGCGCTTTCCTGGCCGCACGCCGGGATGGCGACGATGGCCGCTGGGCGGAGCGGGAAGTGGTGGAGTTCGCGAAAACAGTTTCAGTGACCGGCGAATCGCCTAAGCCGCTCGCAGCGGGCGACGAAACCAGGCGGTAATCTCGGTCCCTCGGCCTTTCCAGCGGGTGCGAATGAAGGCAAGAGCAAGCATGGCCAGGAAGATCGTCAACAGCCCTGCCGACGCCGTTCCAATATTGACGGCACGCTTGGGCAGGATGGAGAACCGACCGTAAACGAACTCAATGTGCACCCAGTAGACCAGCAGCGAAGCCCGCCCGAGCAGGATCAAAGGACTGAAGCCCCACTGTCCCGCACCCCAGCGGCACCAGGCATAACTTCCAGCCAAAATAACCAGCAGCATTCCGACGCGGATCAGGAAAAAGTTGGGACTGGTGTGCCAGAAGTCGTAGACGGCGTAGAGTTGACGCGGCTGAGCGTCAAGCCGGCGCGCGGACTGGACCAGGACGATTCCGGCGACTCCCGCAAAGCAGAACATGGCAGTCTCACGGCGGCGCGACCACTGGCTCTGCAACATGAATCCAACGGCGAGACCGGCAAATGCGAACGCGGCCCAGGGGAAGATCGGGAATAGCCAGGGCTGCGGCGTACCCAGATTGTGTACTCCATTGACATAAGATTCGAGAGGCCAGGGCAGCCAGCGCGGCCGCCATGTGGTCCACAGGGGCGGGGTAAGCAGAGAGATGAGCAGGGCTGTGCCGGCTGAAGTCAAAATCAGGGCGAGTTTGGCGTGATCGTGACCGCCCCATGCAAGCACCAGCCAGCACACCAACCCCATAAGCATCATGGACAGGCCAATGGTGTTGAGAATGTCTACGCGCAGCAGATCGCTTTTCGGCGCCCAGCCCCAGGCAATGAGATATTCCTGCAAGCGGAAGAGCAACCCGAAGCCGAAAATCTCGGCGCCGCGGCGGATGGTGGTTCCGGCTATTTGAAACGGAGGCAGGTTTTTCTGCCGCAGTTTCTCCGTGACCAGGGCGAACGAGGTCCCCGCGAGAAACAAGAACAAGGGCGCGGGAAAAGTGCCTCCCAGTTGCGAATACGTAAAGAACTTGCTTTGGCGCGCGCCTCCGCTTAGCCAGGAATCGTAGCAGTGGGTCTGGAACATCAGAAAGCAGGCCAGGCCGCGCATCCAATCGATGTAAGCAAGCCGGGATGATTTTGTCTCTGCCAAGCGCCACGCCCCAGGTAACGTGGCAGTATACGGCAGGAACCGGGGCTGCGAATCAATGCACGGTTACTGTTGTGGTGGCGCTGGTGCGCCCGTACTGACTGGTGGCGTAGAGCGTGAAGGTGGTAGTTCCCGAGGGCGTGACGATGGCGCTGTCGCCGCGCACGGCTCCTACCTGCGGCGAGACAATCACGTAGGAAGCGCTGCTGACATTCCAATTCAGCGTAACGCTCGCGCCCGCCGATACTGACGCTGAACTGGCCGTGAAGCTGGAAATTGTGGGAGCGGAACCCTGTGGCACATTTGCCTGGGTATACAGAGGCGTCATCTGTATCACTTCGAATGCCGACGCAGGCACCTGCGAGAGATTGTGAAGATCGTCGTTGTTCCACCGGTTATCGGGCGCGCCGCTAATGTACATGGCGCTGCCGTTATCGGCCATGATCATGCCGTACTTCTGAAGTGCGGTCAGAATGACCTGCACATTGGCGGAAAATCCGGAAATGTCATAACTGGACTTCAGGCGCAGGCGCATGCCCATGGGCGCAGCCAGGGGATTGGTCGAAGTCGCAGCCCAGTGCGAAGCGGGGGGAACGAATGCCGCCTGGCTATCGGGCAGAGTAAAGCGCAAGGCGTGGGGAATCTCGCCGGCAGCGACTTCGTCATAGCGCACCAGGCCCGCAAAAATCGGGAGACCGGCGGCGTCGGCCGAAGTCCAGGTCCAGGGGCGTTGCTCGTCGGTGGTCAGATCCCACACGGCAGCGGAAGCGGCATCCCAGCTGCCGTCGCTGTTGGGATAGGAACTGTAAAGTTCATAGAGAAAGCAGTTGCTGTTATCGAGAACCAGCACGTGACGGTCGCCATTACCCGGGTTGGGATCGCCCTCGATCAAAGCGTCCGCGGGAACCGGCATGGGGCCTGGATCGCTCTCGTCTCCATAAGCGGTGAAGCTGATCGTCACCGCCGACTGCGAAGAACCGACAACGATATAAGGAATGCCAATATCAGAGCCGTTGTATTCGCCCGAGCCGAAATCCGGATGCAGGCCAACCGTGGGACCGATGAAGTTGATGATGGCGTCGGAATTGGGATCGACCGGCGCGGCGGAAATGTCGGTATTCCAGAGATTGCTGCCGGTAAAAGGACGAAAGCCGTTCAGGCTGGCGCCCTGGCCCAGGCTCATGCCGCTGCAGGCACTTGAATTGCCGCCGGAGCTGCTGGTACCAGTGGTAGTAGATAGGCCGCCGTGGGATCCCGTGGATGCTCCGCTGCAGCCGTAACCGGTTATCGTCAGCGCCAGGGCCAGCAGCAGGCCCGGAGTGTGCTTCCCGAGCTTCATGGTTAAATTTTCGCTGAAATCTGACAACGAAAAGCGTGTTATTGGGACGATCGGGGGCGCAAATGCGGACATGTACCGAAGAGCGGAATATCAGGTTGGCCGGCAAAGCTTTCGGCGATGAGGCCGAATCGTCATCAATGGTTACAAGCTTTCGCCCTGTTCCGGCGACTGAATCTGGACCAGCGAGGTTGCGGGGGACGAGAAATGCGCGCCTGGCTGCCAGCGGCTGGGAACATGCCGCTCGCGGCGCAGCCGATTCACCGCCGATCCCACGCTGAGCGATGCGTTCAGCATACTTCCCACGCGAAGCGGCCCGGCGATCTTGACACCCTGAATCCAGTGCAGGGCGCTGCTGATGCTGCATCCACACTGGCTGCAATCAGGATTACCGCCAAACACGCAGGGTTCTACATGCGTTTCCAGATCGGCAGAGTAGTTTACTGACATCTTTGCAAACACGCAGCTGCGTGGATCTTTCGGAGGGCTCACAAAGGCCCGCGCCACGCCTTGCGGCAGCAGCAGCTTCGGATAATGGGCGCGCAATGGAGGTAATTCAGCCGCGATTCGCTGGCGGTCTTCCGCGCTCAGTCTCTCCGGGCTCTCTTCGCCGATCTGCGGACTGTAAAGGCTCACCCAGATGTGATCGACCTCGGGACGCGCGTTCCAGAATGCGACGTATTCCTTCAAATAGCCGGGGCGGGCCAGCATGGGCCGGGTGATGACCCAATGCACGTTGATCTTTCGTCCCTCGATGTTCCTGAGAATGCGTTCGTAGGTGGCGGGCTGACGGCGGATGTCGTGGTGTTCCGGCAGGCCATCGACGGAAACCGCGACGCGCAGGCGAGGAATTTCCATCCAAGGGGCGGGAATGGCGATGACGCCGCTGGTCACCACCATAGTGAAGACATCCATTGCGCTCAGCGCGGGGAGAATGCCATCCAGTTCGCGATGGCGGATCATGGGCTCACCGCCGACCAGCGAGACATGCATGGGGCGATGACGCCGCACCAGGTCCAGCACGCCCTCAACCAGCGCGTCTCCACGCAGGTCGCTGAGGCCGCGCAAGGTGAGGCCGTTGCTGAGATGGTTGTCACCGTAGGCATAACATCCCGGACAACTCAACGGACACTCGCGCGTGATTTCGATGGAAAGCAGCGGAACGCTGCCACTGAGCACCCGCCACCAGGCACGAGCCAGGTCGCGGGGCGTAATGCTAGATCGGGACCCCACAGACTGCATTTCCCCTTAGAAGCTCATCGACAAGAATTGGTTATCTCGTTAGCTGTTACGTCGGTTGGATGCACACGCGAGTGAGGAGTTTCTAAAAGTTGTTATGTTCGGGATTCATTCGCGACAGTTGGCGGTCGTGTTGGCGAGAGCTCACGAGGCCGCAAATGAAGGGGAAGCCGACAAGCTCAGGCCCCGCTTTATAATGGATTGCACCACGGGCGCGTAGCTCAAGCGGATAGAGCATCGGATTTCTAATCCGAGGGTTGCAGGTTCGAGTCCTGCCGCGCCTACCACGCCTGCCGGCCGCGACGGAAATTGAACCCCCATATTGGTTTGGGAGGTCCAAGGAGGGGCGCCGATCTCCCAGGCATCTGGCCTAGAAAATTTTCTGGGCTGACTGTCGATTTCGGGATACGTCGTTCGACTGACAATGTGCGGGTAGACTCGACCGACACAAAAGCGGGACGGCAGCATTTAAACAAACATATTCAGCTACCGCTCGGTGAAGAGCGTAAAGGAAAGGCACAATCATGGATGCGAAACCGACGCACGAACAAGCTCAACTCCAACTCCAACTTTTTGAGCAACGCCGCGAAGCTCGGCTTCGCCAGGCTCGAGACTGGTTCTTCAAGAATTATGTCTTCGAGACCGCGGAAGAGGCGATGCGCGTCGCCCCTCCGGGAACGGAAGGCGGGACTCTGGTCATGATGGTTCTCGGCTACTGGGACCAGGCCTGCGCCATGCTCAACTACGGCCTTTTGCACGAAGACCTTTACTTTGAGACGAACGGGGAATTCTTCGGTGTGTGGGAGATAGCAAAGACGGTCGTTCCGGCGGTGCGGGAGCGGTTCCAGAATCCACACTATCTGGAGAACCTGGAAAAAGCCGCTAAACGATTCGAGGCCTGGAGCGAGAAGCGCGCGCCCGGCCACGTGGCTGCCATGCGGCAGATGATGAAACAAATGCGCAGCCAGCCCGCGAAAGCAGCGTAAGCAGTATCGGCTCCCACCCTTTGCAGAAATCGCGAAGGGTGGGCTGCCAGGGCGGCATGTTTTCTGACAGCAGAATTCCCTAGTTGTGTATCGAGAATATCTATGAGCGGAACAGTTTTTATCACCATCGCGGGGACAGTTTTCGCGCTGACTGCCGCAGCGGGAGCGGCGAAGCCGGCGCGGGCACAGGAATCCCAACCGAAATACGCGAATATGGCGCCGCTCGATCAGTATCTGATGGAGCGCGACACCGAGATTGCTCTGGCGCGAAGCGCCGCGCCACCGGCGATCGCAAACGACGCCGAGGTTCTGGTCCTCGGACGGCAGGGCTACGAAGTGGCCGTCAAGGGCACGAATGGTTTCGCATGCGTAGTCGAGCGATCATGGATGGCCCCTTTCGGCTCGCCGGAGTTTTGGAACCCCAAGATTCGGGGCGCACTCTGCTTCAATCCCCCCGCCTCGCGCTCGCTTCTGCCAATTGAGCAGAAGAGGACGGAAATGGTTCTCGCCCATGTGCCCACTGCCCAGGTCATCGAAGTTCTCAAGAGGGCAACCGCCAAAAAAGAATGGCCCCCGCTGGAGCCGGGAGCGATGTGCTACATGATGTCTAAACAGGCCTACCTTACCGACGATGGCGACCACAACCTCGCCCACCTGATGTTCTACACGCCAATCATGAACAAAACGAACTGGGGCGCGGACGTCCCCGACTCTCCGGTCATTCTGGGAGTCGCGGGGAGTGGGGCCGAGCCATACACGGTGTTTATCGTTCCCGTCGGCAGGTGGTCAGATGGATCGGCGGCGCCGGTGATGTAGCCGCCGGAAAAACATTTCGGAACAGGTCTCTCGATCCTTTATTATCAGAGACCGTCATAGCAGGGCCGGAATCCTTGGCAAGCGGAGCCAGCACATGAGCAAAGTTCGCGTTCTGGTAGGTACTCATAAAGGCGCGTTCATTCTTTCTTCGGACGGCAAGCGCGAAAAATGGGAGGTCAGCGGACCGCACTTCGCGGGCTGGGAGATCTACCACATGAAGGGATCGCCGGTTGATCCCGACCGGCTTTACGCTTCGCAGACCAGCGGATGGTTCGGGCAAATCATTCAGCGATCGGACGACGGTGGCAAGACCTGGCATCAGCCGGGGACGCCGCCCGGAGAACCGGCCCCGTCGGGGCCGCCGAAGGCCGCCAGCAACAAGTTTGTCTATGATGCGGCAGCGAAGCCGCTAACCACCCATCAGTGGTACGACGGAACGCAGCATCCCTGGGAGTTCAAGCGGGTGTGGCACCTGGAGCCGTCACTCGCTGACGCCAATACTGTTTATGCCGGGGTGGAGGATGCTGCTCTGTTCCGCTCCACCGACGGCGGCGAGAACTGGCAGGAACTTCCCGGACTGCGCGGACACGGCACTGGCCCAAATTGGCAGCCGGGAGCGGGCGGCATGTGCCTGCACACCATCATTCTTGATCCCAAGGACCCCAAGCGGATTTGGATTGCCATTTCGGCGGCGGGCGCTTTTCGTACGGATGACGGCGGGGCCACCTGGAAGCCGATCAACCGCGGCCTGCGCTCAAACTACATTCCCGACCCGGAAGCTGAAGTCGGCCATTGCGTACATCACATCGCCATGAATCCCAGGCGGCCCGGTGTACTCTTCATGCAGAAGCATTGGGACGTAATGCGCTCCGACGATGCCGGCGACAACTGGAAAGAGGTCAGCGGCAACCTGCCCACCGACTTCGGATTCGTGATCGACGTGCATGCGCACGAACCCGAGACGATTTACGTCGTCCCCATCAAGAGTGACAGCGAGCATTTTCCTCTCGAGGGCAAGTTGAGCGTGTTTCGCAGCCGAAGCGGGGGAAACGAGTGGGAGCGTTTGACCAAAGGTCTGCCACAGAAGGATTGTTACGTGAACGTGCTGCGGGACGCTATGGCTGTCGACTCGCTGGACCAGTGCGGAATTTATTTTGGCACCACCGGCGGCCAGGTTTATTGCTCCGCGGACGCCGGAGATAACTGGAACACAATCGTGAACAATCTGCCGGCGGTGCTCAGCGTGGAGGTGCAAACGCTGACATAATCGGCCCGGTTTTTGGGTGATACGGAATCCTTTCACGGTGGAGTCTCTTATGCAGAAAATCACGCCATTCCTGTGGTTCGACCATCAGGCGGAAGAAGCCGCGAACCACTACGTCTCGATATTCAAGAATGGAAAGATCACGGGTATCCATCGGCGGGATGGAAAAGTCCTGACAGTGACATTCGAACTCTTCGGCCAGCGATTCATGGCGCTGAACGGAGGGCCGCTGTTCAAGTTTACAGAGGCGATCTCCCTTTTTGTCGACTGCGAAACGCAGGAGGAAGTCGACGAGTTGTGGGAGAAGCTTTTGGCAGGCGGTTCGGATGGAAGGTGCGGCTGGCTGAAAGACAAATACGGCGTGTCATGGCAGATCATTCCGCGAGCGCTGATGCAGATGCTGAGCGATCCCGACCCGGAGAAATCGAACGCCGTGATGCAGGCGATGCTGAAGATGGACAAGATCGTGATTGACGACCTGAAACGCGCGCACGAAGGAAAACCCGCAGCGTAGCCGAGAACGCAACGGCGAATCCACGCGCTGGTTATAAGAGGGAGTTCAACCCGCGCGCAGGTAATCTTCCGGCGCGCAGCAACTTCTGAATCCGTGGCATTCTTCGATTCCTTGCGGTAAACTCCGTTGCGTCCGTTACAGGAGGCATCTATGGTACAGGGAGGTTCTTCCGACATCGTGCGGCAGGCTTCGACGTGGTCCATCGTGTGGGGTGTGGTGCTGATCATCTGCGGCATGCTGGCCGTAGGAGCGCCGCTTGTCGCCGCCATTGCCGTCAACATAGCCATCGCCTGGCTGATTGCGTTTGCAGGTGTGGTGCACCTCGTCCTCGCCTTCCGCGCTCACGGAGCCGGCAGCTTGATATGGAAATTGCTGGTCGGGCTTGCCTATCTCGCCTTCGGTGTATACCTGATTGCTCATCCGGTGCTGGGTGTAGCCTCGCTTACGTTGGTGTTGGCGTCGCTGTTCCTGGTGGAGGGCATTCTGGATGTGGTTTTATTTTTCAAGGTGCGCGCCATGCAGGGATCCGGCTGGTTCCTGCTCGATGGGATCGTGACGCTGCTGCTGGGTCTGCTGATCTACGCGCATTGGCCGTCGAGTTCGGCGTGGGCGATCGGCACGCTGGTGGGGGTGAGCATGATCGTCAGCGGCGTTGCACGCGTGATGCTGTCGCTGACGGTGCGCAAGGCTGCCGATACCATAGCAACGCTGAAAGCCGCCTAACAGCGGATCACGTTCCCGGAAGCGTCCCCGCGGTAAGACACATTACGAACACTGGGGATACGTTTGTCCGACGGCGTCAGGACCTGTGGATGATCGATCTTGGCTGGTAATCCCGCGCTGAGGTTTGTGAAAATGATCCGGGTTATTCTTCCCTTCCATCTGCGAAACCTGGCCCATTGCGGGAGCGAAGTAACGCTCGAAGTGGGAGGCGTCGCTACGCAGCGGTCCGTGCTGGACGCGCTCGAAGAGCGTTATCCCATGCTGCGTGGGGCCATTCGGGATCATGATACGCAACAGCGCCGGCCCTTCCTGCGCTTTTTTGCCTGCGAAGAAGATCTCTCGCACGAATTACCTGACGCCCCGCTGCCGGAGCCTGTCGCCTCGGGAAAAGAGCCGTTTATGATCATCGGAGCGATTGCCGGCGGCTAACCAATTTGGCAAAAGACAACCTCTGTATCCATCAGGACGGCCCTACTGCGGCGTCCATTGGGCATGGTTGGTGAAAAGGCCGTGCACAAAGCAAATCTGATACGCAACGAACAGACCGAAAGCAAGACTGAGCAGGCCCGAAGCCAACGCCAAATGGCGCGAAAACTTCTTCCGGCCCTTTCCTACGATTGTGAAGGCGGAAGCGAGGCTCATGGTGATCAGCATCATGCCGGCAATGGTCCCTATGCCAAAAATCAGGAGATACGCGACGGCCCAACGAGCGTTGCGAATCGTGGTCAACACCAGCAAAGCTACGGCTGCTGAGCCCGCCAATCCGTGAACGAGGCCTACGACAAGCGGCCGCAGGTATTGGTAGACACCTACCCTGCCAAACACGCGATCCATCCAGTCAACCGGCGCGCCATCGTGGGTGTGAGAATGTTCTTCTGATCCGTGGGTACGCGGGTGGACATAACCGCCGTGGCTGGGGAGATGAGAGTGAACAGTCTTGGTTTCCGCAAGGCTGGCAGCTAGTCCCGGGGGCATTGAGCGCAAAAATCCGGCGACATTCCACACACCCAGAATCACGAGCATCACCCCAACCGATAATTCCATGCTAAGACCGACACGAGTCGGAATTACCAGGTTGAAGAGGATGATTCCTGCCCCAACCACGAAGATCGTGATCGTATGACCCAAACCCCAAAATGCGCCGACCAGGGCGGCTCGAATGCTGCTGCGGTGGTTGGTGACGATGGTCGTGACCGCAATCACGTGATCCGGGTCGGTCGCGTGGCGCATTCCGAGGAAAAAGCCCAAGGCAAGGATGGAAAGAAGGGCAATCATGCTTGTATCGGTTGCTTCGAATGGCTATTCAGATTGGCGTTGTTGGGCGCTGCACACCAGCCCAGCGGTACGAGAATTCAGGCACATTTTCATTTCTCCCCGGAGGTGACCGAACCTCGAAACCGACCCCCCGAAACATGGAAATGGCAGGGCGCAACGGCCTGGATGTTCTTGTACGCTATCCCGCGGTTGAATTCAAATACCGCCGTGAGATCGATCGGCCCAGGATGGCGCATCTTGGCGTATCACGTCCGACTTCTATTACAGGCTAGACTGTAGGTGCTCTACTGTATTTACAACGTCAAAACCGCGTGTAGCTGTCTCCACCGTTCGGTGACCGTCTCTTGTGAAATTGGTGATTCATAGAGGCCAACCATGCAAGACCCGAGACCAGTCGGCCCTTCCCGACCGTGGCAGATCATCGCCCAGGAACTTGTGCAGGAAACAAACTCGAAACGAGTTGCGGCATTATCGCGGGAATTGACTCACGCTCTCGATGAGCAGGCGTTGGCAGCCGAGCCAGAACAGACGAGCAGATCGTGAGAATTCAAACCGGTAGACTACCGTTTGCCAGTAGTGCCCCAGTTTGAGTGCCGGCTGCGTTGCCATCCCCGGCGCTGGCACGATAAGATAACTCGTACACATCTTCTCCGCTCGTTCCCAGTAATTTTTCGTGCAAGAGTCCCATTGGGGCAAGGAGTGTGTGCGACTCCGCGTGCGGCGCAGGCGTGCGCCCGCGCGGGCATTTCCTCGGTGACGGAGCCCGGCAGTGAAGCGAGGCAGTACAGCAGTGATTGTCGGAGCGCAGTGGGGCGACGAAGGCAAAGGAAAGATTGTCGACGTCCTCTCCGAGAGTTTCCAGATCGTTGCCCGCTACGCCGGAGGACACAACGCCGGCCACACCGTCATCATCAACGGTAAGAAATTCATTCTTCAGCTTGTGCCGTGCGGCGTGCTGCGCGCGGGATGCCGCAGCGTGATCGGCAACGGCGTCGTGCTCGATCCGATCGCCTTCCTCAAGGAAGTTGCCGCACTTCGTGAAGCCGGAGTTAAAGTTGACGGCAATCTTTTTGTATCGAACCGCGCCCAGGTCATTCTGCCCTACCACCGGATGATCGAACTCGCGTCGGAAAATGCTCCCGGGCGAGTGAAGATCGGCACGACCTCGCGCGGCATAGGTCCCGCCTACGAAGACAAGATGGGCCGCCGGGGCTTGCGCGTGGCCGATCTGCTGGACTCGCAGCTGCTCAAGAAACACATCGAGAACGCAGTACGCGAAAAGAACATGATCGCGCATGCTCTGTTCAATTCCGAACCGCTTGACGCCGACAAAATGTATGCAGAGTATTCGCAAGCGGCAGCGAAGATTGCGCCTTTTGTGGCCGACACGGCTGCTCTTCTGAACCGGGGGTTGGCTGGGGGTGACTCGATCCTGTTCGAAGGCGCCCAAGGCACCATGCTCGACATTGATCATGGCACTTATCCCTTTGTCACGTCTTCGAGCGCGACTTCCGGCGGCGCGGTCATCGGGACTGGGGTCGCCCCCAACGCGATCGATTCCGTCATCGGAGTGACCAAAGCATATTGCACGAGGGTTGGAGAAGGCCCGTTCCCCACCGAGGAGAAATCGGCCGCCGGAGAAGAATTGCGCAAGCGCGGGAACGAGTATGGCGCGGTTACGGGCCGTCCGCGCCGCACCGGCTGGCTCGACCTGCCGCTGCTGCGCTATGCGGCTATGATCAATGGGATTTCCTGGCTCGTGGTGACCAAGCTCGACGTGCTGGACGAAATGGGAGAGATTCCGGTCTGCGTGGGCTACAAGATCGGCGGCAGGAAAACCGTCGAAATTCCCGCCCAGGCGAGCGGATACGAGAAGATCGAATGCGTATATGAGAGGATGCCCGGCTGGCGAACCTCGACCCAGGGAATCACGCAGTTCGAAAAACTCCCCAAAGAGGCCCGCGAATACATGTCGTTCCTGGAGAAAGAGTCCGGAGCCAAGATTGGAATGATCTCGACCGGGCCGGACCGCGATCACACCATCTTCCTGAATGGATTCGTAAGCGAGTTGAAGACGGCAGCGAAGAAGGCCTAGAATTGCTTCCCCTGACTCACCCAAGGGAGGAGAACGAGCGATGGTGGTTCTGGCAGTTACCTGGATGGCAAAGCTGGGGCACGAGGCCGAGGTGGCTACAGTTTTCGCGAAGCTGACGGAGGAATCCCGGAAAGAACCCGGTTGCGCGATGTACCAGGTGCACCGGCACAAGACCGAACCACGGCGCTTCTTCATTTACGAGCAATATAAAGACGATGCTGCGCTGGAAGCGCACCGCGCCGCTCCGCACTTTTTGCAACACGCCCGGAAGGACCTTCCAAGAATCGCCGACCGTGTGGAAGGGCATTTGTTCGAGCCGTTGGGATGAGTAATCTCGAGCGGACGTCCCGTCCGCTAACCAGGCCGCCGGGAAGGCGGCGCTAGCGTCATTTGGCCAGCTCATATCCCGCGAAGAAAAAGCTCAGCTCGAACCGCGCCGTGTCCTCGGCGTCGGAGCCGTGAATGGCGTTGTGCTCGATGTTGGTTGCCCACTTCTTGCGGATCGTGCCTTCCTCGGCATTGGCCGGGTTGGTTGCGCCCATCAGTTTGCGCAGGTCGGCGATGGCGTTTTCTTTTTCCAGCGCCAGCACCACGATCGGGCCGCTCGACATGAAATCGGTGAGCGAGTTGTAGAACGGCTTGCCCGCATGCACGGCGTAGAACTGCTCCGCCTGATGCTTGGAAATCTGCAGCATCTTCATGCAGAGGATGCGGAAGCCGTTTTTTTCGAATTGCTCGATGATGTCGCCCACGCCGTTCTTGCGCACGGCATCAGGCTTGACGATGGTAAGAGTGCGTTGCAGGGTCTTCATGAGTTCGTTGTTGGTCCTTGGTTGTTGGTCGTTCGCTTAATTTGGTCGCTGGTCCGGTGGCCGGCCGGTAAGATTAGGCTCTTGCCGCCGCTCCCAACGCTGCGGCTAAAGTCTCGCCGATCTGCGCGGGAGATTTCGCCACGCGAATGCCCGCCGCTTCCAGGGCTTTGATCTTTTCCGCTGCAGTTCCCTTGCCTCCGGAAATGATGGCGCCGGCGTGGCCCATGCGGCGTCCGGGAGGCGCAGTCTGTCCCGCGATGAAGCCCACCACCGGCTTCTTCATGTGCTTCCTCACAAACTCGGCTGCGGTTTCTTCAGCATTGCCGCCGATTTCGCCAATCATGATCACGGCTTCGGTCTCTGGATCGCGGTTGAACAAGTCGAGGGCATCGACGAAGGTTGTGCCGATGATGGGGTCGCCGCCGATGCCGATGGCCGTGGATTGTCCGATATCGCGCTGCGTCAACTGGTGCACGGCTTCGTAGGTCAGCGTACCGGAGCGCGAAACAATGCCCACCGATCCCTCTTTATGAATGGAAGCTGGCATGATGCCGATCTTGCACTTCCCCGGCGAAATGATTCCCGGGCAATTCGGTCCGATCAGGCGCGAGCGGCGATTCTGCAGGAACTCCCATGCCTTGACCATATCGAGCGTGGGAATGCCTTCCGTGATGCAAACGATAAGATCGATTTCGGCGTCGGCAGCCTCCATGATGGCATCGGCAGCGAATGGAGGAGGCACGAAAATGACGGTTGCATTGGCCCCGGTTTTGTCGGCGGCTTCACGTACCGTGTTAAAGATCGGCCAGCCTTCGTGCGTGGTGCCGCCCTTGCCGGGCGTCACTCCGCCAACAATCTTGGTTCCATAGGCGGCGCTCGCCTTGGCGTGAAAAGTGCCTTCGCGCCCGGTCAGTCCCTGCACCAGAACGCGCGTATTCTTATCCACCAGGATTGCCATGATGATCAGTACCTCTATTTTTTCAACGCCACTCGGAAACGCCCGCTACACCGCGGGCCGCCGCCACCACCCGGTCGGCCGCCTCTTTCATTGTGTCGGTAACCATGAAATTGAGCCCGGAATTCATCAAAATCTGCTTGCCCTCGTTGACGTTCGTGCCTTCGAGGCGCAGCACGATGGGCAACTTGATGTTGGTCTTGCGCGCGGCTTCGACGACACCGGTGGCCAGCGTATCCACTCGCAGAATCCCTCCGAAAATGTTGATGAGCACGGCCCGGACGTTCTTATCGCTCAACAGAATTTCAAACGCATGAGCGACCTGTTCGGAACTGGCGCCGCCGCCCACGTCGAGAAAATTTGCCGGCATGCCGCCTGCGTACTTGATGATGTCCATGGTCGCCATCGCCAAACCGGCGCCATTGACCATGCAGCCCACGCTGCCATCGAGCTTGATGTAGTTGAGGCTGTACTTTGAGGCTTCGACTTCCAGCGGGTCTTCTTCGGTGATGTCGCGCAATTCGCGCAGGTCGGGATGACGGAACAGCGCGTTATCGTCGAAATTGACTTTGGCATCGAGCGCGAAAAGCCGGCCGTCGGTCGTGGTGATAAATGGATTGATTTCAACCAGCGACGAATCGGTCTCGAGAAAGGCCTTATAAAGACTGGTCAGGAACTGCACCGCGGAGTTGAGCTGCTTGGGGTTCAACCCCAGCTTGAACGCAATTTTGCGCGCCTGAAAGGCCTCGAGGCCCATGCCGGGATCAATGTATTCCTTCAGGATTGCATCGGGATTTTCCGCGGCGACCTGCTCGATTTCCATGCCGCCGGCGGCCGAAGCCATGAAAACCGCCTTGCCTTCGGCGCGGTCGACGAGAATGCCGAGGTAGAGTTCTTTTTCGATGGGCAGCGTCTCTTCAATCAGCAGGCGGCGAACAATGCGCCCTTCCGGACCGGTCTGGTGGGTCACAAGCTTCATGCCCAGCATTCTGCCCGCCAGCTCTCCGGCTTCGTTCACCGACTTGGCGATTTTCACCCCTCCGCCCTTACCGCGCCCGCCGGCGTGAACCTGCGCCTTGACCACCACCCCAGTTGCCCCCGCATTGAACAGCTCCCTGGCAACGGCCTCCGCTTCCTCGGGCGAGGCGGCCATCGCCCCGCG
Organism: Candidatus Aquilonibacter sp.; assembly: GCA_035523915.1. GTDB lineage: Bacteria > Acidobacteriota > Terriglobia > Terriglobales > Acidobacteriaceae > Sulfotelmatobacter. The sequence continues at coordinate 11,285 of DATKPV010000058.1, read as the reverse complement.
GGGCACTGTCACGCCGTATTTCTTGAGGATTCCCTTCGCCTGATATTCGTGGATTTTCATAATGATGTTCGCCAGCTACATGAATCGGGAGGAACTTGCTTGCAGCTTGATACTGCGGGCAGCAAACTCCTGATTTTATAGAAGCCTGGAGGATTTCAGCAAACACCAAGGGTCGTGACTGCTCAATATAAATTGCTGCTTTGCGAGTGGTCGAACATCCAAACGATCTCAAGTGGAAGTTTCGTCTCCAACTCTTTCTCTTCATCCACGCGCCGCCGCGACTCTAGTCTCGCTCAACGTGGCGCGGCCGCGCCTGTTCTTGTACAACGGCGCAACCATCAGTTCGGGAATCTTCAACAGGCCCGTCGACGGCCCTGTCCTTTTGCGCAGGTTGAACCTTGATGGCGACAAGCAGGCCGACCTCAGCGTTCACGGCGGGCCCTACAAGGCGGTCTACGCCTATCCCTCGGAGCACTATGCGTACTGGCGGCAGGAGTTGACCGGCGTCGATCTGCCCTGGGGAATGTTTGGCGAGAATTTCACCACAGAAGGTCTTTTCGAAGAAGCCCTGCATGTGGGGGATCGCTTTCAGATCGGCTCGGCGATCGTGGTGGTCCGGCAGCCACGCATGCCCTGTTACAAGCTGGCGGCGAAATTTCAGCGGGACGATATGATTCAGCGCTTCCTGCACAGTGGCCGCAGCGGATTCTATTTTTCCGTGGAGCAGGAAGGGCAAGTCGCCGCCGGAGATTCGTTCGAGCGCCTGGGCACGAACGCTCCGGGTATCACGATCGCGGAGATGAACCGCCTGTTCGCCTTCGAGAAATATGATCGCGAACTCCTGCACAAGGCGATTGCCACTCCAGAGCTTCCCCAGGACTGGCGCGGTTACTTTCAGGAGCGCGTTGCGCCACCGGCGGCTGCGGCTGAGCACAAGTGATCACCTGACAATTAAGGCGCGCTGATGCCTTACAATCGGGCCTGAGTTCCGCACGGCCCATGATCACAGACGCCCTCCAGCGCATCGCCAATCACAACGAATCGCTTGCCCGCGAAGAAGCGCACGCGACCATGGCGGAAGTGCTCGCAGGCAAGTGCAGCGATGCGCAGATTGCGGCCCTGCTGATCGCCCTGCACATGAAGGGTGAGACAGTTGAGGAGATCGTGGGCTTTGCCGAAGCCATTCGCGAAGCGGCTGCGCCGTTGCCGATTGGCTACCCCGAAGAGGCTTCTGCGGCGCTCGATGTCAGCGGCACCGGCCGCGACGCCCTCTCGGATTCGCCTGACGACAACTCACTAATCGATACCAGCGGTACCGGCGGCGATGCCAGCGGCACGTTCAATATTTCTACTGCCACTGCGTTCGTGACAGCCGGCGCCGGAGTGCGCGTGGCCAAGCATGGCAACCGCAGCATCAGCTCGAAATGCGGCTCGGCCGATGTGATTGAAGCGCTCGGCATCAACATCCAGCTCTCTCCGGCGCAGGCAGCGAGGTGTTTGCGGGAAGCCGGCATCTGTTTTCTCTACGCGCCCAATTTGCATCCCGCAATGAACCAGGTACAGATGGTTCGGCGGGAACTGAAGCTGCGTACGATGTTCAACCTGCTGGGCCCGCTGACGAATCCGGCGCGGGCCTCAGGGCAGGTCGTTGGCGTGTATTCCATCGATCTGGTGGAGAAGCTGGCGGAAGCGTTGAGCATGCTGGGCCTGCGGCGGGCGCTGGTGGTGCACGGTCTGGATGGACTCGACGAGATCACCATCACGGGGCCATCGCGCGTGGCCGAGGCACGGGAAGGAATTGTGAAGACATACGAAGTAACCCCGGAGGAATTCGGCATCTCGTGCGGAAACCTCGCCGATATTGCCGGCGGAGATGCGAAGGAGAATGCCGAGATTATCCGTGAAGTGCTGGCCGGAAAGAAGGGCCCGCACCGGGACGTGGTGATTCTGAATTCGGCGGCGGCGCTGGTGGCCGCAGGCCGGGCGGATCACTTGGCGCAGGCAGTGCCGACGGCGGAGAAGTCGATCGATTCGGGGGCGGCGAAGGGGAAGCTCGATCAGCTGATGCGCTTCAGTTCCCACGTTTAGGACTGCGTTCGAGCTCTCCCACGTGATAAAGTCCCGCGAGGATTAGGAGGAAGTTATGAGAAGTGTCGGTCTCACGGCTGTATTTGTACTAGGGAGCGTTTTCTTGTTTAGCCAGGACATTCAGGTGAACCGACAAAATAAAACCATCGCCATAACCGCCGATGAGTCAGTCAGCGCGGATGCCGAAGTGGCTGAGATTGAAATCGGATTCCATAACTTCGGCCCCACCCAGGACGCCGCTTTCAAGGACAATGTTCGGGCCGCCGACAAGATTGTCCAATCTATTTTGGCTGTCGGAGTGGCCAAAACAGATATCGAAACTGAGAAACTCGGACTCGGCAGAGTGGAACCCGAAGAAAAGTGGTCTCCGGAATTGAAGCGTGAACGCCAGTTCAAGGCCGAACAATCCTGGAAGGTTCGCCTGCCGGTGTCCCAGGCCCAGGCGGTAGTGGATCTCGCCGTTCGAAGCGGGGCCAACGAGGTTGAAGATGTGGACTGGAATGTTGCCGATCCAATGGCCTTGCAGGCAAGAGCAGGCGCCGCAGCCCTGGTCAAGGCCCGCGCTATAGCGGAACAGATGGCGAAGGGGTTGGGAGTAAAGCTGGGCGACCTTGTCTATGCGAGCAACCGCGCTCCGGTTGCTAAGATGTGGCGCGGGATCACTCTCAACACGTCGTCAGCAATGGTTGGAAACACTGAGGAACGACCGAAACTCACTTTGTTTCCCCAAAAAGTCAAGAGTGAAGCCACAGTCTATGCTGTGTTTGCAATTGAGTAGTCCAACAGTCACCCCACCTCCACCTTCTCCAAATAGTCCGCCACCCGCACGTTCCATCCCAGTTCTTTGTTCATGGTGTCGCGCAACTGCGCCGAGGCATCTTCTTCGCCGTGCACCAGGTACGTGGTTGCAGGTTTATTGCGGAAGGTCCGGAGCCACTCGAGCAGCTCCGGCGGGTCGGCGTGGTCGCTGAACTGCTCCAGCGCCGCGATCTGCGCGCGGATGGGAACAACGTCGCCGAAGATTTTCACCTCATCCGATTGGTTCTTGATCGTAAATCCGCGCGTGCCCGGCGCCTGAAAGCCGATGAAGAGAATCAGGTTCTTCGGTTCTGGCAAACGCTGCGCCAGATGATGCAAAATACGCCCGCCCGTGACCATGCCGCTCGAGGAAACGATGATGCAGGGCGTGCGCACGTCGTTGATCTTCTTCGATTCTTCCGGAGTCAATGCGAAGGTAAAATCCGGCCATTCCAGCGGCGAGCCATACTGCCGGATCATGGCTCGCGTTTCTTCCGTGTACTCCTCGTCGTGTTTCAGAAAAATTTCGACTGCCTTGATCGCCATGGGGCTGTCGCAGAAGACGGGCAGCCGCGGAATCTCGCCCGATTCCATCAGGTGTTTGAGAATAAAGATGAATTTCTGGGTGCGCTCAATGGCGAATGCCGGAACGACGATGCTGCCGCCACGTTCGAACGCAGATCGAATCAAGGCAGCCAGTTCCGGCATCGGATCTTCCCTGGGGTGCAGCCGGTTGCCGTATGTCGATTCCATCACCACGATGTCGGCAATCTCGCCTTCATTCGGCCCTGAATGCACGACCTTTCCTGGCGCCACCTTGTGATCGCGCACCCGGCCGATATCTCCGGTAAAAAGCAAGCGGCGCGAAAAGCCGTTGGTCTTCAGCGTGACCTCGGCCATGCAGGAGCCGAGAATGTGCGCCGCGGGTACAAAACGAAATGAGAGCTCCGGGGAAAGGGAGACATCCTGGCCGACATGCGCCACTCTGAAGTATTGCAGCGACTCCTGGGCTTCCTCAAACGTGTAAAGCGCGAGTGCCGGCTCATGTTTCGACTTTTTCTTCTTGTTGTAGAACTCGGCGTCTTCTTCCTGCAGATGGCCGGAGTCAGGCAGGATGATGCCGCACAAGTCGATGGTCGGTGGAGTTGCGTAGATCGGCCCTCGAAAGCCTTCTTTCACCAGGCGTGGAATCCAGCCGCAGTGGTCGAGGTGGGCGTGGGTAAGAATGACGGCGTTAATCTCTTTGGCGGGCACGGGAATGTCACGCCAGTTGCGCTCGCGCCAGTCTTTTCGACCCTGGAACATGCCGCAGTCGATCAGGGCCTGAAATCCGTTCTTGCCGCTTGGATCGCCCGACGTGTTGATCAGATGCTTGGAGCCGGTAACAGTGCCCGCCGCGCCCAGAAACTGGATGTAGGCCAAGAAGTCCCCCAGCACAAGACAACAACTTACCACGGAGACACGGGGGCACGGAGAAGTGCAGAGCAGAGGGCCCTAACTCAAGCTGTGGGCGCGCTCTCAGGAATCGACATCCGCGCACGACGATTTGTGCTTCTCGGCGCCTTGCTGTCTCCGTGGTGAAAATCATTTCTCCGCGCTGGCGATCTTGAACGAATTGTTCGTCATGTCGCTCTCGGGAACGCTGCCATCGTTGACCGTAACCTCTTGCGGCGCGGCGGAAGTCTCCACGCGAGTAACTCCCTTGCTCTTGGCGCGCACTTCCAGGCGCTTTGTAATCTCGCCGCCGTCGAACTTCACCAGGAGCGGAACCTCGGCTCCGGCGGTGCCCAGGTTGTCGACGGTAATGGTCACGATATAGGTCCCGTTCAACGTTTTGCGCGGGAAGACGGACTCGATCTTGAAGTCGGGCAGACCGCGGTCGCGATAAACCCAGTCATCGAAAAACCACTCCAGATCGCGCTGTGTCTGCGCCTGAATCAGCCGGGGCATGTAAGAAGGCTCTTTGTCGTCTGCGGCTCTGTAGGCGGCAAGAGCTTTTTTCAGCGCGGCATCTCCAATCATGTCGCGCAGCATCCACCAGACGCACATTGCCTTGCTGCGATAAAGCTCTTCGTTGGAGGTATTGACCAGGGATTGTCTTGTCTCTCGATCGCCATTCACGGCTCTTTCTTGCTTTTCAAGATGTGTGAAGGCAGAGCGATGCAAGCCCATGTAGTCGAGCGCGGCCTGGCGTCCTTTTTCGCGCTCGAGATAGAGAGCCTGCGCGAAGAGGGCGAGGCCCTCGTCGATCCAAGGACGTGGTGAGAAAAACGATGCATGAGTAAGTTGGTGCGCCGCAACCATGCCCGCCAGTGTGGAATCGCCGCTGGCGAGGGGAGTCAGCAGCAAGGAACCGCTTTCGAAGGGAGCGGAGTTTGGATCGGGCAGGTCAATGGTCCGGGCCTTTTCGCGAGGTGGGCCGAACCATTCGGCGATAAATGGCGCGGCTTTCCCGGCGGCATCGGCAAAATTGTTGGCCGCGTCGACGTGTGCGGGAAAGCTGAAAACGGTGACTGCGGGCCGGTCAGTTAGTGTGTAGGCCGCTATGACAAATGCGGGGATGGAAAGACCGAAAGATGAATACGAACACTGCGCCGCCGCCGATTGTGCGCCGCCAGCGCCGACAGTAGCCTCCCGAGTTTCGTGGCCGCTGCACAAAGTGAGAACAGGAACGCCGCCAGGGGATGGATTGTCAAAACTCAGTTTCATGCTGCCTTCCGACTCACGCGCCTTCCATCGCCCCAGCACTTCGAACAAACTGTCATCCTCGGAAAGATCGGCCGCTTCGGTCGCGATCGGATACCATGCCACGTAGCCCGCGCCACGCACGCCCGTAAAGTTCGCACTGATCTGGTCCCAGTCGGCGCTCTCCGCCTGCGACTCAGGCGTGCCGATGCGAGTGAGGCGCGTGGCATCGAGCACGATCACACCTTCATACGCGACGTCGAGTTCGACGCTCGATTTGGGCGCGACAGGTTGCGGCAAAGTAACGATGACCTCCGACAACGCGCCGGTGTGATCGATGTCCGACGTATAGGGCTGGGAGACGAACTGCAGAGGCTTGCCGCCAGCCTCGATGGATCGCCAATCAAGCGACGACGAAATCTGCAAGACGGCAAATTTTTGCGGAACCTGAGAGTCATTGCGCAGCGTGATTTGGCCGCGAACACCCAGGCGATGCTGCTCAGGATCAACCTGGACGTTGAGGTCGTAATTGGTAAACGTGAACGCCTCGCGGTTGAGAGCGAACCCATTCGCCACAGAGGCACAGAGAACACCGAGGAACACCAGGCGAAATGCAAGCCTCATTTCCCACCTGGGGCGCCATTCACTTTGGCCTGCCTCTGGCGCACGATTTCATAGAGCACCACACCGGCTGCAACCGAAACATTCAGCGACGGTACTCTGCCCAGCATTGGAATCGAAACCAGAAAATCGCATTTCTTCCGGACCAGATCGTGCAGGCCCTTGCCCTCCGCTCCCAAAATCAATGCGACATCCATGTTGTAATCGAGGGAAGCGTAGGTCTGCGTGCCGCGCTCGTCGAGACCGATGGTCCAGATACTTTTTTCTTTCAACTCTTCCACCGTGCGCGAAATGTTGGTGACCTTCGCGATGGGCAGATGTTCGCTGGCTCCTGCTGAAGCTTTGGTTACGGTTCCGGTAACACCTGCGGCGCGCCTCTCCGGGATAACCACACCGTTGGCTCCAGCGGCGTCGGCCGTGCGCAGGATTGCTCCCAGATTGTGGGGGTCTTCCACGCCATCGAGCACCACGATCAGGGAATATTGCCCGCGCTTGGCCGCGATCACATCATCGAGATCGTTGTACTGCTTGGCCGACGTTACCGCGATCACTCCCTGATGCGCTACATGGCCCGCCATACGGTCCAGTTCGTTTCTTGGCAAAAAGCGCACCGGCACGCTCAACCGGCGGCAGTCTTCGATCAGGCGCTGCAGCCGCAGGTCGTGGCGCTCTTTCGCCATGCCCACCCACTCGAAGGCACGCCCCCGCGCCTTGAGTGCCTCAGAGACCGAGTTGATGCCATAGATGTAGTGCATGAAGTAGTAGTGTATCGGAAGGTCTCTGTGGCGCGGGCGCTCCCGCCCCGTTGTCGTTCCGAGCGCAGCGAGGAATCTATGCACGTGTTCGCCGAGTAGCACTGCAGACAAGTTGCATAGGTCCTTCGCGCAAAACCAGCGCTCAGGATGACAAAACGCGGAGGATAGCCGCGGGTTCCGGGCGCTCTGTGTAGTCTTCATTCGCGCTCGCGTAGAGCACGGTGCGGTCGCGATCAAGAATGTAGGTTGCGGGAATCGGAAGGTCCCAGCTTTCGTCGCCATTAGTGAAGGGCAGATTCACGAACGTCTGCCGATACACAGCCTGCTGCAACTCCGGCACGCGATAGGTTAGCCCGAACTGCCGGGCGACCTGGTTGCCAGCATCCGAGAGGAGCGGGAAGCGCAGCTTGTGCTGGTCGTGCATGAAGAACGATTGCTTCACAGTCTGCGGAGAGATTGCGACTAGACTCGCGCCTGCTGCTTCGATCTGCGGGACCATGAGATTCATCGCTTCCATTTGACCGACGCAGAATGGACACCAGCGTCCGCGAATAAAGCAGAGCACCAGCTTTGCCCTAGCCAACAGATCGGCCGAAGAGATCAACTTGCCGTCGTGATCCGGAAGGGTGAAGTCAGGTGCCTTGGCGCCAATGGACAAAATGTTTGCGGCAAGGCGCTTCTCCTTCAGTTGCACGACGGTTTGCGCGTGAATGGCCTGCGTTTCTGGCGGGACGTATTTGGCAATCCGCTCTTTGCGTTCAGCTAGAATTTCGCGCAGCGGACGCGCATCGAGACCGGGGGCCGCTTCTTGGAGTGAACGCCATTTCATAACTTCAAGGGTTTCTCCGCTGTGGTAGGGACCACTGGTCTCGCTCCAGCATGACGGACAAGTGAGGCCTCGTCGGGTCCACTCTGACGATGACACTGCCGCCCTCAGAATAGTGTTTGATGTAATCCTTCGCTGAAGCGGTCATCACGAAGGGGTTTGCATTCGCCCCCGTGTACAGCTCGCTCTTGAACGAGTATTCGTACGTTAGATCCGCAACCGCGCAACCAAATCCACCCGGACGGTACCCGACGCTTTTAATCTTGGCGCTCACAGTTGGCCAAGCGCCCACCGTACACGCGCGAATGAATCGAAGCATGACTCGTACCAGGTATTCGATGTAGATATCGACGAAGAAGCCCAAGAACCCTCCGCCTTAGCCGTTCTACATTCCCGGCAGCTTCATCCCCGCCAGCCTTCTCGCAAAGCTGGCTTTGCCCATTTGCTTGAACATCTTCTTCATCTGCGCGTACTGGCGAAGAAGATTATTCACTTCCTGCACGGTCGTCCCCGAGCCGCGGGCGATGCGCTTGCGGCGGCTGCCGTTGATGACTTCGTGATGATTACGCTCGTGCGCAGTCATCGAATTGATGATCGCCTCGACGCGGTTGATCTGCTTCTCATCTACTTTATCCGCAGCCTTCTGCAATCCAGAGAACGGGCCAATCGAAGGCATCATGCCCATCAGGTTCTTGATCGAGCCCATCTTTTTCACTTGCCGCAGCTGGTCGCGAAAATCCTCCAGCGAGAAGCCGTCACCCGAGAGCGCCTTGCTGGCGATCTCCTGCGCTTTCTTCTTATCGATCTGCTGCTCGGCGCGCTCGATCAGCGAAAGAATGTCGCCCATGCCGAGAATGCGCGAAACGATGCGATCCGGATGGAACGGCTCCAGCGCATCGTATTTTTCGCCCACGCCGATGAACTTGATAGGCTGGCCCGTGACCTGCCGGATCGAAAGCGCCGCGCCGCCGCGGGCGTCGCCATCCATTTTTGTGAGTACCACGCCGGTAAGCGAAAGCTTCTTGTGAAATTCATCGGCCGAGCGCACGGCATCCTGGCCGGTCATGGCGTCGGCGACGAACAGAATTTCCGACGGATTCAGCAACTTCTTCAGCGACTGCATCTCGTTCATGAGTTCGTCGTCGATGTGCAGGCGGCCGGCGGTATCGACGATCAGCACGTCGCAACCGGAATTTACCGCCTCGCGCCGGGCTTCTCTTACTAACCGCTCGACGGTAGCCGTGTTGCTCTCGGTGACCTCGCCTTGATAGATCTGGGCCTTCACCGCCTCGGCTACGATTTTCAATTGTTCGCGCGCGGCCGGACGATACACGTCCACGGAAACCAGCAGCGGACGATGCCCGCCGTTCTTGAACCAGTTCGCCAGCTTGCCGGAAGTCGTCGTCTTGCCGGAACCCTGCAAACCGGCCATCAGCACCACCGTGGGTGGCTGTGAGGCAAACTTCACGCGCGCCGTGTCTTTGCCGAGAATCTCGACCAGTTCGTCGCGCACGATCTTGATGACCTGTTCTCCCGGAGAGAGCGCTGTCATCACTTCCTGGCCGACAGCCTTCGCCTGCACCTGATCGATGAACTGCTTGACCACCTTGAAGTTGACGTCGGCTTCGAGCAGGGCGAGCCGAATTTCGCGCATCGCCTCGGCAATGTTCTCTTCCGACAGCTTCGCCTGCCCACGCAGGGACTTGAATGCGCGCTGTAATTTTTCCTGAAGGTTCTCGAACATAAGTTGATCGACATTTTATCAGCCGGTAGCGTAGCGCGCGCCCCTCGTTCGCCGGACATCACAACGAAAGCGTCCGCAGTTCCACTCCTGAGAACGATGCGGACTCTATCGCTCTTCTGGCGACGGGGGATCCATCGGCGCGGCCAAGCTTGCACCCCGATGCGGATTTCCCGAAAATCATGAGCAACGCCTCGGTGAGATGTTAGTGTTTCGAGATGTGTACTAAACGCTTTGTGCCCCGGACGAATGCGTCCGGGGCTCCCACTAGCCTGCCCTAGTTCGCCTTTGGACGAGCGAGTTCCAACCGTTCACTGCTCTGATTCGGAGGACTCTTGGGGTTCTTGTCGAATCGGAGATTAGCTTGACGCCGCAAACACTTCTTTCGCTGCGATCACGGTATTCGAGTGAATGGTCACCGTATCTTCCACATCGCGCGCATAGCCGCCGGCGTAAGTCACCATCACAGGAATGTTGCGGGCGCGGGCTACCCGAAAGACGAGTTCATCGCGCTTTTTCAATCCTTCGATCGTCAGCGCCAGTCCGCCGAGCTGGTCGTGCTCATAAGGGTCGGCGCCCGCAATGTAGCAGATCAGGTCGGGTGCAAACTGGCGCAGGCCGGAGCTGAGCGCATTGTCGAGCCAGGCGAGATAGTCGTCGTCGCCGATACCGTCGGGCAGGTCCACATCGATCGAAGACGGCGGCTTGTACAACGGATAATTGTTGTGCTGGTGCAGCGAGATGGTGAAAACGTCCTGCGGCTTGGAGTTGCGCGGCCGAATTCCGCCCGAACTGAGAGTGGAAGTGGAATTTGAGGGCAGAGGATCGCCAGGCGCGCGCGAGTTACCGAAGACCACGGCCGTACCGTTTCCCTGATGAACGTCGCAGTCGACGGTCATCGCGGTGCGAATTTTTCCGTCGCGCTGCAGGCGCCGGATGGCAACTGCAACATCGTGAATCATGCAGAAACCCTCGCCGTGATCAGGGAAGGCATGATGAAAACCGCCGCCGAGCGAAATTCCCACGTGGTCGGCCAAGGCTCGGCGCGCGGCCAGAATCGATCCGCCCGCTGCCAGCCAGAAGGCCTCTACCAGGTCGCGAGAGTAAGGAATTTCCATTTCCATCTCTTCCCGCGGACTGAGCGCCCCGGTTTTCAACTTCTCAACATATTGCGGGGTATGCACCAGGAGAATGTCTTCGTCGGAGGCGGGATCAGGTTCCAGGATGTCGCCGGCGTCGGCCACGCCCTTGGCCAGCAGCCGGTCGCGGACGCGGCGGTATTTCTCAGCGGGGAAAACGTGGTCGCCAATAGGCAGGTAATAGGCGTCGCTGTAGACCAGCTTGAAGGGCAGCATGAAATTCCTATGATACCCCCCGAGGTTGTGGCAGGAGATTTGGGTTAGCGTTTCTTCATTTGCGTAGTCGGCGCTACCAGCGCCCGCTTCACCGGCACGATCGCGCCACGGGAGGGGTCGGCGGCGGCGTTGGCGCGGGTGAGCACTTCCTGCTGGATGTATTGCACGAACTCCTGGATCTGGCGCTGCATCTCCTCCATGCGCTCACGCATTTGCAGGATGATCGCCATGCCGCTGATGTTCACGCCCAGGTCGCGCGCCAGCGAGAGAATAAATTCCAGCCGTTGCAGATCTTCTTCCGTGTAGAGGCGGGTGTTGCCTTCGGTCCGCGAAGGCTTAAGCAAGCCTTCGCGCTCATAGAGCCGCAACGTTTGGGGATGGATGCCGTACATTTCGGCCACCGCCGAGATCATGTA
>DATKPV010000057.1:0-14267 GCA_035523915.1 Candidatus Aquilonibacter sp. | reverse complement strand
CGCTTACGGTAAGAAGGCGCTGCTCCCGGAGGTTCGCCAGAGCCTTTTCCACATTCGTCCACGCAGTGTTCTGGGTGAGGTAGGCGCCAACAATTACTTCAAAACGCGTCCGCGCCGGCCACCAGTGTTGGGGTCCCCAGGCCTGCCATAGGGTGCGGTAGTATGACCGAATCTCGCCTTCTTTGTCGCTCGGCGGCAAATTGGATATCCCTTATTTCTCGAGTCTAGATGAGGCTGCGTTGCCTCTCCAAGCTGGATCGACTTTCTTACCGAAGTGCATGTACTGCGGGCGATGACACCGCTATCTCCCACGGAAAACAAGGATTTGGCGCGGAATTTGAACGCGGGCTCGCCACGACCGGCGTAGGCCGTCCAGTCCAAGTACCAAAGTTACTGGTGCTGTTACGCGCTTGCGGTGACAATTTGTGTCAACGCGAATGCGCTGCATTTCCTCTCCCAACACAGGCAGCTCTTTGCGCCAAGGCCTGCAAATTTGTCAGGCGTCGTTCCACCACGTGGATAGGAGACCGACGTATGTCTCAACGGCTGGGTGACCTTCTCGTTAAAGAGAAGATCATTACCCCAGAGCAGTTGGAACAAGCGACGAAAGTCCAGAAGGAATCAAGTTGCCGCCTCGGCTCTGCCCTGGTAAAGCTTGGCTTCCTCACGGACGAGGACGTCACCAATTTTCTCTCCCGGCAGTATGGCGTTCCGGCAATCAACCTTTCCTATTTCGAAATCGATCCAGCCGTCGTCAAGCTCATCCCGTTTGAGACCGCCAAGCGCTACCAGATTCTTCCATTAAGCCGCGTAGGCGCTTCTCTCACCATCGCCATGGTCGACCCGACCAATGTCTTCGCCATGGACGACATCAAGTTCATGACCGGCTTCAATATCGAGCCGGTGGTGGCGTCGGAAAGCTCGATTCTCGCCGGTATCGACAAAGCCTACGGCACGACCAAGGAAGAAGATCTCGAAACCGTCATGCAGTCGATGTCGGAGTTGAACGAGAACGACGTCGAACTCCAGGCGGAAGAGCAGGAGATCGGACTATCCGAACTGGAGAAGGCGGCCGACGAAGCGCCCGTGGTCAAGCTGGTGAATGTGGTGCTGGGCGACGCGGTGAAACGCGGGGCCAGCGACATTCATATCGAACCCTACGAAAAAGAGTTTCGCGTTCGCTTCCGCATAGACGGCGTGTTGCAGTCGATCATGTCGCCGCCGATGAAGCTGAAAGACGCCATAACGTCGCGCCTGAAGATTATGTCGAAGCTGGACATCAGCGAGAAGCGGTTGCCGCAGGACGGCCGCATCATGCTGAAGATGAACATCGGCGGACGAAAGAAGCAGCTCGACTTTCGCGTCAGCACACTGCCCACCCTGTGGGGAGAAAAGATCGTGTTGCGGCTGCTCGACAAAGAGAATCTGCGGCTCGATATGACCAAGCTCGGCTTCGAACCGGAGTCGCTGGTGAAGTTCGAGAAAGCGATTTTGAAGCCTTACGGCATGGTGCTGGTTACCGGACCGACGGGGTCGGGCAAAACTAACACGCTGTACTCATCCATCTCGCGCTTGAATCAGCCGGACACAAACATCATGACCGCAGAAGATCCGGTTGAGTTCCAGCTGGGCGGCGTAAATCAGGTGCAGATGAAAGAGCAGATCGGCTTGAACTTTGCCGCCGCTCTGCGCGCCTTCCTGCGGCAGGACCCGAACATCATTTTGGTCGGCGAGATTCGCGATTTTGAAACAGCGGAAATCGCCATTAAGGCAGCGCTTACCGGACACCTCGTGCTTTCCACGCTTCATACCAACGGCGCTCCGGAGACGATCACGCGATTGATGAACATGGGCATTGAGCCTTTCCTGGTTGCGACCTCGGTGCACCTGATCTGCGCACAGCGTCTGGTGCGACGTATCTGCAAGGAATGCACGGAGACCGTCGACGTTCCAGTGCAGACCCTGATCGAAGAGGGATTCACCCCCGAGGAAGCCAAAACCGTGAAGATCCAGAAGGGCAAAGGGTGCGGGACCTGCAACAACACGGGGTACAAGGGACGCGCCGGCCTCTATGAAGTCATGGAAGTCGACGATGAGATCAAGGAACTGGTTCTGGTGGGCGCCTCTGCGGTCGAACTGAAGAAGAAAGCGATTGAACGCGGGATGATCACGCTCCGGCGCAGTGGATTGATCAAAGTTGCAGCGGGTATGACCACGCTGGAAGAGGTGGCACGCGAAACGATTCATTAAGAGTCCTGAGCTGCGTCCTGAGTCGTGAGAAACATGAACGACCAATGGCCCGGGACCGAGGACTCAGGACTGAGAACTTACGAAAGGGAAATTTGCCATGGGCTTGTCCTTAAGCGATCTACTGAAACGAATGCTGGAGATGGGAGGCAGCGATTTGCACATTACCACCAACTCGCCTCCCCAAATCCGTGTCCACGGACACCTGACGCCGTTGGATCTGCCTCAGCTGACGCCGGCCGAGACCAAACAGCTCGCCTATAGCGTCATGACAGATTCCCAGAAGCATCGCTTCGAGGAAAGCCTCGAACTTGACTTCTCTTTCGGTTTGAAGGGTCTGGCGCGATTCCGCGCCAACGTCTTCAATCAGCGCGGGGCGACCGCGGCCGTCTTCCGTTTGATTCCCTTCGAGATCAAGTCATTCAATCAGCTCGGCCTGCCGGCCGTGGTAAGCAAGCTTTGCGAAAAGCCGCGTGGGCTGGTGCTGGTGACAGGACCGACCGGTTCGGGCAAATCGACGACTCTGGCGGCCATGATCGACAAGATCAACAGCGAGCGTCACGACCACATTCTGACGATTGAGGACCCGATCGAATTCGTCCACATGAATAAGAATTGCGTGGTCAACCAACGCGAGCTCCATGCCGACACCAAGAGTTTCTCTGACGCTCTGCGGGCCGCTCTCCGTGAAGATCCGGACGTAGTGCTGATCGGCGAAATGCGCGACCTGGAGACCATCGAGTCGGCCCTGCGCATCGCCGAAACCGGTCACTTGACCTTCGGTACCTTGCACACGAACTCGGCAACGTCCACCATCAACCGAATCATCGACGTGTTCCCGGCGCACCAGCAACCTCAGATTCGCGCCCAGCTGTCGCTGGTACTGGAAGGCATCATGTGCCAATCCCTTCTGCAGACGGTAAACGGCAAGGGACGCGCCATGATCATGGAAATCCTGGTGCCCAACGCTGCCATCCGCAACCTGGTGCGCGAAGACAAGATTCACCAGATTTACTCCGCCATGCAGGCAGGGCAGGAGAAGTTCGGCATGCAGACCTTCAACCAGGCGCTGGCCACGGCGTATTTCCAGAAACAAATTTCGCTGGAGGTCGCGCTGCAGCGCTCCAGCAATCAGGACGAACTGCAGGAGATGATCAACCGCGGGGCCAGCCTGTTGAACCGGCCCAACGCTGCAGGAGGCGCGATGGCCAAGGGAGCCGCGCCGGGAAAGCGGTAGAGACGAAGTGCAATCGAGGACACGCAGCAAGAATGCGCAAGCAGGAATGCAAAAGTGAGGCCAGTCGATGAGTTCTGCATTTTGACGTCTGGCTTCTGGATTGAACTGACGAGGAGACTCAAACCATGCCAGTTTTCACATTTTCCGGGAAAGACGCCTCTGGAGAAAAAGTCACCGGAGAGCGGGTGGCAGCCAACAAGCAGGTGCTGGCGCAGCAATTGCGGCGCGAGCGCATAACACCGGGCGCGATCCGGGAAAAAGGCAAGGAATTTGCCCTGCCCACGTTCGGCTCGGGCAAGGTAAAGGTCAAAGACATTGCCATCTTCTTCCGGCAGTTCTCGGTGATGATCGATGCCGGGTTGCCGCTGGTGCAGTGTCTGGAAATCCTGGCGGCCAATCAGGAAAACCAGGCGTTCATGAAGACGCTGACTGGCGTGCGCACCACAGTAGAAGGCGGAGCAACGCTGGCCAACGCCATGCGGCAATATCCCAATGTCTTCGACGACCTAACTACCAACATGATCGAGGCCGGCGAAACCGGCGGTATTCTCGACATCATTCTGCAGCGACTGGCGACCTATGTGGAGAAGGCCGTGCGCCTGAGATCAGCGGTGAAGTCCGCGTTGATCTATCCTATCGCGGTCGTGAGCATCGCCGTGTTGATCGTCGGCGCCCTGCTCAAATTCGTGGTGCCGATCTTCGCCAACCTGTTTGCCGGCTTGCAGGTGGCACTGCCTCTTCCCACCCGCATCGTCATGGGGCTCAGCGCATTCGTGCAGACCTTCTGGTGGCTCGTTTTTGTGGTGGGCGCTGCAATTGTGGTTGGCATCAAGCAGATTCGCAAACATCCCAGGGGACGCTATCTCTTCGACAAATTGCTGCTCAAGCTGCCGGTCGTGGGCGCGCTGCTCCGCAAAATCGCGGTCGGACGTTTCACCCGCACCCTGGGCACTCTGATCACGTCGGGCGTGCCGATCCTGGAAGGACTCGCCATCACCGCGCGCACATCGGGCAATGCGGTGTTGGAGGAAGCATTGATGAAAGTGCGCAAAGCGATCGAAGAAGGCCGTACCATCGTCGATCCCCTTAAGGAATGCGGCGTGTTTCCCAACATGGTGACGCAGATGATCGGCGTGGGTGAGGCCACCGGCGCCATGGATAACATGTTGCAGAAAATCGCCGACTTCTACGAAGAAGAAGTCGATGCCGCCACCAAAGACATGCTGGCCATGCTGGAGCCGATCATCATCGGGCTGCTTGGCGTGATGATTGGCGGCATCGTCATTTCTCTATACATGCCGTTGTTCGCCATGATTGCAAAATTGGCAGGCTAGAAAAACAAGGGTTTCAAAGTTTCGAAGGTTGCAAGGTTTTAAGAAATCCCAAATGAATTCAGCGCCGCCCGCGGCGAGACCTTGAGGCCTTGAAACTTTGCAAGATGAAAAGGTTGAAACTGGAACCCTGCGCACTCGGCAGGCACAAGATCGCGCGAATCGCATGCAACCCACCTTTGACGAGCGGAACTGGCTGGCCTGGCTGGTTAAGGTTCGAATCCTCATTCTGACCTGCCTGCTCGGAATCCAACTGATCGTCGCGGAAACCACCCCCACGAATGTTCCACTCCGTCTCTTCCTGGGTACGATTCTGGCGTGGTACGGAGCTTCCTTCTTCTATGTGGTCCTGTTGAACTACTGGCAGGAGCATCGACTGCAGGCGACTCTGCAAGTCTTGACGGACCTGGTGTTCGTCAGCCTGGTCGTGCATGAAACCGGCGGATGGGATAGTTCGCTGAACTTTCTTTATCCGCTGGTGATCATCGTGGCCAGCGTACTGTTGCCGCGCGCCCAGGCACGATTGGTCGCCGTTCTGGCCCTTATCCTCTACGGAACCGTTCTCGAACTGAACTACTACGGAGTGGTGCATTCCTACTGCACGACGCATCCGGGTCTCAAGGTGCTGCAGGCGGTGATCGCGGTGAACCTGTTCGCCTTTTTGGCCGTAGCCTACCTGGCCGGTTTGCTCGCCACGAAGCTTCGCCAGGCGCGTGTGGAATTGAAGGACGCCAGCGGGGCTCTGGAAAATCTGCAGGCCCTGCACGAAAACATCATTCAATCGATCAGCAGCGGACTCATTACCACCGGGCTGGACGGTCGGATTACGCTGGTCAACAACGCGGCCCTGAAAATGCTGGACCGCCCGGTGGGCCAGCTCCTTCAAACTCCGGTGCGCGATCTTTTTCTCGATGCCCTGCCTGTGTCTGAATCGGAACAGGCTCACGGCGAAGTTCGTTTTGATTCCCCTGGGAAATTTCGCAAAACCTTTCGCGTTCGGGTGGCCGCCTTAAGCGTCCCTGAGCGCGGAGTCTTCGGGTACGTATATGCTTTGGACGACCTCACCGAAATTCGCCGCCTGGAACGGGAAGTTCGCGTGCAGGATCGGCTGGCGGCCGTGGGTCGTCTGGCGGCTGCCATCGCCCATGAGATTCGCAATCCTCTCACCTCGATCGCCGGTTCGGTCAGCATGCTTTCCGGAAGCGAGGGAATGAGTGAAGAACACAGGCGGCTGCTGGAGATCGTCACCCGCGAATCGCAACGACTGAACGGCATTATTACGGACTTCCTTGCCTACTCCCGGGTGAAGCAATATCACTTCGAGCGAGCCGACCTGGTGCGTCTGCTGGAAGACACACTCACACTCGTGCAGCATCGCATGATCGCGGAAAGCACCGGCATCACGATCGAGCGCTGCTTCAACGTCCCGCACGCGTGGACCCTCGCGGATGGAGACAAGATCAAGCAGGTGTTCTGGAACTTTTGTGAGAACTCCATCCGGGCCATGAAGGGTGGAGGCACTCTCACTGTGTCCATCGAAGTTTGCGGCGACGACTGGCAGGTGAGCTTCGCAGATACGGGAAGCGGCATGACTCCTCAGCAGACGGAGAAAATCTTCGAACCGTTTCAATCGGGGTTCGAGGGAGGCACGGGCCTCGGGCTGGCTATTGTTTATCAGATCGTGCAGGCTCATGAGGGCAAGGTCTGGGCCCGCTCCCGGCAGGGACAGGGAACGACCTTCGTTTTGAAGCTTCGGCAATTTGGGGCGGAACGAGCCGTTTCCGCAACCGGATCTGCCGTTTCACCAGCGCTCGCCGTCGCGGCGGGAGGAGGGTCACGTGGCTAACATCCTCGTATGCGACGATGAGCGCTCCATCTGCGAAATGTTGGATATCGCCCTGCGGCGGGACAACCACCGCGTGGAGACCGTGCAGTCCGGTCAGGCAGCCAAGAACAAAATCGACGGCGCTTTGTATGACGTAATCATCACCGATATCAAGATGCCGAACATCGACGGCATCGAAGTTCTGCGCCACGCACATCGTGTTTCTCCGGATTCGCAGGTCATTCTCATCACCGCCGTCGACGACTACGAAGCCGCGGTCGAAGCCGTGAAAGCCGGAGGCGCCTCTGATTACATCCGTAAGAGTCCGGGACTGGTAGACGAAATCAAGCTGGCCATCAATCGCGTGCTGGAAAAGATGGTGCTGAGCAAGCAGAACTTTGCCCTGCGCCGCGATGCGGCCGCGCGCAACTCGCTCGACAACATCATCGGCTCCAGTCCCGCCATGGACAAGCTGAAGCAAACCCTGCGCACCGTTGCTTCCACTGCCAGCACGGTCCTGATTCACGGCGAAAGCGGCACCGGCAAGGAACTGGTGGCGCGGGCGGTGCACATCTGTTCGCCGCGCGCGACCGATCCCTTCGTTTCGGTGAATTGCGGCGCGTTTCCGGAGACTCTGCTGGAAAGCGAACTCTTTGGCTACGTCAAGGGGGCGTTCACCGGGGCCAACCAGAACAAGCGCGGCTTGTTCGAAGTAGCCGATGGAGGCACGATCTTTCTCGACGAAATCAGCGAAATGACGCTAGCCATGCAGGTGAAACTGCTGCGCGTGCTGCAGGAAAGGACGGTTCGTCCGGTCGGCGGAACCAGTGAGATCGCCATCGACGTGCGGGTGATTGCCGCGACCAACCGCGATCTCGACAAGGCTGTAGCCGAAAATCTGTTTCGCGAAGATCTTTACTACCGCCTGAGTGTAATTCCGATTCGTGTACCGCCCTTACGAGAACGCCGCGAGGATATTCCGCTTCTGGCCAATCACTTCCTCAAGAAATATGCGGCGGCCGCCGGACGCAGCATTCTGCGCGTCCACAAACATTCGCTCGAAGCCTTGTGCGGATACGATTGGCCGGGCAACGTCCGGCAACTCGAAAACACGATCGAGCGTGCGGTTGCTCTGGAAACCACGGATGAATTGCACGTGGAGCTGCCCGCGGAACGCTCGAAAGCCCGTGCTGCCGCTGCCGCCGCAAGCCCTGCTGGCGGCGCTTCGGAAATACCTCCGGGCCAGGTTTTACCCCAGGGAGTCGGCATGGAGAACTATGTTGCCGGCATCGAACGAACCCTTCTGCAGAATGCTCTCGATCACAGCAGCGGTGTGCAGACCAAAGCCGCAGACCTGCTGGGAATCTCCTACCGTTCGTTCCGGCATTTGATGAAGAAGTATGAGCTGTAACTGATGACCGTTCGTTTCCAGCTCTATCTCTGCCACTACGCAGGATATTGAAGCCGTTTGCGTGGACAGCTCGCACCCGGTCGAATGAGCGTAATCGGGATTTTTCGTCAATCATGAGCGTGATATCGCTTAGCGGCTATGCTCTACGTCGCCACCACTCAGGCACGGTGAGAATTACCCAACTCACAACTGCGTAGATCAGGATAGAGGACAAGACCAGAGCCAGAATCTGAGCCCCCCATGGCTTGGCCGAAATCCATCTGCCAGTGACTCCGCAGGCGAGAGCAGGCCAACGGCCCAACGTTGCATTCCGGACAGTTTCTCTTGTCGTGGGTCAATCGAGAAATCCACCGCGAAGAGAACGACGTTCCAGCCGAGGGATATCGCGAATGCCAGCGCCAAACGATAAAGGCGGCTATGCCGCATGGGTCATTTGAGTCTGATCGAGATGTTGCAATAGTTACGGGCTAAAGGCGTTGTCAGTCCGGTTTCACACGAAGGAACCAGTCCAGCAAGAAGATCGCGATGAGGCACTCGATGTTGGCCAGAGGCCCCATAAAAAGCAGCGGCACCTTTTCCATTTGAGAAAGAAGCGGAAGCGTGATCACACTGAATATTACGAACAGCGCAGCAATAATCGACCAGAGACGCCAGTTCCTGCGGAAAGACCAGAAGGCTTTGTCTCACGATGGCGATCGCTTAAGGTCACCACAGCCATTCCCACCGCAAAGTAGAGGAGATTGTCTCGGAGCGGATGGGTCTGGATGCCGTGTGCCCCAATAGCTGGTACTCCTTTCTTCGTTCGATTCCCCAATCAGGGCCGAGATGCAAACACGCTGGCGTACAGACAGGTCGTCGCAATCCACACACCTGCCCAACCTGCCCCTTGCGGAAACAACCAAGAGATCAGCAACACGACAAACGCGAATGTGACCACAACCGCCAACGCGGAAAGGAAAAGTCACATCGTCGAGCCCCTAAACCCCAACACAGTAAGCCCGATTCTGTTTGTTGTCCATGGACTGACGAAATCAGGCGATAACGCTCATTGACGCTTCCCGCTTCGGCAAACAAGAGCCGGCGGCAGATGGTTAGCTCTTCTTCAGCTGCTGCTTCCATCCTAGAACGCGTGCCTTTGCGCCCGCGGCTTCAGCCTCCGCAATCATTCCTTTTTTCTGATAAAGCACCGAGAGGCTGGTCTGGGCGAGAACATCATCGGGATCGAGTTCCGCAATTTTCTGCGCGACCGCGATGGCCTCGTCATAACGCTGCAAGTCCTGCAACGCGCGAGCGAGGCCGTGCATCGCCTCGGTGAACGCCGGATCGGCTGCGATCGATTCCCGATAGGCGGCGACGGCCGCCTCCAGCTTCCCTTCCGCCATCAAGTCCAGTGCGGCGTAGTAGCGCTCTTCGGCGGTCAGGCGGGCGTTCGAGTCGGGCATGGAAGGGACTACGGCAGAGGAAGAATTTTAGCATGGGGTGCGGTTGAGCCGAGCGTCATCAGGCGTGCAGTGCTACTGGTTGAGTGCAAGCGAGATCCCTCGCGCCGCTGTTGAATCCCCGGCGCTTCGGGATGACGCCTAGAATCTGAGAGCGAAAGCCAGGTCGGCAGACGAATCCGGGACACAATCTGCAACCTCCCTCTTGTGCGTTATGATCAGCGGATGCGGCAATCGCTGCGCTTTGTGTGGAATGCGACCAAAGGACATCGCCTGGCTCCGTGGAAAAGTCCTTATCTGCTGTGGCGCATTGAGACTTACTGCGGCGTCAAGATGACACAGGTCGGTTTCGTCGAGTTCTGGGAATTCATATGGCGCGAGCGCAGCAATCTGTGGCGATTTCTCAAATGGACAGGGGAAATGGAGAGATACGTCCATCCCAAACCGAAGAACCCGTAGGGAAATCGGGAAGATTCATGAAGATGCCGTAAGGACGGTCTACGCGCCTTTTCCGGCCGCTGCGACCCCGCCCAGCGTGAGAAGAACTTCGCTGCCCTTGCCCGCGCCTACAAGTTGCGCGGCGGCTGCGCGATTGGCCGCAATCTCCAGAAATCCCATGCTGCCCCAGATGCCGAAAACCTCTCCCGGCGCGCCTTCCGCGTAGGCGGGACGGATTTCGGTAATCTCTTTGTTACCGACCACAATCTTGAACTGACCGGGATCGGGCTGGGAAAGCACCGGGGCATCCTGTGGCGTGATGTTGGTAAGGAGATTTCCAAAGCGATCGACCTTCAGCACAACGGCCCGGATGCGGTTCTGATCCGTCGCCTTGGGCTTGGGTGCGGCGAAGCGCACGTAGTCTTCCACTTCATCGCCAAACTTCAGAGTATCGACCTGCTTGGCCAGGTACGCGGCCACGGGAGAGAAGATATCGCGCGCGTGAAAAGTGTTGCTCACGGGTTGCAGGTAGTAGTGCTCCGAGGTGATGTGCCGGACGTGCATGCGCTCTTCGCGCCCGTATACCAGCGACAGAACACCATTGTCGGGCGCCACAAAGTGATATTTGTCGCTGGAGGCGATGATAGGCCGTCGAGCGGTTCCGACTCCGGGGTCCACCACCACCACGTGAACTGTTCCAGTTGGGTAATAGGAGTAGGCCTGCGAGATTGTTAACGCGCCGTCGAGCACGTCGAAGGGCTGAACCGAATGGCAGATATCAACGATCTCCGCCTCGGCCACGATGTCGAGAATGACGCCCTTCATCACGCCAACAAAGTGATCGTTCGTGCCAAAGTCGGTGGTGAGAGTAATGATTGGACGAGCCACAGTTCCTCGCTGCAGGAAAGGCAGAATTGTCCCCGTGACTTGAAGCTAAAGCTTGCCGAGGCATGCGTCAAGGCACCGAGGTAACGGCGAGTGGGCTACTTCGCCCTTTGTCTTCCCGAAGGAGATGGATCTGGGGCTTTTCGGCAAGAACCCAGATTCCTCGCTCAGCTCGGAATGACAAGGTAGCCCAGTACTAGACCAACGAGATATTCCATTTCAACGAGCGAGAATTTCTATTCAATGTGAATGTCGCCCGAGCCGGTGCGGACGATCAAGTCCGGGCCTCCACCGCGCACCTTGCCCCTGATCGTTTTCCGCTCTTCCTGTACACGTCCCTGGACTGTCATGGTTACGGGCGCGTCGACATCCAAAGTTCCCGAACTGGTCATAATGTCGGCGTTAAAGGCGGCGTTTGCAGGTAATCGGACGTGCACATTGCCCGAGCCGGTGTGGATTTCCCAGGTCCCGGTTTGCGTGCCTTCGGCGGTGATATCGCCGCTGCCCGCTTCGCCACGGAACGCACCCTGAATTCCGCGAACGGTCATATTGCCAGAGCCCGTTTGCAGGTCGATATCCCCGGAGCCGACCTCCTCCACCTGTACATCCCCGCTGCCGGTGCTGCCACGAAGCCGTCCGCCGATCTCATGCGCCTCAACATTTCCGGACCCCGTTTGCAGCTGAATATCTCCGGTAATCTGCCTGAGTTTCACGTCTCCGGAGCCACTCTGCAGG
Organism: Candidatus Aquilonibacter sp.; assembly: GCA_035523915.1. GTDB lineage: Bacteria > Acidobacteriota > Terriglobia > Terriglobales > Acidobacteriaceae > Sulfotelmatobacter. The sequence continues at coordinate 2,719 of DATKPV010000057.1, read as the reverse complement.
TCGGCGTTGCCGTTCGTGCCCTCTATCATCTGGTCGCCCGAGCCACTGCGCGTGTGCAGGCTGGTATCAGCCGGCACGGTGATCTCATAATCGATCGAAATATCATGGGCGTTCACGTAGTCGACGTGAATGCTGTTCCCTTCCTGCCGCAGGGGCGGATTCTGCTCGATCTGGCTGACGTCGGCGTGACGGTTCCCGAAGAGCCAATGGTCGCCCACATAAATCTTCCCGCGAACCACCACCGAACCGGCGGGCCCGGTGCGCACGGTGATATCGCCTGAATGGGTCAGCACCTCCAGATCGACCGGTCCGTTGACCGAAAAGGATTTCTCAAAGGTTCCTTGTGGCGTGGAAGCAATCGCCGCACTGGTGGAAATCGCAAACACCACCAAAGCGCACCAGAGGCGAATTGACAGCATTCGACATGAATTCATAACGGTCTCCGTAATCGAGAGGCAAGAAATCCAACGTCCACCCTTACTGCAGCACCACCTGGTCCCCTTCCTTTAAACCGCTCAGCACTTCGGTTTTGGCTCCATTTGAGATACCGATATTGATGGCCACCTTCTTCATGCCGTCCTTGGCCCTCGGGTCAGGAACATCGACAGAAGCCTTCTTGTCTTTGTCGTAGATGATGGCCCCTTCGGGAATCTGCAAAACGTTCTTGTGCTCGTCGAGAATGATCTCGGCGTTGGCGGTCATCTCGGCTTTGAGTTCGCCTCCGGGATTCTGAATCGAAACGCGTACCTCGAACGTGGTGACGTTGTCCTTTTCCACACCCATGGGGGAAATCTTGGTGACTTTGCCATAGAAAGTCTTGTCCTTGAACGACTCGACCTTGATTCGTGCCGGCTGCCCGAGATAGACCTTGCCAATATCACTCTCATCCACCTTGCCCTTCACATACACTTCACTGGTATCGCCCAGGGTCATGACCAGGGTCGCCGACGAGCCCAGCACGAGAATGGAGCTGACAGCGTCGCCGACTTCAACATCGCGCGAGAGCACGATGCCGTCAATGGGGGAGATAATATCGGTGTAGCTGAGTTGCTCGTTCAGTTGTTCGAGATTCGCGCGGTCTTCGGCTACTTCAGCCTGGGCCTGGGCGATCTTTGCATTCAAGACCGCGACCTGGGCTTTTGCCACATTTTGCTTGTTCAACGCGGTCACGTAATTCCTGTCAGCATCGTCGAGAGCAGAAGCTGAAACTACGCCGTCCTTGGCCATGCCAACCGCGCGGTCGTAAGCGCGCTTTAGCAAGGGGACATCGGGACCTTCCGCGTCCACTTTGGCACGCTGATAATCGGCCTGCGCGCTCTTCAGGTTGGCTTCAGCCGCATCCAGCGCCGCGTGCGACTGCGACACCTGGGCTTCGATCTCCACCTTGTCAAGTTGCGCCAGCAACTGGCCTTTTTTTACGCGGTCCCCGTAATCGACGTAGAGCTTCTTCACGATGCCGCTGGCTTTGGACTTGATTTCAACTTTGGTGATCGGAGTCACTTTGCCCGTGGCTACCACGCTCTTGGCCAGGTCGCCCCGTTCTACCTTGGCCAGCTTCGAGGGATCAATCTTCGTTCCACCGCGGGTGGCGGCAAACACGCCGATGGCAATCAACAGAACCAGCCCGGCTCCAACCCCGCTCCAAATCCAAATTCTGCGACGTTTCTTCTTATGATTCCCGTTTCCGTTCACCACCGCCTCCTTGCATGATCGAACAACTATGACCCGATGGTCGGGAGCATTCGCTCTCACTTCTACTTTACGCAATCCAACTACTCTTTGTTCCCGGATTTCGAACCTGATTCTGAGACAAATTTCAGACTGGACCGGCGGCCTCTTAGACCTTCGACCACCTACACACTTAGACCGTCGTCCGGGACAATTGGTTAGCTTTGCGAACAGATTTTTGGGAATGCTCTTCCAGGAATGCTCTACCGGCTTCGGGTAGGGCGGTTCCATGTTTCTTCCGAGCGCCCCAGACTCTGCGGCGGGGTCCCCAAAACGGCTAACTGATCCGGCAACTGCCTTGGAATGTTAGAATTACGCATCCATGATGGCCTTTGTGCTGCTCCGGGTGCTGTTGATCTTCCTCCTGGTGGCGGCCAACGCGTTTTTTGCCGCGGCTGAGTTTGCTCTGGTGAGCGTGCGCGACACTCGCATTCAACAGCTCATCGAGGCTGGGCGCATCGGCGCTCGCATCGTCCAGCGGCTGCATCAGAATCTCGACGAAGTTGTCAATGGCGTGCAACTCGGCATCACCATGGTGAGCCTCACCCTGGGCTGGATCGGCGAGCCTATGGTCGCCCGCCTGGTGGAGAATCTTAAGTTCGTGCATCGCGTTCCTCACGCGGCCATTTACGCCCACGGCATCGCCATTGCCATTGCCTTCAGCTTCATCACCTATTTGCACGTCCTTCTCGGCGAGCTTGTCCCCAAGACCCTGGCCCTGCAGCGCTCCGAGCAGATCGCCCTGGCCGTGGCAGCGCCGATGGAAGCGTTCCTCACCGTGACTCGCCCTATTCTTTTCTTTATGCGGCGATCCGGCGGCATGGTATTGCGCCTGTTCGGTGCGCAGCCTGCCCGGCGCAGCGGCGCCGTCCACTCTCCGGATGAACTCAAGCTCATCGTGACCGCCAGCCGGCAGTTCGGGCAGATTCCGGAATTTCAAGAGGAGATGATCCACAACGCCATCGAGCTCGACAGCATCACCGTGCGGGAG
>DATKPV010000056.1:0-18232 GCA_035523915.1 Candidatus Aquilonibacter sp. | reverse complement strand
GGCAACATCTGTCTCGACACCCGCTGCCTCTGGTATAACCAGTCGCTCACCTGGCGCAAGGGATGTGGGTTCTGCATCAAGAAAGATGGCGATCTATGCCACGTCGCTCCCGGCGGAACGAAATGCTGGGCTGCGTTTTCCGGCGACACTCCCCCGGCCCTGCTATGCCTGGATGCGGAGATTGAGATCGCCGGACCAAGCAGCGCGCGGAGAATTCCGCTGAAGGATTTCTACACCGGACTGGGTGACAACTATCGCAATCTTCACTCCAACGAGTTGGTGACGCGAGTATTCCTGCCAGCTGCGTCGGCAAACTATCGCGGGGTCTACCGCAAGCTGCGAGTTCGTGGATCGATCGATTACCCGCTGGCGGGAGTTGCGGTGGTGGTGAAGCGATCGAACGGTCACATCGCGGATGCGCGTGTGGGCATTACTGCGGTGAATCCTGCACCAATGCTGGTGAAAGGCGCCAGCGAAATACTGGCTGGAAAGCTTGCCGATGAGGCCTTGGCGGAAGCCGTGGGCGATCTGGCCGCCAGAACCGCCAAGCCGTTAACCACTTCGGCGTTAACCCCAGAATACCGCCGGGAAATGATTCGCGTGTTCGCCAAGCGGGCGGTGTTGGCTGCCGTGGGCGACGAGGTTATCTGTTAATCTGCTCGTACCGGCCATCACTTCCGATGATCACCGACTGCCATATCCACATCCAGCCGATGGAAATGTTCAAGCCGCACGCGCTGGAGCTCATGAAAAAAAAGCGGGCGAACTTCGAGCAAATCACGGAGTTTTGCCGGTCCCCGACAGCCTTTCTCCGATATCTTGACGCGTGCGGCATAGATCGCGCGGTCCTGATCAATTACGTCGCGCCTGAGGTCATCGGATTCACCAATGGCGTGAACCAGTTCGTCGCGGACTATGTGAAAAAAGATCCGAAACGCCTGCTCTCCTGCGGAAGCCTGCATCCACGGCACACGGCGAACGTTCTGGCGGATGTGGAGCAGATTTTGCGGCTGGGAATACGAATGATTAAGATCCATCCCCCGCATCAATTGCTTTATCCCAACGATTATCTGAACGGAGTCAAGGAACTCGAAATTATCTACCGCGCGGCCGAAGCCAATGATGTGCCGGTGATGTTTCACACGGGGACGTCAATTTTTCCCGGTGCGCGCAACAAGTATGGCGATCCGATTTATCTGGATGACGTCGCCGTCGATTTTCCTAAGCTGAAAATTCTTTTGGCGCATGGCGGACGGCCTCTTTGGATGCACACGGCATTCTTTCTGGTCCGTCGGCACGCCAACGTTTATCTGGACATCAGCGGCATTCCTCCCAGGACATTGCTCAAGTATTTTCCCCGTCTCGTTGAGATTGCCGATAAGACTCTGTTCGGAACGGACTGGCCTGGCCCGGGCGTGCCGGATGTCAGGAAGAATCTCGACGAATTCCGCGGGCTGCCGCTGGCAACAGACATCCAGAACCAAATTCTCAGCAAGACTGCGGCGGGCATCTGGCCGGAATGATCGGCTCTATTGGGCTTTCCACAATCCGATGGTGTTGCCCTCGGGGTCGGAAAACCAGGCGAAGGTTCCCGTGGGGATCTCGACTGGCGGCACCAGAGTTTTGCCGCCGAGACTCTCGGCTTTATCGAGATAAGCCTGAACATCGTCCACCTGCACGTAGAAAATGGTGTAGCGGTGCGGTTCATGTCCCAGGCTGGTGATGTGGCCGTGAATGCCCGAGTCGACGCCGGTGTTGATCATCGTGGCCATACCGGCGGGCTGCATCTTCCAGCCAAAAAGTTGAGAGAAGAAGACAACGGTTCTCGCCTGATCGCGACAGCCGATTTCAAAGTGGACGACGGGTTGGCTCATGAGGCTCTCCGTTTGGTGGCGTCGCGGGATTTTAGCATGGTTACAGCCGGGAAGTGTGCCGCGGGCTGGTGATTCCGCTAAGGCGAGCAGCGCAGAGGTTGGTGAGCGGCGATGTAATGCATGCGCTCCTTTGCTTCGGTCCTGGCTTGAAGCAGTTGCCGGTCTCCGGGAAAGAGCTTCAGACCTTGATCGAGAATTATTTCCACCGCCTGCCAATCATTGGTTACGACGCGCAGGCTCGCGGCACGCAAGATAGTTGCAGGGCTAGGCAAGTGCCAGGCCAAGTGCTCTGCTGCTTCTGCCGCGCGCGAGGGCATTTCGGCAAGAACGAATCCCTGGATCATCCGTTGATGCATTTCGAGATCTTCCCGATCTGCCTTCAATCCGGCCGCGAGACGGGTCAAGCCGCTCTTCTTCAGCCCGAGCCGGACCTCAGTCAAACCGAGCTTGCTGATAATTCGAGCGTCGCCAGGAAGAATCTTCAGCGCACGCAGGTAAGCTGTTCGTGACTCCTTGAGACGCCCGAGGTTATAGAGCGCGACACCGCAAAGATATGCGCTCTCTCCCGCCGCCCGATCTCTCAGAGTAACGTTGCTCAACAACTTGAGTGCTTCGGCATCGGCCTGGATTTCAATGTAGAGGCTGGCGAGAGAAAGATAGGGAATGAAGGAATAACGTGGGCCGAGTGCCAGCGCCGTCTTAAAACATTCGATACCGGCGGAGTAGTTCTGAAACTGCTCGTACTCCTGCAATCCCAGTTCGATCCAGGCCTGCGGATCGGCGGGCGTGTCCTGAACCTTCAGTCGGCCCAACTTGCGATAGAGATCATCTTTGGAGCGCAGAGCAGCCGGAGAAGAAAGATGGCCGAAATGGTGGATGATGAGATCCTCGCCGATAATCTCCAGTCCGAGATCGCGAATGCTCGACTCGACGAACTCGTGTACCTTACCCGTGTACGCGATCCCGGGATGGCGGCGGAACAAGCGGCAGACCTGAATGTCGTTGTAAGCCCGGGCTCGTTCCGCGCGCGGAACCGGAGTATGAAGCGGCATCACCGTGGAGGCATGTCCACCCTTGCCGAAGCGAACGGGAAGATAGTTTCTCTGGACCAGGCGATATCCCCCAACCCGAGGATTGTCGAGCAAAGACGCCAGTTTTCCCCGGGCGGCCCGATCCAGTTCCTCATCGTCGTCGAGTACGAGCACCCAGTCGGTTGCCAGTTTTTCGATGGCGGCGTTGCGAGCCAGAGAAAAATCGTCCCGCCACGGGAAGTCGAATACCTCGGCGCCCAGCTGGCGTGCCACTTCAGCTGTACCATCGCTGGATCCGGTGTCCGCGATGACCACGCGGGCTGCCAATCCCGCGACACTGGCGAGGCAGGGGGGCAGTGCTTTGGCGCCATTCCTGACAATCATTGCAAGGCCCAGGGAGGGCATCGGATTTCCTGGCTCACAGAAAGCGCACTTCTGATCCGGTTCAAACAGTATTGTCGGCGTGCCCGGCAAAATCTTTACCCGCGAAGGCGCCTTGCGCCTGGCGGCCTACACGAAAGTCATTGCGGGTAATTTGGAAAGTCCCGGCCCTTAGGCGTATAAAAGACAGTTGCGTTTCCCGCGAACCTCCTTCGCGCGGCTTTGGCAACAGGGGCTCAATCGAAAATCCAGCGAGAGGATATGTCGAGCGTCACAACTACGCAATCGCCCAAAGGGCTCGAGGGCATTGTTGCCACCAATTCAGGCGTCTGCTACATCGACGGCGAACGAGGCGTGCTGGCCTATCGTGGAATTGACATCCACGAACTGGCCGATCATTCCAACTTTGAGGAAACCTGCTATCTGCTGTGGTTTGGCCGTTTGCCAAAGCGCGCCGAACTGAAAGACCTGCAGCACCGGCTGGCGGAAGAACGAAGGCTGGATCCGGCGATTCTCCAGCTTTTGCGCGAAGCGCCCAAGTCCGCCCTGCCGATGGATGTGCTGCGCACCGCGGTTTCGGCGCTGGCTTTCTACGATGCGGACAACCGAAAGAACGATCACGAGGCGAACGTTCGCAAGGCGATTCGCCTGACAGCGCAGATCGCGATGATTGTGGCCGCTTATGACCGGATTCGCAAAGGCAAGACGCTGGTGGAGGCTGATAAGTCACTCTCACACGCGGCCAATTTCCTCTTGCAATTGAATGGAAGCGAGCCGTCGGCCACCGCCGAACGGGCGCTCGATATTGCGCTGATCCTGCACGCAGATCATGAATTGAATGCCTCGACCTTCGCGGCGCGGGTGACGGCGGCTACGTTATCCGACATGCATTCCGCCATCACCTCGGCGATCGGCGCACTGAAGGGTCCGTTGCACGGCGGCGCCAATGAAGCCGTGTTTCGAGTTTTATCGGCCATCGTTCGGGAGAAAGCCGACCCGGTGGAGTACATCCGCAATATGCTGGGGCAAAAGAAGAAGATTCCTGGGTTTGGACACCGCGTCTACCACACCGAAGACCCTCGGGCCACGCATTTGCGTGCTATGTCGCGCGATCTTTGCCGTGCCAGCGCCCAGCCGGTCTGGTTCGAGATGTCAGAGAAGATCGAGAAATTCGTAAAGGCGGAAAAGAAGCTGAACGCTAACGTGGATTTCTATTCCGCTTCCACCTACCATGTGCTGGGCATCGAGGAAGACCTGTTCACCCCGGTTTTTGCGGTTTCGCGCATCAGTGGATGGGCCGCGCACGTGATCGAGCAACTGGACGACAACCGCCTGATTCGGCCGCGCGCGGAATACCAGGGACCGGAATATCCGAACCGGTACGTGGTCCTGGAGAAGCGCTGAGGGTTGGAGTAATCACGACTGCACCTGCCCGCTACCGCCTACCACCAGCGGCCACGGCTGTCTCCTCCCCGTCGTAGTCCGTCTCGCGTAAAATAAAACGATGCGACAGGCTTACCTCGACAATAACGCCACCACGCCGGTTCTGCCGGAGGTGTGGGAGGCGATGTGCCCCTACTTTAGCGAGCGCTTCGGCAACGCCTCGTCGATCCATCATCATGGGCAGGAGACGCGGGCAGCGGTCGAAAACGCCAGGGGGTCCGTTGCAGCACTACTGGGTTGCGACAGCTCGGGGCTTGTCTTCACCAGCGGGGGCACCGAAGGTGACAACCTGGCGATTGCGGGCTTGGCGGGCGCCGGCGACCACGTGATTACCTCCAGCGTCGAGCATCATGCAGTGCTTCATGCCTGCAGGCGCCTGGAGGAAGCCGGCTGCGAGTTGACGATCTTACCAGTAGACGGGCAGGGAGTGGTTGATCCCGCGGACGTGCGCCGAGCGCTGCGGCCCAAGACTAGGCTGATTTCCATCATGCTGGCCAACAACGAAACCGGAGTGCTGCAACCGGTCGAGGAAATTGGAAAGATCGCGCAAGAGGCTGGAGTCCTGTTTCATACCGATGCGGTCCAGGCAGCGGGGAAGGTTTCGATTGACGTGCGGCGAATCGGCTGCGATGCCCTCTCGATTTCCGGGCACAAGATGCACGCACCGCAGGGCGTGGGAGCGTTGTTTGTGCGCAAGGGAAGGGAGATTCGTCCGCTGTTTTATGGCGGGCAGCATGAGCGTTCGCGCCGCGCAGGAACGGAGAACGTGCCGGGAATCGTAGCTTTAGGCAAGGCAGCCGAGTTGGTGAGACACGGATTCGCGAATGGAGACGACGGAAAAATCGCCGAACTTCGCAATCGCCTTCAGCAGGGAATCTGCGCGCAGGTGGATGAGGCGGGGGTGAATGGCGGCGAGGCGCCCCGCGTCCCCAACACAGCGAATATTTATTTTGATCACATCGAAGGGGAGTCGCTGGTGATCGCGCTGGACTTGAAGGGATTGGCGGTCTCAACCGGGGCGGCGTGCTCGTCGGGAGCGATTGAGCCTTCGCATGTTCTGGTTGCGATGGGGATGCCGCCTGGCCGGGCGCGGGCCAGCGTTCGCTTCAGCCTGGGCAAGCAGAACACAGCCGAAGACGTGGAGTTTGCGCTGGAGTTGGTGCCGGAAGCAGTGGCGCGCTTGAGACAGCTGAGCACGGCACACAAGAGTGTACATGCCTGAGAAGCCCGCTGAAGACCGCATTGCCGAGATCCGAAGGCAAGTTCGGAAGAGGGGATCGATCCTCTTGCGTTGTCCTGACTGTCGGCACTACTTGACGGGCATCATCTCGGCCCGGGGCGACTTTTGCCACCGGACTGGTGAAAAAAGCAACCTTTACTGCACATGGCCGGCTTGTGGCCGCAGTGGCGGGCGGCTAAGGTTGCGAGATGCTGTTCGTGGGCGCGGCCCGAAAGACGGAAGTAAGTGTTGCAACATACGGCCTCGCTCGGGAGTCAAGCCAAGGTGAAGAATGGCTGATCGTCGCACCATTGCCGTAGCCATGTCGGGCGGTGTGGACTCCTCCACCGTCGCGGCCATGCTGCGCGCGGAGGGCTACAACGTCATCGGCCTCACCATGCAGCTATGGAACCAGCGCCGTCTGGCTGGGCGCGAGGGCATGCCGGAGTCAGTTCAGGGCCGGTGTTGCTCGCTCGATGACGTCTACGATGCGCGTCGCGTGGCGCAACATCTGGGCATTCCCTATTATGTGGTCAATCACGAGGAGCGATTCGAGCGCGACGTGGTGCGTCCCTTTGTAGCGGAGTACCTTTCAGGGCGAACCCCCATCCCTTGCAGCCTGTGCAACAATCACTTGAAGTTTGATCAGCTTCTTACTGTGGCACAACAAATTGGAGCAGAAAAGGTTGCGACCGGGCATTATGCTCGCGTTGCATACGATGGTGCGTCACGGCGCTGGTTGCTGCGGCGTCCCGCTGATCTGGCCAAGGATCAGACGTACTTTCTGTTTGGGCTCACACAGGAGCAACTCAGCCGGACATTGTTTCCCCTGGGCGAGATGACCAAGCCCGCAGTGCGCGAGCTGGCGCACAAGCATGGCCTGGCGCTGGCCGAGAAGCCCGACTCGCAGGAAATATGTTTCGTCCCCGGCGGCGATTACAAGCGTTTTATCGATGCCTACCTGGCCGATCAGGGCGAGGCGTTGCCGGACACTGCCGGCGAACTGGTCAGTACCAGCGGAGAAATCATCGGAGAACACGGCGGCATTCACAACTTCACGGTCGGCCAGCGCAAGGGGCTGGGCGTGGCTACCGGATCGCCTTTGTACGTGATTCAGATCAACGGGGCGGAGAAGCAGGTAATCGTGGGCGGACAAGAGCAATTGTATTCCCGTACCCTGCGAGCGCGCCGCGTGAATCTGATTCCTGTAGAGGATTTAGGCGGGCCGATGCACGTCAGGGTCAAGATTCGGCACCGGCATGAGGCTGCCCCGGCCATCATCGAGAAGAGCGGCGAGGATGAAATTCTGGTTACTTTTGAAGAGCCGCAGCGCGCCGTCACCCCGGGTCAGGCCGCAGTGTTCTATGACGGGGATGTGGTGGTCGGTGGAGGTTGGATCGCCTAACCCGGCGTGGGCGGATCAGCGGTAAACCGCAATATGGTTGATGCACTTCAGAAAGCGCTTTTCGGGTAGTGGGTGTTCTTGCGATCCTTCTTTTCCATCTTGCGCTGTGCTTTGCGTTGCTTCTTCAGATATTTCTTCATCGCCTTCCGCTGTTTCTTGTCGGCCTTCCGCGAAGCTTTACTTGGGGCGAGGGCTCCGGGAGCGATCTGGCCCGTCAACGGCACCGAGCAGAAAGCGGTTGCGACACAGAGGACAACGATGGCACAAAGTTTGCTCATAAGGATCGGGCGGCAAATCGGGCCCTGACATGATTTTACAGGAAGGCTGCCGCAAGCCCTTCCGTTACCAAGGTGATTCCAGATATATTGCCGGCCGAGGATGCGCCCCGAAGACTCTGCTGGACATGGGCGGACCCGTGCGACGAAAATAAACATCAGGATGGCAATCATGGAAACTTGCCAGGCGAATGGATGTGGAAGCCGAGCCCGTACCAGTGGCTTCGGCGGTCCCGGTCGTATTCGGCGACTGAGGGGCGCCATCTTTGGCTGGCTTCTTTTGGCGGCGACGAGTGTCTTTTTCCTTTCCGGCCGCATCCTATGTGCGCAGTCAGCTGACACCCAAGGCGGTGCCAACGAGTCGTGGACGGACACCAGCGCGTTGCACAGTGACAACGCAAATCCGACGCGAACGGTTGAAAGTCATTCGCAGAGCGGCAATCGGACGGTAGACAATCAGTCAACCCAGCGCGAGGGCCCGGATGGCAATTTCGAGCCGTACCAGGATATTGAGAAGACGACGGAGAAAGTGGATTCAACCACTACAAAAACCATCACGCGCGAGTACGGCAGGGATGCTGATGGCGCCAGGACTCTGGTGCAGGTTAGCGAAGAAGAAACCCATACACGCCCGGCAGGCGGGTCCTATACCGTGCGCTCCACGTCGAACCCCGATGTGAACGGCGACCTGGAGTTGGTTCAGCGCGAAATCGAGGAAACCAGGAAAATCGGGAAGAATGAAGAGGAAACAAAGACTACGGTCATGCTGCCTGGCGCGGAAGGCGGTCTGGCTCCAGCCCTGATGCGAGAAGAACACAGCACAAAGGAAGGAAATGATACGGTTCAATCGCAAACGACGCTGCTTCCCGACGGGAACGGCGGTTGGCAAGTTAGTGAAGTTAAACAGAGTACCACGCATCAGGAAGGAAATAACCACACGACCGACGAACAAATCTCGCGACCCGATGCCGACGGTAAATTGAGCGAAGTCTCGCGGACTGTAAGCAAAGAGTCCGCTAGCGGGGCAAACAAACGCGACACCGTGGAAACATATTCGCTGGATGTGCCGGGTGTAGCTCGCGACGGCAATCTGCACGTTGTAGAGGAGGCGACCACCGTTCAAAATACCAACTCAAATGGCGAGCAAAACACGAGACACGTGGTGGCCCGTCCCGATCCCGGCGATCCAGAGGCGGGGCTGCAAGTGTACGTGGTCTCTACCGACCGGGTGAATGCCCGGGTTTCCGGGGCGCTGGCCACTCGGACCATTCAAACGCGCGACGCCGACGGCAATCTTGACGTAGTTTCGGTAGACACTTCGAAGTCCGATAACATTCATGCCGTGCAGGTACAGATTGCTCCCTCCGCAAAAGCAAAATGAATGGCTGCGGGGCGCGGTCAGATCGATTGTTTGCCGGTGCGGAGTACGTTGAGGAAAGGCGCGCCAGTGGTTTTCAGCTTCTGCTCGAGCCGGTTCGTGCAATCACACTCACCGCAAGCCCATGGCTCGGTTCCATTCTCGTCGCGGCATTTGCGGCGGTCGTGAGCATCCTGCACCTTCGCGAGATCGAAGAATTCCTCCCAGTAAGGCCGTTCTTCCTGCAGAGGCGTAGGGCAATAGCAGACTTCGACCCAGCGCACAGTCTGGTCAGCACACAAACGCGCGTCTTTCATGTTCCGCAGATACTCGCCTTCGGCAACCGAACCTCGGCCCAGAGTTTCTTGCTCAACCGCGCGCAGCAACTCCGCTTTACAGCCGGGCTTCAGGCGAGCTCGAACGAGATAACGCATAAAATGCCGTGTGGCCCGTCAGAAGGCAATCTCAGCATGTCATTAGTGCAGTCCTGCTTGCGCCAGCATTTCCAGAAATTGCCCGCGGGTGCGCATATCAATCGACTGCGCCACAAGCTTCCCGCTGCGGTCATACACAAAGCTCTTTGGAATGCCTTCCACCTTGAAAAGCTGGTGAACCTTACTCCCTGGGTCGAGCAGGATTGGATACCCGATTCCGTGTTCGGAAATGAATGCCGCCACCTTGGCCGCCTCTTCATCGGAAATGGCTAAAACTACCAGACCCTGATCCTTGAACTGCTCGGAAAGAGCTTGCAGGTCGGGCATTTCCTTGCGGCATGGCGGACACCAAGTAGCCCAGAAATTCACCAGCACCACCTGCCCGCGCAGCCCCTTCAAGTGCCAAGTTTTTCCTTGAAGGTCGGTGAGGGTGAAATCGGCCCGCTGCCGTTGGGCGTCGTCGGCCTCGAGCTTGGCTATGGTTGCGGAATATTGTGGAGCGTCGAGCGACGCGCTGACGTGTTCATAGCGCACAAGAGCGGCCAATTCGACGTATAGCGAGTTGGGATCTCCATTCTTTTCCGCTGGAGGCGGCTGCTCGCGCAGGGCATCGCGCAAGGTGTCGGCGACCTCCTGCAAAGTGTCGTGGCCGAAGTCGCCCTCGGTCGAAAGGCTGGCCAGCCAGCCAGCCAGGCTTAGCTTGTGGGCGGTCGCAGGGAGCTGGCGAATCTGCAGCGCGAGTTCCTTCGTGGTGCGGGCACGCATATCATCCGGGAGACTCCGCAGAGCGTGCAACTGCGCAACGATGGGCCTCTCCTGGTCACTCAACTCCGCAGCCTGGCCGTTAGAAGCCCAGGAGCAAACCGATGGCAGAAGAGCTCCGCCCAGCAGAACGCCCGTCAAGATCAGGAGCAGGGGGAAGAAGCGGAATCGAATGAAATCAAGACGCATGAAGCAAGGTTACATGACACGAAAACCAGCTGCCGCCGACATGCTGACGGACAATTTCTCAGATAAACATCTCGTCCTGTGGAACGGTCCGGCGTGCGCTGCTTCCTCCATTTCTCCGCCCGCGGCTGCCCAGCAGAAACTCCAGCCCCACCGTGATGCCCTGCATCAGGCCGGAGAGCTGGCGAACCGGCGAGACCACAGTTTTATGCACCATCTCGGAGGTTTCCTCGACGCGATCCAAAGTCTGGCTGAGCAGTTCATCGGCGCGAATCACCTGCAGGCGCGCCCGATCAACGACGTCGGTCACCGCAGCGTCCACGCGCTGCACCTGGGAGCGGACCGCAAAACTGGTCTCGGAAATGTTTTCAAGGAGGATCTGGAGCTTAGGACGAATTTCGGTCAACATCGCCTGCGCAGTGTCCAGAGTCGGTAAGGCCTTGGTTTTAACTTCGACCGCCAGCGCCTCCATGCGGGCACTGCTCTTGCGCATGGCTACGTACATTGCCACCAGAACGCCAGCCTGCAGAAGGACGGCTGCACCCGTGAGGGCGATGAACAGCGTGAGGTTATCCATAAGCACACCTCCACGAAGCAGTCAGGCGAGCCAGGGGAGGAAAGCCGGCTCTGAAGTCGTCACAGTTCCTTGGGGGCCGCAGTTTCCGACGTGGCCTCGCGATACGCTTGGCGACCCGCCTCGTATGCGGCACGGAACTGCTCTTTCTGCTGGTTGACCACATCGCGGCCGCGATCCATCCAATCGGACGCCTGGTCGCGAGCGTCGCGAGCGCGGCTGCGAACATACTCGCGCCCTTCCTCGGCGCGGGCACGAAGAACATCGCGGGTCTCGCTGCCCGACCGCGGCGCATAAAGGACTCCCACCAGCGCTCCCAAACCCAACCCTGCCAGGAACCACACAAAGCTGTTGCTCTCACGGTCTGCCATCGGGAAACGCCTCCTCGCTACATCTCCATTCAAGCGTAGCACCCGCGTGGGCGAAATACAATTATGACGGTCGTCTTTACGTCACTTCTGTGCGGGAGCGGGCCCGGCTGGCTTGGGAGCCGCAGGCTGCGTCTTTACCGGAGCAGATTTGACTCCTTGAAGGACCGAGGTTGGACCACCATGCTTGGTGGAATAGATGGAAAGGATGATCGAGGTTAACATGAACACTACGGCGGAAACTGTCGTAGCCTTAGACAAGGCAGTAGCTGCCCCGCGTGGACCAAAGGCAGCCTGGCTTCCCTGACCACCGAATGCGGCGGAAATATCGCCGGCATTTCCGCTTTGCAGCAAAACCACAACGATAAGAAAGAAACAGACGATAATGTGTATCACTGTGACCAAAATAATCATGAAATGAAGTCTTCCTCGAAGAGCATTGGTGCGGAAGGGGGGATTTGAACCCCCACGCCTTGCGGCGCCACCCCCTCAAGATGGTGTGTCTGCCAGTTCCACCACTTCCGCGGAAACGAACCGTCGAACCTGCTGAATCTGGTGCGCCTTAAATTATAGCAAAGGCACACGCGCGAACAGGTGGCACGCCTCGGAGTGGGCCGCGAAAAGATGGCCAGGAATCTAGTCTCCGGAAGGGAGCAGGATTTCTTCCGGGCCCGGCTCAATTCTGACCGGCGTGTGCGGGCAATCGCCGAGAATTGGCCGACACGCGGCGTCGGGGCCACGGTTCGGCTGAACCATCGGCTGGAGGCCGGCAAATTGCTCAGCCTCGGTCGATTCTGCCAGTGCGACAGTCGACGCCAGGCCGCCGCTGATTACCTGCTGCACCTGGTCAAAGTATCCTGTGCCTACGAAACGTTGATGCTTTACGGCCTCGTAGCCGTACTCGGTCTCGCGGCTGAATTCCTTTTCCTGCAGGCGCGAATAAGCGGTCATGCCGGTTTGGTTATATCCGCGGGCCAGCTCGAACATGCTGAGATTGAGCGCGTGGAAGCCGGCCAGCGTAACGAACTGGAACTTGTAACCCATGCGTGCGAGCTCCGGCTGAAAACGGGCGATGGTGGCTTCGTCCAGGTTCTTGCGCCAGTTGAAGCTGGGCGAACAGTTGTAAGCGAGCATCTTCTGCGGATACCGGGCATGGATGGCATCGGCGAATTGACGCGCTTCTTCCATATCCGGGTGTGAGGTCTCGCACCAGATCAAATCCGCGTAGGGTGCGTAAGCCAGGCCGCGGGCAATCGCCGACTCGATGCCGCCGCGAATGCGGAAGAAGCCTTCGCGGGTTCGTTCGCCGGTGCAGAAGGCGCGGTCGCGTTGATCGATGTCGCTGGTGAGCAGGTGGGCACTGTCAGCATCAGTGCGGGCCATGATGAGGGTAGGCACGCCCATGACGTCTGCCGCAAGCCGCGCCGCTACGAGTTTCTGAATCGCTTCGCTGGTCGAAACCAGAACCTTTCCTCCCAGATGGCCGCACTTTTTTGCCGATGAAAGCTGGTCCTCGAAGTGTACGCATGCCGCGCCTGCGTCGATCATGCCTTTCATCAGTTCGAAGGCATTGAGCGTACCGCCGAATCCGGCCTCGGCATCGGCGACCAGAGGAGCAAACCAGGTTCGCGCCGGGGTAACTTTTCCTTCTGCGTGATGTACCTGATCAGCCCGCTGCAGGGCGTTGTTGATCCGACGGCAAAGATTGGGGACGCTATCGGCCGGGTAAAGGCTTTGATCGGGATACATGGTTCCGGCGTTGTTGGCATCTGCGGCGACTTGCCAGCCGCTGACGTAGATCGCCTTCAGTCCAGCCTGCACCTGCTGCACCGCCTGATTACCGCTCATTGCGCCCAGCGCGTTGACATACGGCTCGGCATGGAGCAGTTCCCACAGACGCTCGGCTCCCATACGGGCCAGCGTATGCTCGATGTGAATGGAGCCGCGCAGACGAAGCACGTCTTCCGCAGTGTAGGGGCGCTCTACGCCCTCCCAGCGGGGGTTGTTCGTCCATTCGTAGTTCAGGCAGTCCTGAGCCAGGGCATATTGCGCCATGCGCTCCCGCTGGGTTTCAAGTTGTTCGCTTGGGGATGGGCGAACTTGCTTTCCATTTCCGTTGGCCGACATGTGCATTTCTCTCCTGGGAAATTTGTGACTGGAGCGGTCTATACAGGATTGAATTCTCCATTCACGATCATGGCTTCGCTGATTTCGCGGGCACGACGGAAGCGATCTGCTTCCTCGGCCGAACTGCCGGGAGGGAGTTCCTGCAGCAGACGCTTGAGTTCGTGGTCAAATACTTGCGTGATAAAGTGCGGCGTGTGCTTGACGGCGTTGCCGTGCTCATCTTTGATTTCGATCAGATCGCGATGCAACACTCGCTGCGCGATCATCAGCCGATAAATGCGGTCGGTGGCAAGATCTTCCATGTAGCCATCGAGCAGGCTGGCGCCGTTGCCGCTGAGCACACCATTCCGGTAGCGGATTACGGTGCGCACGGCGGCGCGCGTTCCTTCCACGGTCCGTTCGCCCACGTTGCGCGGGATGGGCCGCAGATCGGGGTAGCGGCTGGTGTTCCTGGGCCGGGCCTGCAACTGATTTGGATTGGGAAACTGCGCGACCGCAATGGCGTTCTGATCGGGATGTCCAGTCCATGCGCCGTCCATCAGACAAGCGGCTTCGTTCTTCTTGTCCTTTTCGAGAACCGCCAGGGCGCGGGCATTCAACTCTGCATGTTCACGGCTGGGATACAAGGCAGTCATGCCTCCGATGGCCAGAATTCCGCGGTGATGGCAAATTTCAGGAATCAATTCACGCAGGTTCTGGAAGAAGGCGACGTCGTGCGGGATTGTATTGCGGTCGGGCAACACCCAGTCGGGATCGTCGAGATTGAAATGGATGAGGCTGGCCATGTAATCCCAACGGCCCAGGTTCAACCCAAGCAGATGATCGCGCAAGTTGTAAGCGAACTCCTCCATCTGAAAGGCCAAAGGATGCGACTCCACCAGCGCCATACACTTGATGTAGTCGTGGGGCAAACCGCGCCACCGGGCCAGCGCCTGGAACAGATCGCGCCACCAGAGCGCTTCCTCGGCCGACTCTGATTTCGGAATGTAAAAGCAAAGGGGATGACGGAGCTCAGCAGGCTCAATCCCGTAGAAGACGCGACACACGTCGAACAGGGAAGCCGAAACCAACTCTCCCGGAATCAGTCCGGCCTGGCTCATATGCAGACCGCGTGGGCGAGTGAAGATGACCGTGCTGCTGGCCTGAATGGCGAAGGTACGCCCACGCTTGGCGTCGTAGTAGCTTAGATCTCCACGCAAGCAAGCCAGAATATTGGCTACGCCCATTTCGTTGTGCGACCATTCGTTGACGCAGGAATCCTCAAGGTCGAGCATGACGCCGGGCGCCCCGGAATTGAGCATTTTGACGCACAGTTCAGCGTCATCGGCTGGGCCGGTCATTTGATTGCGCTGGTCGCGGCACCATTCCGGCAGCACGATTCGCCAGCCGTTGCGAACTGCCTCGGAAGGAAAACGATGGGCCGGCTTGTTGCCCTCGAGTGCCTCCTGCAACAACTCGGCGCGCCGCAAGGCCAATTCCTGTTGTCGCGGGGTGAAGGCGCGGTGCAAGGGCAGGAAGAACTCCCAAAATCCGGCGGGCAGATCGAGGGCAGGATCAAATCCGGCCGGAGCCCGGTTGATCGGGTTCAACAGGTAGCCGGTCTCGGCAATTTCGATAGCGATCGGCGTCATGCGGCGAGCTCCCTAAGAAAGAGTCCGTTCAACATGCTGAACATTCATTCAGCATACTGGCGCAGCGTATGCCGGATCGCTTTCAGGGTCAAGGGCGATGTTCAACATATGGAACGTACATTCATTTTGCTGTACACTTAGGGCTTTACCATGAGGTCATCCATGCTGGCGACGGCAGAATCTCCATCAGTAGCGGTTGAGCGTGCGCTCGCCATGCTGGAGGCAGTCGCCCAGGAGTCAGAGGGCCTCAGCAACGCAGAAATCAGCCGCAAGCTGCAGATTCCAAAGAGCTCCGCCAGTTACATTTTGCGAACCCTGGAAAAACAGGGTTATCTGAACCGCAATGCGGAAACTGGCAAATATCGCGTGGGGTTAAAGGTGCTAAGTCTCAGCCGTGGAGCGTTGACCGGCATCGATGTGCGTGAGGTGGCGCTGCCCATCATGCGGCACCTGATGGAGAAGACTAACCTTACCTGCCACCTTGCCATCCTTGATGGTCCCGATGCGGTTTACATCGAAAAAGTCGAGCCGCAAGGATTCATCAAGATGGACACGTGGGTCGGACGGCGCATGCGGGTGCACGCGACCAGCGTGGGGAAATCGCTGGTGGCCCATATTCCTCAGGACAGCCTGGAGAAGATTCTCGCCGAACGGGGTATGGAGAAGCGCACGGCCAAAACCATCACCACGCTGCCGCGGCTGCTCAAGGATCTGGAGAAAGTCCGGCAGCAAGGCTACGCGGTGGATGACGAAGAAAACAATCTCGGAGCCCGTTGCCTGGGCGCGCCCGTCTTCAATCAGGATGGGGCCATCGAAGCCAGCATCGGGCTAAGTGGCACGATCAACCAGGTAAACGCGCAAACCATGCCCCGTATTCTGGAAGCCCTGAAGGATGCGGCTCGTCACATTTCCATGGGGATGGGATACCGTCCCGCTCACCGGCGCGTAAGCAGCGCTTAAAAGCAGCCGCGATAGCGGGTGACTCAATGGGAAACATACCTGCCTTTGGTACCTTGCTTGCCGGTTTCTCTGCCGCTAGCATTTCACTGAATGTCTAGGCACGTGTTGTTGTGCGCCCCAACGCATTTCGATGTGGTCGACTGCAAGAACCCGTACATGTCGGGCGATTCGCCTGTGGATCACGAAAAGACCCAGCAGCAGTGGCAATACTTGCGCTCAGCGTTGGAGAAAAGCGGATGTGAGGTGGAGACCATCGATCCGGCTCCCGGTCTCGAGGACATGGTCTTTGCCGCAAACCAGGTTTTTGTTGGCTGGCACCGGGAGTTGGGGAAGTTCATTGTGCCCAGCCACATGCTGCACGCGTCGCGCCAGCGGGAAGTGCCGTTCTTTGTGGACTGGTTTCGCCAGCGCGGATACAAAGTAATCGATGTTGATCTTGGCCAGGATTATCTGGAAGGCCACGGCGATCTGCTTTGGCATCCGGACTGGTCGCGGATTTACGCCGGGCACGGCTTCCGCACGACCAAGGCAGGGGTGGATAAGTTTGCCACTGCGATGTCAAAGCTTGGTATCCCGGTCGTGGAGCTCAGCCTGGTCGATCCGTACTGCTATCACCTTGATAGCTGCTTAAACCCGCTGAATGACGAGGCAGCACTCATTTCCCCCGGCGCTTTTACTGCCGAGTCGCTGGCGAGTCTTCGAAAATTCTGGAAGCGGCTTCATGAACTCACTGCCGAAGAGGCCCACAAATTTATGGGCAACGGGATCGTGGCCGGCGGAAATTACCTCACGCCCTACCTAACTGCGCATCTGGAAGCGATGCTTAAGGCTGAAAACCTCACGCCAGTGATCGTCGAGACTTCAGAGTTTGAGAAGTCCGGCGGCAGCGTTTTTTGCATGAAGGCATTTCTGCCCTGACGCGAACTCAGGATTAATGGATGACTGCCCCGGTTGCGGCGAGAAGCAATCCCACTGCACCGAGAAACAACCCCACGTACCAGAACAAACGGCGTCCGGAAAGCAGGGTGATGGAAGTAATCACCAAAGCAATCTCGAGAAACACTTCCGCGAGATCGTAGCGGTCGGCGCGATTCCTTTCCAGGGCGACGCCCATCTCCAGGTCATGCGCCTGGGCTTCGATGTCTTTTTTTTCCCGCGCGTAGCGTTGAGCCTCTTGCAAGTATTTCGCCTGTAGTTGGCCGGCAGGTCCGTCCTTTCCGGCAACCACGCCAGCCAGATCGCCGAAAAGCGAGTCTTCGTGTTCGCGAATGTTCTTGGCTTGGTAGTACGCCCACTGATCGGTCGACTTGGTTTGCAGAACCAGCTCCTCGGTGTGCGCGCGATGCCCGAGCAGCGATACGACCGCCACGACCACAGCCAGCACTGCCATGGTCAACGATACCGGCGCCAGCCGAGGATCGTGCTTTGCATGTTCTGCGTGTTCCTTCAATTCCTGGAGTTCGTCTGCGCTCATTGTTTCAATCCCCCATGACCTTCACAATCACGCGCTTGTCGCGCTGCCCGTCGAATTCTGCGTAGAAAATTCGCTGCCACGTTCCCAAATCGAGTTTGCCCGCCGTAATCGGCACAATCACTTCATGGTGGATCAGCAGAGCCTTCAGGTGAGAGTCGCCGTTGTCTTCCCCTGTCTCGTGATGCCTGTAGTCTTTGCGAAAGGGAGCCAGGTGCTCCAGCCATTGGTCGATGTCCTCGATTAAGCCGGTCTCATTATCGTTGACGTAAACTCCAGCAGTAATGTGCATGGCGGAAACCAGCGCCATGCCTTCCTTTACGCCGCTCTTGCGCACGATTTCTTCGACCTGAGGCGTGATATGCACGTAGGCACGATGGGTTTTCGTATGGAACTTCAAATATTCGGTGAAAACCTTCATGGAATGCTCCCGGAAGATTCTACCCGACGGACCGCAAACTTTTGGACGCACACTTCCGTGAGCTTTCGTGTGCGGGCAATCACATCGCAAGCTAGCAACGACCCCAGATAATTGAAGGTTCAGGAGGGGGGTGTTTCCGTGTTGTTTCGGCTTGATTACGTATCCTGTTTTCTTACGATCACTTCGACCATTCTGGTGGGCAAGCGGTGCTGGGAGGGGTGGGTTTTGGCAGCGATCAACAGCGTTGTAGTGTGTTTCATCGGTTTTCGTACGGCGCAGTTCGGTTTTATCCCGGCGAATGTATTTTGTATTG
>DATKPV010000055.1:0-61050 GCA_035523915.1 Candidatus Aquilonibacter sp. | reverse complement strand
GGATGGGTTCCGCTGCCGCACAGATACAAATTCTGAATCGGCGTGCGGTAGCGCGCCCAGTCGAGCAGCGGACGCATGGTGAAGAACTGGTCGAGCGCGAGTTCGCCGTGGAAAATCTGGCCGCCGGTGAGGCCATAGATTTCTTCCAAATCGTGGGGCGTGATGATCTGATGCGTCAAAATCATCTCCGGCAAACTCGGAGCGTATTGTGCCAGCGTCTGCACCACGGTCTGGCCGAGCGCCTTGCGCTGGCTCTCCCAATCGCCTTTCAACTTGTACGGCGCGTACTGCATGTAGATCGACATCACATGCTTGCCATCGGGCGCCAGCGTGGGATCGGTGAGCGATGGAATCGTGGCTTCGAGATATGGATGCGGCGAGAAATTCCCGTATTTCGAAGCGTCGAAGGCGCGCTCGAGGTAGTCGATTTCATCGCCGATGTGAATGCGGCCTTTCAGCACGGTGCTCGCATTGCCATTTTTCAATGCCGTGAATATGGGCAAACCAGAAAGCGCGAGGTTTACCTTTGCCACTGTCCCGTTGCCGCGATAGTGCTGCAGTTTCTGCACGAAGTCAGGCGAAAGATGGAGCGGATCTGTGAGTTTGAGCAGAGTACGCTTCGGATCGGCGTTGGAAACCACCGCTTTCGCATGGATTTCCTCGCCAGTCGAAAGCAGCACGCCGGTGGCAGCGCCTTCTTTCACGCGAATCTCGATGACTTCTGCGCCCGCGCGAATCTCAACGCCTGCTGCCTTCGCCGCCGAAGCCATCGCCTGCGTGAGCGCCCCCATGCCTCCGGCGGCAAACCAGGCCGAGCCCGCCGGGTGAGTATCTGCTGCCGCCCGAATCAACAAAACCAGACTGCTTCCCGCCGACCATGGGCCGAGAAACGTTCCGAAGATGCCGCGGGCGGCGATTACGGCGCGCAGCAGTTCAGTTTCGAAATATTCCGCCGCCAGATCGGCTACCGCCATCGGTCCCCAGCGCAACAGCCGGTACATATCCTTCTTGCCGAGGTTGCGAATGGAGCGGCCGGTCTTGAGCATGCTCCAGAGATCGCCACTCGAGGGGTGGTCGATGTCGGGCGGGGCCATCGCCAGAGCTTCAGCGATCACCCTTCCCATCTTGCCCAGCGATTTTTCGAACTCGGGATATTTCTCCGCATCGTTCTTCGAAAATGCAGCGATCTCCTGCGAAGATTTCTGAGTGTCCTGATAGAGCGAGAGCGCGCGCCCGTCGGGCGTGAGCGCAGTGACGGCTACATCCGGAGTGATCAGCCGAAGCCCATGCCGTTCCAGTTGCATGTCGCGGGCAACGTCAGGGCGAATCGGACCAGCCGAGTGCGACAACGTGGAGCAGCGGAATCCGGGATGGAATTCGTCGGTGATCGCCGCGCCGCCGACCTGCTCACGGCGTTCCAGCACAAGCGGCTTGAATCCGGCTTTGGCGAGATAGAAAGCGGCGACCAGGCCGTTGTGGCCGCCGCCGATGAGGATGATGTCGCGATTGTTTGTCGTCTCGGGCATGTCAGGCTGCGCCTCCGACGTCTTTCAAAATTTCCAGCGCGGCCAAGCGGCCGTTGGCGCCCATGATGCCGCCTCCCGGATGCGTGGCCGATCCGCACATGTAGAGATTTTTGATCGGGGTGCGGTATTGCGCCCACCCCGGGACCGGACGCAAAAAGAAAAGCTGCTCGAGCGATAGTTCTCCCTGAAAAATGTTGCCCTCGCTCAGCCCCCACTCGCGCTCCAGATCGAGCGGCGTGATGACCTGCTTCTGAATGATGATGTTCTTGAGGTTGGGCGCGTATTCAGAAATGGTTTTGACCACGTTGTCGCCGAAGGCTTCGCGCTGATCGTCCCAGTTGAGGCCCGGGCGCAGCTTGTATGGAGCATACTGCACGAAGCACGACATCACGTGCTTGCCCGGCGGGGCGACTGAAGGGTCGGTAAGGCTGGGGATGACCATGTCGATATATGGGCGGCTGGAGAAATTTCCGTACTTGGCGTCGTCGTAGGCTTTCTCCATGTACTCGACCGAGGGAGAAATGGAAATCGCGCCTCGCAAATGCGCGCCCGGTCCGGGCATGCACTTGAAATCCGGCAGCGCATCCAGCGCCATGTTTACTTTGCCGGAGGAGCCACGGAACTTGTAGCGGTTGACCTCTTCGAGAAAATCTCCGGGAAGGTGCTGCGCCTCGATGAACTTCGTGAAGGTTAGTCTCGGATCGACGCTGGAGGAAGTTACATCGGCATAGACTTCGTCTCCGTTGGAGAGAACCACGCCCTTGGCTCGGCCGTCCTTGACGAGGATCTGCGAGATGCCTGACTTCGTGCGGATTTCAACGCCCGCTTCGCGGGCGGCTTCGGCGATCGCGTTGGAAATCGCCCCGGTGCCGCCGCGGGCAAATCCCCAGGCACGGAATGCGCCATCAATCTCGCCCATGTAGTGATGCAGTAACACGTAGGCTGTTCCGGGCGAGCGCACGCCCAGGAAAGTGCCGATGATTCCCGAGGCCGACATCGTCGCCTTGAGCACGTCGGTCTCGAACCACTGATCGAGAAAATCGATCGCGCTCATGGTCATAAGCTGGACCTGGTTGTACTTGTCCTCGCTGGACATGCCCTGAAAGCGGCGGCCCAGGAACAGCAGCTTCATGAGTTCGCGTGGATTGAGCGTGTGCGGGTCGGGCGGGACCATGCTCAAGATCGGCTTTACGAAGCGGCACATGGCCTGCATGGCTTTGCCGAATTCGTCGTAAGCTTCGGCGTCCACGCGCGAGTGGCGGGCGATTTCGCGGTGGGTGCGGCCGTGGTCATTCACGCGCCAGAGATAATCGCCGCTCGGCATAGGCGTGAAAGTGCCGTCGAGCGGAAGAATCTCCAGGCCATGGCGCGGCAGGTCGAGATCGCGAATGATCTCCGGCCGCAAAAGCGAAACCACGTAAGAGCAGACCGAGAACTTGAATCCAGGGACCATTTCTTCCGTACACGCGGCCCCGCCGAGAACGTGGCGGCGTTCGAGCACCAGAACCTTCTTGCCAGCCTTCGCCAGATAGGCGGCGTTGACCAGCCCGTTGTGGCCGCCACCGATGACGATTACGTCGTATGAGTTACCCATTAGCTCTTAGCCTTTAGCTCTTTGGCCAGACAGATTCGGAAACGCAATGATACTCGCGGGAAGAATAAGAAAAACAGCGGATCAGAGACCGCTGGGAAGGACGCTCCATTGCAGGACGCGGCGCATGGTCAGGGAAGCATTCTAGCGCAGCGCAGGACAGGTTGTCGCGGAAAATGTGGCGCCGGCCAGTGCGCTTCTGCGACCGCGACAGAGACTCAACGCCGGCGGCTTATTTGGAGTATCTTGTCTGAGCCAATGAGCCGCGCCCAACAGAACTCGCTGACGCTCAACCCGCTGGTCGTTCTGGCCGGCGTCATTCTCATTCTGTATTTTGCGCGCGCGGTTCTGATTCCTCTGGCCTTCGCATTGGCTCTCACCTTTCTGTTGTCGCCTCTGGTGGAATGGCTGCAAAAGTTGCGGCTGCATCGCCTGTCGGCGGTAGCGCTGGCTATCTCGCTGGCGCTGGCGGTGCTTCTGGGGCTGGGATCGGTGGTTGGCCGCCAACTCCTGCAGGTCGCCAACGATCTCCCCAAGTACCGCATGAACATTCACAACAAGATCGAGGCGCTGCACTATCGCCCCGACAGCGCTCTGGGGAGGGCGGCGGAGGGTTTGAACGAGATTGGCGCGGAGTTCGCGGAGCCGGAACCCAGCACCGCTGCACCTGCCGCGGCGCCGAGTCCGGAGAAAAACGTGCGCGCGGGGAGCAATAACACAACGGCTCCGCCGGCCGCGCCGCTACCGGTTCAGATCGTTACCCTGCCGACGAATGGTTTTGAAAGCCTGCGCGAGGTGCTGGTTCCCCTGGTAAGGCCGTTGGGAATGACCGGCATGGTGCTGATCTTCACCGTCTTCATTCTGATCAAGCAGGAGGACCTGCGAAACCGGCTATTGCGCCTGGCGGGCGTGGCGCAGCTGCATGCCATGACTCTTGCCCTGAACGATGCCGCTCGCCGCGTGAGCCGGTATCTCGGATCGCAGCTCCTGGTGAACAGCTGTTATGGCGTGTGCTTCGGCACTGGGCTCTTCCTGATCGGCATTCCCAGCGCCCCGCTGTGGGGCATTCTGGCAGGCGTTCTGCGAATGGTGCCCTATGCTGGAGCGCTGACGGCCATGGCGTTTCCCTGTGTGCTGGCCCTGGCCGTCTTCGATGGTTGGGGACCGCCCGTTCTGGTGATTTTGCTTTACGTCCTTCTGGAATTCATCGCGGCGAACGTGGTCGAGCCGTGGCTCTATGGCGCGCGCACCGGCATTTCTGCGCTGGCATTGCTGGTCACCACCGTTTTCTGGACCATACTCTGGGGATGGGCGGGGCTCATCCTGGCGATCCCGCTAACGGTATGCGTCATCGTGGTGGGCCGTTATTTCCCCCGGCTATCCTTCCTGCATATTCTGCTGGGCGATGAAACCGCCCTCTCGCTGGAGGCCCAGTTTTACCAGCGGCTGCTGGCACTGGATCAGGACGATGCACGGACCATTGCTCTTAATTTCCTGAAAGATCATAGTCTGGCTGAACTTTATGACCAGGTCCTGATCCCCGCCCTGATGCTGTCAGAGCAGGACCGGCACAAAGGCGCGCTGGACGAGCGGCGCGAGTCATTTCTGTTTCTCAGCTTCAGCGAAATCGTCTCCGAGTCGGCGGTTTACCGGCCGGCAGGAATGGCACCGAGGGCGAGGCTTTTCCGGTCGCAGCGCGCATTTGCAGCGCGGCCGGAAGCGCGAACTGGTCCGGCAGCGCCGGAGCCGGCAGCGATTCGCATTTTCTGCCTTGCAGCGAACGATCAGGCGGATGAAATCACTTCCTCCATGCTGGCGCAACTCCTGGAACGTTCAGGTTTCGGCGTAGTCTCGCTTCCCGCGAGTACGGTGGTCGAGCAGCTGCTGACTCATGTGCCACCGGAGCCAAACGACGTAATCTGCATTTCTGCGCTGCCCCCGTTTGCCTTTGCCCAGGCCTGCGCCTTGTGCCAGAGAATCCGCATTCAACTTCCTGAGATCAGAATCCTGGCTGGCATTTGGGGATTTCCCGGCGAGATGGAAAAAGCCCTGGAACGCTTCGGAAGCGTGCTCCCGAACCGTGTTGTCGTGAGCTTGACACAGGCGGTCGAACAAATCGGCGCATGGAACAAGGCTTCCGGACGGGAGTCGGCCGATTATTCCCCGCTGGATGCGACCCCGTAGTCATGCAGGCCGATTTTTACACAGGAGAATCTGTGCCAGCGACGCGTGGGAGCGGTTTTCACAATCCGAATTGGCAGCGATTAAAATTTCTTGCCAGAAAAACCTTTCGCTGCGTATAATCCGGCCACTCTGAAAAGCAGGCACAGAGCCGCATCTGCCGAACCGCGCCACGTTTGGGAGATGGATGTGCCGCATTGGTCGCTGCTACGTCGATACTGATCTGTCACCCCACCGGATGTTGAAGTCGCAGGATCAGCTAGGCCGCGGCAAGTCAGGTCGCGGGTGAAGTGTCCGCCGATGTCAAAGAGTTTTTGTTGGGGGGGACAGATGGGAAGGTATCTCGCGCTGATGTTGGCCACCACGAGCCTGTGCTGGGCGCAAGGCTCCATCCAGCACATGGTGATTATCGTCAAAGAGAATCGGTCATTCGATTCGTATTTTGGTCATTTGCCCAACGTGCAGGACTATCCGGTCACGCAAGGGTTGGCCAAAATAAAAGGTGTGGATACCGTGGTCGCGCTGGCCCATGCCAACCCCGATGTGGGCGATCCGGATTGCACCCACACCAACGCCATGGCCATAGTCGACATCGACGGCGGCAGGATGGACGGTTTTTATAGCGGCTGCGCCAACTACGGCGCGTACATTTACTACGACGCGGACGACTTTCCCACCTACTATTCGTGGGCCGAGCGTTACGGGATCGCGGACCATTTCTTTTCTTCCATGCTTGGCCCTTCCTATCCCAACCATTGGTATATCTTCGGATCCTCTTCTAATGGCGCGTCGGAAGACCCGAATGGCATCGGTGGAAATCTGTCGTGGACCTGCGATTCGCAGCACACCGGATCGGCGCCGCCGTACATTTATCAAAGCGGAGTCAAGAACGGCATCGTCAAGTCGATCGATTCCCTTACAGGCCTCAGGTACTTCGGCGGCATGTGTACAGGAGGGACGAATCCCGGAGCGGCTTGCACCTGCTCTTCGGGTCCGTCATGTTCTTCTGCTGCTTGCACAGGTGGGGGCAGCTGCAGCACAGCCAGTTGCGTTGGAGGTACGGCGGGATGCCTATGCCCGACGCTGACAACCATGGCTCAGCAGCTGGAGAAAGCTACACAAGCCAAAAACGGCAGTCCGGCCCCAGTCACTTGGGCGGTTTATGCGCCGACCTACAATCAGGGTGGCTACATATGGAATTTTGCCTCCTACAGCCAGCAGGTCCGGTACGGCAACGAGTGGTTCGCCAACACTACATGCAAACCAGCCAACGCGTCGTGCTGCGATCCCCCGGGCTGGGGATCGAGCTTTTACGGGAAAGTCGTGGACTGGCACTGTTTCGATTATGACGTGCAGAACAACCTGTTGCCCGCGGTTTCCTGGCTGATTCCGGACACGGGAGATTCGGAGCACCCGGCCCAGCTTGGCGCAACCGGAGAAGCGTGGACCGCCGCCCGATTGGCCAACATTTTCAAGAACGCCGGTGTCTACGCCAACACTGCCGTGTTTCTGACCTGGGACGATTTTGGCGGCTTCTACGATCACGTCATGCCTCCGACGACGGACGTGATGGGCATGGGCATTCGCGTACCCACTTTATGCATCGGGCCCTACTGCACCAACGACGTGGTGCGCACGACTTTTGAATTCGGTTCGCTGAACAAGTGCATTGAGACCAGCCTGATGGGCTGGCTGAACCCGCCGCGCAACAGCTTACAGCCGCTCACCACCCGTGATCAGACTGCGAACGACATCTGCGCAGCTCCCACCGGCTGCACGGCCGGAGTGTGCACCGGCGGCGGGATGATCAATCTGGCGCAGCAGCCGATCAGTCCGCCGGGAACGGACTAGTCATGACTGACAGCTCGAACTCTCGAATCCGCAGGCGGACAAGCGCCACCGCGACCGCGGGAGCTGCGGGCCTGCTTTGTGTGCTCTTGCTTGCCGGGTGCGCCGCCAAAAAGCCGGTGCAGGCCCGCCTGCAGGAGAGAACCTGCATGGAAGGCAGCTATCCCATCGTTGGGATGTACAACGGACAAAAGGTGACGGTGTGCGCCGTGGTCGATCCCAGGACGCATCAGGTGGTCGACATCGTGGATGTGGGCTTCCGCCCGGTGGATGCGGATGACGACGACAAGCCCAGTATGAAAGCCAGCAAAGACAAAGGCGGCAAAGACAAAGATTAGCAACGCGGGTCGGGCTATCCCGTGACCGAAAGTCAAATGCTTAGCGGTTGCTGCGCTGGCACGACGCTGCTTATAATCCGGCTGCGACCAAACTTTTTTGAGGCCACTGCCTTGCCCATTGGAACCGCGTTTCACGAGAGAACCTTTCCCCTATGCCATAGCCTGAATTACCGCGAGTGGAGCGGCTATTACACGGTCAGCGTGTACGAGGTGCACCACGAGCATGAGTACAACGCCATCCGCAACGCGGCCGCGCTGATCGACATTACGCCACTCTACAAGTATCTGATCAGCGGCAAGGATGCGACCAAGCTGGTGAACCGCGTCATCACGCGCGACATCAACAAGGTAAAAGTCGGGCAGGTGATTTACTGCTGCTGGTGCGACGAGCAGGGCAAAGTGATCGACGACGGCACGATTTCTCGCCTGGAAGACAACCTCTATCGCTGGACCGCAGCCGATCCCAGCCTGCGCTGGTTCCGTCAGAACGGGCTCAATCTGGACGTGCAGATCGAAGATATTTCCGAAAGAGTTGCAGCTTTGGCTCTGCAGGGCCCGACTTCGGCAAAGCTGTTGAAGACCGTTGCCGAAGCCGATATCGCGAACCTGAAATACTTCCGCGTGACCCGTGGCAAGATCGGCGGCGTGCCCGTGGATATTTCCCGCACCGGCTACACCGGCGATCTGGGTTACGAAATCTGGGTTCCGTGGAATGAGGCCGTGAAAGTGTGGGACGCGTTGATGGAAAAAGGGAAGCAGTTTGATCTGCATGCGGCGGGAATGCTGGCCCTGGATGTGGCGCGGGTGGAAGCCGGGCTACTGTTGATCGAAGTCGATTACATCAGTTCGAAGAAGGCGTTAATTTCATCGCAAAAATATTCGCCTTACGAGCTCGGTTTCGCGAAGATGGTGCATCTCGAAAAAGAGAACTTCATCGGCAAGCGCCCGCTCGAGCAGGATGCGAAGCAGGGAGTACCGCGGCAGCTGGTCGGGCTCGAGGTCGATTGGACTGAGGTGGAGAAACTGTATGAGCGTTATGGCCTGACTCCGGCAGCGCCGGCCCAGGCATCGCGCGTGGCCGTTCCGCTCTATTCGCGAGAGAAGCAAGCGGGCAAGGCAACAACCACAACATGGTCACCACTACTGAAGAAGATGATTGCACTGGCCAGTGTAGAAACGGAACATGCCAGGCCGGGCACGACCTTGCAAATGGAAATCACGATTGAGGCGATCCGGCTGAAGACGAACGTGAAGGTGACCACGCTGCCGTTTTTCAATCCTCCGCGGAAGACGGCGACACCGGTGTAGTTCCCTCACACCTTGAAAGGCACACGGGCGTCCGGCGCTCCATCGACCTCCTCACGCCGAGATTGCCCCTTCGGCGGACGAGGGCGCCGGCCGCTCCCGCTTCTTCCCCGCCCAATAAATCCACACGCCGAGGCCAACGAACAGGGCGGTGCCTCCGACTACTTTCAATACCGCCAGCGGCTTGTTCGCCTCGTCGGGTTGCGGAATCATGGAAAGAATAATTGTCATCGAGGTCGTAGTCAGCCCCACCAGCGCGACCAGCACGGCCACAGGCTTTCCTCCGGGCACACGGATCACGTCCTCCCCCGCAGGCTCACGTTGCAGTTTGATCATGGAGGCGAACAAGTACAGATAAGGAATGAAATACGTCAGCACTCCCATGCTGACCATGACGTCATAAGCGCCCTTCACGCTGGTTCCCGCCTGCCCAAGAAAGATGAAAACTACGCCGAGAACGTATTGCGCGAACAGAGCAATCCACGGGGTTTTCCAGCGCGGATGCAGCTTGCCAAAGGCTGAGGGCAGAAAGCGGTCAATGCCGGCGACAAACGGCAGACGCGCCACTGCAGCCAGGTAGGCGCTGCATGCTCCTACATTGCTCAGGGCGATGAGGAACGCGGTGAAAGGAATCAGAGAATTCAGGCCCACGCGTTGAGCGGTTCTCGAAACCGCCTGCATGAGTCCCTGGAGATTGCCAACTTCGGAACCGGGCAGTGACAGCAAAACTGCAACGGTTCCCAGGATGTAGGCCAGCGCCACGGTGACTCCCGCAATCAGCAGGGCGCGCGGGACGGCCCGGCGAGCGTTCTTGATTTCATCGCCCATTAACGATGCCGTCTCGCAGCCGGCAAACGCATAGACCAGCACGGACCAGAAGATGGCATCGTTAAGGTGGGTTGCCGGGGTCATCGATCGCAGGGTAAAGGACGTGGCCGAGCCGTAGCGGTGCCATGCAATGTATCCCATGAGGATGATGATGCCGACCGGAATCCACATCGCCAGCGCCCCCAGGTTGTGCAGCCACTTGCCCACGTCGAGACCGATGATGTTCAAAAGCGCGGCGCCGCTGAACACCACAAGCGAAAACACAACGTAATAAGCCGTGCTGTGCGAGAGCGGCTTCAAACTCGGGTGCATGTAGAGCAGGTTGCCGGCGGCGAAGTAAAGCACGGCGGGAAAGTAAGGAAGATTGCAGACCCAATAGGTCCAGGCCGACATGAAGCCGGAGAAATCCCCGAAGGCGTGTTTCGTCCACACATAGATGCCGCCTTCGCCGGGATAGCGCGAGGAGAGTTCAATCACGGAAAGCGCCAACGGGGTATAGAAGCAAAGCCAGGCGCCGATCCAGATGACGATGGAGCTGGGTCCGGCCGCAGCGGCTGTGGCGATCCAGCGCAGGCTGATGCCGGTTATGACGTAGAACAGGAGTAAATCGCGGAAGCCGAGGACGCGACGCGGACGGTTGGGGTCTTCAGCCTCGGCGATCGACAGACCGGCGGGGGCGCGCGACTTCACTGCGAGCTGGCCGGCATTCGTTTGGGGTTCCGGCAATGGTGTGTCCTGAAGTCAGGTTCGCGACATCGATGGAGAGCTACCAATAGCACCGGCGAGGAACGGGGGCAAGATGAAACTTGCTGCGACGGATGGCAGTTCTTGGCGCGGAATCGCCGGCTTTGTTTTTCCTACGCGCACGTTAACGCGGAATGTAGTCGTCGAGAAGAGGACCGAGATGATCGGCGAAGGGAAGCACGCGCTTTTCCGCTGCCTGCAGGCTTTCGCCGGGAAGCATCGGGGTGGTGATGCGGACCAGGGCGCCGTCACTGCGGTTCATGCGGATGGAGTCTTTGACCAGATAGAACTTGGCCCAATACTCGCTGGCTACACCGCGATCATGAGCCCAATACCAATAGAGCACAAATTCCCGGGCTCCGGCCCGCGCGACCACGTAACGGTTGGCCGGAAAAGGTTTGTGGCCGGGCAGATTCAGCATCACTCGATCGTTGACCACGGGCATCCAGCCGGATCCCGGCAGGCAATGCTTGGGAGAGTGGATCGTATCGTTAGCCCGCTGGCTGGGGAAATAAGCAATAAACAAGCCGATCGGCGGAGCACCCCTGCTCTGTGCCTGGTACTCGCGGAGGAGAAAATCGCCCGGTCCAAGAATTTGGAGAACTTCCGGATCCTGCGGGATATCGGTACCGCTCCAGTCGCCCAATCGCATGGGGAAAGATGCGAGGGGCATGCCGTGAGGAACGATTTCGGTGCGGCCTCTCGCCTGGAGCAAAGCGGCCGTGAGCAGAATCAGCACCACGGCGCAGACGAAGCGTAACTTCAAGCCTTCTCCTTCTCATCTGGCCAGATCAGGCAGATAAGCCGATGCACAAGATACAACATGACCAGAGAAATCACAAAAATCAGCAATCCCCAGGAAGCATGGAAATAGCCTTCGGCCCGGTCCGGATCCCAGTACTGCACCAGTAATCCAGTGCCGATGATGCGAACACTGTTAGCACCGACCGCGATAGGGATGGAGGCTAGCGCCAAGGCAAGGCGAGCGGCGGTTCTGCGCTCCACGAGGTAAGAGTAGATTACCGCGAGCGTAAGCAGGGACATCAGAGAGCGAATGCCACTGCATGCCTCCGCAACCTCCAGTCGCATAGCCGCCAGGACGATCACATTGCCTTCGCGCAAAACCGGTACGCCCATGGCCGCCAGCGACAAGCTGGCGATTTTTGACGCCAGCAACTGCAGGGGAAAAGTGATCTTGTTGAAGATGATCGCTGGGATGGGAATCATCAACAACAGGAACGCCCAAGGAAACAGGATCGCACGGAAAAAGTTCCAGCCGAGAAAGAGGATGGTCAGGCCGGCCAGCACAATGAGCAGCGACAAGCGCGGAAGGAAGATATCAGCGCCCCACCGGCCGATAACGAGCATGCTGAGCCCAAAGAACAGGATGGCGAGGCCCGACCACGAGGGGCGCAGATCCAGGGCGGTAAGTCGTGAGCGTTCCTGCCAGAGTACGAATGCGGAGAAAAGCGGAACAAAGAAGCCGTGCGAGAAATTGGGGTCGTGCCACCATTGCAGTACCAGGTGTGAGAGCGTGGGGGCGTAGAGCCAAAGCAGCAGAGCCGCAATCGCTGCCCCTTGCCACAGCGGCAGGTTGGCGTTGCGCTGAGCGGTTGCTTCTACGCTATGCTGCTCCACTAACACAACTTGGCTCACGCGAAAGGAGCTCTCGTGCAGGGCCTTAGCTTTTCAGCATAAGCGAATGTAAACGACTCTGCAAACCGGCGGGGTATCAGGCTTGAGCCTTTTTCACTAGCAAAGATGGGGAATTAATCAGGATGTAACATGGACGAAAGTCCTGCTCGAGAACCCAAGAAAATTCCTCGCGACCTTCACGAGTTCGTGTATGATCTGTTAGAAGCAACAAAGATCCACCCTCGCTTGTGCTCTTGCTTGTAAGCTATTGAAAACATGATGTAATAATGATGCAATGATACTCATTTACCAGGGACTGGGGTAATGCCAGCCGTGCTTCTCGTTGTAGCCTGACGCTCAGCCGGTCTGTGAGCTAGCTTTTCCCCGGAAAGGCTTCAGAAAAAACGGTAGCATGTATTCCGCTCCGGCGTGAGAGCCGGACCAGCAAGGCCAACGACCGCTTCCCAAAGCTGCCCGACGCAGCACCGAGTCTTTGCTAATTGAGTTGGGGAGCGCAGCGAGTTTAGAAACCTCCCAAGCGCCGCAGGAGAAAGCATGAGGAAAGTCATGAAGCTGGCAGTCCTAGTCTTGGTAGGACTGGGTGCTGTCTTCATTTGGGCGCAGAGCCAACCGGACAACACCGGGGCCGCCGCCGAGACCAAGCCCGCCATGCCGGCGAGCGATGCGGGAACCAAGATGCCGTCGGCAGCTTCGGGATCGGAATATGTGATCGGCCCCGACGACACTCTTCATATTTCGGTATGGAAGGAGCCCGACTTGAGTGGCACACTGCCCGTGCGTCCCGACGGCAAGATTTCTTTGCCGCTGCTCGACGATGTAACCGCCGCCGGACTGACGCCGCTTGAGCTAAAAGCTTCCATTACGCAAAAACTGAAGAAATATGTGGACGATCCGCGGGTGACGGTGGTGGTAACGGCCATGAATAGCCAGCGGATTTTCGTGACCGGCGAGGTTCTGCACTCGGGCGCGGTTCCCCTGTTGCCGGGCATGACTGTGTTGCAGGCGCTGGCCAGCGCAGGCTTCACTCAGTTTGCCGACGTGAAACGCATCTACGTTTTACGCACCGAAAACGGCAGACCGGTCAAGCATCCGTTCAATTACAAAGATGTGGTAAAGGGCCGGCGATCCAACGAAAACATCCTTCTGAAGCCGGGAGATACGGTGGTGGTGCCATAGGAGCGGGATGCGCAGAGCTCACAAAATCTCGAGCGCACTATTGCTCGCGCTGGCTATAGGTACTGCCGTGGCTCAGGATAGCGGGAGCCAACAAACAAGCACGCCTGACCAGGACAACGCGCAGCAGCCACAGACACCGGCGCCAGCCTATGGACAAGAAACTCCGCCCCCGCCAGTTACCGAGAACCCTCCTATCTCCGGACTCGACCTTCCCGGCCTGGAGCCGCATGCGGCGGCGCTAAGTTACTTGCAGCCTCGAGCACACGTGCGGGAGACGGCAGACTCCAACGTCGGCAACACACTGAGTGGTTCCTCCATGCGTTCCGTGACCTCGGTGCTCGGCGGTCTGGATTTGCAGAGGTTGTGGAAAAACTACAACCTGGCTCTTGACTACACCGGAGGGTTTGGCTATTCCTCGCTGCGAACCTTGGGCTTTCGACAGGTTCAGTTGATGGACGTGGACCAGAAAATCGTCTGGAAACGTGGACAACTGGGAATTCGCGATTCGTTCAGCTACCTGCCTGAGGGGAGTTTTGGAGAAGCCTATGGCGGCATGAACGGGTTGGGAGAGCTGATCGGGGGCGGAGGCTTCAACGCAGAGAACGTCTACTTTGGCGGCAACATCTTCGGGTCCCTCAGCCAAGTACCGCGGATCATGAACCTGGCCCTGGTGGATGCCGTGGAGGAGTTCACCCCGAAGACCGCTGTGACGGCCACGGTCGGCTATGGCTTCGTGCACTATACCGAGAACATCAGCTCAACGCTGCTTTTTGGGCCCAATAGCACTGCCGTCCCGATTTCCTTCGTAGGCAGCAGCCAGGAAACCGGGCAGCTCGGCATCGACCACATTTTTGGGCCACACGATCAGGCCGCCATCGTATACGGCTATCAACACTTCGATTTTTCGGTTTCAGGAGCAGCCTTCCATACGCAGATTGGGGAACTGCTGTGGGGACATCGTATTTCCGGGCGTCTTAGTCTGCTGCTGGGTGCCGGGCCGCAAGTCACAACTATTCACCAGACAGCACAAACCTGCAGCATTTTCGGTATTACGGATTTGACGCAATGCGGTCCGAACGGCGGAGTGATTCTGACCACAATTCTGGATACAACCCGCCTGTCCGCCGCCGGCCGGGCATCGCTCAGTTATAAGTTTCCCAAGACCACCGTGAGTCTGAAATATGATCACTACACCACCGGAGGCTCGGGCTTTTTTGCCGGAGCGCAGAGCGACATCGTACGCTTGAGCGCAAACCGCCCGTTAAACCGGCTGTGGCTGGCGACCCTGGACGCGGGGTACTCCAAAAACAGGAGACTCCAACTGCCGGTCAATGACATACCCGGCCGCACCTATGACGCCGGTTTTGCCGGAATCGCTTTACATCGGCACCTGGGGCGGCAGTTTCATATCTTCGCCAGCTATCAGTTCAATGAGCTTGCATTTGACAGTTCGTTCTGCATGGGCGGCGGCAATCCGGGACCGTGCAGCCGGATTTCGCAGCGGCACTTAGGCACGATTGGGCTGGATTGGACGCCGCGTCCTATCCATCTCGACTGAATTTCCCAGGCTGTCCCGCAAGGACAGCGAGAGCAGGTTACGAAGATGATTGGAAAACGCGACTTAACCATCGAAGATTATCTGGCAATGTTGCGCCGACGGATGAAGGTGATTGTCATCCCGGCCCTGTTTGCGCCCCTGGCTGGTTGGCTGAGCTCATATGTCTTCCCGCCAAAGTACACCGCGCAGGCGGCCATCCTGGTCGTTGGCCAGGAGGTGCCGGCGAACATGGTGCAGCCGCTGGTGGACGATGAGGACCTGACTTTACGCATCGAAACACTGCAGCAACAGGCGCTAAGCCCGAGCAGCCTGCGGCCGATGGTCGAGCGCCTCGGCCTGGTCAAGCCGGGCCAGGATGCCGACGCAGTCATGGATGGAATCCGGCAGAACATGTCGGTAAGTCCGATGGAAACGGATTTGACGCAGACTCCCATTGCGACCGAAGGCAAGAAGAAAGCGCCGCCGGCGAAAAACACCTCGGCACCGGGATTCTATGTGGGGTACACCGCCGCCAACCCGACGGAGGCGCAGAAAATCTGCAACGGGCTCGCTTCCCTGGTCCTGGAAGAGAATCTTAAGTTCACGCAAAACATGAGCGAGGGCACGGCAGACTTTCTCAGTCAACAGCTGGACGAGGCCAAGCGCAATCTGGACGATCTCGACGCGAAGCTGGCTGATTTTAAGAGGAAATACACAGGCCAACTCCCAGGGGATGAAGACACCAACATGAAGATTCTCACGGGCCTGAATTCGCAGCTGGACGCCAACACCCAGCAGCTGAATCGGGCCCAACAGGACAAGGCCTACACAGAGTCGCTTCTGGGGCAGCAATTAGCGGCCTGGAAGTCCTTGCAATCGACAACCAACCCCCAGACGCTGGAAAAGCAACTCTCTGACTTGCAAACATTGCTCCTGCAACTGGAGGCGCGCTATACCGACGACCACCCCGACGTCATCAAGACCAAAGCCGACATCGCCGAGGTGAAAAAGAAGCTGGCGGAGATCAACAAGGCGGCTGCCCAGAACAGCGATCCCACCGCCGAGAAAGCCTCGGCAACCGAACCGGCTGCCATTCAGCAACTGCGCATGCAGCTCCACCAGTACTCGGATCTGATTGCCTCGGCCACGCGCGACCAGAAGCGATTGCAAGAGGAAATCTCGCTCTATCAAGGGCGGGTGGCGTTGAGCCCCGAGGTGGAAGAGCAATACAAGCAGATGGCCCGCGATTACAGCAACGCGCAGCAGAACTATCAGGATCTGCTGGCCAACAAGGACAAAGCTGACGCTACGCACCAGATGGAACTGCAACAAAAAGGGGAGCAGCTGAGATTGCTGAGTCCGGCGAGCGCGCCCGATGCTCCCAGCTTTCCCAACCGCCTCCTGTTTGCGGGCGGAGGCTTGGCCGCGGGTCTTGCCTTAGGAGCTGGTATCGCCGTATTGCTGGAGTTCCGCGACAGCTCGATTCGAACCCAGACGGATGTGGAAGCGGCGATGGAGTTGCCCATGCTGGTATCGGTTCCCTGGGTCGGTGAGGCGGTTCCGCAGAACGGCGGACGCAACGGCGGATTCTGGAAGAGGAAAAAGAAAGTTCAAGAGCACGAGCGGACTGTGGGAGTTTGAGCCAACGCCATGTACAAAGAGTTCTACGGGCTGAAAGCCAATCCGTTCAACGTCAATCCGGACCCGCGCTACCTGTTTCTCACGCGGCACACCGAGGAGGCGCTGGCCTGCCTGACCTATGGCATTCAAAGCCGGAAAGGCTTTGTGCTGCTGACCGGAGAAGTAGGTACGGGGAAGACCACCCTGATCAACAAGCTGCTGGAGTGGCTGCGCATGCAGCAGGTGGCGACCGCCTTCGTCTTCAATTCCCGCATGAACGTTCCGCAATTCCTCGATTACATGATGGCGGATTTTGGCATCGCTTGCGATTCGAAAGCCAAGAGCCAGGTGTTGTTGCGGCTCTACAACTGGCTGCTGGACCGCTACCGGTCGGGCGAGACCGCGGTTCTGATTGTGGATGAAGCGCAGAGCCTGAGCGAGGAAGTGCTGGAAGAAATCCGCATGCTGACCAACCTGGAGACGTTTACAGAGAAACTGATGCAGATCGTACTGGTGGGCCAGCCGGAGCTGGAGATGAAGCTCAAGCTGCCGCAGTTGCGCCAATTGCGGCAGAGGCTCACCCTGCGCGCGAAAACCCATCCTCTGACGCCCGAGGAAACCGCGGCTTATGTGCAACAACGGTTGCGCATCGCGGGCTCCAACGGGCAGACGATTTTCGATCCAGATGCATTAATCGCGGTGCATCGTCATTCCAACGGCATTCCGCGGGTGATCAATCTGCTCTGCGAGCATTGCCTGGTGAGCGCGTTCGTCGATCAGCAGAAAGTGATCGGGCAGACCGTGGTGGACTGCGTGGCCCGGGATTTCGATTTGACGGACGGTGCCGCTGCCGGCGCCATGACGGCGGCCGGGCCGGCAGCGGAAAAGCTGGATCTGATAGAGACCTTGAGATCGCTGGCCAGTTTGGCCGACCGCTTGCGCGAGCACAGCGGCCTCCCCAAGGAAGGGAAATCATGAGTCGTATTCACGAAGCACTGAAAAAAGCCGAACAGGAGCGAGCCGAAACCCAGGAAGGGCTTGCCCAGCCGAGTCTGGTTCCTCCAGCCTCGGACTTGCACGGCGCAGAAGTCGAACCGATTCCGGCCTCAACCGCGGCGAACGGCACAGCGGCCCCGGTGGCTTTCTCCAGTTCGTTCAATCCGGAAGCGCTATTAGCCCGGTGCCTGCAGCAACCGTGGAATCCGGATACGAACACGATGCTGTTTTTCAACGGAGACGAGAACGCTCGAGGTGCGGAACAGTTCCGCACCCTGCGCTCGCGCCTTTATCACCTGCGGGAGAAGATGGCGCTAAAGAAGATTCTGGTGACCAGTGCCCTGCCCAAAGAAGGCAAGTCATTCACCGCTGCCAATCTGGCCCAGGTGATGGTGCGGCAGCATGGGCGGCGGGTGCTCATCATTGACGGCGACCTGCGTTCACCCCAGCTGCACATGATGATGGGAACGACTTGCACCCCGGGCCTGGCGGACTATCTGCGCGGGGAGACCGACGAATTCTCGATCATGCAGCGCGGTCCGCTGGAAAACCTGTTTTTCATTCCCAGCGGCAACAACATCGTGAATCCCGCGGAGCTGGCCTCGAGCGGGCGGTTGAAGCTTCTGCTGCAGCGGGTCGAGCCATTGTTCGACTGGATCGTGGTGGACTCTTCGCCGGCCATTCCGGTCTCGGATGCCAGTCTGCTGGCCACGGCCTGCGATGGCGTGCTGATGGTGGTGCGATGCAACTCCACGCCTTTCGATATGGCACGGCGGGCTCGCCAGGAGTTCCGGGATCAGACTCTGGTGGGTGTGGTACTCAACGGAGCCGATGCCGAGGTTTCCGCCTACGCGCGCTACTACTACGAAGCTTACGAGAAGAAGTAAACCGAGCCAAAGGGGTAGGAGAACGTGATCCGGCTGTTCAAGGTGTACTATCCGCTGCGCACGGTAGTACTGCTGGCGGGCGAGGCCCTCATTGTGGGACTTTCGTTCGTAGCCGGGATGCTCCTCATGCAACAACTGCAGGGGCGGGAGTACGGCCTGCTGCGGGTAAGCGACGAGCTGTTCATCGAGGGCGGGTACTTGAAGATTCTGGTGGTGACCGGAATCGTTCTGCTGGTTTCACATGGCTTCGACTTGTATGACCGCCCTAAGACGGTCGGCAACCTGGATCAGGCGTTCCGATTGCTGTTTGTTCTCGGCTTCGTGGTCCTGGCTCTGGCGCTGGTGCTGAAGATCAATCCCGCGTTGTTGCCCGGCCGGGGCTCGGCGGGATGGGGCGCGATCATTCTCGTCTTCGCACTGTTCGGCTGGCGAGCGATCTATGGCTGGCTGGTGCAGCAACCCCTGCTTCGCGAGCGGGTGTACATCCTGGGCACTGGGGACCGGGCGCTGCGTCTGCTCAATGGTCTACGACAGCGTTCCGATCTCGGCATCGAGGTCGTTGGCTGGACTGGGCATGTAGAAGGAGAGCTCACCCGCCAGGCCGTAGCTTCGCATCTTCTTAGTCTAGTGCGGAGCCGCGGAGTTCACCGGGTCATTGTGGCTCTCCGCGACCGGAGGCGCACGCTGCCCGTCGAAGAGCTGCTGGCCATCCGGCTGAGCGGAGTGAAGGTCGAGGAAGCTACTTCCTGGCTGGAAAAGATTACCGGGCGGATTGAAGTGGAGCAGTTGAATCCGAGCTGGTTGATTTTTTCCGAAGGCTTCCAGTTCACGGGTGTATCTCAGTTTCTGCGTCGTCTGTTCTCGATTCTGGTTTCAGCGGCGGTTCTGGTGGTGGTTTCGCCGCTGTTACCCTTTATCATCATGGCAATTCGGCTGGATTCCCCCGGACCCATTCTCTACCGCCAAAAGCGAGTGGGCCGGGGCGGCAGACATTTTCACTGTTTCAAGTTCCGCACCATGCGGCAAGACGCCGAGGCCGACACCGGCGCCACCTGGGCTATGGACAACGATCCGCGAATCACACGCGTAGGCCAGTTTCTGCGCCTCTCCCGGCTGGACGAGATTCCCCAGCTCTGGTGCGTGCTGAAAGGTGATATGGCCTTCGTAGGTCCGCGGCCGGAGCGGCCGGAATTTGTGGAGTGGCTGAGCCGCGAGATTCCTTACTACGGGGTGAGGCATATCGTTCGGCCGGGAATCACGGGATGGGCACAGGTGCGCTACAAGTATGGCAATACTCTGGAAGACGCGCGAGAGAAACTGCAGTACGACCTGTTTTATATCAAGAACGCTTCGATGAGTCTGGACCTGCTCATTCTGTTCCAGACTGTCAAGATCGTGCTGCTGGGCCGGGGTGCGCAATGAGGTGGCTGTTCTGGTGCGCCGCAGGGTTCATTGCTTATACCTATGCCGGCTATCCTTGCTGGCTGTGGATCCGGCGCAGGCTTAAGCCCCTGCCAGTGCGGCGGGCTCCACTCACGCCCGCCGTCTCGATTGTGCTGGTGGTACGCAATGAGGCGAGGGTGGTCGAAGCAAAGTTGCGCAATCTGCTAGGACTCGACTATCCCGATGGGCTGCGCGAGATTGTCATCGTCTCTGACGGTTCGACGGATTCGACCGACGAGATCCTGGCGGGCTACAAGCAAGATGGTCGGGTCAAGGTCATCGCCGTTTCCCAATCGAAGGGAAAGGGTGCGGGACTGAATCATGCAGTGGCGGCAGCCAGCGCAGAAATTCTTGTTTTCACCGATGCCCGCCAGCAGTTCGAGTGCGGAGCGTTGCGTCTGCTAGTGGAGAACTTTGCGGATTCCACGGTGGGTTGTGCCAGCGGTGAACTCATGCTGGGCGACGAGGCTACAGGAGAGAGCAGCCAAGGAATGGGCCTGTACTGGCGAATCGAGAAGCTGGTTCGGGAGCTGGAATCGGCCTCGGGGTCGGTGGTTGGCGCAACGGGAGCAATCTACGCGGTGCGCCGCGAGCTGTTGGCCCCCGTACCTGCGGGAACGATTCTCGATGATGTGCTGATCCCGATGAATGTGGCCAGGAAGGGATGGCGCGTGGTGTTCGATCCCCGGGCCCGTGCCTGGGATTCTCCTGATCTCGGAGCCGAGCGCGAATTTGCCCGGAAAGTGCGGACTCTGAGCGGGAACTATCAGCTGCTGCAACTGGCGCCGTGGCTGCTATCCAGCGCCAATCCCATCCGCTTCGAGTTTGTGAGCCATAAGCTCCTGCGGTTGGCGGTACCTTTTGGCTTGGTTGTGCTGTTTATCACCGCTCTGGTGCTGCGTCATCCTTTTTACCGGGCGGCGTGGATTCTGCAGTCGGCGTTTTACGGGCTGAGTTTACTGAAAGTCGCCGGACTGGGTCGCGGACCTCTGGCTCGTGCCGCGGATGCGGCTTCCACATTTGTCGTGCTCAATACGGCTGCCCTGGTCGCCTTCGCGAAGTTCATCACAGGCAGGAAGGCGGCATGGACGTGAGGAGCCGATGAGAATCCTCTGGGTCAAAGCGGACCGGCTGCTTCCCGTGCAGAATGGCGGAAACATCCGTTCCTACCACATCGCGCGCAGCCTGGCGGAGAGGCACGCGCTCACTTTCTTTTCCTACTATCGTGGGGCGCCGGACAGTCGCTATGAAAGCGATCTGAGAGAGGAGTTTCCGAGGGCGGTGTGCCAGTGTATGGGAGCATCGAAACTCTCAACGCCACGACGGGCTGTCGACTACGCCTGGCGTTTGCCGCAGAGGGCTCC
This sequence comes from Candidatus Aquilonibacter sp., assembly GCA_035523915.1. Lineage (GTDB taxonomy): Bacteria > Acidobacteriota > Terriglobia > Terriglobales > Acidobacteriaceae > Sulfotelmatobacter. Next base: position 40,010 of record DATKPV010000055.1, on the reverse strand, counting down.
ATATGCAGTCTCGCGTTTTGCCAGCGATCCGGTTCGCAAAAAGCTGGCGGCGTGGTTCGAACAGGCTGTGTTTGACGTGGTGGTGTGCGATTTTCTCGATGCGGCGATCAACTTTCCGGGCCGGCTTACGATTCCCAGCGTTCTCTTTCAGCACAACGTGGAAAGCGAAATCTGGCGGCGGCACGCGGTGGAATCTGCGCCCCTAAAACGTCTGGCGTACAAACTCGAGTTCCAGAAGATGCTTGCATACGAAGAGTCGATGGTGAGGAAGTTTCAGCATGTGATCGCTGTCTCGGCACACGACCGGGAGCTGATGAGCCGATGGGTTGAGCCCGGCTGTATCACGGTAGTTCCGACAGGAGTCGACCTGAAGAACTTTCGCTCGGGGGAAGAGCCAAGCGGCGGGAATCTGGTCGTTTTCGTCGGTGCGATGGACTGGGAACCGAATGTCGACGCAGTGGAGTACTTTTGCGGGGAAATCTGGCCTGCCATCAAGAAAGATATTCCTTCAGCGCGGTTTCGGATTGTGGGACGGAATCCCGGGCGGCGGGTGCAGAAACTGGCGTCGGATTCGATCGAGGTGACAGGGTCGGTGCCTTCGGTACAGAGGCATCTGCAGAATGCGTCGGTGGTGGTGGTGCCCCTGCGAATCGGGGGCGGAACCCGTTTGAAGATCTACGAAGCGATGGCGATGGGAAGGGCGGTCGTGTCAACCTCCGTAGGAGCCGAGGGCCTGGACGTTCACGACGGACAGGACATTGCGCTGGCGGACCAGGCGGATGCTTTTGCGCAGGCGGTAAAGACTCTTCTGCAAGATGCCGCCCTCCGCAGAAAGCTGGAAGTGGCCGCGGTTCAACTGGCGCACCAGTATGACTGGCCTGAGATTGGCAAGAGGTTCGCCGAAGTGCTGGAAACAGTTGCAGAGGCGAAGAGCGAGTCGCCGGAAAGGGGCAGAGCATTGACGCAGGAAGTGCTCTCGACGGGTGAGAGCGGACGGTGACGACCATGCAAAATCCGGCATGGAGCAACAGTCTCGGCAGCTCCAAACGCGAGGCTCTGGGTGGAGCTTTTTTCTGGCTGACCGCCTTTTATTTCGTCTATTGCGCTCGCCCCGAAGACCTGGTTCCGCTGCCCTTTCTGGCGAAGATCTCCATCGCCGGAGTCATCCTCTCAATGCTCTCGAGCGGGGGAAGGACGGAGCGCAAATTAAAGGACCTACCCATCGAGGGAAAGTATCTCGTCGCTCTGAGCGCGATTTTGTTTATCGGTTCCCTGCTTTCCCCCGTCTGGAAAGGGGGCGCGTTCCTCAGCACGATCGAGTTCTCGAAGGTCATCGTCGCTTGGATCCTTACCTTCCTGGTGGTTACAAGTATGCAGCGGTTGCGCCGCATCATTTTCGTTCAGGCGGGCGCGGTGGCGGTTATCGCAGCACTCTCCATCATCAAGGGATACCACACGCCCCGGCTCAATGGCGTCATGGGAGGGATTTACGAGAACCCCAACGATCTGGCCTTTGCCATCGTGCTCTCATTGCCTTTCTGCTATGCCTTTTTGTTTTCGTCCAAGAATATGCTGGTCAAGATAATCTGGATTGCGGGCATGCTGGCGATGCTGGCCAGCCTGTTTCTCACCGCCTCGCGGGCTGGATTTATCGATTTGTTGGTTTCAGGGTCGGTCGCGCTGTGGCACTTCGGAGTCCGCGGGAAAAGGATGTATCTCATTGTCGTTGTTGCCGTGCTGGGAACGCTCTTTTTTGCGATTGCCGGCAAGAACCTGAGGGCACGTTTTGAGGAAATCGAAGAACAGGGAGCCAACCGCGAATTCTCGGGCGCTTACGGCTCCTACGAAATGCGACAATTCCTGATGTTTCGTGCGGTTGAAGTCATGGAAACATATCCGCTGCTGGGGGTGGGAGTTCACAATTTCGTGAGTATTTCGGGAGATTGGCATGAAGTGCACATGAGTTACCTCGAGATTGGAGCAGAGGGAGGTATCCCTGTGTTGATTCTCTATCTCCTGTTTTTTTATCGGGGGTTTGTCAACCTGAAATACCTTCGTCGACGGAAAGATCTCGACCGAGAGATGGTCATCTTTGTGGGAGCTCTGCACAGTTCCCTGGTGGGTTTCGTATTCGGAGCCTTATTTGCGCCGGAGGCCTATCACTTCTTTCCATATTTCACCGTGGCATTCACTTCGGTGATGGTTGCACTGGCTAAGGAGAAGAGTACGGCCGGTGTTCCCGCCACCGAACCGAGAAAGCGCTTGGCGCATTGGAGCGAAGTTTATGACATCGGCGGAAAAGTTGGGCCGGTCGGAATTAGCCGCTGAGATTTTGTCCATTCTGCGATGTCCCGGCTGCGGGAAAGCGCTCGACCAGGGTGAGCGTGAAGAGTACCTCTGCGCGCACTGCAATCGGATCTTTCCGGTAGTCGGGGATGTTCCGCGCTTCGTGAACGCTGACAGCTATGCCGACAGCTTCGGTTTTCAGTGGCAGCGTTACCGCCGGACGCAACTCGATACGGAAGAGCGCGGCCAGTCGGAGTCGGACTTCCGCCGAAGGACCGGTTTTATGCCCGCCGATCTAGAAGGTAAGCTGGTGCTGGACGTCGGCTGCGGCATGGGGCGATTTGCTGAAGTGGCAACCCGTTGGGGAGCACGCGTGGTCGGGATCGACTTGAGTGCAGCGGCCGGAGTGGCGGCGCGCAATCTGCGTGACCGGCAGTTTGTGGCACTGCAGGCCGATGTTTATGCGTTGCCCTTCGCACCGGAAAGTTTCGACTACATCTACAGTATAGGGGTGCTGCATCACACTCCCGACTGTGAGAAAGCGGTGAAGGTTTTGCCGAAGTATCTGAAGCCCGGTGGATACCTCGCGGTGTGGCTCTACAGCGGTTACAACAAGTGGTATCGCTTCAGCGATATTTATCGGAAAGTTACTCACCGCATGCCTCCGCGCATGCTGCACGGAATGCTCCGGGTGCTGGTTCCTGTTTTCAACGGGATCGACCGGGGATTGCGTGCGGTTCCCGTGGTCGGCAAACCGATGGCCGGCGCGGTGCATCACGTTTTCCCTGTGAACCGCAATCCCAGCCCCGAGTGGCGGGTGCTGGACACATTTGACTGGTATTCTCCCCGCTACCAGTCGAAGCACACCTACGAGCAGGTATTTCGGTGGTTTGAACACTGCGGCCTTGAAGATCTGCATGTGGTGGAGGAGCCGATTGCGGTGCGCGGCCGCAAGCCGTTTCGCAAGGCTGAAAAGGGCATTACTGAATCGACGCAAGAGCAATCGCAAGGCGCGCAAGTTCTGGTTTGAGATTCCTTGCTGGCTTCCGGCGAGGGGATTGCTGCCAGAGTTCAATCTGGCAGCACGGAGAACTACAACGAAATCGAGGGACGCTTGCCAGATTCGCTACAAACCAAGACCCCAACCGAGTTTGTCTCCGAGCCGGCTAACATGCCTGGCAGGCGCCGGATTCTACGCAGAAAAGCCGCTTATAGCCTGAAGGTCTTCCCAACTTATGCTTGGCAGTGGCTCACCCGGCGAGTGCCGCCGGGCCGAGTTCATCTGATCATGGCGCTGGCCGATCATTTCGAGCCAGCGATTGTGCCGGAAGATGGACAGGCGCGCGTCTCTCACCAGGAACAGGAGCGGCGGCTGGAACGCTGGTGCCGGGAGTATCCAAAGGTAATCGATTCCTGGCGCGACCGCGACGGGCGGCCGTTCGTTCACACCTATTTTTATCCTGCCGAACAATACGACCGGGGCATCGTTGCCGCTCTGGCGGAGCATTGCCACGCGGGCTGGGGAGAGGTGGAGATTCACCTGCACCACGGGATTCCGGTTTCCGATACGGTGGAGAACACGCGCCAGACGCTGGTCGGCTTTCGCGATGCGCTGGCCTTCGAGCACGGCTGTCTCAGCTACGTCGACGGCGAATCTGGCCCTCGTTACGTTTTTGTTCACGGCAATTTCGCTTTGGCAAATTCAGCAGACGGTTTCGGTTGCGGCGTCGACGAGGAGTTGCAGGTTCTCGCCGAGACCGGCTGCTTTGCCGACATGACAATGCCGACCAGCGCCTTCCATCCAGCGCAGCGGGCGAAAATCAATTCTCTCTATGAGTGTGGGCCGCCGCTGCGAGAGCGTGCGGCGTTTCGCTTCGGCCGCGACCTGGCACGTGGACAGACCCCGAACAAATATCCCTTGATGGTGCAAGGCCCGCTAATGCCGGATTTTTCGGTGTGGGGATCGGGGCGGCCGTTTATTGAAAACGGATCGTTTTCGGCGAAAAATCCCCCGACCCTTCAGCGGTTACAACTTTGGAAACGGGCCGCAATAAGGGTCAAGGGAAAGCCCGACTGGCTGTTCATTAAGCTGCATTGCCACGGCATGGACCCGAACCAAAATGATTGCGTCATGGGCGGCGCATTCCAGGGTTTCCTGCGTTCGTTAGTCGAGGGAGCAGGAGATCGGCAGGAGATGCTGCACTTCGTCTCTGCCCGTGAAATGGTGAACATCATGCTTGCGGCTTGCGATGGCCGCGAGGGCAGTCCTGCGGAGTATTTCGATTACCGCTTCCGCCGCGGAAGGACGCCGGTTTCTCTCCGGGGGGCCAAAGTCACCGCGCAGATTGCGATGAAGGGATAGCCATGTGCGGAATCGCCGGGATTGTCGATGCCGCAAATGACTCAGTGGATGCCGTCACAATCCACCGCATGTGCCAGTCGATCGTCCATCGCGGTCCCGACGACGAAGGCGTTTTCGTAAAGCCGGGAGTCGGGCTGGGCATGCGCCGCTTGAGCATTATTGATCTGGCCGGCGGTCATCAGCCAATCTTCAACGAAGATCGCAGCATTTGGCTGGTGTTCAACGGAGAGATCTATAACTTTCCCGAGTTGCGGCGCGAACTGGAGCAACGCGGTCACCGCTTTTATACCGAAAGTGACACCGAAGTCATTGTTCACCTCTATGAAGAGCACGGCGCCGATTGCGTACAGAAATTACGGGGCATGTTCGCCTTTGCGCTGTACGACGAGCGGCGGCGGAGGCTATTGCTGGCGCGCGACCGGCTAGGGATAAAGCCGCTGCATTATGCCGTGGCGAACGGGCGTCTCTTTTTCGGGTCGGAAATCAAAGCCATCCTGGCGGTTGCTCCGGAATTGGCCGAACCCGACTCTTCTGCACTGCTGCAGTATTTCTATTTCGGTTACGTTCCCGATCCTTTGACGGCATTCTCCGCCATCAAGAAATTGCCTCCCGGGCACATTTTGGAATTTGAGAAAGGGAACATCACGATCCGGCAGTACTGGGATTTCCCGAAATATGGGACGCATTCTCCCAGCAGCGAAGAGGAGTGTCTGGAACATCTGGAGCACCTGCTGGCCGAGGCAGTTCGCATACGCCTGATTTCCGATGTTCCCCTGGGAGCTTTGCTTAGCGGAGGCACCGATTCCTCAACGGTGGTTGCGCTGATGGCGAGGGCCGCATCGGGGCCGGTGAAAACGTTCGCGATCGGCTTCCAGCAGGCGGACTTCAATGAAGCCCCTTATGCGCGCGTAGTGGCGCAGCGTTTCGGGACCGAACATCACGAGCTGATTCTCGATCCGGACGTTGTGCAGACTGTAGAAACATTGACGCGGACTCTGGAGGAACCATTCGGCGACTCATCCATGCTGCCGACCTACTACGTCTCCTGCCTGGCTCGCCGGCACGTGACGGTTGCATTGTCGGGAGATGGGGGCGACGAAGCGTTCGCCGGGTACGACCGCTACCGCATGCACCTGCGCGACCGGTCGTTGGAATGGATGCCGCAATCGACACGCAACTTTTATCGTAAGCACATTCATGGACTTGTGCCGTATAAGGTTCCCGGCCGCAACCTGGCCTACAGCATTTCATTACCGTGGCAGGAGCGCTATATCGAAGGCGTTTCTCTCAAGCCATTTCAGCGAGAAATGTCGCTGCTTTCCGAGGACTTCGCCAAAGCCGGCGAGGACGATGCCTTCGCCCAATTTCGCGATTACCTGAAGCGCGCACCTTCCGACGATGCGTTGGGCTGCGTCCTCTATCTCGACAGCAAAACCTATTTACCAGGAGACATTCTGACCAAGGTCGACCGTATGAGCATGGCCAGCTCGCTCGAAGCGCGCGTCCCCATACTGGATCACGTTTTTCTCGAATGGGTAACAGGGCTGGCTCCGCAATGGAAGCTGCGCGGTCGCGACCAGAAATATCTTCTCAAGAAGCTTGCCGAACGACTAGGAGTGCCGAAAGAGGTTTTGCATCGTCCGAAGCAGGGCTTCGCCTTGCCGCTCAGACATTGGATGAGGAACGAACTAAAGGAACTGATTATCACGGCCTTGACTGAACGGCGCACCATGCAGCGTGGCTATTTCAACCCCGAAGGCGTCCGGCGAATCCTGGATGAACATTTCGAAGGCCGCAGGGATCATTCGCCGAGAATCTGGCGTCTGCTGATGCTGGAGTTATGGCACCGTAACTTTCTGGAAACGGCGATGGCACAGCCGCCCGCGATGATGAATTCATCGGTCGGGGACCTGGCGTGAATGCCTCCGCCGGCAAACTCGACGCGCCAATTGCGGGAGTACCAGACAAAGAACGCGCAACGCAGTTACCGCCCACGAATCTTCCTGGCTTGTTTCTGATGATTGACAGCCTGCAGACGGGCGGGAGCGAGGGCCAGTTTGCGGCTTTGAGCCGGTCGATTGATGAGAAATCCTTTCGGCTGCATCTGGGCTGCATCCAGGCAAAGGGTTCTTTCCTAGAGGGGCTGCAAAACGTTGAGACGTTCCCGCTGGGCGGAAGCTTATACGGAAGGCAAGCCGGACGCACCCTGCTGCAACTCCGCAAGCACCTGCGGCGATGCGAGATTGCCGTTGCACACGCCTTTGACTTCTACACCAACCTGGTTCTTGTTCCAGCGGCGAAGTTGGCGAGAGTGCCGGTGGTGATCGGTAGCCAACGGCAGCTTGGCGACCTCCTGACTCCAGCCCAGTTTCAGGCGCAGATGCTGATGTTCCGCTGGTGCAATGCGGTAGTGTGCAACTCGCGGGCGGCCGCTAGCCGGTTGGTCGATCGCGGGCTTCCGCAGCACAAAGTGACCGTCATATGGAACGGGCTGCCGGATCAGGCATTTGCCGAAGCCTCTCCTGCGCTGTCGAGGGCCGCGGGTTTGTTGCGCGTGGGGATGATCGCACGCATGAACACGCGGGCGAAGAACCACTCGATTTTCCTGCGCGCGGCAGCGCGGTTGCACACCGAGTTTCCGCAAACAGAATTTGTGATTGTCGGCGATGGGCCGCTGCGAAAAGAACTTGAAGCCGAGGCGTCTAAGCTCGGCATGGGCGATCGTGTGTGCTTTCTTGGCGACCGGCGGGATGTTCGCGCGATCCTGGCCGGCCTCGATTTGACGGTGCTGCCTTCTTCCTCGGAGAGCCTTTCCAACGCCATCCTTGAGTCTATGGCCGCCGGCGTGCCGGTGGTAGCCAGCAACGTGGGAGGCAATCCTGAACTTGTAACCGAAGAGCGAGGAATGCTTGTACCGGCTGGAGATGACGCTGCCTTAAGCGCGGCGATCGGGGGCGTCTTACGAGAGGGCGAGATGCGGCAACGGATGGGCCACAACTGCCGTGAATTTGCGCGCCAGAATTTTACTTTGGAGAAAATGCGCCAGACCCACGAGCGGCTATATGCGGATTTGCTGCAAAGTAAACGCTGGCGAGGACGATAGTTGCAAGTCGGAAGCGGCGAGTTTTCCCGGCTAGCGCGATTTGCCGCTCAGTTGTCCCACCAAGACTGCGGCGAAGCGCCGCGTATTTCGCTCCAGGTTATAATCGCGTACAACCCGTTCCCGTGCCTGCTTGCCCAGGCGCGTACACAGCTCTGGAGACTCCAGAAGCGTCTTCAACGTGTTTGTAAGGCTCTCCACATCTCCCACCGAAAATAACATGCCGTCGTTCCCGTTAGAGATCAACTCCGGTATTCCAGTGATGCAGGGAGCCACACACGGCAACTGCATCGCCATAGCTTCCATGAGGACGATGGGAATGCCCTCCACCAGACTGGGCAGCACGAACAAGTCAGTTTCGGCGTAGGCCTTGTTCATCACTCCGTGATCAATCCAGCCGGCAAACTCTACATATTGCGCGATACCCAATTCGGCTGACCGCTGTTCCAGAAAAGCGCGGTCGGGGCCGTCGCCGACGAGGCGAAGATGTACTATTCGGCCTCTTCCTTTCAAATCTGCAATAGCTTCCAGCAATAATGACTGGCCCTTTTCAGGAGCTAGACGGCCCACACACAGAAGCCGAGGGACTGAGGGCGAAACTCGCTGATTTGCCGACACGAAGTCGGCCGGATCGATGCCCAGAGGAACGTAAATCAGCTTGGACCATGCACTCCGCTCGCAGGCCAGCTTCAGTTGGCTGCGGGCATGCCGGCTGACCGAGCGCACAAACAAGGATCCTTGAATGCGCTCAGCCAAGTGAGTGCCGGTTGGATCGTGCAGTTCGCCAAAGCCGTGGGCGGCGAATGACATCGTAATGGGAAACGTATGGGCCGCGATCAGGGCGACGGTTGCGGAAAAATTGGCGTAAACGTGAGTAAGAGAATGTCTCCGCATGTACCGGCCAACCAAAACGGCTTCGGCGAAGTATGCCAAGTGATATAGCACTTGCCGGGGTCCGGGTCCCGCCAGCCTGATTGCGAAGATCAGGCCGCGCAGGTAGCGCAACGGATGCCGCAAGAACTCAGCGCCATTCAGAAACACCGCCGCAAGCAGAGGCACCGACTTGAGACAATAGGTGCGCTCGGCCTCCTCGCGTTCCACGGGACTGAGATTTTCGGGCAGGCGGTCCGGGGGGCTCACCGACGCGACGGCCACATCCAGACCGAACTCGCGAAGATGTCGAATTTCCGCCAGGAGATAGCCATGATTGATGGCAGGAAATTGGCCGATCAGATAAAGCAATCGCGTCTGGTCAGGCATGAACAGCCCGCTGTGCTGCGGCCGCGCTTGCATTCCCCGGTGGTGTGGCTCGTATCCAGCCCTTGCAGCGCCCGCACATAAGGTGGTTCAGGATATCACGGCGCTCGAACGATAAAGTTGGCGCCGACGCAGCGCCCGTCAGCCGATTATTGGATTTCCTGAGAGTTATACGGCAGACCGCGCCGGGCCGGCTTCTTCCGTCAGGAAAGATTGGGTTTCTCCTTCCAGACAAACCCGGTGCCACAGTTCCAGATTCAAAAGCCGCCAGATGCGGTCGTAGTGATCGCGGTGGCGGGTGCGATGTTCGTGAAAGAGTTTTTTCAATGCGGGCGGTTTGAAGTAGTCGCGATCGAGGCTGCGAGGCTCAAGAAGTAAGCCTTCAATCCAGTCCAATCGCGGCCCGGCGAGCCATCCGCTCCAGGGAGTGGGGAAACCGAGCTTGGGCCGGTAGATAATCGAGAGTGGCAGCAGATCCTCCATGGCTTTCTTGAGTATTTGCTTTCCAGCCAGGCGGCGGATCTGAATGGCCGCCGGAACCTGCATTGCCCACTCCACCAGCACATGGTCCAAAAAGGGTACGCGGCTTTCGATGGAGGCCGCCATGCTCATGTTGTCCTGTTTCATCAGGAGTTCGACCAGATAGGTTTTGATATCGGTGTAGAGCAGGCGTTGCAGCAAGTCGCCGGAAGAATGCTCCCAGCAGGCGAGAACATTGCGATAGGCGCTGCCGTTAACGGATTCCTGGGCGACGGCCTCGGTGAAAAGTTGCTGCTGCTCCGCTTGCGGGAAAGCAGAAAAGAAATTGTCGAAATAGAAAGCGGTCCAGTCCTCGCCGTCCAGTCCTAAAAAGGTGTGCGAGAGCTTGCGCCGGGCGGTGGCGCTGATCCAGGAAGAATTTCCGATGAAGTTGCGCGCTCCGGATCTGATCCGGCGGGGCACAACGCCTCGATAGAAGCGATCCATCGCGCGATTTTTCAATGTAAAGGCGTAGCGGGTATATCCGGCCAGAGTCTCGTCGCTGCCTTCTCCGGTTAATACAACTTTGACGTGCTCGCGAGCCAGTCGCGCCACAAAATAGAGAGAGACGCTGGAGGGCCAGGCGATCGGTTCGTCTTCATGCCAGATCAGTTTGGGGAGAGCGTCAAAGAAATCCTGGCTGGTCACTGAGACTTCATGATGTACGGAGTTAAGATGCTTGGCCACCGCGCGGGCGTAGGGCAGTTCGCTGTAGGTTTGCTCCGGGTAGCCGACCGAGAATGTCTCGATCGGTTGGCGGCGAATCTGGGTCATCAGCGCGGCCACCGCGCTCGAGTCGAGCCCGCCACTCAGAAAAACGCCCAGCGGCACGTCGCTCATGAGATGGCTCTCTACCGCTTGTTGCAAAAGATCGCGATAGTTGCGGACGAAATATGCTTCGTCGTGATCGCGATCCGGGGTGGGCAACGGCAGGTCCCAATAGCGCTGGATCGTCAACTCGCCGCCCGGGGTCGCTTCCAGAAAATGACCGGGCATCAGCTTACGAATGCTCTCGTAGAAACTCTCCTGGCCGGAGAGATACCCGAACGCCAGAAACTCTGGCAGCGCAGCCCGATGAAACTGAGGCCGCACGGCCGGATGCGCCATCAGCACTTTGATTTCAGAGCCGAACAACAGCCTGTCATCGCAGACACAGTAGTAGAGAGGCTTGATGCCGAGCCGATCCCGCGCGATGAACAGGCGCTGTACCTTGGCATCCCAGATGGCGAAAGCAAACATGCCGCGAAGGTGCTGGACGCAATCGTGGCCATATTGTTCGTAAAGGTGAACGATGGTTTCACTATCGCTATGCGTACGGTAACGGTGGCCCTGCGCAATCAACTTTTCGCGCAGAGCGAGATGGTTGTAGATTTCGCCGTTAAAAACCAGCCAGACTGTGCCGTCTTCATTGCTGATGGGCTGGTGGCCGGTGGCCAGGTCCACGATGCTGAGTCGGCGCATCCCGAGACCCACAGGCCCATTGGCGTAAGTGCCTTTATCGTCCGGCCCGCGATGTATCATCACGTCACACATCTGGCGCAGAACGAACGAGTCGGCTCGCCCTTCACCGAATTCGAGAATGCCTGCGATCCCGCACATTTACTCTAGCCTCAGAACTTTGTCCGCTCTAGGTGACCGGGTCTGAGCATACAAGCTCCTCGGTCAATGAATGCCGAACTGCGGCCATGTCTGACGATCTCGTAATTACTCTTCCGTCTCTCAAAAGCCATTCGAAGCTCTGGGTTCTCCGCCGCAGAGCCACGATCTCATTGTCCTGCCATGTGCAAAATGTGGAATCCACCTGAACCAGATGCATCAGACGGCCATCGGCGAACGCACAATGAAGAAATGCCGCGTCGCTGCGCCACGGCGCACATGCCCAAGGCCGGCCGGGTTCAGCGAAGAAGAAATAATGATCTTCGTTTTTTGATTGGTAACGATAGCCTCGAGCGGAGGACGACTCGCGGCTCGGAAGGGCGGAAAAATCTCCAAGAACAGCGCTTTGCAGTTGCGGGATCAGCAAAACGGCGCAATCGGCAGGCAGCTGAGCGGATGCGCTCAAACTGAGGACTGGCGCCGGGCACGTCACGCCATAGACGGGAGAAACAGACGCCGTGCCGAGACTCTTAGCCCACGCAGGATCAGCGGTTGTCTGCAGAACGAGAGACAAGTCAGCGGAGCGCTCGTGTTCGGCCTGAACTTGCGCAATGAAAGACAGGTCCTGATGGCGCACGTTGAGATCGGAAGCGAAGTGCCAGAAAATTTCCAGGTCATGCCGCCCGGTCCCTTCCGCGACATCGCGCACCAGCCAGAACTTGTCCTTCAGCGAGAAGACAAATCGGCGATGAATCACGGGACTGGACAGCCGCGCATAGCCATTATGGCTTCCCTCGAAGAAATCGAAAGATTCGCCGACAACCCAGCGATCAGCTTTGACCTGGGGAAGCGAACTCCAGGCAAAGGGGCCCTCGGGCACCGCTTGATCGAGATGATCCACGCGCAGCGTATTGTGCGCGGAGGTACCGCGGAATTCCGCGCGCTCGCCGGAAGCGGAAATGTAGCGAAACGCGCCGGACTCCACCAGCCATCGCCGCCCTCGGCCGGGAAGCGATAAACTCAGCGCATCGGCGTGGCCATGGCCGCAGCGTCCGGTGCCCTGCGGGCCGGCATCGATGACGAGCTGCATGTTGACGGCAGGACTGCCCATGATATAAATTCCGCCGTCCGCAAACGAGCGGGATAGAAGCGCAGGTCTTGTTGGCGCCTGGTTTTGCGTCTTCACTGCCGCTTTGCCGAAAAGCCAGATCGCTTCTTCTGTGACGGGACGGGGCCCTTCGAATCCATACAGAGTCGCTCCGATAGCCAATGGATCGGTGAGACACTCCGCCCGATTCTTTTGCGGATCGAATACTCTGCCGCCGTCGTCATCACCAAATCCTTCCGCTACTCCCGTCTGCCCCAGGCTGCGGACCACATCGAGCATCCTGCCGATCGTTTCATCTAAGGAGGGGGGTATGGAGATTCCATTGCGTGCCGCAAGAACTCGAGCATGAAGAAAAAAATCGAGCGCGTAAACGTGATAGTAAAGCGACTGCTCGAAATAAACACCATCTGGGCGAACCTGGTGCTCCGCTTCCTGCAGCAAAATCTGCCAGCCCTTGTTCTTCCATCGCGCCGCGGCAGGCACCTGAGGGCCCAGCAGGCCGATGAAAAACAGCGCCACTGCCTCGCCCAGCAAATGCGTGTTGGGAGAAAAGTAAGTCGAGAGATAGCGCTCGATGTGGCGTCCGTTCAGGCACAGAGCGCTCATCATCTGCGCGCGGAAGTCGTGCGGGAATCGCGAACAGTTCGCGAGGAGGCCGAGTATCCACAGCCACGACAGACTGCGAAACGCAATCTCCAGGCTGCTGGCCCAGTTAATGCCGAGAGGATAAGGATTTGCCTCTTGCCATGAGTTCCACTGGCTTACGATTTCATCCACATACTCGTTATTGCCGGTGAGCGACCACGCCCTGGCCAGGGTTACCAGGTGCTGATGACGGTTCAACTCCCAGATTACTTTGTGATCGCCTGCCGCTTCGTAGTCGAGAAATCGTATCTTGAACCAGGGTTGTAGCGGCGTGCTTTTGCCAGAGACTGCATCGCGATGCCAGTCGATAATCGGACCGTAGTTAAGGTCGCGATAGCCAAGCAGATCAAAGCGGTGAGAGCAAATCGCGCCGGCTCGGCGAACGAGAGACGCCGCTTCTTCGGGCAGGGCCTCTTTAATGCATTGGACACGGCCGGAAACCTCGTCTGGAGCGAAGAAAAAGTTGCCGGCCAGTCCGCCCGACAGCTTTACCGTGGGCGGCTCAGAGAGGCCCAGCCGGTAAGAAGCCCAGTCGATGCGCTTGCCCAATTCCTGGCCGAGACGAACATGCACTTCGTCCCAGCTCATGCGGCGGAGGCGCGACAGCGCAGTTCTGGGATCGCGAGTCACAGCATGAATCATACAGGCAAATCCGGCGATCAGAGCCATGTTGGCGCAGTTTGCTGTAACAAACCCGTAAGATTCACCCGTTCACACTTTAGGCTCTGTCTCTGGTGGATTTGCATTTGTTATTCTGAAAGGTGTAGTTCCTGCCTGCGAACCTGTCTTGTTCAGTGAGCTTCTAGCAATTTAGGACCGGGGAAGGGCTTGCAACCTCGATAGCGGAAAACAACCCGTAGTGCGCGGGTGGCTTTCCGCAACGGGAGAGAATGTGAGTCTGGCGATCAGCGTTTTCGGCCTAGGTTACGTCGGCAGCGTCACCATGGCCTGCTTTGCCGAGATGGGCCATCGTGTTATCGGAGTCGATGTGAACCCGTCGAAGGTGGACATGCTGGGCTCGGGGCGCAGTCCTGTAGTCGAGGCGCGAGTGGGAGAGATGATTTCTTCGGCCCACTCAGCCGGCCGCCTGCAGGCCACAGTCGATGCCAGGGAAGCAATTCGTGATTCCGGGATCACCTTTGTTTGCGTCGGCACGCCGAGTTTGCGCAGCGGCCAACTGGACCTGCGCCATCTGGAAAAAGTTGCCAATGAAATTGGAGCCGCCCTGAAAGAGGAGAGCTCTTATCACGTAATCGTGGTTCGCAGCACTGTACTGCCAGGCACGACTGAGTCATTGGTGATTCCTGCGCTCGAGCGGGCCAGCGGGCGAAAGGCTGGAAGCGACTTTGCCGTGTGCTACAACCCCGAGTTCATGAGGGAGGGAAGTGCGGTTGCCGACTTTCTGCAACCGCCCTACACGATTCTCGGGGCCCGTGACGCCGGCGAACTGGCTCAGGTGCGCGACCTTTACAAAGGCATTCCGGGCAAGGTATTTGAAACTTCAATTTCGGTCGCCGAGATGGTGAAGTATGTTTGCAACGCGTATCACGCGGTGAAGGTGGGATTTGCCAATGAAATCGGGACGTTGTGCAAGCAAATGGGGGTGGACACGCATCGGGTTACGCAGATTTTCACCAGCGATACCAAGCTGAATATTTCCCCGGCCTATCTCACTCCCGGATTTGCTTTTGGCGGTTCCTGTCTGCCCAAGGATCTGCGCGCGCTTGCCTACCGCGCCAAGCAATTGGATCTGTCGCTTCCTTTGCTGGAGTCAATTCTTCCAAGCAATGCGGAGCACGTCCAGCGCGCAGTCGATGAAGTCCTGCAGACCGGCCGGAAGAAGATCACCGTGCTGGGCCTGAGCTTCAAGGCCGGGACCGACGACCTGCGCGAGAGCCCGCAGGTGCGCCTGATCAAACAACTGCTGGGAGAAGGGTGCGAGGTCCGCATTTGGGATCCCGATGTATTGCTGGGCAAACTTACCGGGGCGAACCGGCAGTACATCGAGGAAGTGATTCCCCACATCGGGTCGCTGCTGGTTTCCGAGTTGGCGGGTGCAATCGAGGGTGCTGAAGTGGTGATCCTGGCCACCAAAGTCGCCGAACACAACCAGATTTCCAGCGCTCTGAAATCCGGCCAGATCGTGATTGACCTTATTCATCTGGACCCAAACAGCCGGCCCAAAGCCGTGACCTACGAGGGCATCTGCTGGTGAGCAGCGACGCGGAAACATCGAGTAAGGAGGAGGGGGTTGTCCATTCCGTCGGCTCGCCGATCAAGTGCGTACAAGTGGATCCGGCGGCGGTTCGCTGGGATGAACTGGATCGCTTCGCCGACCGGACGGTTTTTCAAACGCGAGAATGGATTGCTTTCGTCAGCCAATCGCAAAAAGCCACACCCATCGTGGTTGAATTGCGCGAGGGTGGCGAAGTCGCCGGCTATTTTACGGGGCTGACGTTCACCCGTTTCGGAGTGAAGATTCTAGGCAGTTCGTTTCCCGGTTGGACCACGCCGTATATGGGCTTCAATCTGCGGCCGGGAATCTCGCGTGCGGCGGCGCTGGCAGCGGTCGAGAGAATGGCCTGGGACGAACTGAAATGCACGCACATGGAAATCTCCGATCCATACTTTTCTGTGGAGGATGGCAAATCGCTGGGTTTCGCCTGCGAGTTTTATCATTCTTATCGCACCGACCTGCGCCTCTCGGAAGAAGAATTGTTCAACAGTATGGAAAGCGCATGCCGGCGATGCATTCGCAAGGCGGAGAAAAGCGGAGTGCAAATTGAAGAGGCAAACGATCCTGCCTTTGCCGATGAGTTCTACGCCCAACTGCAAGATGTTTTTGCCAAACAGAAATTGGCTCCGACCTACGGTGTAGAACGCGTGCAGTCGCTGATTCGCAATGTTAAGCCCGGTGGAAATCTGCTTCTGCTGCGGGCGCGCGACCCGGAGGGGAAGTGTATCGCCACAGGAATATTTCCTGGCTATAACAAGATCGCAGAATTTTGGGGAAATGCCAGCTGGCGCGCCAGCCAGAATCTGCGGCCGAACGAGGCGATTCATTGGTACGCCATGCGCTACTGGAAAGGCCGCGGCGCCGAAATCTACGACTGGGGCGGCGAAGGCGCCTACAAGGAGAAATATGGCTGCGTGCCCTTCAGCGTTCCGTGGTTTATGAAGTCACGTTATAGAATTGTTTCGCGGCTCCGCGGCGCAGCCAGAAAGATGTTTGCCCGCCGGCAGCGGTTGGCCGGATGGCTGCGGGGCCAACGGGATGAAGATACGGAATCTTAGGATAGGTCACGGGCCATGTGGATCGTAAGACGAGGGCTTCGGCATCTGTCGCGGGTCAACGACGTTCTGTGGCGCAAGACTCTGCTGGAGCGGGAGATCACCATTTTTCCCGATGACGCTTTCCTGACCTCGTATCCGCGTTCGGGAAACACGTGGTCCCGCTTTCTGGTGGGCAATCTCATCCGGCCCAGTGAGGACGTCACATTTCTCAACATCGAGAAGATCGTTCCTGACATGTACAAGACCGCGGACATGGTTCTTCGCCGCCTGCCGCGGCCGCGAGTTTTAAAGAGCCATGAGCTTTTCGATCCCCGCTATGGCAAGGTCATCTACATTGTCCGCGATCCGCGGGACGTGGCGGTTTCCAACTATCACTGGGAAATGAAGCTGCGTTCCATCCGCGAGGGCTATCCGATCGAACAATTTGTGCCGCGCTGGATGGAAGCACAGTTTTGGCGGCGCATCGGCTCCTGGGCCGATCACGTAAACAGTTGGTTGGCGACGCGGGAAGGCAAGGACTGCTTCCTGCTCATCCGTTACGAAGACTTGAAGAAGGATCCCCGGGCAGAATTGCGGCGGATGGCGGGACTTCTCGGGGTGGAAGCAAGTCCGCAAATCCTGGATCGTGCCGTAGGTGCCAGCTCTGCCGAGCGCATGAGCGAGATGGAGAGTACACAGGCGGGCAAGTGGGTGGCAACGCATCGAACCAGACCGGACAAGCCCTTTGTGCGCCAGGGCGCGTCTGGAGGCTGGCGTTCCGTACTGCCGCCGCCGACGGTTGTGCTTATCGAGAGTCAGTGGGGCGGGTTGATGAAGAAGCTGGGATACGAACTGGCGGCCGAAGAAGCCGTTGCGGCCGCAGAATTGCAGACGCAGAATTAGAACTCAGAAGTTTCGCGGCAGGCCGTCACCATCGGCGCGCGTCAGATGAATCCGCTCTTGATTTGCCGCGAACGGTTGCAGGTGGTTTGCAAGTTGCTTGCCGGCGGCAAATATGAAGTTCGATTCCGCCCGCAGAAATCCGCAAATTTGCAAAGCCTGCTGCCACAACCGATGGCTTTGGTTGGAGACGATCAGGTCGCAACCGGAGTCGATCAAGGCCTGGGTGGCGGCCTGAATCGCCGGAACCGCGCCCTCAGGGCTTGCCCAGCAATCCACAATCGAACCCACGCGCATGTCACCGAATTTGGGGTCTCTGCGACGTTCGCCAGCCACGGCCCAGCCGACCGTGTGTCCATTTTTCGTGATCTGCAGTTTGATGAGATGGTCCTCCGGCGGATAGAGCAACTTGAGCGCTCGAAAATCCCGTACGGCGGTGAAGGTAGATTGATTGCGGGTGTCGTTCCAAAGGTGAGCTGTCCACTCCGCGAAGCTTTCGATGGAATGGCTTTCATAGGATGCCAGACGCGGCTTCCGAACTGCCTTCCAGGCATTGTGCGACTTCAGCCCGAGCCACCCTGCGCCGGTAATCGCCCCAAGGTTCATCAGCAGACGGCGTACGCGGCTGGTGCGCAGTGCTTGCATCTCCCGAAGAAATCGCGACGCATTCACCACCCGAAAATAAAACGGAATTGCCCAATGACTCCAGCCGAGTTTCCCCAACATTTTGGGCAAGGGCCGGTCATAGCCTCCCATTCCAAGGCAATACAGCAAAGGCGCCCGCGCCATCGCATCGCGCAGAAGAAGGCTGCCCACCACCGCGTGGGTTTTATCCACAATTCCTTCCGACAAAGGGTGATGGTAGTAGGCAACCGAGCGAACGGCGCCATCGCCGAAATAAAAATTCTGATGTTTGAGGGCGTAGCCGCCTCGCACCACACCGTCGGACAGGGCAACAAAATACTCGTTGTAGAGGCCGCTATCGCTTGTCCGTGGTAGCCACTGCGGAGTAGCGTGGCCATAAAAGACAAGGTTAGGATCGGCGCCGGCGGCGATGAGCCGGCGATTGAATTCCCGTACGGCCGCTTCGTGTTGCTCGCGGTACGGTTCGATGGACAAGGCCATAGTGGAAGGTTTCGCCGGCTCGGCTGCGACTCTGCACAAAGACTAGAATCCGCGTCAGCGTGGCTGCGACAAAGTCTTGTTCTCAACCAGCCGTGCAGCTTCGCCCAGAGTCTGCGCCTGTTCGATTTCCTCCGGTGAAAGCCGAATCTGGAACGCTTCCTCCAGCGCGAGAATAAAAGTCAAATGCTGGGTGGAATCCCAGGCCTCGACGTTCCGCGGTGAAGAGTCGGCCGTGAGCTGATTTGCGGGCAGACCAAACACGTCGGATGCGATGCTCCGCACCTGCTCAAATAGCGTGTTCAAGCTCTTCCTCCATTTTCCACCATCAGCTTCATCCACTCCGGAGAAACGATTTTGTCTTTCACCAGATCGAACGACCACAGCATCTCCGGCCCGGATTGCGAGGCCAGCCGAAAGCCGTGTTGTTCATAGAAGTTCCGCGCCGGTGCATTTTTTTTGGTCGGCAGAAAACGTCCGAGCAGGCGCGCGCAGCCGCGCGCCCGCGCTCGCTCGGCCACCGTTGCGAGCAATGCAGTTTCCACCGAGCGGCCGATCACCCGGCAGCTTAACAGGAACGTATCGATCAGGCAGTCCGCATCCTGATCTCGCGCGATGGCAACGCCCACCAGGCCGTGATCGCCGTAGCGATCGCGCACCCGGATGCAGAGAACATCCCACCCCGACCGTCCGGACATTTCGGCAATCTGCTGTTCGGTGTAGCGCTGCGTCGTCAGATTGAATTGGTTGGTCTTCTGTGTCAGCTGGGCGATACGCGCCACGGTCAACGGCTGCGCTGGCGCGATCTCGGCTTGCTGCTGCAGGAACACGTAGAAATCCTCTTTGTTGCTGAAGCTTTGCTCGGCCTGGGTCCGCTCCCGCTGCGAAGCATAAAGTTCGGTGCGCTGCCGGTCTTCTTCGGAAAGCTTAAGCCGCTCAAACACGGGGAAGTCCCTCACCGTGCTCGCGAATTGGACAGGGTCATCCGGCAGTTCGATCACCATAACTTCCGGTAGTTGCGCCTTGACCAGCTCCCGTTCGGCTGGGTTGTCGTCGAGGAAGGCAAGCGCATCGATTCCCATGTTCAATTCAGCGGCAATCTCCCTCAGATTCGCCGCTTTGTCGCTCCAGTTGACGCGCATTGCGGCGAAGTGCGAAGGACGTAAAAGCATGCCGGGATGATTCTGGAAAACGTCCATCGCGTCCTCAGCATTGTTTTTGCTGCAAATCGCCAGCAGGATGCCCCTGCGCGCGATGTCGAGCAAAGTCCGTTGCAGCGCCTGATAGTGCGCACCGGGATATTCCGCCCCGATTCGTATGCCGGCCATGCCGTCTTCGCCGATTATGCCGCCCCACAAGGTGTTGTCCAGGTCCACCACCAACGCCTTGGCGATTCTCCCCGAAAGCGGCGCGAGAAATCGCAACCACTCATGGGCTAGTTGGCCGAGGTAGTTCGCGGAGATGGGGAGCCGCACGGTCAGCCATTTCTTTTCGTCGCTCCAGTGCATGCGCCCGTGGCGGGAGACGAGGCCGTCGTAATCGAGCACATACACGCCGTTGAACTCGCTGGCAATGGCGCGAAGTGCGCAGTTCACCTTCTCGATGGATGCACTTTGTCCGCCGGCCGTTTGTGCGTCCAGTACGCCGAAGGCGGGGAACGCAGGTTTCTCCAGAGAATGCACAATCAGATTTGCCGTGCTGTGTGCCCGAAATTGTGTGATCCAGTTGCGAAAACTGCCGGCAACCCGGTCGATTGCCTCACCTACGACAGACGGCTCAAGATCGGCGTAGTCCCGCCAGAGATCAGGCGCCAGGTCGCGCGTCTGCACAGCAAGAATTACGGTGTCGGGAGAAAAGTGGTAAAGCGCGCTCTCGGGATCGAGAATCTCCTGCGGGTAGGCATTGAATTCTCCCAAGTGAACGGCGATATCTATCCCCATGACAAAGGCTTCCGCGCGAAGGAAAGAAACTGCCGGCTCAGCAGTGAAGGAACGCAACAAGGCCACGCGGTGCGGGAGGAACGGAATCTTGCCGCGCAGTTTTCCGCAGCGCGATACCACGAATGCCGCAGTGCCGGCATTCGGTTCACTCCGCCAGAGTTCGCGCAAGCGAAGGTATGCTGCCGGTGAACCGCCGGAGGCGATGCTCGAATCGATTTCCTCGCGAAGTTCAGCTGCGGTTCCAACGGTGGTCATGCTTCAGGCTTCCAGGTATTCGATCAGGAGCTTTGTTCTGGTAAAGACCCAGGCAATGCGGCGGCCTCCAAAGGCCGCTGCGGGTGCGGGCTGGCGGGCAATCAGGGCGCCCTTCTCGCGGCTACGTCGCAGTTGCTCCTCCAGGCGCTCTACCTGATAACAGAGATGATGCAGCCCTCCGCCACGCGCAAGAAATTTGCCCACTGGAGAATCGTTCCCCACCGGCTCAACCAATTCGAAAAGCGGATCGGCTGCCGCTTTGCTTCGCAGGAAACTCACGCGGGCAGCCTGCAACGTATCCAGGATGATCTTTCCATCCCAATCGCAATCGAGCATGGCGGCAAACTGCGGCGCTGCCTCCGCAATGGACGCGACCACGAAGCCCACATGATGCAGGGATCCCGCCGGAACCCACGAAAGCGACACCCCCGCCACGTCGGCATCTTTCATCTTGAGGCCATTCTCGCGGATCAAGGCCGTTCCGGCGCGGCTTCTTTGGCAGAAACCGGATCTGCCAATTCGAGCGCCTCCATGTTAGCCAGCCGTCCCACTGGAGTTTCTATCTTCAGCCAGAATTTGCCGGAAAGAAAACCGTCATAGAGCAGCCGCATCCATCGGGCCCGCGATGCCGTTCTGCGCTCGGACTCGGGCGTGACCAGTTCGTATCCATTTTCGGTCAGGCAATCGCCGGCCAGGGCTTCAATCCCAGCAACTTCCTCGGGCCGCAGACGCTGTTTCCAACGCTGGACGGGACTCACCTGCTCTTCGCCAGCCATGCCCCGGAACGACGAGTTCGATTCGCGCAGCCGCCCGAGCCCCGTCTCCTGAATTCGGTCGTAGTCGAGGTCATGATCGAGGAAGTCGCCTAGTCGCGCCAGCGTCTGGCGCGGGCTGCCGACCAGATCTTCGTAGCGAATCTCGATGTAGTCTTTCGACGCGATCCTGCCATTTTTCTTGCCGCGGCGCACCATCCAGCGCCAGTAGGCGGCGGTTGCCAGCAGGCTGCGATCGCCCCGGTCCCAGGGAAGAGGCGTGAATCCACCCATGGTTTTCAGAGATAGAGCGATGTCGCGGCCGTCGCGAATGATGTGAACGAATAAAGCGCCCGGAATATCGCGCTTCACTCGCATGATGTGATTCACGTTATCGGGATCGTAGACTGCCCAGCGTGCAACCCCCTGATTGCGGGCGATCTCATCCATCGTGATGCGAATGAAATCGCCGCCGGTCCGGCAATCGGCAAGGATCTTCTGGGTCAAGGCTCCGGCATCCAGGCCGGAGCGGCGAAAGCCTTTGCTCCG
This sequence comes from Candidatus Aquilonibacter sp., assembly GCA_035523915.1. Classification (GTDB taxonomy): domain Bacteria; phylum Acidobacteriota; class Terriglobia; order Terriglobales; family Acidobacteriaceae; genus Sulfotelmatobacter. Next base: position 18,346 of record DATKPV010000055.1, on the reverse strand, counting down.
GAGCCAGACTTCGGCGATCTTCTCCCGGTTTTTCCGATTGTGCAGCGAACCGAAACGCGGAATCAGAATCTTGTAAATCGGCAGAAAGCCGCGATAGACGGCAAAGCCTCCTGCCGACAGCAGAGTGTCATACAGCAGGTTCGTTCCCGAGCGATGGCAACCAATGACAAAGACAGGCTGCCTGCCGCGTGCTGTTTCGTTATCAGCGGTCGTCGCCATGTAATCAGTCTTCGCGTACCAAGGAAAAATGCTACACGCAAAAGCTAGCTCTTGCCAACGCCCCTGCCCCCAAGGCCGCACACGAAGCGCCTAACTGCTTGTTTTTCAACCGCCTTGTAAGCGCTGTTAAAAGTCGGCGACAGATCGACTGGAAGACGGGTTCTGGAGTGCGCCTCCTCAAAACGCCAACGTTCTTCAGGGCCTGCCGGAATCTCGATACGACCAATTTCTTGTTCAAAATCAATTACTTGAGCGATGGCATGACTTTTCTGCTTGACAACAGTACCACCGTGCATTAAGTTTACAACGTTAAGTAAACAATGTTAACCAAGGAATCGAAGTTATATGGGAGTTAAGGAAAGGCGCGAACGCGAGAAATCGGAGACTCGCGACAAGATTCTCGACGCGGCGCGCGAACTGTTCGTCACGGAAGGCTATGACGGGGTCTCGATGCGGAAGGTCGCGGAGAAAATCGAGTATTCGCCGACCGCCATCTACGTTCACTTCGCAGACAAAAATGAACTTTTCCACGAGCTGTGCCGCGCGGATTTTGCTCACCTGCAGGAGGTAATGACCAGCGCGAAGATGCCGCTCGACCCGATCGAGCGCCTGCGGCAGATCGGGCGCAATTACATAGAGTTTGGCCTGCGCTATCCCAATCACTACGTCTTCATGTTCATGACTCCGCACCCGGAGCACGAGCCGGATGAGGAAGACCGGGAGATCATGGGCAATCCGGAGGTCGACGCTTACGCTCTGCTGAAACTTGCCGTCCAACATGCCATCGACGCCGGAAGATTTCGCGAAGAACTGGCGGACGCGGAATTGATTTCGCAAACGCTGTGGGCGGCGGTGCACGGCGTGATCTCGCTGAACATCGCCAAATGCAAAGATCCATGGGTGGAGTGGCGGCCGCTCGCCGAGCGGGCGGAACTCATGCTCGACGTAACCTTGCGCGGCCTGCTCCGTCAAGCGCCGTCGCCATCTTCCACGGGCAACACGCGAGCCGGCGCCGGTTCGGAAGGGAAGTGACCAATGCCTCCTCTGGCGCAGCGCAATCTTTTTCACGACAAGGTGAGGCTGGCGGTGACCCTGACCGGAATCGTATTCGCGGTCGTGCTGATCGTGGTGGAGTTGGGACTGTTCGTCGGTTTCACGGTCACAACTTCCGGCCTCATCGACCACTCGGGCGCCGATTTATGGATTACCTCGAAGAATGTGCCCTACGTTGAACAAGGGGTCGCTTTCAGTGAGCGCAAACTCAACCAGGTGCGGGCGGTGCCGGGAGTCGCCGATGCGCAGAAAATCATCGCTCACTGGACGCAGTGGAAACGGCATGACGGCGGCGAGGAGTCGGTGCAGATCGTCGGCTTCAACGTGGATGATCCTCTGGAGCGTCCCTGGAACCTGGTGGAGGGGCAAGTGGAAGATCTCAAGCATCCCGACGCGATCATTCTCGACGAACTCTACAAGCAGAAGCTGGGCGTGACACGGCTGGGAGAAGTGTTTGAGATCGGCGGGCATCGGGCGCGAGTAGTGGGCTTCACGCGGGGAATTCGGTCTTTCACCACTTCGCCCTATGTGTTCACCAGCTTCAAGAATGCGCAGGACTTCACCAACATGCGCGAGGACCAGACGTTGTTCATTCTGGTGAAGCTCGCACCGGGAGCCAATCTGGACCAGGTTCGGCAGAATCTGCTGGGTCACGTTCGAGATGTCGAGGTGCTCACCACGTCTCAGTTCAGCCACATGACCCGCTTTTACTGGATGTTTACCACCGGCGCAGGAGTCGCCGTGCTGATCGCGGCTCTGCTGGGGCTGGTGGTGGGATTTGTCGTGGTAGCGCAGACCATCTATGCCACAACCATGGATCACATTCGCGAATACGGAACTCTGAAAGCGATGGGCGCGCCCAACAGTTACGTTTACAAGGTCATCATGAAACAGGCGGCAATCAGCGCGGTGATCGGCTATGTGCTGGGGATGATCGTCAGCGTCTTCGTCGTCCACGCCAGCCAGAAGGGCGGTGCGGCCATCATGCTGCCCGCGCCCATGGCCGCAGGGATGTTCTTTCTCACATTGACGATGTGCGTCGGCGCGGCGCTGGTTTCGATCAACAAAGTTACGCGGATTGATCCAGCCACGGTGTTCAAGGGTTGAGGAGACAGGAGACAAATTGGATGCAGCCCGCCATTACAGTCCGGGAACTCACGAAAACCTACGCCGAAGGCAGCGCCGGAACGCTTGCCCTGCGCGGGGTAGACCTCGATGTGCATCGCGGCGAACTGCTGATGCTCATGGGACCGTCCGGAAGCGGCAAAACTACGCTGCTTTCCATCATGGGATGCATTCTGACCGCAAGCTCGGGCAGTGTGCGGGTTGCAGGCAAGGAAGTGACCACTCTGCGCGAGAGAGAACTGCCCGCGATCCGGCTGGAGCACATCGGATTCGTGTTCCAGGGGTTCAACTTGTTCCCGACGCTCACTGCGGGCGAAAACGTGGAGCTGATGCTCGACCTCAAGAAGAGTCCGAGCGCAAAAGCCAAAAAGCGCGCGCAGGAATTGCTGGACCAGGTCGGACTGAGTGGCAAGTACGACAGCTTTCCTTCCGACCTGAGCGGCGGTCAGAAGCAGCGTGTGGCGATTGCGCGGGCGCTGGCGGGTGATCCTGAAATTATTCTTGCGGACGAACCGACGGCAGCGCTCGATTCGCACACCGGACGCAACGTGATGGAGATGATGAGCGAATTGGCGCATGAACGGGAGCGGGCCGTCGTGATCGTTACTCACGATTCCCGGGTGCTCGATTTTGCCGACCGGATTGTAAAAATCGAAGATGGCGCCATCGCCGACGCTACGAAAAGCCCAACCTCGGTTCCGGCCGGCATGCTTGCTCATACTCTTCTTCAACCAACTGTCAACCTGGCGTAGGTATTCGAAACTCGGCCGTAAAAGGCTTTTTTGGAGTTGCTGTCATGGCTTCGGATTTTGCGATCAAAAACATTCTGAGGAATAAAACTGCGGTTGCCGTCGGCGTCGGAATTCTCCTGCTGACGACATCTCTTATGCTGGCCTCCCGCCGATCCCAGGAAAAGGCGGTCGTGGCGGCATCGGCGAATCAAGGTCCCGAACTCATCGCGGGCCCGGGCCGGGTCGAACCGCTCTCCGAAGATATTCAACTCGGCTCGGAGCTCAGCGGGCGTTTGCAGGCGGTATTTGTCGAGGAAGGCGACCGCATCCATCGCGGCGAGCTTCTGGCTGAGTTGGACAACGCCGATTACCGCGCCCAGGTCGAATCCGCCCGGGCTGACGTTGCCGCAAAGAAGGCCACGCTGCGCAAGGTCGTTAACGGCGCGCGCCGCCAGGAGCGTGCCGAAGCTTGGTCCTCGGTGAACGAAGCCAAGGCCGTGATGGTAAACGCGATTTCGGAACTGCACCGGCGCCAGGAGTTGTTTGCCGCGGGCGTCATCTCCAGAGAAGAGCTCGATCGCTACTCCAGCGACGCTGACGTTGCCAAGGCCAAATATCAGTCGGCAGTCGAACAGCATTCGCTGATCGACGACCAGGCTCGCGAGGAGGACCGTTCACTCGCCGCAGCCGATTTGCAACTGGCCCAAGCTCAGCTCGAGGAAGCCCAGGCGCGTTACGAGAAGACCTTCATTCGTTCGCCCATCGACGGCATCGTCCTTCGCAAGCACCACCGCACGGGGGAGAGCGTTTCAAATTCCTCCACGGTTCCCGATCCGGTCGTGACCGTCGGCGATCGCGAAAGGCTGCGGGTGCGCGTGGATGTTGACGAGACCGACGTAAGCAGAGTCAGCGTTGGGCAGACGGCTTACGTTACCGCCGATGCTTACGGCAAACAGAAATTTTGGGGACGCGTGGTGCGCGTGGGCCAGCAGCTCGGGCCCAAGAACGTCCACACCGACGAACCCACGGAGAAAATCGACACCAAGATTCTGGAAACGCTGGTGGAACTCGAACCGGGAACGCAATTGCCCGATGGTCTACGCGTGGACGCCTATATCGTGCCTGGGAGCGGCGAGGTTGCATCCTCTCAACCGCAGCCCTTCTGACCTAATCAACTAACATGGGCAGCGCGGCCTGCGCCGGTCCCGGAGGAGCCATGACACAAGAAGCGCAAATCATGTGTGGAGTCATTCTCATCACGGTTCCGTCGATTCAGTACGGGGGATACTTTCTCCTGAGTTCCTTGCGTGACCGGACAAGCGGTTACATGGACAACGCTCTGCGGCAGAATTTCTTCCGCGCCGGCCATGCGCACGCGGGCGTCATCGTGATACTTTCGCTGGTTTGCCAGCTGTTAGCTGACGGCGCCACGCTACCCGCGTCGCTGCTCTGGATGACAAGGATTGGCGTTCCTTTGTCGGCAATCCTGATTCCCGCGGGCTTTTTCTTTTCGATGCTCACTCCTTCGTCTGAAAAACCGAACGGGATGGTGTCGCTGATTTATGCCGGCGCGGTTGTGTTGGCTGTATCGGTGGTGACGCTCGGCGTTGGACTTCTGCGAGCTGCAATCCGGTAAAATAAAGGTTTCTAGCGGAAGCCTTGCTCACCTCTTACCAGATCCTGTCGGCTTTGCCCATGGCGGCGTTGACCGCTCCTAGGGGCTTCGGGCAATACCTCCGGCAGCATTTTTTCGATAAGACTTTCCAGGGTCTTTACCATGCCAATGGCTTTGATCTGGCGCTTCTCATTCCGTATTTCGTGGTTCTGATTCTGCTGGCGGGCTACGGAGTGCATCGCTACATTCTGGTTTATCTCTACTACAAGCATAAGGACAAGCGCACCGTTATGCCGCCGGCATTGTTTGCGGAGCTTCCGCGCATCACGGTGCAACTGCCGATTTTCAATGAGCAATACGTGGTCGAGCGCCTGCTGGAAGCCATCTGCAAGCTGCAATATCCGCGCGAGAAACTCGACATTCAGGTGCTCGACGATTCCACTGACGAAACCGTCGAGGTGGCGCGTAATCTCGTGGAGCGGTTTGCGGCATTGGCAAATCCCATTACCTATCACCATCGCACCAACCGTGAAGGCTTTAAGGCTGGAGCTTTGGCCGAAGGGCTGAAGGCGGCAAAGGGAGAATTCGTCGCCATTTTCGATGCTGACTTCACGCCGCCCGAAGATTTCCTGCTGCGGACCATCCATCATTTCAGCGATCCGCAGATCGGCATGGTGCAGACTCGATGGACGCACATCAATCGCAACTATTCTTTCCTGACACAGGTCGAAGCCATCCTGCTGGATGGGCATTTCGTGCTCGAGCATTCGGGCCGCGCGCGAACCGGACTGTTCTTCAATTTCAACGGCACTGCGGGTCTCTGGCGGAGACGAGCCATTGATGAGGCTGGCGGCTGGCAGCACGACACGCTCACGGAAGATACCGATCTCTCCTACCGCGCCCAGCTCAAAGGTTGGAAGTTCATCTACCTGCAGGATGTGGAATGTCCCGCCGAGTTGCCGGTCGAGATGACGGCATTCAAGACGCAGCAGGCTCGCTGGGCCAAAGGACTGATCCAGACCGGCAAGAAAATTTTGCCGCGCGTTCTGCGCAGCGACGCTTCGCTGCACACCAAGATTGAGGCGTGGTATCACCTGACCGCGAACATCAGCTATCCGCTGATGATCGTCCTCTCCACTCTGCTGCTGCCGGCGATGATTATTCGCTTCTATCAGGGGTGGTTTCAGATGTTGTACATCGATCTGCCGCTCTTCATGGCGTCGACGTTTTCCATCTCCAGTTTCTATCTGGTTTCGCAGAAGGAACTTTTCCCGCGCTCCTGGCCGAAAGCGCTTTTGTATCTGCCCTTCCTGATGGCGCTTGGCATCGGATTGACGATCACCAACACCAAAGCGGTGATCGAGGCCCTCATCGGCCGGCAGACCGCCTTTGCCCGCACTCCGAAGTATCGTGTGGAGTCGAAGAAGGATAAAGTCCGAGCCACAAAATATCGCAAGCGGCTGGGCTGGGTGCCGTGGCTCGAGATGCTGATTGGGGCGTACTTCGCCGTCACGGTCTACTACGCGGTGGAAAACGAGAACTTCATTACCGTGCCATTTCTGCTGCTTTTCGTGTTTGGGTACTGGTACACGGGCTTGATGTCGCTGCTGCAGGGGCGCTTCGCCGGTGTTTCTCTCAGTTCAGAACGGCACAGCAAGCCGTTTCCGGTTGGGGTTTAGTTAACAGCTCATCGGCCGTTTCAAGGCCGTAACTTCCCCTCGGTTCGGGCATCTCATCGAACACAGAGGTAAGTGATGAGAACAATTTCAGTTGCGCTTATGTTGCTGGCCATGGTCGGTGCATCCTCGGCCGCAGAAAATCTCCACTTGAATCCCAGGCTCGACTACAGCAGCGATAGCCAGGACGGTCCGCTCATCACCGGCGACCATATGGATGCCGGCTTCGTGACCGGTAAACCCGCTTACGTCATTTTGTATGGCGAAGGTTGCTACAACTCCAAACATCAGGCTCGCCGCACCGTGGACCTGTATGAAAAGTACAAAGGTCGAGTGCAGTTCGTCGTCATCGACCTGGATCATCCGCTTTCCGCCGCCCAGCAGGAACTGGAGAAGAAGTACTATCGTGGCTATATTCCGCACGTGGTGGTGCTCGATGCGGCGGGCAAGCCGCTCTACAATTCTTCCGGGGAAGTGAGCGAGCGCGAGATCTCAAGCCTGCTCGATCAGGCGCTGCGCTAGCAGCTGCTTTTCTTGGCTTGACCGCTCGTTTACAATCCAAACTCGCCAAATTTCTCATCGGCTCCGGTCCCGTTGGCAATTTCCAGCTCTAAGGAGGGCCCGATGCTCCGTTCGCGCAAAATTTCTTCTCTGCTGTGTCTCGTGTGCCTCCCGTGTCTCGCAATTCTGATCAGTTGCGGCGCGCACGATTCCGATGAGTACTATGTTTTTGTCGCGGCGAATATTCAGCTGCCCTATTGGCAGGCGGCCGGCGCAGGCTTTGCAAAAGCCGCTGCGGAGTCGAAGCTAAGGTCTGACTTCGTCGGTCCCAACACGTACGACCCTGAAGCTGAGCGTCAGGCTTTCGACAAAGCCGTGCAGGAAAAAGCAACTGGCATCCTTCTTGCTGTTACCGATCCGGCGGTTCTCAGAAGCAGCATCGACAAGGCGATCGCCGCCGGAATTCCTGTCGTCACCCTGGACTCCGACGCGCCTGAGAGCAAGCGCCTGTTTTTCATCGGCACCAATAACTACCAGGTTGGGGTGACCGGCGGACAACGTCTGGCCAGGGAGCTTAACGGGAAAGGCAACGCGGTGGTCTTCACCATGCCGAGCCAGCCGAACCTGCAGGACCGTCTGCGCGGCTATCGCGATGCTCTCGCCAGCACCGCCGTGAAGATTACCCGCATCGTCGATATTCAGGGTGATCCCCGCATTGCCTTCGACACCACCACCGAAATCATCGGTAAGGAAAAAGACAAGGTCGACGCTTTTGTATGCCTTGAGGCGCAATCCGGCAAGGAAGTCGCCGGAGTGCTCGACAGCTATCATGTCAGCGGCAAGGTCGTGATGGCCATGGATACGGATGCGGAAACGCTGGAGTGGATCAAGAAGGATGGAATCGCCGCCACCATCGCGCAGAAGCCTTACACCATGGCCTTCGTCGGGTTGCAGATGCTCGACAACCTTTATCACCACAAACCTGCCCGCCTCGACACCGACTGGTCGAAGGATAGTTTTGCGCCGATTCCCAGCTTTGTGGATACTGGTTCCGCGCTGATCGACAAGACGAATGTGGACTCTTTCCTGCAGGCCAAGCAAAGCGCCACGGGCGCACAAAAATAGCTTCCCGGCGAACGAGACTGGAAGGAATCTTAACCCTATGAAAATCTCCAACCTGCTCAAATGCAGTCTATGGGCGCTCCTGTCGAGTCTTGTTTTTCTCCTTGCATCGGAACCGAGCGCCGCGCTCGAGCGCCAGGCTAACGCCGACTATCATGCGCGCCGCGAAGCACTCGCCAGAAAGGCGGGCGGGGTGATTGTGCTGTTTGCGCCGCTCGAAAGCGAAGGCCCCAACGATCTCTACGGTTTTCGCCAGGATGACAATTTCTACTATCTTTCCGGTTTCAGCCAGCCCGGTGCAGCCCTTTTGATCGCACCGGGTGCAGAGGCGAAGCCGGATTCGCCTGCCCGTTCCTACACGGAGATTCTCTTTCTCCCTCCGCGTAACTTGTTGGAGGAAAAATGGACCGGCCCCAAGCTTGGCCCCGAAAACCCGGAAGCGCCGGCGATCACGGGCTTTGATCATGTGGAAGACATGGGGAAGCTGCCGGACGACGTGGTCCGGCTGGTTACGGGCGTTCGTCCTCTCATCTATACCGACGTTCCCTCTCCGGACGAAACCTCAGCTTCGGCCGAGCCGCTGGCATTCCTGAGACGCGTGAATCCATTCCTGTCTTTCGCGGATGTCAAGCCGATGCTCTCCTCGCTGCGTACTTACAAAGATGCAGGCGAAGTTGCGCTGATTCGCAAGGCAGTGGACGCTTCGGTGGCCGCCCATTTCGCCGCTTTCAAAGCCGTAAAGCCGGGAGTCACGGAGCGCGAAATCTCCTCCCTGATGCAATATGAGTGGGGCAAGCGCGGTTGCGAACGTCCTGCCTACGCACCTATCGTCGGGTCCGGCTTCGCTTCCACCGTGCTGCACTACTCCGAAGATTCCAACATCATGAAATCGGGCGACGTGGTCGTGATCGACGCTGCCGGCGAATACTCGATGTACGCCGCCGACATTACGCGAACCCTCCCCGTCAACGGACATTTCACCGCCCGGCAGCGTGAGGTTTACGACATTGTTCTGGGCGCGCAGCACGCCGCGGAAGCTGCCTTTCAGTCGGGGAAGTCAACTCTCACGCGCAGCGCGGCCGACTCGCTCTATCAGGTCGCCTACGACTACATCAACACTCACGGCAAGGACCTGCATGGTCAGCCGCTGGGGCAATATTTCATCCATGGGCTTAGTCACTACATCGGGCTTAACGTTCACGATTCCGGCGATTACGGCGTGCCGCTGGGTCCGGGTATGACCTTTACCATCGAGCCGGGAATTTACATCCCTGAAGAAAACCTGGGAGTGCGGGTCGAAGATGACTATTGGGTTAGTCCGGACGGGAAACTCGTGAAGCTGAGTGCAGCATTGCCGTCAGGTGCGGATGAGGTTGAGAAGTTGATGGCAGGGAAGTAAGAAAACCGAGGCCGCTTCTACGAAATATATTCCTTGATGTACTCATCCTGCGTGTGCGCGAGTTCGTGAAGATCTCCGTCGAAAATCACTTTTCCCTCGCGCAAGAAAAGAAAACTCATCGGCACATCGCAATGTTGTCCCTCCGGAAGTGCAACCATTCGGTTGGCTTCCTTGTCGAACTGATGCGTGGCCATCGTAAAGGCATCCTGCAAGCGGTGCGAGACGAGCAGGGAGCTGGTCTTGTACACGTCTCGCTGTTTGACGATCAGTTCGATGATGGTATTGGAAGTCACCGGGTCCAACCCGCCGGTGGGCGAATCATAGAGCAGTAGTTCGGGCTGCGTAATGATCGCCCGCGCAATCGCCACGCGCCGCCGCATTCCTCCGGATAATTCCGAGGGAAACAGGTTGACCGTGTGCTCCAGCTCTACAAAGCGAAGAGCCTCGCGCACCCGGCGGTCAATTTCATCATCGTAAACGCCGTGTTCTTCCATGAGGCGAAAGGCAACATTTTCCGCCACCGTCAGCGAGTCGAACAGAGCGCTTTCCTGGAAAACCATACCGACTTTTTCGCGCAGCCCAAACAACTCTTCTTCACGCTCCGCGGTCACATCCTGGCCAAGCACGGTGATGCGTCCCGCGTCCGGTTTCAACAGCCCCAGCGACAACTTGAGACTCAGGCTCTTTCCGGACCCCGCGACTCCGAATAGCGCCTTGGTTTCGCCACGGGCCAGACGGAATGAAACTCCGCGCAGCACTTCGTTGTTGCCAAAGGCCAGCGCCACATCATTAAAGACGAGAGCCGGCGCGGACGGATCGCTCACTGCCGCGAGAGGAGAATCGAGTGGCAAGGTGGGAGCAGACATCATCAGTGATAAGAAAGCACAGCCATCAACAGGCGCGTCACTACCAGATCAACCGCAAGAATGAGTACCGAAGAGGCGACCACCGCCTGCGTGGTAGCGCGGCCTACGCCCTGCGTTCCACCGCGCGCGTTCAGCCCATAAAAACAGCCAATGGTCGCGATGATAAAGCCGAACATCACAGGCTTGCTCAATCCCATGAAGATGTCCTGAAAGACCAGCGTCTGCCAGGCGTTGCTCCAGTACTGGCGGGCATCCAGGCGCAGCAGCACTTTGGCGATGGCCAGGCCGCCCACGAGGCCGACGAGATCGGAGATGATCGTCAGGAAAAAAAGCATGAACACGGTAGCCACCATACGGGGTGTGACCAGCTTCTTCATCGGATCGGTGCCCAGAGCGCGCATGGCGTCGATTTGCTCGGTCACGACCATTGAGCCCAGTTCGCTGGCCATACCGGAGGCATTGCGTCCTGCTACCATCAGCCCCGTCAACACCGGACCCAGCTCGCGCACCATCGAAGTGGAAACCAGCTGCCCCACCAGCGTGATGGATCCAAACCGCTCCAGGGTGTTCGATGTTTGCAGAGCCAGCACAGCACCTGTGAAAAAACCCGTGAGCACGACAATGGGCAAAGATCCCACGCCGATCAGGTCGGCTTGCTGTACCATGTCGGCAAGGTAGAGGGGTTTCTGGAAAAGATTCGCTAACGAGCGCAGACAAAGAAACGTATAGTCCTGAACCGACCTGACTTTTTCTTTCGCGAGTTCTGTGGGCGACATCAGTTCCATGCGATTTGCTGCCCGAGCGTCTTCAGGGAACTATAGCAGAGAAGTTGGCCCGGACCGGAGACTGACCGGAGATTTGCGAGGGGAAAAACCGCAGTTTCTATCCCCGCCCTTTCTTTTTGATTTCGATGTTCAGGCGGCGAATCTTCTGGTTCAGAGTAGAGAGCGGCACTTTGAAGCGCTCGGCGGCTTCGGTCTGGTTCCAGTTACATTTCTCCAGCATGTCGTGAATGACGCGCCGCTCCACGTCTTCGACGATTTCGAACAACGAGGCCTCGGAGTGAGCATCGTGGAGCGATAGCGAAGAGCCGCGGCCCAGCAGCGAATCCGGGAGTAGTTCGAGGTTGATCTCGTCTCCGGAGGAGAGCACAACCGCCCGCTCGATCACGTTCTCCAGTTCGCGCACGTTGCCCGGCCAGGAATAGGCCATGAGCGGGCGCAGCGCCTCGGGGGAGATGCGCCGCACGGGACGATCATTTTCCTCGGCATACTTTCTCAGGAAGTATTCGACCAGCAGGGGGATGTCTTCTTTGCGCTGGCGCAAAGGAGGAAGTTCAATGCTGATGACGTTCAAGCGGTAGAAGAGATCCTCGCGGAAACGGCCCTCCCGCACCATCTGGCGGAGATCAACATTGGTGGCGGCGATGATGCGTACATCTACCTGAACCTCCTGCACGCCGCCCAGATGCATGAACTTGCGATCCTGCAGCACACGCAGAATCTTGGCCTGGGTCTCCAGGCCCATGGTGGCAATTTCGTCCAGAAACAGCGTGCCCTTGTCGGCAACTTCAAAAAGGCCTTTCTTGGAGGCGATGGCGCTGGTAAAGGCGCCCTTTACGTGGCCGAACAGCGTCGATTCCAGAAGATCGGCGGGCATGGAACCGGTATTGACGGGCACGAAGGGCCGGTCGCGCCGCGGTGAATTCAAGTGAATCGCCTTGGCGATGATCTCCTTGCCGGTCCCGCTTTCCCCTTGCAACAGAACCGTGGAACGGCTGCTGGCCACCTGCGCGACCAGGTCGAAAATCTTCAGCATGGGCTCGCTTTTGCCCACAATGTGCTCGAAGTTGTAACGCTGCTTCAGGGCTCGTTTCAGCTGAACGTTTTCTTCCGCCACTCTGCGCCAGCCCACCGCAGCGCGCACGTCGGCGACTAGTTTTTCGTTGTCCCACGGTTTCTGCACAAAGTTGACCGCGCCAGACTGCATGGCACGTACAGCGTTTTCCACAGTGCCGTAAGCCGTAATCATGATCACCGGAAGCTGGGCGTCATGCGCTCGGATTTCGGCAAGAATATCCATGCCGTCGCGCCCAGGCAGAGTAAGGTCGAGCAAAATCAGGTCGAAGGGGTGCTCGCCTATGCGTTGCAGGCCTTCTTCGCCGCTCGCCGCGGTCTCCACCACGAAACCTTCCAGTTCAAGCAGCGTCTGCAAGGACTCGCGAATTTCGGCTTCATCGTCAACGATGAGCACCGCGCCCGAAGGACCCGGGCTGCCACTCAGCGAATTGCGCGCAATCACAGCCGCTTCAGACATGAACTGCCTTCCTGCTCAGGGGGAAATCGAGCGTGAACGTTGTGCCTTCGCCCGGCCGGCTGTCCACGCGAATCTTGCCCGCATGTTCTTGGATGATGCCGTACGTCACGGAGAGGCCCAGGCCGGTGCCGCGAGGCTGGCCTTCCCGCGGGGAATTCTTGGTAGTAAAGAATGGGTCGTAAATGCGCTGGACATGCTCCGGCGCTATGCCCGTTCCCGTATCGGAGATGCATACGCTGACCCCTTCCCCATTGAGAGTGGCTATGCTCAGCGTGCCGCCTCCGGGCATGGCATCCTTGGCGTTGAGAAATAGATTCAGAAACACCTGTTGCAGGCGGCCGGGATTGCCCTGGATTGCGGGCAGCTTCGGGGAACACTCGCTGCGTACTTCAACCTTGGCCGTCTTGAACTGATGCTCCAGCAAGGCCAGCGTATCGGCAATAATCCTGTTGACGTCGACTTCCCGGAATTCGCTCCCGCTGGTGCGCGAAAAATTCAGCAGGTTGTTGACGATCTCCGAGGCTCGGAAGGTCTGCCGCGTGATTTTTTCCAGCAGGCCGGATTTCTGTGGATCAGCCGCCAGTTGCTTGGCCAGCATCTGGGTGTAGGAAGAGATGACCGCCAGAGGCGTGTTGACTTCATGGGCGACGCCTGCCGCCAACAAACCGATTGATGAAAGTTTATCGGCCTGCGAGAGCTGGGCCTCAAGCTCGATTCGCTCAGTGATGTCGTCCATGATGACCAGCCGGCCGACCACCTGAAACTTGCGCGTGACTAGCGGCGCAATGGCCACGTTTACCGTGCGAGTCTCGCCCGCAGGAGTCTGCAGCCGGAATTTATAAAGATTGTGGATGCCCGGGCTTAGCCGCACCCGGGAAAACTCCTCCACGAACTCTGGGGGAAAGATCGTCTTCAGCGGCTGAGTGAGGGCCTGCCAGCGCGGCAGGGCATACATCACTTCCATCTGTGCGTTCCAGCTCTCAATGCGGTCCTCCATATCGAGGGCCATGACGCCCACATTGATCGACTCGACGATGTTTTCATTGAAGTCTTTCAGCCGTTCGTACTCAGCCACCTTCTGCTGCAACGAGGTATAGAGCTGGCCATTCTGAATGGCAATGCCCAGGTAGCCGCCCAAAGTTTCGAGCAACTCGACGTCTTCGCTCGAGAGAAAATCGCCCTGGGTGGTTTTGCCCAGGCCAAGCACTGCGACCGCCTTTTGTTGCGCGCGGCAGGGAATGTAGTAATTCAGGTCGAGCCTGGCGATGGCTTCCTGCGCGCTGGGAGTTTCGCGCGGCACTTGGTGTGTGTTCTCAAAGAAGAGGTGACCGGCATGTTCAGGCCGGGGCGCAGCAAGAAACGACAGATCGAGATTTCCGGGGGTCACGCCGTAACACTTCGCGGGAACAAACCGCCCGGCCTCTTCTGCGGTGTTGAGAAAAATCACCATGCGGTCCACGGCCAGCGTGTGCGAAAGCCGGTCCATTACCGAGGAAAGCAGCGCGTTCAGATCGGTTTCCGAGCTCAGCTCGCGTCCAAATTCCAGCAGCGTGCGCCGGTAGTCGTAGCGTGTGCGATAGAAGTATTGATCGACGCGGTCCTGAATCCATTTGCGTACGGGATCGAACAAAAGTGCAGTGACGACCACGGCCAGAATCAAACCCGCCGGGCCGCTGCCGGGCTGCCGCATGTGCACCAGTTCGGCCACTCCCGCAACCAATGCGAAATACATGCCGATCACAATGGCGGCGGCGAGCGTGTAGACCACGCCGCGCTTGAAGATCAGATCGACATCCATCAGGCGGTAGCGGAAGATGGCATAGCCGAAGGTGAGCGGCAGAAGTCCCAGCGACAGCACGGAGACCTTCATTCCCGCGCCCGGCAACCAACCCATCAGATAGGGAAATACATAAAGCGCTGTATAAGGAATGATGGCCAGAATGGTGCCACGCGTGACCCATTTCAACTGCTGGCGCAAAATCGTGGTTCCAGCGCGGCGATAGTTGTCCCAGAGAATCCAGGCGGAGGCCAGAAAAAGAATCGCGCCGTAGGCCATTTCCTGCCGGTCAATGTCCCACCGCAGATGCTCGCTGGCTTGCACCAGCTGCAAGGCAACGATGTGCCGGCCCAGCAACAGCGCCCCGGGCAAGTATGCCAGGGCCAGCAGCCACGGGTGCCTGCGCACGATCTGCCGCTTCTCAGGAAACGTCAGAACGAAATGCAAAAACAGCGCCGGCTGCAATACCCAGGCGACGATGTTGCTCCAGTAGATGATCCAGTCGAAGTCATTCAACTTCCCGGTGTATTTGAACGAGTAGGCGACGAACGAAACCAGGCAGAAAATATAGAAATGCGTCGAGCCCGGTGCCGTCCAGCGGCGCAGCAAAACATAAAGGCCAATGCCCAGGTAAATCAGGGCGATGAGGCGGAGCCAATTGTTCAGGGAACGATCCGCGGGAACGAGAATGACGCTGGAATCGAGCGGAACGTCCTGTCTTTGCAGAGAATAGGTTGCTTTGGACCAAACGCCGGCGCGGTAGAGTTCACGTTCCAGGCCGGGCATCTTGCTTACATCTTCGCCGTTCACTGAAACCAGCTGGTCGCCGGGCTTAATGCCCGCTTTCGCTCCCGGACCGTTTGGTTCGATCCGCTCGGCTATGAGGTGGCCGCCGTGCTCGACCCACCACACGCCGTCATAAGGAACCGCAAACTTTTGTTCGGCCTGGTAGTTGAATCCTGCGAAAACCACCGCGGCAACGGTCAAAAGGAACAGCAGGACGGCGACAAAACGGGCTTGGCTTTCCCGGTTCATGGGTTTCGGCAGCGGCCCCGAACCCCGAGGGGGCTGGAGAGGGGCTGGATCTAACCCCCGCCGATCTTCGACAAGCAACTTCGCTGCCATGTTATTCCCACGGCCGACATAGCTAAGATGCAGCAAACAGGCCAGCTTTCGAGATTATAGATGGCACCTTCCACATTGGATACGCATTTTTGGAGGTTTCTGTGGGATTCAGTATCTGCTTCTGACTGAAATACTTGGAGCTACAGGAAACAAGACTTAAACCCGGTCCGCTGACGAATTTCGACATCCAGATTTGCGGACCAGCCTTTCAAGCCTCAACCTGCCTTGCGTTGGCCGTTGTTTTCGGTCCCTGAACCGTCTTCGTCCCAATCGAAGGACAGTGCTCGCGCCGTGGTTTCGATCGGCTCCAGTTCGGGAATGTCTTCGGCTACCGAAGCGCCCAATTCAGCAAACTTGCGCGCCGAGACCAGCACCCGATTTTCCAGAGAGCCGATGGCCTGGTTGTAAGCCTCTACGGCGCGGTCGAGGCTGCTGCCCACCCCGGTGATGTGTCCCGCGAGCTTCCGCAAACGCTCGTGCAGTTCCTTGCCCAGCGCGCTGATCTGCTGGGCGTTCCGCGCCAGCTTTTCCTGATTCCAGCCATAGGCGACCGCTTTCAGCAGCGCGATTAGCGTTGTGGGGGATGCGGGAATCACCCGCTGCAGCACGCCCTGCTCAATCAGGCCGGGATCCTGCTCCAGCGCCGCGCTGAAAAAAGTTTCGCCCGGAAGAAACATCACCACAAACTCCGGCGTGGCCTCGAACTGCTCCCAATAACTTTTTCCGCTGAGGCGAGCCATGTGGTCACGGACCTGCCGCGCGTGATTGGCCAGGCAGTTCTGCCGCGTAGCCTCGTCCTCGGTTTCGAACGCTTCCAGAAAGGCCTGCAGCGGGGTCTTCGCGTCGACCACTACATTTTTCCCACCCGGCAGCTTCACCACCAGGTCCGGCCGAAAGCGTCCGCCCTCGGTAGAGACCGTTTCCTGCTCGGCAAAATCGCAGTAGGGCAACATGCCGGCGATCTCGACCACGCGGCGCAATTGGATTTCGCCCCAGCGTCCGCGCACGTTCGGCGTGCGCAATGCCCGCACCAGATTGCCGGTTTCCGACTGCAGGTCCTTTTGTGTGGCGATCAGCGATTGCACCTGCGCCTTGAGTTCGCCGTAAGCTTGGCCGCGGGTTATCTCGATCTGCTGGATCTGCGCGTCGACTTTCTTGAGCGACTCGCTCACCGGCCCGACCAGATCGGCCACAGCCTGCTGCCGGGCCTCGAGGTCGCCCTTGGCCTGCACCTGAAAACGCTTCAGCGTTTCTTCGGCGATCTGCAGAAACGAGAGATTGTTGTTTTTCAGCGCGTCGGAAGCCATAGCCTTGAAGGCATTCTGCAGGTTGTCTCCGGCGCGGGTGATCAATTCCACCTTTTCGTTGCTGGCCTTTCGTTCCGCTTCCAGAGCGGATTCTAACCGGGCGCGGGCGGCAATCAACCCTCCCTGCACCTGCAAAAGCCGCGCCAGTTCTGCCTTTTGGCCCGCTAATTCCTTTTCCATCAAAGACAAGCGCGCGCTTAGCGCGGCCGACCGTGAGCGCAGCGCCAGCCAAGCAATCACACTTCCAAACAGCAGGCCAATGACCCCACTGGTCACCAGTTCCATAGACGCAGGTAACTTCTCTCGCTGGAATTCACCTTCTAGCGTAGCACCAGCGGCAAGTTTGACCCTCCCACGATCTGCTCGCGTAGGCCGCACGCATGCTCAGAACCATCAGAATCGCTTTGGCGCTCGTACTCGGCATAAGCGCTGCCCCGGTTCCCCGATCCGCACCCTCGGCGGCATTTGCCGGAGCATCGGCAAATGCCGCAGAAAAACCTGTGCCGCAGGCAAGTTTGAAACCTGCAGCCGCGGCCGCTCCCGACACTCCGCAAGGCGATTACGATTCCGCCGCCGAGCGGCAGCTTCTGGAATTGGCCAATCAGGCTCGCGCCCAGGCCGGCGCGCCGGCTCTCGCCCTCGATCCCGGACTCTCTCGCGCGGCCCGCGCCCATGCGCAGGAGATGTTCGCGGCGGGGGAACTCTCGCATCAGTTTGATGGCGAACCTTCCTTGCCGCAACGCCTGGCCGCCGCCAGCAAACTGCAGCTTGACCAGGAGGGAGAGAACGTTGCCCTTGATTTCGACGCCGCAGGAGCGCAGCAGCACCTCATGCTTTCCCCTCCGCATCGCGCCAACCTGCTCAACCCGGCCTACAACGTGGTCGGGTTGGGCGTGGTGCGCAGCGGAGATCGGTTGTACGTAGTCCAGGACTTCGGCCATGCCCTCCCCAATTATTCGCCTGCCGAAGTCAAGGACCGGATTGCCGCCTCGGTGGCGCAACTGCGCCACCGGGCCGGCCAGCCGGATTTGCCGCGCCGCGATCTGCTCACCGCCGACGATGCCGCCTGCTCCATGGCCAAAGCCGACAAGCTCCAGACCTTCGCCATTCACCAGCTCGCGCAACGCTACACCGTCCTGACCTATACCAGCCTGCATCCGGAAACTCTGCCCGCGAGCGGCGAGCGGGCGGTCGCAAGCCGCAGCTTGCACAGTTTCTCGGTCGGCGCCTGTTATGGCCGAACCGACACTTACCCTACCGGCGTGTATTGGATCGCGCTGACGCTGGAGTAGGTGATGTAGCGGCCGTACCAGGAACGGATACGCTCAAGCGTTCGCTCGAAGGTCTCTTTCGCTGCCCGGGAATCGCGCAGCGGCATGCGGCGATAGCAACGAAAGGTGATGAAATGCAGGCAGCGCTGGTCTTGAAAGCGGACTGGTTTGACGTGCATTCGTGCCGATTGTAGTCTGCCGCAGAGGCCCACCCTGTCGCAAAGAGCGCGACAAGGGTGGGGC
>DATKPV010000054.1:0-19484 GCA_035523915.1 Candidatus Aquilonibacter sp. | reverse complement strand
CCCTTTTAAGGCATGGGTCGCAGGTTCGAATCCTGCCGCGCTCACCAGGATTTCAATCAATTTCTCCGATGGAGAATTGTCCTGGTAGGACTCATCTCGTCGCACTCCTTGCCGTTAACTTGACCTACAGTTCAACCGCCGGGGCCGCACCCTCACGCAAAATCCAATCGCTCGTCGCGAGCGGGACGATGAGTATAATGGCGTCCTTTAACGGCCGTTTGAGGCGAGGCCGCATACTCCAACAGGCTCGAGTTGAGCGCGACATGTGCGGTTGCCCATCACCGTCATCGCACCCACCCTTATGTATAGAAAAGCAATCTGGATTATTCTCACCACGGTTGCAGTATTGGCCATCTCGAACTATCTGACCGGCGCCGTTTTTCGGGCCTTCAGGCCATCGAATTCGGACTTTTCAGAGCTCTACGTGAGTTCGCGGCTCTGGCGACAGGGCCAAAACCCTTATGATCCAATGATTGCCACTGCCGCCCGGCAACGCGTTGTCGGTGGAACTGGCTCAATTTTTCTTATCAATGTGCCTACATCTCTGGTTCTGGCCGCTCCGTTTACATTTCTTCCGTGGGGTCGAGCGAATTTCTTTTTTTTGATGTTAGGAATGGCCGGCCTTGGCGCGACCATCTTCGGGCTCCTGCGGCTTCGACAAGCTTCTTCCTTCGGTCTGGAAACAGCCGCCCTGATCGTGGTCGTGCTGAGTTTCAGCCCGCTTCGCATTGCGTTTCAATGGGGAAACATTGTGTTGCTGGTTTTGCCCCTCTCGATCCTGACCGTGGTGCTCGCGGAGAGTCACTACGACTGGCAAGCTGGAGTGCTGTTGGGCCTTGCATGTTGCCTGAAACCTCAGATCGGAGTGTGGCTCGGTGTGTACTACCTGGTGCGCAGGCGTTTCAAAATCGTGGTGTCATCGCTGATGACAAGCCTGTTGGTTGCAGCGTTATTCCTTCTGCACCCAATCCCATACCGCACTTTGGTAGCCTGTTACCAGACCAACATGCAGCACTGGTTTGCTCCGGGGCAGCCTTACGGCTTCACCGAGGGATCGGTGGCTGCCGTCTTGCTCCGAACCCAAAGCGTTTTTTACCCGCTGACCCACAGCGTTCCTGCCTCGAATTGGATGGCGAATACTCTGTTCCTTGGCGGCGTAGCAGTCTGGGGGATTCTGATGTGGCGCTCTGGGAAGCGGATTCGGGCGTCCTTGGCGATCGCCGCGTTGTGGTCTCTCAGCTTTTTGTCAATGTATCACTCCATTCCGGACGTCTCCATTTTGACGATTGCGTTATGCGATGTTTTTCCGTCATCTCTCCGTGACTGGACAAAAATACAAAAACTAACGTTTGCCCTGCTTTTCCTCATGATGCTTCCCGCGCGTTCGATCTTCGTGTTCGTCGATCGCCACCTCGGTGGGCCAATAATTCAATCTTGGTGGTGGAATCTATTTTTCGTCCGCCATTTTGCCTGGCTTCTCGTCGCACTGAGCTTCGCTTTGCTCCAGCGGATGCGTGAAGCGTCCCGCGAGAAAGACGGCAAGAATCATCATGTGGATCTTCAGGGCTGCGAATCGGTTTGAATTACATCCTCGTCGGGTCGCGTCAACCCTTCTCCATGCCCCCCTCAGTGTGTCACGGTCAAACTGAGCGTCTGGGTCTTGCTTACACTTCCGCCGGAGGCCTTCAGCGTGAGCTTATAGGAACCCGCGACGGCGTTCGAAGCGGCCGTCAGGGTCAGAGTACTACTGCCCCCGCCGGGTGAGACGATGCTCGCGGGCGAAAAAGCAGCGGTGACTCCCCGAGGTAATCCGGTGACGGAAAGCGCCACAGTGGCTTGGAATCCGTTGAGCAGCGAAGTAGATACGCTTACCGAAGTGGTGCCGCCGATGGCCACGTTTGCGGCTGCACCGCTCGTGCTCATGTTGAAGCTGGGAGGCGGGATGGTCAGGGTAAGGGAAACCGTTTTTGTCACTCCTCCTCCGGTGGCGCTCACCTTGGGGTGAAACGTTCCCGCGAGTGTTCCAACGCCCGCGGAAAGGGTCATGATGCTGCTGCCGGTGCCGGGTGCTGCAATGGTGGCAGGGACAGAATTGGCAGCGACTCCTCTGGGCAATCCGATCGCCGCCAGTGAAATCGCCGAGTTGAAGTTCTCGCCAACCGTGGCCAGCACAAACGAGGTGTTGCCGCCTGTGATCAGGTTTGCGCTGAGCGCGTTCGCGGTCAGCGTGAAAGTGGGTACGATCGCGGAAAGGCTGAACGCCTGCGTCTGCGTAATACCTCCTCCTGACGCTTTCAAAGTTACTGTCGCGCTGGAAGTGACCGCAGTCGAGGCAACGCTCAGAGTCAACGTGCTGCTGCCGTTACCAGGAGATGCGATGCTGCTGGGCACAAACTTGGCCGCGACTCCCTTCGGCAATCCGCTCACGGAAAAGGCAATGGCCGAGTGAAAACCATTTACTGCTGCGGTGGTTACTGTAATCGAAGCCGAACTGTTCGGCTCAATTGTTGCCCTCGTGGCGCTCGGCGTCAGCGTGAATGTGGGCATCACGACCGTCAACGCGAGCTGCACGGTTCGCGTGAGGCTGCCATTTTTTCCCGTAATCGTGAGCGTCGAATTGCCCGCTGACGCGCTTGTAGTCGCGGCGATCGTTACCGTCACAGGCGTAGAGGTCAGCGTGGTGGAAGAGAACTTCACCGTCACGCCCGAAGGCGTCCCGCTTGCCGAAAGCATCACCTTCGAGTCGAAACCGTTGGAGGGAGTGAGAGCCAGGGTTACGGCATTCGAGCTGCCTTTGGCAACCGTTACGCTCGAGGCAGCCGGAGTCAGCGCGAAGTCGGCGCTGCCTCCGCTCCAGTGATTTACCAGTAAATTTGCGTCGATCGAGCCCAGTCCGGTGGCTGGGTCATAACCTGTGCCCGCGTTGAAGCCGGTCACGCCGGGAACACTATTGTTGCCTGATGTGACGTCATGAAAAACCGCAGCGCCGCCACCCGAGTACTGGCTGGCCGCTAGAGCATAGAAAGTAGGGTTGAGGTTGCCTTGTGCTGCTCCGGCTTTCTCAAGTACAAGCGCTAGCGCGCTCGCCAGGGAGGGAGTTGCGGCCGAAGTTCCGCCTACCGCATAGGTCGATCCCTGGAACTGAATCAGGTAGGCGTCGTGCATGGCTGCGGTCATGGCCACATCAGGAACGTCTCGCTTCCCGTCGGCAGGAACTCCTGTTGCGGATTGCCATCTGGGCTTACTGTAGACAGTGCTCACTCCGCCTCCGGTTGACCATAAACCTGAGCCCTGTCCGCTTTCGTTCCAGGCGGTTTCGGGAATGTAGCTCAGTGCCGAGGAAAGACCCGAACCGTTCGTCGCGGACCAATACTGGCCGGAGTTTGAGCCTTCGTTAAACGAAGTCCCGCCTACGCACGAGCTATAAGGGCTGGAACAAAGGCCATTTACGCCTCGTCCCTGGCTCGCGGTCTGCGCGCCGGAAGAGTCGCAGCCGGCTGCGCCGCTGTCGCCCGAGGAAACGAAAACGGACATTCCCTGGGAAGCGGCCTGCTGCCAAAGGCTGTTCCAGAAGGCGTTGCCGCCCGATCCTTCATCTGCCTCGCAGAGTCCGTAGCTTAGGCTTACGATCGGCGCCACATTGTGTGTGACCGCATACTGCGCAGAAAGGGCAATACCATCGCTGGTGCCCGATTTCGATGTGACAAACTTAATGGTTGCATTCTTGGCAATCGCGCCAGCCCACTCTACGTCCAGCGCGGACTCTACCGCATCGTCAGAGGAAGAATCTCCCGGGTCAGTACCATTGACGATGATCTGCGGATCGTTGGCCGGTAGCCCGGCGTTGGTGCGGAAAGTGCGCACGTCCGACAGGGTGATATCCACGCGTCCCAGCACAGCGATACTTTGCCCAGTCCCATCGATACCTTGGTTATAGAGTGGCGAGACGTCGTAAATCGTGTCCCAATCCAGGGGCATGAGATAGTGCGCACTGCCCGCGGTAAAGGCAGGAGTCACCACGTGATCGGGGACGCTGAGGAAGTCGTGTAGAGACAGCACACCTCGAACCACTTCCGACAAAGCCTGGGGGATCTCAGGTTCGGTGGCATTGGCGAAATGCATCTGTCCGCCTACAAGATATCGTTGTATCGAGGTGTGAAATGCCGACTCCACTTGCGACACCATGCCGCTGAAAACGATGGAGCGATGCGACGAGGGGATTTCGTCGATTTCCATGCCGTGAATCTCGAGCCAGGTAACGATCTGCTGCAGATCGTCCACAGAAACTCCGAATTTCTCTTCAAAAGTCTGCGGAGTCAGCCATTGATGGTAGTAAGGCGAATCCGGCTCCTGCTGAGCCTCAATCAAGGCTTCCAGAGCCGACTCCTGCTCGGGGTCGGGGCGCAGAACCAGAACCATGCGATCCATGCGCTGATCGGACGGAAGCTCACCCACGGAGTACCGGGGACGCGCCAGCGGGTGCAATTGTCCGGCAAGCGCAACGCGCTGGTTCTCGTCGATCGGTTGCATGACGCGATCCGACGGTCGCACCGAAAGAAGATTCTTCGGCGGTTGCTGATTGCTGGATTGTGGCCAGGCCGCGAGAGACGAACAGGCGAGGGAAAGGATAAGAAGGTGAATGGCTGTTCTGTACATGGAATCCTCAAGGCGAGATTGTTCGTGCCGATGCTCGTGCTTCTCAAGTGATCGGCTGCAAAGGCGGCCTTCATCAGGCAATTTGATCGGTTTGAGGTAGCGATCGTAAGAGTGGAAGGTTACTTCCGACTGCAGATGAGGCAGGTCTCAGATGGCGACCGCGAGCTCCACCGAAGAAAAAAGCCCCCGGCTTCACGGGGGCGTTCAGGCGAACTGGATGGCTAAAACAGGTTCCACAGGAACTGGTTGTAGACCTCGTGGTGATACTGCACCTCGGGCGCTTTCACGAATGTTCCCAAGGCCCGCGGGCAGCGGTCGGCGGCAGCCTGCTTCAGATCGGCGTAACGCCCTTTGACATCCTCGCCCAGCATCTTGGTGGTCCACTCGGCTTTGCGGAAATTAGCCAGTGCGTCGTAGATGTTGTCCGGCAGGTATCGTTCCGCCTGCCGCAGGTTCTTGATCTTCGCAGTTTCCCCGTCGATGCCGCTCTTGAAAATCGAATACATCACCAGATACGGATTGGCGTCGGGCGCGACCGAGCGTACTTCCACGCGCATGCTCTTCTCGTTGCCGATGGGGATGCGGATCATTGAGCCGCGATCCACCGGCGATGCCTTGAGCTGGTTCGGCGCCTCGAAATGCGGATCGAGCCGGCGATAGGCATTCACGCTGGCGTTGAGCAGCAGGCAAATATCGTTGCCGTGGGTGAGGATGCGGTCCAGGAATGCCCATCCCATCTTGCTGAGTTTTTCTTCTCCCTTCGCATCCCAGAAAAGATTCTTGCCGTCTTCGCTGATGGAAACGTTGGTGTGCATGCCGCTGCCGTTCACGCCGACTACCGGTTTCGGCAGGAATGACGCCGTTAAGCCCATATTGGTCGCGACCTGGCGGCAGATCAGCTTGTAGAGTTGAATCTGATCGGCGGCGGCCACCACCTCGCCGTAGCCGTAGTTGATTTCGAACTGCGAGGGCGCAACCTCGGGATGATCCTTTTCATTCTGGAATCCCATGGCGCGCTGCACTTCCGCGGTGGTATCGATGAAGGTGCGCAGCGGATCACCCGGCAGCGAGTGATAATATCCGCCGGTGTTGACATATTCGAACTTGCCGGTTTCGTGGTAGCGGCGTTCGGCGTCGGGACCCTTGAACAGAAACCCTTCAATTTCATTGGCCGCGTTCAGCGTGTAACCGTTCTTTTTGTACTTCTCGGCGGCAAACCCCTTGAGCACGCCGCGAATGTCGCCAACGTAGGGCGTTCCGCCTTTGTCGATGACGTCGCCGAAGACCAGCACTTTGCCTGAGCCGAACACGTCGGCGGGCGCCCAGAAGAATGCCGCCCAGTCGATGCCCAGGCGCAGATCGCTCTCACGCTGCGCGGTGAAGCCGCGAATCGAGGAGCCGTCAAAGGTCAGATTGTCCCAGCTCTTGAGCAGGAACTTCTTGTCATAGTCGAGCATGTGCAACCGGCCTTCAAGATCGCTGAAGAGCACGGTGACAGCTTTGATCCGTTTCTCGTCGGTGAGATATTTCAGCCGTTCTTCCTGGATTTTGCCCAGGGCGACGCGGTTCCTGCGCTGCTCCTTCGCCTTCAGGTTCATCACTTCCAGTTCGTCGTAGGACAGAGCCAGGAAATTGCGCAGTTCGTTGGACATGAATCTCCTTCGTCTCCTCAGGTATTACAGAAATCATTTGCGGCAGAACCCAGACAGACGGGGAACCTGCTAGGGCTGGGCTAACCCGAAAGCATATCGTGAGCCTGCCGCTACCGCCAATCGAAAAAGCTGATAGGAAGCATAAGCGGGATTTATTTCGCGCACGGCGGTGTGTGGTCAATCGTTTTGCGATGATCCGCTTCGGTCGGGATGACAACGGTCGAGAAGATGTGAAGGCTCCCACCACAAGACAAAGGGGCTTGAGCGGAACGCCACCTTTCAAGCAACAAGGAAGCCGTTACTGGCGATGTGCCTTGGCCCCGGCGGCGAGTTCGCGCAGGGTGGTGAGAAAGCCGGCGGCGGCGTCGGGGTCGGCGAGACATTCGAGGTTCACGGTGGCAGAAAACTGCGGCGACTCTGGGCGGAAGTGCACCTGCAAGATGTCCTGGTGCCGTGCGGACATCAAGGCATTGATTTCCGTGGTGGAATCCTGTTTCCAGTGAGTGCGTGTGGTCAAGATGATGGGACCGGACTGGCAAACCTCCCATTCGCGCCGGTTGTAGCTACGGGAAGAGTACCCACGATTATGCGCGGTCCAGCGGTGCCGAATCACTTCCAGATGAAGGTCCGGCGAGCCATCGAGATCGGCTTCGAAGGTCAGAGTTTCCTTCTGACGATGCCAGCAACTGAGCAGCCAGTGGACCGGCAGAGCTCTGGGGCGGAAGATCATGGTCAAACTGGCATTCTCAAACCAGCGGGCGGGAAAATGCAGGCGGGCATGCAGATGCGAACTGTTCACCCACTTTGACTCGAAAATGCGTCCGCGGCCTCCGCAAGCGGTCTGCACCCAGCGCAGCGCCGCAGCTCCTTTTTTCCGGTTGTAGAGGGAAAAGACGACATACCACAGTCCTAGAATGGCCACCGCACTCAGCACGTCTATCAGCAGAAGGCGCCCCACAACGCTCTCCTAATTGTGATGGTACGTCCGCTGTGTAGCGGAGGCAAGGGGAGACAACCCCTGTGAGTGACTTTATTTTTTGCGAAATTCCCAGTTGCCTGTGGAAAACCGGGAACTGTGCCGCATGGCAGCAAGGCCGCGGAGCGTTTCAGGCGGCCCGTGGCGGGTCAGGTTACGCCGCTAAAGAACCGGCGATTTACGGCCGATGTTTTCGGCAGGTGTTGAGGGAGAGAACTCATGAAACTAGAGACTGCCGTAGTGCCCGAGCAGGCGCCGGGGTTCGACCGAAGAAGTCATGTCAGATATCGGCGCTCGGACCCAGTCACGGTTGTGGCCAAGGGCCGGCATATTCCTGCGATAACGGTCGAAATGAGTCAGAGCGGACTATCCGCTGTCCTGTCCTCGCCCCTGAACACGGGCGAGGCAGTGGAGATATATCCGATTGCCGGCGGCACGGTCCAGGCGCAAGTACGACATCGGGTGGGCAAGGTTTTCGGCTTTGAGTTCCTCAAATTGACTGAAAAACAGAGCCGGAAGATTGCCAAAGAGTGTAAGCACCTCCCGGTCTACACAAACCACGGTTTGGGCATCTGACTACCGTCCGGATCAGTCCAGCCAAAAGCAGAAACGTCTCAAGCAAGCCACCGGCCTGTGCTCCCCGCTACAATGGCCGCGTGGCCTTCACGACGCGCGACTTCCAGCCCGAAGACCTTGAAACTCTGTGGCGAATCGACCAGGCCTGCTTTCCGCGTGGAATTTCCTACTCGCGGCAGGAATTGAAACTCTACCTGCGGCGGCCCAGGTCGTTCGCGCTGGTGGCCACCGATGACGGAGCGGCGGAGGACTCAAACGCAAGGAACAAGACGAGGCCGGCAGAGGCCGCGCCCGATACGATTGCCGGATTCATTGTGGCGGAGGCCGGCAGCCGAGGTACAGGGCATGTCATCACGATCGACGTGGTAGTGAAGGCACGGCGCAGCGGCGCAGGATCACTGCTGCTACGCTCGGCCGAGGAGCGCTTGCGCGCCGAGAATTGCCACAGCGTGGCGCTGGAGACCGCCGTGGATAACCTGGCGGCGCTCGCCTTCTACAAACGCCACGGCTACAGCGTGACTCGGACTTTTCCGCGCTACTATTCGAATGGCGTGGACGCGCTGGTACTGTCGAAGAGCCTGCAGCAAAAAGACGGAGGAAGCGGGGAAGCGTGAGATGAAACAGCGGCTGCGTTTGTCGCAGGCTGCATGGCGGCGCATCGCACGAGAAAGCGATGTCAGCCGGCTGAGCGTGGGGCCGGCGACGCGGCTGATGTACTCCGCGGCGGCGACGGGAAACTCCCTGCTGGCGAGACTGCAGGATCTGAGCCGGGCCGAGGCCGTGGCCAAGGCCGAAGTGCTCCCGCCGATTTTTCTGCTGGGTTTCTGGCGGTCGGGCACCACGTTTCTGCACGAGTTGTTCTGCTGCGACGAAGGGTTCGGATTCCCCAGCACCTATGCCTGCATGAACCCGGCACATTTTCTGCTGAGCGAGGCATCGTTTCAGCAAAAGACGGCGAAGCAACCGACGCTGCGTCCGATGGATAACATGAAATATTCGTGGGCGTCGCCGCAGGAAGATGAATTCGCGTTGTTGTGCCTGGGAGCGCCGTCGCCCTATGAGGCGTTGCTGGCGCCTTCGCTAATGCGTGATCCGGAAAGGTTGCTGGATCTGCGCCGCCGAAGCGGGGAAGAGCAGGAACGATGGGCACAGACCATCCGCCAGTTTCTGCGCCTGCTGACAGTTCAGCAGGGCAAGGCCATGGTTCTCAAGTCGCCGCCCCATGGTTTCCGTCTGCCGCTTTTGCCCGCGCTGTTTCCCGATGCGCGATTCGTGATTATCGAACGGAATCCTTACGAAGTGTTTGCTTCGAATCTCAAGCTTTGGCGGACGCTGCTGGAGATGTATAGTCTGGAGAATTTTTCGACGGAGGAGATCGAGGCGTTCGTGCTGGCAGCATACATCATTCATGAAAAGGCGATTTTTGAAGGCGCGCGCAATTTGGCAAAAGCAAAATTGGCGCGTGTGCGTTATGAGAAGCTGGCGGCCGATCCGCTGGGCGAGTTGGAGCGAATCTATTCCGAACTTGAGTTAGAAGGTTTCGGTGAGGCGCAGCCGGCATTGAGGAAGCATCTTGCAAGGGTAGCGGAACATCAGCGTAACCGCTTCGTTCTTTCCGGGGGACAGAAAGCGGCGGCGGAAGAAAAGTGGGGATCTCTGATCGGTGAGAAGGGCTATGAGTGGCCGGAAGAGTGGGTCAGCCTGAAGGAGTCTGGGTAAAGAAGATCTGATTGCGCGGACTTGGTTCGAGATGAGACAAAAAAATCGGAAAGCGGCTTTATCGCCAGTGTTTGGCCTGCTGCTGGTTGCAATGCTGTGGGCGTCCTCGCCAGCCTTCTGCCAGCTTGTGCCGGGATCGATGGACGTTCATTGGGATGAAGGCGCGGCGAATTGCGCGACAAATTCACAACCGCCTCTTCAGGTTCATCCATATAACAATCGAACCTTCATTCTGCGCGAAAGTCTGTGCGCGACCTTTGAAGCTCCTTTCATGTATCTGCTGATCGGATCGGCAAAGGCGCTCCTCATCGACAACGGCGATGTGGCTGATTCAAGCAAGATGCCGCTCGAGAAAACTGTGATGCAGTTGCTGCCGGGAGAGCCGTCGACAAAACTGCCGCTGCTGGTGGTTCATACTCACCGGCATCTTGACCATCGTGCGGGTGATGGGCAGTTTGCGTCTGTGCCGAATGTGCAGGTGGTCGGGTTTGATCTGGACAGCGTCCGCCGCTTCTATCACTTCACCGATTGGCCGAGCGGACTGGCGCAGGTCGATCTGGGCGACCGGATCGTCGACGTGATCCCGACGCCGGGTCATAACCAAACGGAAGTTTCGTTCTATGACAGGAGCGCAGGGCTGTTCTTTTCCGGCGATTTCTTGATGCCGGGACGCCTGCTGATCGACGACGCGAAGGCCGACCTTGCCAGCGCGCGAAGAGTTGCGGACTTCGTCAGGGATAAGCCGGTGGCCTTTGTCCTTGGCGGACACATTGAAATGAATGCGGATGGAGAATTGTTCTCCTGGCAATCGCAATATCACCCGCACGAGCATGCCCTGCAGATGACGAAAGAAGACTTGCTTGCGCTTCCCGCGGCCATTGCAGACTTCAACGGGTTTTACGGCACGAGCGGCAAGTTCGTCATGATGAACTCGATCCACATTTTCATTGCGTTCGCTTTTCTGGTGGGCGTGGCGCTGATCGCGTTGACATGGGCACTGGTGCGCTATATACGGCGCAGAATCCTCAGGCGGAGACCCCAAGGGGGAAGTGGAGGATTAACGGACTCAATGAAGATCTGACGCGACCAACGATCCTCGCTTTTCAGGCCGCGGGTTCGTCAGTCTTCGACCCCGATAACTTACGTATGAAGTTGGTGACGGCAGCGCGGATACGCTTGGCAAAGATCAGAAACATCGCCCAAACCGCAGCCAGCATGGGGAACAGGATTTGCAGAAAAGAAATCGACGTTGGGTCAGCGTAGGCGTGGGCGGGAATTCCCAGAAGGAAGAACAGGGTTACAAAGAAGACAATGTGACCGCGTTTCATGAGTCTTAATTATACGCATTCCCGGCATGGGGCAGAGTATCTTTGCAGGTATCGATCGTCACGTTGCGCGGTTTTTGGCCGCAGTGGCCTGATTGCCGTCGATAGCAGCCGAGTGCTCTGCCTGTTTATTTCCACTGCACGCCGGGATAAAGGCTGGGGAGATGGATGGTGCGGTAAGATTCCTGGCCGCTGATATCAAGATCCCAAACGATCTGCGATGACTTTTGCGGTGTAACTTCCATTACCCGGGCACCGGTCGGGGTGTGCAGAGGAACAAAGGGCGGCAGGAACGAAAGTGCCGTCATCAGTAGGGCGTAGGAACTAGGCCTGTTGATCCTTGTGAGGGCTGACCGCATCGCGCCCCGAAAATCACCGGAAGAACTATCCGCATCTGATCGCTGGCCCCGGGATGTTTGCCCAGCCACCACGACGGCTGCATCGACCATGATGCCGATGGCCACTGCGATCCCGCCCAGCACGGGAACGAAGGCGAGGATCAAGGCGATCGGGAGGGCGACAAGCGGGATCAGGGTGCCAGGAAACGGCCAAAAGAAGATAAAGAGGATCAGGCCGGCTATGAGCAATTCCGCAAGGAGGAGATGCTTAACATCATCGAGCGGACGCTGGACAATGTCCGTCCTTCTGGCGACATCGAAGTAGATATTGTCATTGGGCAGTTTGAGAGTCACCCCGCCCCAGTTGGAATAGGGAACATCATACGACCAGCGCAACTCGGCGGTCCGGGCGATTTCATCCACGTCTAGAATTGCCGGTCGGCTGTAGCAAGCCGGAAGTCCACTACCCAGCATGGATGGACCGAAGTAGTAGGCTGCGGTGTCCGGCGAGATACACGTGGTTCCCTTGGTGTCCAGGACTCTGTCGTTTCCGTTGTCGAACAGCGCAAGGCGGAATTGGCCCGTGGTGTTCGGACTCAGGAAGTGTGCAAAGTGCTGCGCGTAAAACCAATCGGCAGGGGAAGTGGAGTTCAGCAACTTGAAATCGCCCTGGTAGCCGAGCTTCCACAAGATCTTTCCCGACCCGTGTCCGTTTTCGTAGTCGATCTTGATGATCCAATTTTGATTTCTCACGGAAAGCAGGATGTTTCCGTCATCGGGCGAGTAGAGAAGGGTGTTGCTGTGCGTCCAATCGGGAAACAGATAGGGATGCCGATTCACGTCGAGATGGTCGAAGGACGACCAGACCCACACAGGCTTCAATTTAGCATCGAGGTCGATCACGCCATCGCCTGAAACGGTGGTCGTCCCGCGATATCCGGGCAGATGAGCGAACTTCTTGTCGATGCTGCCCAGCAGAAGCAGGTGGCCGTTGGCAAGTGGTACCAGATCGTGATGAAGAGCGACGATGCTGAACCTGTAACCCGCGGCGGCCAGGGAGCGATTGACTTGCTGGGGAGTAAATTCACGAATAGTGTCGCCCGCTAGATCAAATTCTCGAACCACTCCCTCCGGCTTGCTGGTGTTACTGGGGAGGTTGGCCAGGAAGTGCCCATTAGGCAGGAATTTGATGGGCTGCGCGATGCCCAGAGTCAAATCAAAGTCGTAATACCAGATCAGCTCTCCCTCTGGGTCGACCGCTACCAGCCTCAAATTGTACTTGGCGGGGCCGGCCCCGGGGTTGAGGCCAAGCAGTTCGACGCCGGAGGACGGGTTCATTTGTGGGGTGGTCGTTACTACCACAACAGGAATCCGCTCTGCCGGCGCAGAGCCGGTGGTGAAGGTTCGGTCCGAATCCAAGTGGCGGGTTCCATCCGGAAGCATGGTGATAGCCCGCATGTGATAGGTTGATTTCTGCCTCATGCCCGCTACGAGAATCGAAACGCTGGACGCACCCGCTGGAACCGTGGTCGCGGAGGTCGTGAAGCGGTAATTCGTATCGGGTCCGAATTCGACGGCGACGCTCGAGCCTACAGGCGCGGCGACGAAATATGAGGCCACCAGCGGGTTTTTCGTGGGGCTGACAGGATCGGAGTCGGAAGCACCAGTCGCGGGACAGCCCAGGCTCAAGGCGAGCGCGGCAACTAGAAACAGGTTGGTTGTTTGCCTTTTGATTTTCAGAAGTTACGAAATTATACATGCTGGCGCTCCGCCATTTTGCCTCCGGGGGCGCGGGCGTCAGTTGCTAGTGCGAAGTTGGCGAGCGATGGCAAATGAAAGTTGCGATTCAGGGCGAACTCGGCTCCTTCAGCCACGAAGCCGCTGAGCGGATGGTACCTGGGTGTGCGGCTGTTCCCTGTCCGGGATCTGCAGAGGTGTTTGACCGGCTGCAGCGAGGATCGGCAGCCGGGGCGGTGATTCCCATCGAGAACACGCTGGCGGGAACAGTGGCGGAACATGCCGATCTGCTGCTGATGCGCGATGTATTCATTCAAGCGGAGTTCCTGCAGCGCATCGTGCACAACGTGATTGCCTTGCCCGGCGTGAAGTTCAACGATGTGCGGCGCGTGCTGTCGCATCCTGTGGCCCTTGATCAATGCCGCGATTTTTTTCGCGCCCATCCGCAAATCGAGAAGGTCCCGTTCTACGACACGGCGGGAAGTGTGAAGCACGTGATCGGCAACAAGCTTCGGGATGCAGCGGGTGTCGCCGGACGGAAGGCCGTGCAGGAGTATGGTGGGAAGATCCTTCAGGCTGGCATCGAAGACGACAAGCGGAACTTCACCCGCTTCTTTCTGATCCGCAAGGTTGAGGTTCCAGGCCGTCATAAGAAGGGAAACGCGGCGGGGCGCGAGTGGCGTGGGCTGATCCGGCCCCATGCCAACAAAACTTCGATCGCTTTTAAAGTGAAGAACGTTCCCGGAGCGCTGTTCAAATCGCTCAGCGTGTTTGCCCTGCGCGAGATCAGCCTGAGCAAGATCGAGTCGCGGCCGATGCGCGGGCGGCCGTGGGAGTATGTGTTCTACGTGGACTTTCTGCGTGGCGACGACGAAGCCGCGCGCAACGCGCTGCGCCATTTAGAAGAAGTTGCCGACTTCGTCAAGGTGCTGGGGATTTACCCAGCCGCTTGAAAGAGCGGCAAATTACTGAGCGCCTCTGTTGCCCGCGGGTGACTATGAAGTTCGCCATACCATGCAGGGAGAAGAGCACATCATGGTGTTCAAGTCTCTTCGCACGAAGGAAGAGACAAGTGTGAAATGCACCCTGGTTCCGCTCGGGCATAAGGCCGGCCAGAATCAGACTGTGTATCAGTTGAACGCGGCGAACGAGAAAGTAGTAGAGGAGCTGGTTTTCCGCGGCGACTCCGCCAAGCACGTCTTCCAGTGATGGATCTGGCATAAATCGGGCCGGATCGAAGCAAAGGCTCTCGAGCGGGGGAGGCTCTTCAGTTCTCGGCATGGGGATGCGAAGTCGGCGCATCCCCGCTTTTTTTTCGGTTTATAGGCTGCAAAGGGACTTGGCAACCGCCCGCCATCCGCGTTAGCCTCTGCACCTTGGAGATGATGCCATGGGACGGCATTCGCCGATAGACTTCAGGTGTCTCGTGGGAATTGTTGGGGAGCACATGAACCCTTTTCCCGGTCGTGTCATCTAAAGTTGAGCGAGTTACACTCAAGGAGAGCCAATGAACCAGCAGCCGCTTTCCGAGCAGGCTCCTAAGCATATGGAAAATAACGATGTACGAGCACTGCCTGTGCTTCCCGTGCGGGATACGGTACTGTTCCCGCATGCCGTATTGCCACTGACGGTGGGCCGGGAAAGTTCAGTCCAACTGATCAATTCCTTGGGAGAGGACAAGACGATCGTAGTTGTGGCGCAGCGCGAAGCGCGCGTCGACAATCCCCAACCCAGCGATCTTTACACGGTCGGCACCTCGGCGGTGGTGCATAAAGTAGTCAAAATGCCCAACCAGAGCCTCTTTGTGTTTGCAGAAGGCTTGGAGCGAGTGCGCCTGGGCGAGTTTACCCAACTGAATCCCTTCATGCGGGCGCGAGTATCGCAGATACCCGAAGCTCTCCCCCCGAGCAGTTCCGAGATCGAGGCTTTGCAACGGAATGTGCTAACGCTCTTTCAACAGATCGTGGCCGGATCGCCCACACTTTCTGACGAGCTTTCCACCGTGGCGATGAATATCGACGAACCGGGACGGCTGGTGGACTTTATTGCCTCGTCGCTGCCTTCGCTTTCTACGCCCGACAAACAGGACACGCTGGAGACGCTCGACATCCGCGTGCGCCTGGAAAAAATCAACCAGCACCTAGCGAAGGAGCTGGAAGTCCAGCAACTGCGCAACAAGATTCAGAGCGAAGTGCAGGACCGGGTGCAGCAGACCCAGCGCGAATACTATCTGCGCGAGCAGATGAAAGCCATTCAGAAGGAACTGGGTGAGCAAGACGAAGGCCAGCGCGATGCCGAAGACCTGAAAAAGAAGATCGAAGAAGCGGGCATGCCCGACGAAGTAAAAAAGGAAGCGCTCAAGGAGCTGGGCCGGCTCTCGCGCATGTCGCCGATGGCGGCTGATTACTCGCTGACGCGCAATTACATCGAGTGGTTGGCAGTCCTGCCTTGGGCCAAGACCTCCGGGGTGGAGATCGAGATTCCGAAGGCGAAAGAAATTCTTGACCACGACCACTACGACCTGGAGAAGGTGAAGGACCGTATTCTCGATTATTTGTCGGTACGTCGGTTGAAGCCGAACATGAAAGGGCCAATCCTTTGCTTTGTCGGTCCGCCGGGAGTAGGCAAGACATCGTTGGGCAAATCGATCGCCAGGGCGCTGGGACGGAAGTTCGTTCGCTTGTCCCTGGGCGGTGTGCACGATGAAGCGGAAATTCGCGGCCATCGCCGGACCTATATCGGCGCACTCCCGGGACAAATCATTCAGGGCATCCGGCGCGCCGAAACCAAGGATCCGGTGTTCATGCTGGATGAAATCGATAAAGTCGGGCGGGACTTCCGCGGCGATCCTGCCTCAGCGCTGCTGGAGGCGCTGGACCCGGAACAGAACTCGACCTTCCGCGACAACTATCTCGATGTGACGTTCGATCTCTCAAAAGTTCTCTTCATTACGACCGCGAACATGCTCGACCCGATTGCCGAACCACTGCGCGATCGCATGGAGATCATCGAGCTGCAAGGCTACACAGAAGAAGAGAAGGTTCACATTGCATTTCAATACCTGATTCCCCGGCAAGTGGAAGAGAACGGTATTACGAAGGAACAAATCGAATTTCCCGAAGAGGCTGTCCGGTACGTCATTCGCCACTATACGCGGGAAGCCGGCGTTCGCAGCCTGGAGCGGACGATTGGAACCATTTGCCGCAAGCAGGCGAGGCGGCTGGCGGAAGGCAAGACGGAAAAGCTGGTGGTGACTAACGAAATCATTCAGGACTTCCTGGGCGGGATCAAGATTCGCAGTGAAGGCGAAATTGCCGAGCGCACGGAACGGCCGGGAGTGGCCGTGGGTCTGGCGTGGACGCCGGCAGGCGGGGATGTGCTGTTCGTCGAAGCCAACGCCATGAAAGGCAAAGGCGGCTTCACCATGACCGGGCAGATCGGTCAGGTGATGCAGGAGTCGATGCAGGCCGCACTGACCTGGGTACGCTCGAATGCTCGTGAGCTGGGTCTGAACGAGGACTTCTTTGCCTCGCACGACATTCACATGCACGTCCCGGCAGGAGCAATACCGAAAGACGGTCCATCGGCAGGCGTGACCATGGCGACGACGCTGGTGTCTCTGCTTTCTGGAAAGCGCGTCCGGCCGCTCACCGCGATGACGGGAGAGATTACGCTCAGCGGAAACGTACTGCCGGTCGGCGGCATTAAAGAGAAAGTGCTGGCGGCCAAACGCGCGGGCGTGACCGACGTGATCCTGCCCGCGGAAAACAAAATGAACGTCGAGGAAGACCTTACACCCGAGCAACTGGAGAATCTCAACATTCATTACGTCAAGACGATCGACGAGGCACTGAGCTACTCGTTGCCTCACACCGCCAGCGAAGAGAGGCGCGGCGAAGAGGAACGGGAGAAAATCCTGGCCACCCAGGCCGCAGGCTAAGCTTTATTTTTGTCATCCGAGCCGCGAGGAATCCGGGGTTTCGGTTTGGTCGGGACGATATTTCTAGTTCGCTCGGCTCCTCGGATGCGGCGGCCCTCCGTCCGCTCGGTGCCATCGAGTAACACTTCCATCCGACCTCATCGCGCTACACTGACAACGGGCTGCTGGGCGCCCTATTCATGCGCATCCAAGTTCTGTTCTTCGGGATCTTGAAGGAACTGACCGGCAAAAGCGACATATCGCTTGATCTGCAAGAGGGCGCCACGGTGCACGACGTGCTCGCACGATGCGCTGCAGAATTTCCGCGAGTAAAGGAGACGTTGCCCACCCTTGCTGCCGCGGTGAATCAACAATACGCCGCATCGGACACGGAGCTGCACGAAGAGGACGAGGTGGCACTTTTGCCGCCGGTGAGCGGAGGCTCGGATAAGCGGGCGCAATCTCGCCGGCGTTGTTCCATCGTACGCGAGCCCATCGATCCGCAAAGGGTTTTGGCCGGCCTCAAGCGCGGGGAGGATGGTGCGGCGGTCATGTTCGAAGGCGTGGTTCGCAATCAAACCCGCGGGCGCAACACTCTATACCTCGATTACGAAGCCTACGAGGAGATGGCGCTGCGACAGATGGAATCGTTGGCCGAGCAAGCGCTCAGACAATTTCAGATTCGCGAGGTCGCCGTGGTGCACCGGCTGGGAGGGCTGCAGATTGGCGACACCAGCGTGCTGGTTGCCGTGGTTTCGGCTCATCGCGCCGCGGCTTTCGATGCGTGCCGCTGGCTGATCGACACGCTCAAACGTACCGTGCCCATCTGGAAGAAAGAATACTTCGAGGATGGCGCGGTCTGGGCCGACGGCGAACCGTTTCCTCCAGAAATCCCCCGCCCAGGCTAATGCCGCGAGGCAGCCCCGGATCGCCCCTCGCATCTAAGTGATCGGGACCGAAGAGTCTGTGCTTTTCCGGTTCCGCGTACCATGTCAGACTTTTGGCAGGCTCGATCGAGGTCCGAAGCCCGGCTGGACCGAACATTGCGACGGTATAATTCCACCACCTGATGAGGAGACTCGCCACTCTGGTTCTGCTATTGACCTGCGTGGCAGCTTACGCGCAGAAGACGCAGCTGGCTCCCACCCCGCCGGCGCAATCCGAACCGGCTACAACCCTCAAAGTCGACGTCAAGCTGGTTAACGTGTACGTCACTGTTACCGATGCTCAGGGTTCTCCCGTGGCAGGCCTGGAGAAAGAAGACTTTGTGCTTCAGGAAGACGGCATTCCGCAAACTATTGCGGTATTTGACAGGGAATCCGGCGTGCCGCTTTCCATCGCTCTGGCGGTGGATACCAGTCTGAGCACGCGGCATGACCTCCCGCTGGAGCAGGCCTCAGCCAAGCGGTTCGCCCACGATATCGTCCGCCCGATTGACGCGCTTTCCGTCTTCGGTTTCAGCGAAACCGTGGAGCAGGCCAACTCGTATACTCCCAACCTGCGGCGCATCGACGGCGCCATCGACCACATTCAACCGGGCGCGGCCACCGCCCTTTACGACGCGATCTATCTGATTTCTCACTCCCTCGGTCGCCGGCAGGGGCGCAAGGTGCTGGTGTTGATCACCGATGGCGGAGACACCGTGAGCAAGATTGACTACCAGCAAGCCCTTCGCGCTGCCGAGGAGGCCGAGACCATCGTCTATTCAATTATCGTGGTGCCCATCCCGAACAGTGCGGGAAGAGAGATTGGCGGCGAACACGCTCTCATTCAACTTTCCGAAGACACGGGGGGAAAGTACTACTATGCGACCTCCATCACCCAGCTCGATGACGCTTTTCGCCAGATCAGCGACGAGCTGCGTACCCAGTACCTGCTGGCTTATTATCCTTCGCGCCGACTGTCGGACTCCGATTTCCGCCGCATTGAGGTGAGCGTCTCGGGGAATGGTTCGATTCCGGGGCCCTATAAGGTACGCCACCGGGCGGGATACTATACGGTGAAGTCGGAGTT
This sequence comes from Candidatus Aquilonibacter sp., assembly GCA_035523915.1. Taxonomy (GTDB): domain Bacteria; phylum Acidobacteriota; class Terriglobia; order Terriglobales; family Acidobacteriaceae; genus Sulfotelmatobacter. Next base: position 573 of record DATKPV010000054.1, on the reverse strand, counting down.
CTGAACCCCATCAGTTGCCCTGCCCTTTCAGTGCGCTGCCCTTCGCTGGCGCGTCTCATCCGTGGACGCGCCTTTCGGAGCCTTAGGGATTGAGAGGGATCGATGGACATTGGTCCGTAACCAGCGTTTTCCTGCTAATCCACACTCTCATTTCCGGTAATCGAATCCATTTTTCTGTAGGACTGGACCAAGCCGAGGCAGTTTCCGTGCACTGCTTGAATGGGCTGTTATGCCATGTAACTAGATGATATTGTTAAGCTTGCAATCGTGGCTCTTCCCGTTTTCTAGCCCTGGCCTACAAATTGCTTCGCTTGTGGTGACCAGACATGGGTCTGTGTATCCATGGGCCTGTCTGGCGTCTTGGTCTAGCACCTATTTCTCTCAAGAGACGGTTCCGAAAGGAAGGCACACGATGTTGAACCCAAGCTCTCCCTGCGCGGGCGGTCGATTTACTCTGCTGACGGTGATGACGATCTTAGCCGTACTGCTGTCTTCAGTCGCCTTTGCCCAGACCACCATCAGCACTGGAAGTATCGTTGGGACGGTCACCGACCCGCAAGGGGCGGTAGTGGC
>DATKPV010000053.1:0-8531 GCA_035523915.1 Candidatus Aquilonibacter sp. | reverse complement strand
GGAACATGCAAAACGCTCCATTCAAATTCACGCCGCCGGATTGGTTCGCTTTTTTCGCCAGCCATGGCTGGAAGCCCCGGCACATCGGCTACCTGGTGGAAGAGGCCGAGCGCCTCGGCCGCCCCATCCGGCTCCGCGGCGCCCTCGGCGCGCTGATGAAGCTTCGCGCCCTCTTCATCCCGAAAGAACGCCGCGAAGCCTTCCGCAAATTCCAGGCCTACGTCCTCCTCGAACGCATCTGACGCGCGGCGCGGGCAAAAACACAAATCAAAAGCTGCCGCGCTGAAGACCGCGGCGCTACATTTAAACCCTTTGCAATTCTGCTCCGGTGGGAGCATGAATCATGCTCCCGTCGGAGGCTTAAACAGGCCTTAAATGGTCGAAAAAAGCCAATTTTGGAGGTTTTTGCCACCATGACTCAATACGCGACCCCCAGGGAGAAGACACAGCGCGCTTTCCGGGCCTACACGGACCTGCTCGACACGGCAGAGTGGATGAGGGCCGAGATGCACGGGCCGCTCGAGCTGTTTGACCTGACGATGTCGGAATTTCGCCTGCTCGAACTGCTATACCGCGAGGGAGCGCTGCCCGTGGCGGACGCCGGCAGGCGGCGAAGGATGAAGCGGCAGAATACGGACGAGCTGATCGCCCGGCTGAGGAAACGCGGGTTTGTGCGCCGGGTGATTGTGAGGTTGCCGCCGGTGGAATTTGCACAAGCGCATCTGCCAAATTCCAAAGAGGGCGAGCCGCGAAAGGGGCGACGAATCAGCGTCGTGGGATTGACAAGGCCGGGAAAGAAGCTTATGGGAGATGTCCTGCCGCGCCATTCAAAGGTGGTGAGAGCGTTCATGCGCGCGCTCACGTCGCGAGAGCAGGATTCGCTGAGCCGGATTTGCCGGAAGCTGCGCGAGGGCGACATCATGAAATTTGTTTCCGAGATCACGCACGAGGATGTGGAGTAAACGGAGAGCACTTCCAGCGCTTGAATCGTGGCTCTGTTGTGGTATCTAGTTAGCAGCGGTTAGAATCTTGTTTCCGTACTGATTGAGGGAGCTTACGATGTCGACCGCTGCTGCGCGCCGATTTGGTGTCCAGAAGCCGATCCCGTGGACCAACGAGTCGGTGCTTGCCATAGCGTCCGGAGGGGATCCCCTCGGGGCAGTCGTCCTCAGGGCGAGGCAATCCGTTTTTCGAGCAATAGAGGCGGGGTGGTCTGGCCCGCCATACGACCCGTTCGCACTCGCAGAGTTTCTAAGGATACCGGTCGAGCCCCGCCAGGACGTGATTGACGCCAGAACGATCTGCACTGGTGAGGGAAAATTCAGGATCGAGTTCAATCCTGATCGTTCCCCCGCGAGAATCAATTTCTCCGTAGCTCACGAAATAGCTCACACCCTATTTCCAGACTGCGGCGAAGCAATCAGGAACAGATACACGCATGCCGAGATGAAGGCGAACGACTGGGAACTGGAGCTTCTTTGCAACGTCGCCGCTGCTGAGATTCTGATGCCTCCGGGAAGTTTCAGGCCTCCGGAGGACGGAGCCATTTCCATCGACGCAATCATTGAGCTACAGCGCCGATTCCTCGTTTCGACCGAGGCTGTGTTGCTTAGAATTGCGAAGCTTGCGGATCAGGAGTGCTTCGTTTTCGCGTCGCATAGGCACGAGAGGGATGGTTCTTACCGCATTGATTACGCTGCGGCTTCGCGCGCCTGGCCTGTCGCGCCCTGGACTGGGTTCCGGCTGCCGAAAGATAGCGTTGTGACGGAGTGCGTCGCCATAGGTTACACAGCGAAGCGCAACGAGGAATGGGTTCCCGGTCGGGGGCGGTGGAGGGTGGAGTGTTTGGGAATCGCTCCCTTTCCCGAGCATACCTATCCGCGTGTTGTGGGCGTTGTAAGACCGATGAACGCTTCTACTGTGCATCTCGGCAAAATCCAATATCTACGCGGCGACGCGACGGCTCCTCGCGGTGATGGTTCCAAAATCATAGTTCAGGTCGTGAATGACAAGGCTATTGTGTGGGGAAGAGGATTCGCAGCGGCCGTGCGGAAGCGTTGGCCCCACGCGCAGAAAGACTTTACGCAGTGGGTTTTGACCAGCCACTCTGAGTTTCGAGCGGGGCAAGTTCGAATCGTGACCCTCGAAACCCCGCTGGAGTTGGCGAGCCTCGTAGCCCAGCATGGCTACGGACCGTCACTATTTCCTCGTATTCAATATTCAGCCCTTGAGGAGTGCCTGGCGAAGGTCGCCGCCCATGCCAAACAAGCGAACGCCAGTGTTCACATGCCGCGTATAGGCTGCGGCGAGGCTGGCGGGAGCTGGGGCATCGTTTCAGAGTTAATTGATGAGACGTTGTGCCGGAATAATATACCCGTAACGGTTTATGATCTCCCTGTGGGGCCGCGGCACTCGTCGAGAGGGCGCTCGAACGACTCCTTGTCAAAGAACTAACTTAGTGGGCGTTTGGGGGCTCACTTCCCTATGCAAATCATTCTGCTCTCAGGGGGCGTTTCGTCCGGCAAGTCAACTCTCTCTGATTCCCTGCATCAGCAATTTGCTTTGGCAGTCCTGAAGACAAAGGATGTAATAAGGGACCTCGCCCGAAGAAAAATGGGTAAAGAGCTCGAGTCGAACCGCCGTGCGATGCAGCTTTTCGGCGAGCGTCTCGACCGAGAGACAAAGGGTCGCTGGGTCCTGACGGCTTTAACAAAGCTCCTGCGAAACGCTCAAGGAAGCATCGTTGTCGACGCTGTGCGGATAAGAGAGCAGATTCGAGCCATCCGACAGTCCTACGGATTCTCGGTCGTTCATATTCATTTGACGGCTCCCAAGCGAGTCCTCGCCGCTAGGTACGAGGGCCGGGGGGCTACGGGATTTCGGGAGCTCAGATCATATGCACAGGTAGAGGCCAACCCGACCGAGGCGAACGTTGGCCAGCTCGAAGAAATGGCCGATGTGGTCATCGATACGGACTTATGCCGACCGGAAGATGTGTTGGTTCGGGTTGCCTCACACCTAGGCCTGTACTCGCGAGATTACTCTCGGCTCGTCGATGTGCTCGTCGGGGGCCAGTTCGGTAGCGAGGGCAAGGGACACATCGCGTCGTATCTCGCGAGGGAATACGCAATCTTGGTCAGGGTCGGTGGGCCAAATGCCGGCCACAAGGTCTTCTTTACGCCGGAGCCTTACACTCATCACCAGCTGCCGTCGGGCACGCTTCGAAACCCAAACGCCACGCTACTCATATCGCCCGGCTGTGTCCTGGATGCGCAGAAGTTGCTTCGAGAGATCGCCGAGTGCAGAGTCGGCTTCGAACGCTTGGTCGTCGACCCCCAGGCGATGATTATCGCACCCGGAGACATTAGGAGAGAGGCTGGTTTGGTCAGAAGGATTGGCTCGACCGGCCAGGGTGTAGGCGCAGCTGCTGCGAGAAAAATCCTCGACAGGGGCCTTGCGGTGGCGCTGGCGAAGGATGTGCGACAGTTGAAGCCATTTGTCCGGGAGACATGGAGGGTCTTGGAGGGCGCTTACCGAGACGGGAAGAGAGTCCTGGTCGAGGGAACTCAGGGAGCAGGCCTGAGTCTGTTTCATGGAAACTATCCCTACGTAACCTCTCGCGACACGTCTGCGGCGGGCTGCCTTTCTGAGGCCGGGATTCCCGCAAGCCGCCTTAGGCGTGTGGTGATGGTCTGCCGGACGCAGCCGATACGGGTGGAGAGTCCTAAGGGTTCCAGCTCGGGCCCGATGGGTAAGGAAATAGATTGGGGGGTGGTTTCCGGACGCTCGAAAATCGCGGTGGAGCGACTCGAGGAAGTTGAGAAGACGTCAACAACCCACCGTCAGAGACGCGTGGCGGAATTCAACTGGGAGCTGCTCCGACGCGCGTCTGCCCTGAATGGCCCTACGGACATCGCTCTGACGTTCGTGGATTATCAACACCCTCAGAACGAAAAGGCCCGCCGATTTGAGCAGCTTCACGCTCAAACAATAATGTTCATCGAGGAGGTTCAGCGCGTGGCCGCGGCGCCTGTCTCGTTAATTTCCACACGATTCGGGTTCCGAAGCATAATCGACAGGAGGGCTTGGTGAATGGGAGTCACTCCGGAAGAGCTTAGTGATTATTATCCCCGCCTCTACCATATGGCTGAGTCTGATAGTTGGGACGGAATCAATCGACACGGCCTCCTTTCCACGTCTTCCCTTCTGACCCTTTTCGAAATAGCAGGTGACGAGCGGAGGAAGATTGAGCTTTGCAAGCGCGAAGATTCAAAGGAAATCATCCACGAAAGGCATGGTCGGGCGGTAATACGCGATCAAAAGCCAATTGTGGAAAGTAAGCTCAGAACTGCCCTCGGTGGCTGCATGACACCGGAGGAGTGGTATGGCTTGCTGAATGGCAAGGTCTTCTTTTGGCTGACGGTGGAGAGGCTGACGACCCTTCTCTCGGCCAGAGAATATCGATCTAAGCCGCACTTGGTCTTGACGCTGGAAACGCTGCCTCTGGCGACTGCCTACGAGAACTCGATCACATTAACTTCTATCAATTCGGGAAACACTTTGCCCATTGCGCATCCTCGTGGGCGGGCCACGTTCAAGAAAATGAAGGAATATCCGTTTGCTGAGCGGTTAAAGCGGGGACTGTACAATACGGTGGTAGAACTGGCCGTCGAAGGGGGCGTTTCGAATGTCCTCGACTATACGATAAGCGCCGAATTGATCACTTCAGACGGAAATCAGCTCATCACTATCGGTACGCTCTACGCCCGGCAGGACCGTTAGGAAGGCAACGGTAAAGGCTACGGGAAAAGGCCGCGGACGAGCGTGGCATCCGCCACACGCCCCACGGCGAGCACGTACGCGCCGGTGCGCATGTGCGTGCGGTGCTTGCGCATGGATTCGTAGACTTCGAGGAACGCGCGGCGCATGAGCGACTCGAGCTTCAGGTTCACTTCCGCGGCCGGCCAGAAGAAGCTTTGCAGGTCCTGCACCCATTCGAAATAGCTGGCGGTGACGCCGCCGGCATTCGCCAGAATATCCGGCAGCAGCATAATGCTTTTGCGCGCCAGCGCTTCGTCCGCATGCGGAGTCGTGGGCCCGTTGGCCGCTTCCGCGACGATTTTCGCCTTGATCTGATCGACGTTATTCAGCGTAATCACGTTTTCGAGCGCCGCGGGAATGAGGATGTCGCACTTCATGGTCAGCAAATCGTCGTTGGAGATGCGCGAGGTCCCCGGCATGCCCACCACGGTGCCCGAGCGCTCCTTGTAGCGCATCGCCTTCAGCGGGTCGATGCCGCGCGAATTGAAGACGCCGCCGCGCGAATCGCTGATCGCGACGATGCGCGCCTTCTTCTCGGCGAACAGCTTCGCCACCATCGAGCCCGCATTGCCGAACCCCTGAATCGCGACGGCCGCGCCGCGCAGCGAGATCTTTTTCACCTTGCACGCTTCTTCGACCGTTACCAGCACGCCGCGGGCGGTCGCTTCTTTGCGTCCCTCTGAGCCGCCGATCGACACCGGCTTGCCCGTCACGACGCCCAGCGACGAATATCCTTTCGTCATCGAATACGTGTCCATGATCCACGCCATGGTCTGCGCGTCCGTGTAAACGTCCGGCGCCGGAATGTCCTGCTCCGGCCCGATCAGCGGCAGGATTTCGGACGCGTAGCGCCGCGTCATGCGCTCGAGTTCGCCTTTGCTCATGCGCTTCGGGTCGCAGATCACGCCGCCCTTGCCGCCGCCAAATGGGATGTTCACCGTGGCGCACTTCCACGTCATCCAGGTGGCCAGCGCTTTCACTTCGTCGACCGTGACGTTCGGATGGTACCGGATGCCGCCCTTGGCTGGCCCTCGCGCCACGTTGTGCTGCACGCGATAGCCGGTGAAGACCTTCACCTGCCCGTTGTCCATCTTCGTCGGGATCGACACCTCGAGCACGCGCTTCGGCGTGCGCAGGATTTGGCGAAGCCCGGCGTCGAGCTTCAGATATTCGGCCGCGATGTCGAACTGGATCTGCGCAATGCGGTGAGGGTTCAGGTCCTCGCGCGGAGCAATCCGCGGCATGGCTTGGGGAGCCGCTTTGGCAACGGTGGCCATCTTGCCTTCCTCCTGGGAGGGGAGCTTGCGCTGTCCTCGATCGCTTTCGTAACTTGTGAACGGCCCGGTTTTTCGTTTTGATTGCTTGTAAGTCTATCGAGATTCGAAGTTTAGCCAAGCGCCAAAAGATGTCAACGGAAACGATGCCCCGCGCCTCGTATCGAGTAATGCGCGTAACCCCAAACTTCGACCGGAATACCATCGTAAGCCGCTCATTATACTGCCCTTACAGAGGCATAAGGCCGGGTCGCTATCCTGGAAAATCGAGGTCCTAGATTGACCTCTCGCGCATCACAGGTTAGCCTTGCGCGGCCCGAGAGCGGTCATGCAACTCACGGCCGTGTTCGCCGCGAGGCTTTTGACTTTCAGCGCTTCGACTTACGGCCGGTCCCGGCTAGGTGGAAGCGCGGGATCAAATCGGCGCGAAAGCGTCCTTGGCAAGACGGAACTCTGACTTTCGCAACTTGCTCGCCGCGCCCGCAATCCGAGTAAGCCGCCGGCGCGTACCTTCAAGAAGGGAGCTTCCAACCTGGTGAGCTCGCCGATGGGAGCGGAGGTGAGAGCCTCGGATGCGGCGCTCATCGAAAAAGTGATGCAGCGGGACGAAAATGCTCTCGCCGCCCTCTACGACCGCTACGGTGCAATGCTCTCGTCCGTCTTGAACCGGATTCTGCGCGATAATCAGGCCGCCGAGGAAATCTTGCAGGACATTTTCTTGCAGCTCTGGCGCATGCCTTCGCGATTCGACGCGTCGCGCGGCTCGCTTCCCGGCTGGCTGCTGGTGATCGCACGCAACCGCGCGATTTCCCGCTTGCGGCGCCACAATCCCGCAGCGGGCGGCGAACTCGCGGAGAATTCCGTCGCCTGTGCGATCAATATCGAAAGCGCCGCCGCGCAAAAGCAGCTGCTGGATCGCGTGAAAAGCGCGCTCGATCGCCTGTCCGCGGAGCAGCGCGCCTGCGTCGAGCTCGCGTATTTCGAGGGGCTCACGCACAGCGAGATCGCCGCGCGGACCGGCGAGCCGCTGGGCACCGTGAAGACGCGCCTGCGCTCGGGCGTCGAGACGCTGAAACGCGCTTTGCATTCGGAGCGGTCGTAAACGCAATGAACGCTCATCCAACTCGCGACGAAGACTTCGATCTGCTCGCTCTCGGCGCTCTCGAGGGCGACGAGAAGCAGGCGCTCGAAGCGCACATCGCGGCCTGCGCCGATTGCGCGCGCAGGCTTGCCGAAGCGCGCGGCCGCGTCGCGCTGCTCTCGCTCGCTGCGCCGCCGGTCCGGCCCTCGCCCGCCGTGAAGCAGCGCCTGATGAACCAGATCCGCGCTTCCGCCGAACCTGCGCCGCAGCCGCGCGCCGCGCGCCCGCTTGAATCGCCGCGCAGTGCGTCCCGCCGCTGGTGGAACGCGATTCTCATTCCCGCAGGCGTCGCTCTCGCCGCGCTCACCATCTTCCTCTGGCGCGAAAATCGCTTGCTCGACGCGCAGCTCGCCGCCCTGCGCGCCTCGATGAATGATCAGCAGCACCAGCTCGACGAAGCCCGCGAAGTCGCCGAACTCATGACGTCGCAGAACACAATCACCGTCGCTCTCGCCGAGCAGCCCGGAGCGCCCAAGGGCGCCGCCCACGTGATGTACAACGCGAAAATGAACATGGTCATGTACGACGGCGCGATCGCGCCCGCGCCCGCCGCCAAAACCTACCAGCTCTGGCTTGTTCCCGTGAAGGGCAATCCCGTCAGCTGCGGCACGTTCAGCGGCCAGCCGGATCACTGGATGGTGAAGGTGCCCGAAGGAATGTCGCCCAAGGAATTCGCCGTGACGCTCGAGCCTGCCGGAGGCATGCCTCACCCCACAGGCCCGACGGTCCTGATGGGCTCAGTCTCCTGATTCTTCCTTCTCCATGGCGAAAATGTTTCTTCTGGCCTCCGGCGCGCGCCTGGGGTATAACCATTGTGCCCGACCTGGGGGGAGCCCGGCGGCTCTTCCGCGATCGATTCACCCATCTCCACAACAACAATCACTAGTTTGAAAATGGTTGGCGGAAACCGTTAGCCGGGCGAAGGACGAAATTTCTGAGGAGGAGGAATTCATGAGGAAGGTCATCAGCATGTTCGGTCTGCTCGCGCTTGTGTTCGCCGCGATCAGCGTCGCCAGCGTCACGGCCACACACGCCAGCGACAAGACGATGACATGGACCGGCTGGATCAGCGATAGCCACTGCGGCGCAAAGGGCATGAGCGCGGACCACAAGGCCTGCGCCGAAACCTGCGTCAAGACCAAGAACGCCAAGTGGGTCTTCGTCAACGACAAGACCAAGCATGTCATTCCCATCGCCAATCAGGATTCGATCGTTCCCGATGACGCGCTCGGCCACCCGGTAAAGGTCACCGGTCACATCGACAAGGGCGTCCTCACGATCGACAAGCTCGAAGC
>DATKPV010000052.1:0-18439 GCA_035523915.1 Candidatus Aquilonibacter sp. | reverse complement strand
TACGCCGGTAACCTGCTGGCCAGGCTCGGCTACTCTGCGGTAGAGTCTTTACAGGGACAACTGGCATGAGTGTCGAAAAGCCGGCAGAAAAAACCAGCCGCGGCAGCGTCGAGCAGATGCAGAAAAAACCTGCTGCACGCGTTCCCGGCGGCGTGCCCTGCTTGCGCTGCCAGCATGAAATCACCAGCTACGTTTTCACCAAGTTCAATCCTCTGCCCTATGGCACGCCCAGCGGCAACGTGATGCTCGAGTGCCCCAAGTGCGGCCACCTTGAGTTTCTCTCCCAAAGCAGCCCGCTGCTGCACCGCCTGAAGGCTAATCCCGTCGCGGTTGGCGACGGCGACTAGAGGCGAACCAAGTCACCTCCAGTAATCTCGCCTGCGCTCCCCGCAGCGCGTACAATCGACCCAACGTTCCATGCGCATTCTCGGACTCTCATCGTTTACCCACGACCAGTCGGCTGCCCTGCTGGAAGATGGCGTAATCCGCGCCGTAGTCGAGGAGAGCAAGCTGTCGCGGCAGAAGAACACGCGCGGCCTGCCGATGTCCGCGATTCATTTCTGCCTGCAGCGCGCGGGCGGAGGCTGGGCGAATGTCGACCGCATCGCCATTGCCACCACTCCGGTTCGCGGATGGATGCGGCGCTCGGCCGCCAGCGCCCGCATTGCCCCGCTCAATCTTGCGGCGGTGGGCTACGCCCAGGCCGGCGAGCTGGGACGCATCGCCCGCGAACTCGCCCAGTTCCGCGTTCTGCGTCATCAGCAGGACGCATCGGACGGCAAGTTCATTCACATTAGCCATCATCTCGGCCACGCTGCCAGCGCGTTTTTCCTCTCGCCGTTCGAGCGCGCGCTTGTCCTCATCATGGATGAAGACGGCGACGGCCATTCCGGCATGATCGCCCTTGGCGAAGGCTCTCGCCTGCGCAAGCTGCGTGATTTTCCCTATCCTCATTCGCTGGCCTGGCTTTTTTCTCAAGCTACGGGAATTCTCGGCTTCCAGCCCCATGCCGACGAGCACAAGACCCAATGGCTGGGACTGGGCGTCGAGCCGCTTTATCGCGACGTCTTCCGTGCCATGCTGGGCAAGTCCGGTCCCGGCTCGCTGCGTTTTGATTCCAGCTACCTGCAGCACGGAATCGGCGGCCGCTTCGCGCTTTCCTCGCGCTTCTGGCAGGAAACCGGTTTGCCGCGCAACTCGGCCGAACTCACCGACGAGCAACGCCGCGGCCTGGCCGCCACGGTGCAGCAGGTTTGTGCGGAAAAAGTCGGCGAAATGATCGAGACCTTGCGTCGCGAACACCGAATTCAGGATGTGTGCCTCGCCGGCGGACTATTCAACAACACCCTGCTGGTCTCCGCGCTGGAGCAGAGCGCGGGACTCGATCACGTTTTCGTGCCGCCGGCTCCGGGCAATTCGGGCACCGCGCTTGGCGCCGCTCTCTATCTGCATCACCAGGTGAATGCGCAGCCGCGCAAGCCTCTCAGCCTCGACACTTATTGGGGACCCTCCTATTCCCGCCACGAAATCAAAGACGTGCTCGACAACTGCAAAGCGCGATTCTCCTTCCAGGTGATGCGCGAGCGGCAGACCGATCAGGCCGTGCAGCTGCTGCTGGCAGGCAAAATCGTGGGCTGGTTCCAGGGAGCCGCCGAGTTCGGCCCGCGCGCTCTCGGCAACCGCAGCGTGCTGGCCTCGCCCTGGGCGCCTTATGTGAAGGAAAATCTCAACGACTTCATCAAGCATCGCGAATGGTTCCGGCCGTTCGCCATCTCGGTGCCGGAGGAAGAGGCCCAGCGCTATTTTGAATGCTCGCGCCTGTGCGAATTTATGAACTCGCTGGCCCACGTCCGGCCCGGCGCGGAAGAACTACTCTCCGCTTTTACTCTTCCCGGAGGACTGGTGCGGTTGCACGTGGTGCGGAAAGAAACCAATCTTCCTCTCTGGGACCTGCTCCAGCGCTTCGGCCAGCAGGCGCCCGCTCCCATGCTGTTGAACACGTCGTTCAATCTTTTCGGCGAGCCGCTGGTCGTCAGCCCACTAGATGCGATTCGCAGCTACTCCTGCAGCGGAGTCGATGCGTTGCTCATGGATAACTTCCTTCTCAGCAAAGCTCCGCTTCCTTCCACCCGGCCTGCCGCAAGCGATTCCTTCTCTGTCCCCTCCTCGACCCCGCCTGTGACTGCCTAGTCTCTGGCAGGAAACGGCGCGCCGCCTCACCTCGATTTTTCCTAAGTTATTGATTCTTCGGGCGCCGGTCTCTTTGTCCGTCCAGCTATAGCTCCAAGTAATACAAAAGAGACGTGCAAGTCGTTGAATTTATTAGGCGAATTTTCGGCTGGGAGCTAAATCGATTTGCTAAGCCCGTAGAGCGACCCTGATCGGCCGGCAGGTTTTCCCCTGGTCTCGCCGTTATTTCGTACTGTACGGGCCGGGAAACGCTCTCGGCGCACGTTTTATTGGAGGGCGTGAAGGCCGTTAAAACTCGCCTTCGACTCGAGGACGCCGGTGCCCCGAGGATTGCTCTGAGCTATGCAAAGATACTAAGATAGCCAAGTCCCGAGGTGGCAATGACGTCCCGGCTCTTGCCCGCATTGGCGATTTCGCTGCTGTTCATAGTTGCATGCCTTCACGCCGCTCCTCCGGATTCCTCGAATGCGCCCGTCGGACCCATCCCGCCGGCATTTTTCGGCATGCACATCAATCGTCCGAACACGCCCTGGCCGCAGATTCCTTTCGGCAGCCTGCGCATGCTGGGCAACATGACCACGTGGATGCACCTGGAGGGCGATGGCCGGGGCCGCTACGACTGGCACAACCTTGACGTGTGGCTGAACAAAGCGCGTGAACATAATGTCGATGTGATGTACACCTTCAGCCGCACGCCCGAGTGGGCCGCCGCCGAGCCCCACGCCGACTGCGGACCGCACCGCGGCGATCCCGATTGCTCGCCGCCCAAGGATCTCGAAAGCAACGCCGCCTGCCAGGGCCCGCTGAAAGGAGTGACCACCACCGACTGTTCGTTCAAGGAATTCGTGGCCGCCATGATGGATCATGTTTGCAGCGGCAAGGCGCCGAACCAGAGTTGCCGCATCGTGGCTTTTTCCTGCTGGAACGAACCCAACCTTGACGGCTTCTGGATTGGCACCTATGCGCAGAGCGCGCGCATGTGCTCCGACATGGTGGAAATCGTGAAAGAGCGCTGCCGCCGTTGCGTAACGCTTACCCCCGACATCTCCGCTGCCACTTCCGGAGACACGAAAGCCAACGGCGACAGCCGCTCCTACGATGAATGGCTTAGGAATTTTCTGATCGCGTATAAGCAGTACGGCAATCATCCCGACGCGGTTGCATTTCATCCGTATGCCGCGCGCACCCACGGCATCGAACCGGCGCCGTTCCCCGAAACCTTCGCGGGCAGCGGATGCCCGCACGGTGGCCGCACGCCCGAATGTCCTGACACGCTGCTGGGCAAGATCGCAACCCTGCGCTCGATCATGGAGCAGAACGGCATGCCCGGCAAACCGCTGTGGGCTACCGAAGGCGGCTGGGGCACAAACGGAGAGATGCCCGATCTCGATGCCGGAGCGGCGTTCGTAGCCCGCTGGCTGATCCTGCAGGCTTCCGCGGGAGTGCAGCGCGCCTACTGGTTCATGTGGGATAACGGCGGCGATCCGCGCGGCTGGGGTGGAATGTGGGATTCGGAAAACGGCGTCAACAAGGCGGGCATCGCCTACGGTGAAGTTTACAAGTGGCTGGTGGGCGCAACCTTCACCGGGCCTTGTTCAGCCGACCACGACATCTGGACCTGCAATCTTTCCCGCCCCGGAGGATACCGCGGACAAATCGTGTGGAATGCTTCCCGATCCTATGACACCGCCGCCACGTGGAAATACAGTGTGAGCAAAGAGTTCACCCAGGTGCGCGACTTGGATGGCCGGCGTTCAGCGATCGACGGCGGAGCCGTGGCCATCGGATCGAAGCCTGTGCTGGTGGAAACAGGGAGCACGAAGCAGTGAGGCGGCATCGGGTGGCCCGCCCTTTGTTTTTGCTGAATCCGCTACGACTGAGGGTGACCCACCCGCCACCTGATTTGAGCACCGTTCCGAGGAAGAAAGCGGCGGTTCCTTTCGGAACCGCCGCCGCGAGGAAGGGAGACTGCGTTATACAAAGCATTCTCTAGAAATCTGTTGTCGGGTTGAACAGTGAAATCGGGAATGTGCCGAACACCGCGGGCGGCACGATGACCGGATTGGTTCTTCCCGCTTGCTTCGGGTCGAACACCACAAATCCAACGCCCGGAGATTCTTTCAGCGTGTAATCGTCGTCGGGATACGTTGGATTGGCAAATCCCGGATTCTGCACCACGCTTCCCGAGTCTTCGCCCGTTCCGCTTTGCCAGGCTTGCAGGCTGGCGTAGTAGGTCGTCTGGGTTCTCCCGCTCGCGCCTGTGGTGAAAAACGGATTGGGCGGCAGAGCGCAGTTGGCGCTCGCCGCATAGCAGTACATATTGTTGTGATAATTCTGCACGTCAGTGCAGGGCTGGTCCATGCAGTAGACGTATCCGGTTTGCACGTATCCCCGGTCGTAGTAAATCAGGTTGTTGGAAAAGTTGAACTGAAGAACGCCGCTGGAGGGCGCCGCGCACCCTTCCTGCTTAATGCCTTTCCTGCCATAGGCGAAGATGTTGTTGACGATGCTGTTGGGTGTGTGGGCCGACTGCGGTCCGCAGGTCTGTGACTGGGAAACTGCCGTGGTGCGGTAGACCAGGTTGTTCTCGACCAGCACGTTTGCCGTGTTGGCGTCGAGGTAGATGCCCTGACCGGCATAGCCGTCGGCGTCCAGAGCCGAGGCGTCATCGATATCGTGAATCCGGTTGTTCAACACCTGATTGCCGGTGGCTGCGGGATCGGTGTTGAAGTAGACCCCGCCCAGATCGTCGAGAATGCCCTCGCCCAGATTGTAGATGTGGTTGAACGAGACCACGTTGTTGTAGGCCCCGTGAGAATTGCTCACTCCCGGAATGCAACTTAAGGCGCAGATCTTGATTCCGCCCTGAAGGCCGTCGTACACATCGTTATGGTTGTAGAGATTGTCGTGGCCGTCGCCCTGCGAGATGCCGAATCCGCTGGGAGTCACTCGGCCAAATCCCGCGACCACATTGTTTTCCACCGTGCCGAATTGCGCCACGTCGGCGTCGGTATCCGTGTACTGCGCCAGCTGGCCGTAACGGATGCCGAAATCTCCCAGATCATAGAAGGCGGAATTCTCGATGGTGTTGTGCGATGTCGTGGAGGAAGTATTCGAAGTGTAGAATTCCACCCCGCCGCCCTGGGTCTGCGTCACGACCACGCCGTTCAGGGTCACGTGCGAACAGTTGTAGCAGCCGACGGCCCCGGGGATTGGCTGGTCCCCGGAGTTTGCCGCATAGCCCTGCGGAACCGGAACCGTCCAGTTGTCGTGCTCGAAGGTGAGTCCCTGGAAGGTCACATATTGCAAGTTGTTGGCCACCAATACTTGACTTACCTGCGGAATGATCACCGTGTCGGTAGTGGGATTCTCACCCGCATTGGCCAGATAGGTGAGCGTCCAGGGCGTTTTCGAGCGATCCAGGAACCATTGCCCCGGCTGCGTGAACGCGTCTTTCAGGTTCTCCACCAGATAACGATGCCCCGCGATCATGCCGTGATAATTGTCCTGCTGCGTGGTGGGGCCGGTGAGATAGACGATGTGGGCCTGCGTGTCGATGGACTTGATGCGCAGCTCGGAGGCGGTCCACTTTTCAAAGTCGTAGAGCTCGATATCGCCCTGCGGATAGGGCGAGTTCAGATTTTCCCAGGTCGAAGTAATCGGGTCGGAAGGGTTGTACTTGAAGCGGTCAAAGCACTCCCAGCCCAGGCCCGGCATATAGACGCTGCAGTTGGGATCGGAGTCCGAAGGCAAATATACGGTGGCGGCGACGCGGTAGTAAGTGCCCAGGTAGCCGCCCAGTCGCGGACGCAGCCGCCGCTCTCCGTTATAGAAGAGCTGCTCAAAATACTGCGTGGAGGCAGGCAGCGTGGTAGTCCATTCGTTGTTGGCGCCGTGTGTCCAGCTGGTGACGCGCATGCCGCCGCTGATCACAGGAGATTCATTGGGATAGGCTGCCCAGCTCACCGGAAGAGCAGAAGTGCCGGAGTCGGCGGAGGTGAAGCTCAAAGGCTGGGTCAGAAAATAAGAGCCGCCTCGCAGCAGCACCTGGACAGTTTGGGTGCGCCCGTTTGGATTATTCAGGATGGCCTGCACCGCAGCTTGCGCGCGCGCGATAGTGGCGAAGGGACCGTCCGTATTGTTGGTGTTGGGCGCGGGCAGCGTGCCGCTCCAGGTGTCCTTGCCATTGGTCGCGACATAGAAATCCGCCAGCGGGCTCTCGCCCTGCACCGATTGAACCGTGTATTGCGCGTTGACGCTCTGCTGCGGCGAAGAGGAATCGGTCACGTGCACGGTGAGCGTGTACTGTCCGGTCTGCTGGGTGCTGCCGGAAATGGCGCCCGAGGCGGCATTCAGGGAGATTCCGGTGGGCAGGCTGCCGCTGCTCAGGCTCCAGTGATACGGCGTGATTCCACCGACCGCCACCACAGATGTATCGTAAGTGCTGCCCGCGGTGATTTCCGGCAGAGTGGAGGTGGAGACGGCCAGAGCGCTGGTTCCAACCAGGCTGTAATTCTGCGTGGCCGTGAGATTGGTCGGCCAGGATGAATCGGTCACAGTAACGGTGAGCGGAAACGATCCGGTCACTTGCGTGCTTCCGGCAAAGACTCCGCTGCTGTTGGTAAACGTAATGCCTTTGGGAAGCGTGCCGCTGGTCAGCTTCCAGTGATAAGGCGACTTGCCGCCGGTCACGTTGACCGATTCTGAGTACTGCGCGCCCACTTCATACGAGGGCAGGGAAGTCGTAGTAATCGTGAGCGGGCTAACGCTGGGCGTAACGATGGCGATCGCCGTCGACGACCTGGCCGGGTTAGCCACGCTGGTTGCCAGGATGCGATACGTCCAGGAGCCGCTCTGCACCTGCGGGGCGGTATACAGACCGCTGCTGGTGATGCTTCCCGCGGAGCAGGTCCAGGTGACACTTTGATTCGTGCTGTTGTAAACCGTAGCGGTGAATTTCTGGGTCGCGCCCGAGACCAGCGCGCCGGAATCAGGCGAGATGACCACGCCGACGGTTCCCGACTTGTAAACCATAATCGTGAAGGTTGCTGAGGCGTGCGCCGAAGTGGCGTCCTTGACCGTTGCCGTGACAGAAAAATTGCCCGAGCTTTGCGGAGTACCGGTGATGCTGCCGGTTGTAGCGTTAAGCGTGAGGCCCGACGGAATATCCGTGGCCGAGAAGGTATAGGGCGCAGTGCCTCCCGTAGCCACCAGCACGGTGTTAAAGAAAATGCCGACCGTGCCCTGTGGAGGATAGGCTTGAACCTGAAGAGTTTTCGCCTGCGCGTAAGAAGCGGTAATACCCGCTAGAAAGATAAGAATGATGGCGGCAAGGCAGGTGCGGACAAGCCTCTGGCTTGTGGGAAGGGCGTGGGGGAGCAATATGCACCTCTTAAGCCAAAATGCGGGAGGCTCAATCACGCCGAGCCGCCCCAGGTAGGAGACAACAGTACAGAGCCTTATGACAGGTCACAGAAGTGCATTGCCCAAAAATTTGCTTCGCTTAGTCCCATCGCTGGAAAGGCGAGGCCAGGAATCGGCAGAAAGCTTTTGCGGGAAGGGTTGGCGAAGAACTTGCCGCTCCGCCTTGACACGCCGGTCCTGCCCGGACAAACTAAGTTGTCTACCCTAGTTGTCGAGAGCCGCCGGCAGTTTCCCGCCCTTTTTCCAAGCGTGCGTCACAGTACGGCCAGGCCGGTCTAAAGCGGATGGGCAACTTTGCCGCCGGCGATGTTATAGATGGAGAAGCAATAAACGAAATTCGTGAGGAGAGAATGACGAGTGCACCGTGATTCCACAGTGCTGGTGGTAGGGGGAGCGGGTTACATCGGGAGCCACGCGGCCCGAGCTCTGAAACGCGAAGGCTACATCCCCGTCATTTATGACAACCTGTCGCGCGGGCACCGGTTTCTGGCTCAGGGTTTCGAGCTGATCGAGGCCGACTTAGCGGATCGCGCGGCTTTGGCTCCCGTCCTTGAGCGCGTGGCCGCAATCATGCACTTCGCCGCCGATTCGCAGGTGGGCGAGAGCGTGGAAAATCCCCGAAAATATTTTGCCAACAATGTGGCTGGGGGTCTGCTGCTGCTGAATGCCGCCGTGGACGCGGGCGTGCGCCATTTCATCTTTTCTTCCACCTGCGCGGTTTACGGTATTCCAGCCAAGCTCCCAATCACGGAGGACGCCACGCGCCAGCCCGTGAATCCCTATGGCATCTCCAAACTGTTTTTCGAAAACGCTCTGGCATCTTATGATCGGGCCTACAAGCTCCGGTCGGTCAGCCTGCGTTATTTCAATGCGGCCGGCGCCGACGAGAGCGGCGAAATCGGGGAAGTGCACGATCCCGAAACTCACCTGATTCCTGCGGCGCTGAAGGCGATTACCGGGGAGCGCGGCGAGCTGGAGCTGTTCGGGTCGGACTATCCCACCCCCGATGGGACCTGCATTCGGGACTACATTCACGTCAACGATCTGGCCGACGCGCACGTGCGGGCTTTGCAGCGGCTGGAAGCCGGCGCCCTGTCGGCGCAATACAATCTGGGAACCGGGCGCGGCGTTTCGGTGATGGAGATTCTGCGGACCATCGAAGAAGTGACCGGGCAACGAGTGCCGTATCACGTGGCACCACGCCGCGCGGGCGACCCGCCGGAACTGGTGGCCGATCCCACGCGGGCCGAGACCGCTCTGCAATGGAAGGCAACGCGTTCCCTGCGCGAGATCGTGCAGACGGCGTGGCGATGGGAACAAAAGTTGCGAGCGCGCACGGTGCCGGCTTAGCGGCGTCGGGTCTGTCAGACCTCCCCAACACAGAGGTCACCGAGGATCACGGGGGAACGCTGCGCGTGAACCAGAGAAGTGCTAAGCGTTCGGCGTGGCTTCGAATTGCGGTGTCTGGAGAAATTCGTTCGCGTAGCGAGTGAGGCGATCACACTATGGCAAGCGCACTGGCCGGGAAGAAGGTTGCGGTATTGGGAGCAGGCAAGATGGGGGGAATCCTTCTGCAGGTCCTGCTGAAGCAAGGACTGCTCTCCCCCAAAAATACCACCGCTACGGTGGGCCATGAAGACCGGGCCAGGGCGCTGAGCCGCAAGCTGGGAATCGCGGTCGGCACCAACAACCGCAAGGCGGCGGAAAATGCCGACATCATTCTTATTGCGGTCAAGCCGCAGGTGGTGGAAGAAGTGGCGTCGGAGCTGCGCGGCAGTATCTCGCCGCGGCAGTTGGTAATTTCCGTGGCGGCATCCGTGCCCAATCGATTGATCGAAGAGACGCTGAATGCGGATATCCCCGTTATCCGTGCCATGCCCAACACTCCCTGTCTCTTGAGCTGCGGCATGACTGCATTGGCGCGGGGCGCGCACGCCAGCGCAAAACACGTAGAGATTGCCACTGCCATGTTCAATCTTGTAGGCCGAACCGTGGTGGTCGACGAGAAGCACATGGACGCCGTCACCGGCCTTTCGGCTAGCGGCCCGGCGTATATCTACATCATTATTGAGTCGTTGGCCGAGGCAGGAGTCAAGGTCGGGCTGCCGCGAGATGTGGCTACGCTGCTGGCGGCGCAAACCACCATGGGAGCGGCCCGGGTCGTGCTGGAAACCGGCGACCACCCCGCGTTGCTTAAGGACTCTGTGACCACCCCTGCCGGCTGCACCGTGGACGGACTGATGGAACTCGAAGAAGGAAAATTGCGGGTGACCCTGATCAAGGCGGTGGTCAAGGCGGCGCAGCGGGCTAAGGAACTGGCCTTTGCGCCTCACTAAGCGCCACTCGCGTGATCAGGCCGTGGGGCGGGCTTTCCCGGGCCTCCGGCTGGCTTGGGAACCTCAGGATTTCCACAAGCTGGCGTCGGGAAATGGCACTAAGGTGCCATTTGCCTCTACTCACGCCGGGACTAAAATCTCCAACACATAGACCTCAGGGTGCTGCTTACCCGGGTGGTCGAAAGTTTCCCCTGGTGGTACGTTGCTTTTTTCTCGTTCAACCTGATCCGGAGACTCATGGCACACCCGCTTCCTCTACCGCAGGCTTCTCAGTGCATCCGTGTTTTGGCGGCAGACAGCACACGCATGAACAACCAGTTGTTGGCCGATGCCTTGATGCGGGACAAGCGTTTTCAGGTGCAGGAAGGCGACCCCAGTGCCGCCTCCATCGTGGCCGCGGCCGAGGCGGACAGCTTAGACGTGGTGCTGCTGAGCCCCGCCCTGGAAGACAACGCCACCCTGGGTTTCTGGGTGGCGCGACAGCTCCGAGCCACCCATCCCGAGATGCGCATCGTCGTCTTGCTCGATACCAGCGATCGGAAGACGGTCATCGAGGCGTTTCGGGCCGGTGCGCGTGGCGTTTTCTGCCGCAGCGAATCGTTGAAGTCTCTGGCCAAGTGTATTTCGTGCGTGTATGAGGGGCAGATCTGGGCGAGCAGCCGGGAATTGCGCTATCTCCTTGAGGCTTTCTCCGAAGCCATGCCCATGCGCCTGCTGGATGCGGCGGGAACATCCATTCTCTCCAAGCGCGAACAGGATGTCGTACGTTGCGTGGCTGAAGGCCTTTCCAATCGCGAAATCGCCAGCCGTCTGAGTCTGACCGAGCACACGGTCAAGAATTATCTGTTCCGAATCTTCGACAAGCTCGGTGTCTCCAGCCGCGTGGAGGTCGTACTTTACGCCTTCAGCCTGGAACGCACCTCGCCGCATCCTCCCGTTTCCGGCGGACGCGCGCCACAGCGCTCAGGCCCCAAACCGGCGCAGGCGATGGGCAAGCAGGCTCTTCCGAAACAGCTCTCAAGCTAGAGATCTTGCGACGCCCTAGTTTCCGGTGCCGTTCAGCGCCGCCGCCTGCGGACTGTTGGGGGCGCTATCAGTGAGCGCCAAAGTGGCCGAGCGGTGTCCCGTAGCGGATGGAGTGAAGGTCACGCTCACCGTGCACTTGGCTCCTACGGCCAGGCTTCCGCAAGTATTGATCTGAGCGAAGTCTCCACTGTCCGCGCCGTTGACAGTGATACTCGTGAAGTTAAGCGTCACTTTCTGATTGTTGGTGAGGGTGATCACTTTGGCGGCGCTGGTGCTCCCCACGCTGTGGGTTCCGAAGTTCAGCGAGATGGGGCTCAGCACCAGAGGGAGCACGCCATTGCCTTTCGCGCTGATGGTTTGCGGGCTGTTGCCCGCACTATCTGCAATCGTGACGGTGGCAGTTTGTGCGCCGGTGGTGGTGGGCGCGAACGTCACTTTGATTTCACACTGGCTGTGTGCGGGAATACTAGTACCGCAGGTATTGATCTGGGTAAAGGCCGCCGATCCGCTCACCGTGATGTTGATATTGGAAAGCGCGACCGACTGGTTATTGGTCAGGCGGACGGCAGGCGAGGTGAGACTGCCATCGACCGCGACCGCTCCGAAGTTGAGGTTGATGGCGGAAAGCGTCACGGCAGCCACGCCGGTGCCGGATAGTGCAACCGCTTGCGGACTGTTGGATGCGTCGTCGGTGAGGGTGAGAGTCGCGCTGCGGCCGCCTATAGCCGAGGGAGTGAAAGTCACATTCACCATGCAGGTCTGTTGCGCCGGCAGAGTTGGCTGGCAGTTGTTGGATTGCGCGAAATTGCCGCTATTCGCTCCCGTGATCGCAATGCTTGAAAAACTTACCGCCGCGGTGCTGCTATTGGTTACCAGTACCGAAGAAACTCCGCTGGTAGTGCCGGTAACCTGACTCCCGAAATTGATGCTGGCAGGCGAGACGGTGAGGATGGATCCGGCCACACCGTTTCCCGTCAGGCTCGCGGTCTGCGGGCTCTCGGGACTGTCATCGTTCACGTTCAAGGTTGCCGTGCGTGTGCCGCCGGCGCCCGGCATAAAGGTCACGCTGATGGTGCAAGTGCCTGCGGGGTTAACGCTGCTGCCGCAGGTATTGGTTTGCGCGAAATCAGCGCTGTCTGCACCAGTAAAAGAAATGCTCGAGATATTCAGAGCGTCTGCCTGATTGTTGCTAAGGGTGATATTTTGCGCCGGGCTGGTGGTGCCGACGGACTGTGCAGCAAACGTGAGGCTCGAGGGAGCCAGGGTTACAGAGCCGCAGGCGGGCAGCTTGAAGTTTGCAATGCGCGTGTTCCAGATGATCTGGCTGCCCGTCTGGCTGGTGGGGAAGTATTCGTTTACGTACCAGAAGGTGCATCCATCCACAGGATCGACGGTCATGCTTGAGTAATCGCCCCAGTGGTAGCTGTTTTCCTCGTCGCCGTTGCCGTTGAAAAGAGAAATTTCGTTGGGCGCAGCCGCCTCGTCCAGGCTGAAATAGGAGGCGGCAATTCCAGGATGAGTTCCCGTGCTGGAAGTGCTGTAACCCACAGCGGCATCGCCGGCCGAGTCCTGCGCAATGCTCGGCATGAAACGGTAGAGGCTGCTGTCGGGGCTAATCGTGCCGTCCTGAAAGACCGAAGGCGTGCCACTGCCCCGCAGTTCGTACCAACGAATGCCGGTTTGCCTGCTGCCCCCGGTTCCCACTTGCACGGTGTGGCTCACAAGGAACGACTCGTAGGAACCGAAATTCCGGTAGTCGAATCGGGGCATGAAGCGGTCACCTACCGAATCAATCGAGTTATGGGTTGAAGCGGTCGTGGGCTCAGGGACGCAGACGGTGTTGGCGGGCGAAGCCGCGCTGTAGCATCCCGGCGTGTATGGCGCAACGGGAACCGAAGTCTGGGTGAAAGTCGAACTCCCGGGGTTTGCCCAATCTACGTGAAAATCCCATAAATTGAATGAGTTCGAAGTGGTGGTCTTGCCATCATTGGGCGGGTTCTGGATGCTGACTAGAAATTCATCGCGTCCGGCAGGAGGAGGCGTGGTGCCGTTGACATCGGCTGGAATCAGGCTGTGCGCCAGATATAACGTCGTTGTGACCGGGTTCGGCTCGCGGAAGCAGATCGGCGCATTTGCCGTGCCGTTAACCAGCATATTGGTGCGATCCAGGGCGCAGACCACAAAGCCGACTTCGCGGTAATTCACATCGACATCGTTTAAATCAAAATTGACGTAATAGGCGTCCGGCCAGGCTGCGATCTTCGGCCAATCGGGGAAATAGACGTCACCCTCCGCGTTGGTTCCGAGCACCGAATTCAGGGGGAAAACATAGGTGTACCACCTCAGCGAACCAGAGCTGAGATCATCGGTATTTGACACGGCGACACAATAGCTGTAGTTGTTCTTGGTGGAACTGTGGGCGGCAATGACCCAGCGCGAAGCCATGCGGTCGAAGATGATTACGCCATCGCCGCTGATGGTGTTGCAGGTGGTGATGCCGTTACTCTGCCATGGAGACATTCCCTTCTGCGCGGACGACCACACCGGTTTGAAGGTAGTCTTATCGTAGGCTTGGAAATAGACATTGACCCACTCCATGTATTGCTTGGTACCGACTGCCCCATTGGGATCCACGTCCAGCTCGGGCGCTGCCAGCTGCGAAGCGTCAATGCCCTCGAAGGTGTTGAACGTCTGCGCCGGTAGCGAGGCGGAGGACACGGCCAGCAGCAACGTGGCCAGTGGCAAAAGTCCGGACCGAATCAATGGCGCTCCTTCGCGGGGAACAACGCTGGTTTTGGAAGCTTGGGGGGAGGAAACGATCCCGCCGGCTTGCGGCCTGCGGGAGTTATTCTGTGCAAGAGACTAGCACAGGAGCATTCTAATCACCACCGCAAAAGTGGCTGAACGTTGCGTCATGCCTGCGCGGCAAGTTATTGAAAAATCCAATGCTATGCAGAATCCTGCATAGAGTCCGGCGACTCCGCGCGTTCATCCGAGCGCGGCGGATGACAGGGCTGAAATCAGCTGCTGTTCCGCTCGCCGCCGATTGAACTAAAAGTCCGGGCGGAACGCGTTGGAGGTAAGATCTCCCAGCAGCTGATGCCAGGGATGTTTCTCGTTCTGCTCCACGTCGCTCACCATCTTTTTCATTTTCTCCAGCACCGGCGGACGCGCGTCGTCGTAAACGTCGCCCTGAAGTAATTTGAGAACATCCAGGCGGTAGCGGGGATCGTTGATGAAGTAGGTGAACAATACGTTCAGGCGGTAATAGACGGTGATGAATTCGTACCAGTTCCTTGTACCCAGGCGAAGGGTATTTTCGAAGTTGGCGAAGCTGGCGCGAGAAAAATCATTTTTTTCCAGAGCGGCCAGAATATCTTTGTGGCCGAAACGTGAGCTGTTGAGAGCGATGCTGACGCCGGTGGAAAAGATCGGGTCCACGAAGCGGCCTGCATCTCCCACCATCATCCAGCGGTCGCCGCAAAGCTGCTTCATAGCATAGCTGTAATCGCCTTCGTCCTTGAAGGGACGGATGCGGCTGGATTTGCGCAGCGTTTCCTCGATCATGGGCCGCGTGCCTACCGATTGCCAGAAGAATTTTTCCCGGCCCGCTTTCGATTTTGCGAAGTTTTTCTTCTGCGTGACCACCCCCAGGCTGGTTACGCTATCGGTAATGGGGATCTGCCAGATCCATGTGTTGGAGATAGGCAGGAAGTGGATATAGATGTAATCCAGATTGGTGTTGCGCTTGGCGAAGACTTTGCGATCGTAGCCGTCAAACCAGGAGTGGATCGCGTATTGATCGAACACCGGGTCCTGCACCTTGATCTTGAGCTGATTTCCCAGGAAGGTGTTGCGGCCGCTGGCATCAACCACCATTTTGCAGCTCACGCCCATCTCTTTGCCATTGCGGCCCATGCTAAAGCGCACGATGGGCTCTTCCGGACTGAAGTCTACGGAAGTGACCTTGACGCCGTCATAGACGGAGGCGCCTAACTTGCTGGCGTGCTGCAACAGCATCAGGTCAAACTTCCCGCGATCGACGTGGTAGGTGTAATTCTTCTCCACACCCTCCTGCTGACGTTCTTCGAAACGGATGTCGACGTTGCAATCCGGCGCCAGGCCCTCGAGGTCATGAACGTAGGGAGTCTTCTTGTCGTCGGTCGTCCAGACTGCGCCGAACTTGTGGGGAAATTTCGCCGCTTCCATGTGGGGGAGAAAATCGAGATCCTTGAAAACCCGGGTCGAAGAGGGAACGAGGGATTCGCCCACATGCGGGCGGGGAAATAATTCGCGTTCGAACACGACGCAGCTCACACCGGCCTTGGCCAGATAGCAGGCCATCGACGATCCGGCCGGGCCTCCGCCCACAATAGCGACGTCAAAATCTGGTTTGGTGATAACCAACGCTTGCTCCTCGCTTTCTGTTTTCCCCGTTCCTGCTGCCAGCCTAAACCAGCGCCGCCTGCCGGAAAGCGTCCACGGTCATATCTCCCAGCAGTTTGTGCCAGGGATGCCTTTCGTTCTGTTCGACCTCCGACACCATCTTCTTCATCTTTTCGAGCACCGGGGGTGCCGCGTCGTCATAGACGTCGCCCTGCAGCAGCTTGAGCACATCGAGCCGGTAGCGCGGATCGCCCACGAAATAGGTGAAGAGCACGTTGAGCCGGTAATAGACGGAGATGAACTCGTACCAGTTCTTGGTACCCAGGCGAATCTTGTTTTCGAATTCTGCAAAACTCCTGCGGGAATAGTCGCCCTTTTCCAGCGCCGCCAGAACGTTGTTGTGCGCAAAGCGCGAGCTGTTGAGCGCGATACTGACCCCGGTGGAAAAAATAGGATCGACGAAGCGGCCGGCATCGCCGATCATCAGCCAGCGGTCGCCGCAGACCTGCTTCATGGCGTAGCTGTAATCGCCTTCATCCTTGAAGGCGTGCATCTGCTCGGCTTTCTTGAGAGCTTCGCGCAGCGCGGGCCGCGTGCCCACCGCATTCCAGAAGAAGGCTTCGCGATCCTGGCGCGACTTGGCAAAATTCTTTTTCTGCGTGACCACGCCGATGCTGGTCACGCTCTCGCTGATGGGAATCTGCCAGATCCAGGTGTTGGAGATCGGCAGAAAGTGGATGAAGATGAAGTCGCGGTGTTCGTTCTTCTTGGCGAACACCTTGCGATCGTAATTGTCGAACCAGGTATGGATCGCGTACTGGTCGAAGACCGGATCTTTGATTTTCAGCTTGAGCTGATTGCCGAGAAAAGTATTGCGGCCGCTGGCGTCGATGACGATTTTCGCCGAAACTCCCATGTCGCGGCTATTTCGTCCCATGCTGAAGTGAACCACGGGATCTTGTTCGTCGAAATCCACCGCGTTTACCTTGACGCCCTCGTAGACGGAGGCTCCCAGCCGGTTGGCGTGTTGCAACAGCATGAGATCGAACTTGCTGCGGTCGACGTGATAGGTATATTCCCGGTCCACGCCTTCCTGCTGGCGCTCATTAAAGCGGATATCAACGTGGGACTCGGGAGCGATTTCGTCGCGATCCTTGAAGCCGCCTTTGAAGTCCATGTCGTAGGCGCCACGGTCTTCGGCTGTCCAGGCTGCGCCAAACTTGTGCGGAAACCGGGCTTCTTCCATTTGATCGAGAAAATCGAGGTCGCGGAACACGCGCATGGCAGAGGGCACCAGGGATTCGCCGACATGCGGACGCGGGAACAGTTCCCGCTCAAACACCACGCAGTTCACCCCCGCTTTGGCCAGGTAACAGCCCATCGAGGACCCGGCCGGTCCCCCGCCAATGATGGCAACGTCAAAATCCGGTTTCATCACTACCAAGGTGGTTGCTCCTTAATCGGCTCGATAGGTTTATGGATGCGGCGCGAAAAGACCGGTCGTTAGGGGATGGGACCTGCGCTCTACGTGGTGAGGTTACTATGGGGCCAACAGTTCCACCCTGTCAAGGAGACCTTCTTCCCTACGAGTTGCCGTTCGGAGTCAAGTAGCGCAGGGTAACCATCACCCGGTTACTTCCGTGGGCTTACTTGACTGACTCTGCCGGGCGGCTATTGCCAACCAAACGTCTGGGCTGCCATTTCGCCGATGGCACGGCCAATTTCCAGTGACGCCGTGGCCGCCGGGGAGGGTACGTTCAGCACGTGCAGCATTCGGCCGTGGGGGAGGAATTGAAAGTCGTCTACGAGTGTGCCATCGCGCTTGAGAGCCTGAGCACGGACTCCGGAGCCCCCTGGGACCAGGTCGTTTTCACCCACTTCGGGCAAGAGATGCTGCAACGCCCGGACGAAGGCGGACTTGGAGAAGGAGCGATGAAATTCTGCGAATCCGCTTCGCCAGTGCTTTGCCGCCATGCGCCAGAAACCGGGAAACAACAGGGACGAACCCAGGTCGCGCGGGTTGAAATCGGCACGCCGGTAGCCCTCGCGACGGAAGGCCAGAACCGCGTTCGGCCCGGCATCCACCGTGCCATTGATCCGGCGGGTGAAGTGGACGCCCAGAAAAGGGAACTGGGGGTCGGGCACGGGATAGATCAGCGCCCTCACCAGCGAAGAACGCTCGGCCGTGAGATCGTAGTATTTGCCGCGGAAGGGAACGATGATCACGTTGGCTGGCGCGCCGGCCATCCGGCTGACGCGATCGCTGAACAGTCCGGCGCAGTTGATGAGATGCGAACCTGCAAATGCGCCGCGATTCGTTTCGGCCATGATTTCGCAGTCACCCACATGCAGGCCAGTCAGTTCGGTGGAAGTCGAAACCGTTCCCCCTTGCGCCGCGATCAGGCCGGCATATTTTTCGCAGACCTGGGTGTAATCGGTGACGCCCGTCGAGGGCACGACCAGCGCGCGCAATCCCCGGGCATGTGGCTCAATTTCACGGAGTTCATCACTTGCAATCACGCGCAATCCGTAAAGGCCGTTGGCCTCGCCCCGGCGACGCAACTCCTCGAGACGAGGCAACTCGCGTTCAGTGGTAGCCACGATTACTTTGCCGCACACTCTGTGTGGAATCGCGTGCTCCTGGCAAAAGGCGATCATGGCACGCGCGCCTCCGACACACAGCTTCGCCTTCAGCGATCCGGGCTTGTAGTAGACACCGGAGTGAATCACCCCGCTGTTGTGGCCGCTTTGATGCAGGCCGACGCGGTTTTCTTTTTCCAGCAAGAGCAAACGCCGGCCAGGCCAACGGCGTGTAATCTCCAGAGCCACGGCGAGACCGACAATGCCTCCGCCGACGATGATGACGTTGTAGCGCGAATCGGTCATGCAGCTGCGAGACCCTGGTCGAGGATAACCTACCGCACGAGAAGAATGAATGCGGCCGGCGCGGGTTTGACTGCTTTGTGCGCTCAGAGTAGTCTCTTGCGAGTTCGATTGGGGGCATGTGCTTCGCTAAATTTCTGTGTCAACAGGAGGAACCATGGTTCCCATCGCCGCCTTATGGCTGCCCGTCCTGC
>DATKPV010000051.1:0-3842 GCA_035523915.1 Candidatus Aquilonibacter sp. | reverse complement strand
ATTGCGCGTGAGCTTCTCCGGCTCGCTTTCCTCCCCAAACCATTGCCCGCCGGCTTTTGATGAACTTCTTTGATGTCGTGCAAAGAATCGCCATGGCGCTTGAGCGCGTTGGCATACCTTACATGCTCACCGGCTCATTCGGCAGCGTCTACTACGGCTTGCCGCGCTCGACGCGGGATGCCGCGAAGTTCAGCCGGCGTCGACGCGTGGATATGCAAGATGTTTCTCTTTTCGTAGCCAGCGCCGAGGATATTGTCCTTGCCAAACTCGAATGGGCCAAGCTGGGCGAATCGCAGCGCCAGATTGAGGACGCTGCCGGCATTTGGAGAATGCGGGGCGACTCACTAGACCGCTCTTATTTGGACAAATGGATTGGCGAGCTAGGATTGGCCGAGCAATGGAGCCAAGCGTTAGGCATTGCCATGGATTTCGGCGGTCTGGGACCGGAGAAACAATGAAATCGATCCGCCGGCCCGGTGTTCACGCTTAAAGCAGCCTCCGACTTTGCCGCTCGCATCTCCTACCTTGCCGCACCTTCGGGCCAGGCGGTAGCATCAAGAGATAGAGCATTCATAAGGAGGCATCATGGCGACCGAGACTCTTTCATCCCCTGCCATTCTGGGCAGCGGTGGCAAAACCCGGGTTCTGAAAAATTTCATCGATGGCGAATGGCTAGACGCTTCGACCGGGGACACTTTCGAGGACCGCAATCCCGCCGACACGCGCGAGGTAGTAGCCGTCTTTCCGAGGTCGGCGAAGGGGGACGTCGACGCGGCCGTTGATGCCGCCAAGCGAGCTTTCGCCAAGTGGCGCCTGGTTCCTGCGCCGCGGCGCGCGGAGATGGTGTTTCGCGCTGCGGAGATTCTGATCGAGCGAAAAGAAGAGTATGCGCGCGAGATGACGCGGGAAATGGGCAAGGTGCTCGCCGAAACCCGCGGCGATGTGCAGGAAGCGATCGACTGCGGCTATTACATGGCGGGCGAGGGACGCCGGCTGTTTGGCCCGACGGTTCCCTCGGAACTGCCGAATAAATTTGCCATGGCGGTGCGCCAGCCTATCGGGGTCTGCGGCATGATCACCCCGTGGAACTTTCCCATGGCCATCGCTTCGTGGAAGCTGCTGCCGGCGGTGGTCTGCGGCAATACCTGCGTGATCAAACCGGCGCAGGACACGCCGCTTTCCACGTTCAATCTGGTGCGCGCGCTGGCCGATGCCGGTCTTCCAAAAGGGGTGGTCAACATCGTCACCGGCTTTGGCGCGGAAGTGGGCACGCCGCTGGCTGAACATGAGGATGTGCGGGCAATTTCGCTCACCGGATCGTCGGCTGTGGGTCGCATCGTCGGTGGCATTGCTGCCAAGACATTTAAGCATTGCGCCCTCGAACTGGGCGGAAAGAATCCCATGATTGTTCTTGATGACGCCAACCTGGATCTCGCCATCGAGGGCGGACTCTGGGGCGGTTTCGGTACCACGGGCCAACGCTGCACGGCGACCAGCCGCATTATCGTGCAAAAGGGCGTCTACCGCGAGTTTATCGAGAGATATGTGGCGCGAGCCAGGAAGCTGAAAATTGGCAACGGACTGGATGAGACTGTCGAGATGGGCCCGGCCATCAACGAAAAGCAACTCGAGACCGACCTGAATTATGTCGAGATCGGAAAGAACGAGGGCGCAAAGCTGGTGTGCGGCGGGAACCGGCTGGACAAAGGTGAGTATCAATACGGCTGGTTTATGGAGCCGACGGTTTTTACCGACGTCAATCCCAAGATGCGGATTGCGCAGGAGGAAATCTTCGGGCCGGTGGTTTCGATCATCCCCTGCGAAAGTCTGGAAGACGCCGTCGAGATTGCCAACGGCATCGAGTATGGTCTTTCCTCCGCGCTTTACACCAAAGATGTGAACAAGGCGTTCTCAGCCATCCGCGATCTGTACGCCGGGATCACGTACATCAATGCTCCGACGATAGGCGCCGAGGTACATCTGCCGTTCGGCGGGACGAAGGCCACGGGCAACGGCCACCGCGAAGGCGGAATTGGAGCCATCGATTTCTATACCGAGTGGAAGTCGGTCTACGTGGATTATTCCGACAAGCTGCAGAAAGCGCAGATCGACAGAGCGGATTGACTTGCGGACGGCCGAAAAACTGAGTACCTCGGTAATCTTGCTGGGGGGAAGGCTAACGCCTACCGTGTGGGCTGGGGTTTCAATCTTCTATAGCCACAGGTACCCGTCTTGTTTGCCGGCCAGGCCAGCTACAGGTCCAAGAATGGGGCACGCGGAACGTTCCCGTTTGCCGTCCTGACGCTCGCCCTGCTCGTCACCACCCTGGTGGCTGCTTCGCCGGGGCAGAGTGGGACGAAGGGCCATCGCAAGTTAGTGGTAACCGTCAAGCCGGAGTATCCGATAGCTCTGAGGTCTGCTCAAATCGGAGGCCTGGTCCGACTCAGCGCAACCGTGCTCGCCAACGGAACAGTTTCCAAGGTGGAAGTGCGAGGCGGAAACCCGGTTCTGGCCGAGTGCGCCTCCGCAGCGGTTATGAAATGGAAGTATGCTCCGGCTTCTTCTGAAACCAGCGAAGAGATTTCACTGAGCTTTAACCCTCACTGAGTTCTCGACTGCAGTTGGCAACTCCTCTTCTTCCCTTCCGTTCCCGCGCTGTTGTTACAATCTAGGCGGAAAGCGACCTGTCATGCCCGTTACCCAATCCCGCGAAATCTCCGCCGCCAAACGACTCGATAACGTCCGGTACGCCATCCGCGATCTGGCGTGCGTAGCCGATGAAGTCATCCATCAGGGCCACAAGGTTCTGCCGCTGAATGTGGGCGATCCGCTGAACTTCGACTTTCAGACGCCGGCGCACATTGTGGAGGCCGCATACAAGGCCATGCGCGACGGAAAAAACGGCTATGCGCCTTCGCCGGGAATTCCGGAGGCGCTGGAGGCCATTCGCGGCGAAGCTTTGCGCAAGGGCATTACCACGGTGCGCGATGCTTTCGTCACCTCGGGAGTCAGCGAGACGGTTGACTTGTGCATCTCGGCGCTGGTCAATCCGGGCGAGGACATTCTCACGCCCAGCCCTGATTATCCGCTCTATTCGGCGGTGCTGTGCAAGCTGGGCATTGCGCTGAACACCTACGATCTCAATGAAGAGGATGGCTGGCAGCCGGAAGTTGCCGATATCGAACGCAAGATCACGCCGCGCACCCGCGGCATCGTTTTGATCAATCCGAATAATCCCACGGGTTCGCTGTGCACGCGGCAGATGCTGGAGCAGATCGCAGAGCTGGCGCGGCGGCATAACCTCGTAGTTTTCGCCGACGAGATTTACGACAAGCTGATTCTGGAAGATACCGCACACATTGCGTTTGCCTCGGTTGCGCCGGACGTGCCCTGCGTTACTTTCGGCGGGATGTCGAAGAATTATCTGGTTCCGGGATGGCGCATCGGCTGGGGAATCGTTTCCGGCGAAGCGGCAGCGGTGAAGCCGTATGTTGACGGCATTCATCGCCTCCTGCGGGCGCGGCTTTGCGCCAATCATCCGGAGCAATATGCGATCAAGCCCGCGCTGGAAGGACCGCAGGATCATCTGGTCGAGGCGCGGAGGAAACTGCGCTCGCGCCGCGATCTCACTCAGAAGTGGTGCGAGTCGACGCCGCGGGTGAGCTGCGTGCCTCCGCGGGGAGCGTTCTATGCCTTCCCGCGCATCGACATTCCGGAGAGCGATGAGGTTTTCGTGAAGGAACTGATCCGGCAGAAGCATGTGATGGTTGTCCACGGCTCCGGTTTCGGGCAGAAACCGGGGACGCAGCATTTCCGCATTGTGTTCTTGCCGGATGAGGGGA
>DATKPV010000050.1:0-62417 GCA_035523915.1 Candidatus Aquilonibacter sp. | reverse complement strand
CAGGAGAACTGTCTGCCATGCGACGTTCGATTCGGTTGGTGTGCGTTTCCACAGCAATCCTGCTACTCCTGCCTGTGGCGCTGTGCCAGGAGAAAGTTGACCTCGAAACCATCTCGCGCATTCGCTATGAGGGATTTCATAACTCCAAGGTCATGGAGTTTGCTTCCGGCTTGATGGATTCAATCGGCGAACGGCTGACTGGATCTCCAAACATGAAACGCGCCAACGAGTGGACGCGTGACCAGCTTGCGGCGATGGGGCTGTCGAATTCTCACCTCGAAGCCTGGGGGCCGTTCGGGCGTGGCTGGGCCAACCAGTACGTCAACGTGCGGATGACCGCGCCCGACATTGCGCCACTGCTCGCCTACGCCAGGGCGTGGACGCCGGGGACGAATGGCGTAATCAGTGGAAAATGCATCCGCGTAAATATTGAAGACAAGAAAGACTTCGACCAATATCGGGGCAAGCTGGCGGGCATGATCGTGATTTTCGGGCCCGACCCTGATGTCGAACCCATCACCGAGGCGCCCTTCAAACGCCTGAGCGATGACGATCTGGCCAAAATCGGCGAATACCAAATTCCCAGTGAACAGGCCGCCTTCCGCTTCGCTCAGTACATGAAGCGGCGGCAATTCATGAAAGATCTGAACCAATTTTTCGCTGAGGAGAAAGTTCTGGCAGTGATCGATCACAGCCGGGGAACCGAGGGCGGCGGCACTGTGTTTGTGCAGGCCGGCGGATCTTACAGAATTGGCGAAACCACGACGGTTCCGCAACTTACCATGGCGGTAGAGCACTGGACGCGCATTGCCCGCCTGCTAAAGCAGAAGAAAGAAGTCACTCTGGAACTCAACGTCGCCAACACTTTCTACGACGACGATCCGATGCAGTACGATACGATCGCCGAAATCCCCGGCACTGACAAGAAAGACGAAGTTGTGATGCTGGGCGCGCACCTCGACTCTTGGCATGCGGGCACAGGCGCCACTGACAATGGCGCCGGAACAATCGTGATGATGGAGGCGATGCGCATTCTCAAAGCAATCGATATTCAACCGAGGCGTACGATCCGCATCGGCCTGTGGAGCGGGGAAGAGGAAGGATTGCTTGGATCGCAGAGCTACGTGGAACATCATTTTGGATCGCGCCCGCCGATGGATGAGCCCGATATGAAAGGGATGCCTACTTTGCTGCGACGGCAGGCTGGGCCGGTAACTGTGAAGCCGGAGCAGGCAAAGGTTTCGGTTTACTTCAATGTGGACAATGGCACGGGAAGGATTCGTGGCGTTTATCTGCAGGAGAACGAGGCCGTCGCGCCGATTTTTGAGGCCTGGATGAAGCCCTTCAGGGATCTCGGCATGACCACCCTGACTATGCGGAACACGGGCGGCACCGACCATCTTTCGTTCGATGCAGTCGGGATTCCCGGATTTCAATTCATTCAGGATCCCATCGAATACGAAACGCGCACGCATCATTCCAACATGGATGTCTACGACCGCCTGCAGCCGGATGATCTGAAGCAGATAAGCGTGATCGTTGCTGGCTTTGTCTATGACGCCGCCATGCGCGACCAGATGCTGCCCCGCAAGCCAATCGAGGGACCGTTGCCAAAGGAAGAGGAAAAGAAAGAGTAAAAGCGAGCCTCAACGATGGTTTACTAAGCGCCGGCCTACAAAGCCTTCCTCAGCACTGCTGTGTAGCTCCGTCGAATCTCAGGACGTTCCGTGACGACGAACCCCGCAGCAGCGGCGGCCTGCAGTTCTTCTTGAAATTCTGCGTCAGTCACGTGTCCGGAGGGTTCCGCCAGCAATAGCTGACCGCCGGCTTTCATTGCTGCGGCTGCCTGGCCGAAAAACCAGCTCGCACTTGGCATCTCATGAACGACTGCCATGGCCAGCGTGAAATCAACCTTGCCTTGCAAATCCGGAACTCCCAAAGAGTCCGCCGTAGCGAGACGCGCTTCGACGCGTTCCAGCAGTCCGGCCTTGCGCAGTCGGCGCTTGAGTCCGGCGATCATGCGGGGTTGCACGTCGACAGCTACCAAGCGGCCTTTCGTTCCTACGCGGCGCGCCAATTCCAGGGTAAAAAATCCCATCCCCGGGCCGGGTTCGAGCACCGTCATTCCGGGCTGGACGTACGGTTCTACAATTGTGCCCGGATCCTGCATCAGCCGCCGCAGCGGACTGGCCAGGAAATACCCAAGCCACCAGGGACAAATTCGTTTGGCCACTCTTAGCTCCAATTAACAGGAACCGCTGATCGTTCCTGTCAGGGCGATTGAAACAAAACTTCGCCCGATCAGCAGTGATTCATGTCACAGGTAGGGTTTACGACACCCCAACAGCCGGGCAGGTACTATCTCATAGTTGGCCGCAATGCGAGTCGAGCACGAAGGTTTAGAGCAAGGTTGAGGGAAAATATTGAATAAGCATGTCTTGACCTACACCACTTCCACAGGCACGCCCGCGCCGGGGCGCTGCACCAAAACAGGCTCGTAGCCCAGCCATTTCATGAGCGGGGCCCATGCCGTCTCCAGTTCAGCGATGCAGCTCTCGGGTAGGCTGTTTTTCCAGCCGCCGGAACCCGCCGATCGCACAAACGGTATGTCCTGCCGTGTGTTCCGGGTCACAGAAGCGGTTGCATTTGCGCCTTCGAGCTTACGCATCTCATCGGCGGAGCTTCGCTTCACGGCATTCGCTACATGTTCCGGCGAACCGCGCATGCCCAGAAATTCCGCAACCCGCGCCAATTCTGCCTCGGTGCGGTTCACCAGGTCTTCATAGCGTAACAACAGAAATTGGGGAGAGTTCTGGCGCGTGACCAGCCAACTGGAGACGTTATCGCCCCACGATCCGTAGTCGCTGGTGTCGCCTGCGACAAAGCGGGTTACAAACTGTTCGATCGGGAAATCGTCGGCGATACGCCGGCGTTTGCGGAAGAAGTGAAACTGCGAAACAGCAACGTCGCGGGGATCGCGCACAATGTAGATGACTTTGCGAAAACGCGGGTCGAAGTATTGATGGCTTTTCATGATACGCGGCCGCGGGACGCGCTGCAGTTCTCTTCGAGTCAGGCCCTCCGATTCCGGAATCAGGCGATCAATGTTGCCAAAGTTGACCTGGGTTTCCGGGTGCAGAAGATTGGCAATCAAGAAGCGGGTCCAGGTATTTCCGGATTTTGGAAACGAAACGAGAAAGATATCGTCTTCAAACACCTCAAAGTTACGACCGGGGCTGGCGTACCCTAGAGCGCGCTTCGTAGCGTGGAAAAGGCGTCGGATCATGGAGCCTGAACCCGTTCTGAGCGGGAGGCAGAGAAAACACCCGCCCTCGGTTTGTCGGCTGCGCCGCTCCTGCCCGCAAGCATTCCGATCAAGCTGGAATCGAGCACGCTGTGGGCGGAGCGGGTAACCAGCTCATAACCGAGGCATGCCATGACGTCGGCCCATTTGGCTTCGATGCGCGCCACCTCTGCTTCCGGCAGATCGTTTCTCCACCCTCCCGATTTCGCCGATCGCACGAACGCAATATCCTGTCGGCTGCCCTTAATCAGAGTGGAGCGTTCACCCTGCTTTTTTTCGTTTTCCCGCATTTTGTCAGCGGAACTGCGCTCCACGGCCTGCGCAATCCGTTCTAGGTTGGCAGGGAAGCCGCCAAACGTCGCTACACGAGTCAACTCGTGAGCGGTATCAGCCAGCACATCCTCATACCGCAGCAACAGAAACCCAGGGCGTCCATGACGTGTCGCCAGCCAGCTGCCCACGTTTTCTCCCCAGGATCCGGGACGGCGAGCCAAGTCTCCCTCCAGAAACCGATCCACGAATCGGCCGATGGGACAGTCGTCACCAATCCGGCGCACCTTTCGAAGGTAGTGGTACTGGGAGACGGCGACGTCGCGGGGGTCACGCACCACACAGATCACCCGACGAAAACGCGGGTCGAACGGGCCATGGGTTTTTATGACTCTCGGCTTTTGCGCTCGGATGAAGTCACGTTGTGGCGTGCCATCAGGATCCAGGATCAATTTGTGCAGATTGCCGAACCCAACTTCTCGATCGTGATAGACGAGGTTCGCGATGAGAAAGCGGATCCAAGTGTTCCCTGACTTTGGGTAGGACGCCAGCAGAATGTCGTCGGGAAGCACAGAGAGCCGTTTGCCGGGAGGTTGCAGCCCAAAAGCACGCTTCACGCCCACTATCAAGTACCGAGTCACCACTCCCAATCTCCCGAAGCGAGCTCCACGTCAAGTGGGGCAAGGCCTCTGACAACGCGTAATTGTGAGGCTGCATGTGGCAGCTGAAACTCTGCTCCCGGATCGGTCGAAAGCGGCTTCCAACAGGCCTTCTTGAAGCATCCGCCGGCAGGCCCGAGTATTTTAGCTCGTGACTGGCCGGGCACACCAGAGCGCCGAATCGATGCGCGCTTCGTCGTTACTCCGGCCTGCGACGCGCCACAAGCAGGACCCAGCCGTAATAGATGAGGTTCGATGCACACACGCCGACGCCCGCGATGGTCAGCAACGTTGGGGAGATATCCGGATAGACCGTTTTGTCGAGATAGTGCAACAGGAAAGGACCGTGATAGGGGCTGACGCCGGCTCGCACCTCCAGCCAGTTTTCCAGGAGTGTCAAGGGACAGGGCCAGGAAGTGATCTCCACGAGCACTCCCCAGAGCAGGCAGGCAATGTGCAGCCCGCGCAACCAGCGACGCCCGCGAGACAGAAAGGCTCCAAAGATCACCCATAGGATGAACAACAGGTGGGCGCTCAGGACGCAATCCGCCAAAACCTGGTAAAAGCGGACCATGGAGAGAACGAACTCAGCAACCGCATCCAGCCAATGCGTGCTCTCGATCGCCGATCGACCAGGAACGCGCTCTATGCGGCTCGAGGCAAGCTTGGCGGCAACTTCAGCTCTGACCGCGACCGTATAACCTGGAACAAATGAGCGCGGGAAACGACTCCCTCAATATGTCCGTCGGCCGTGACCGGCAGTTGATTGACGTCTTCGCGTCCCATGACTTCCAGGGCTTCCATCGCAGGCATATCGGGTGAGACGAAATGGACTTTGTCGGCAGCACGCATCACGGCGCGCACAGCCGTAAACGGCCAGGCTCGCGGCTCGACGGCGCGCACTTCATGCGGCGTTATGAGACCGATTAGCTGCCCATCTTGAACTACAAGAAAGCAGCGCCGTCCGGTAGGGAGCAATTTCTCGTGGACGAAGGTCTGCAGCGTCTCGTCTGGATCCACCGTGTAGCAGTCGGTCGACATTACATCTTTCACCCGCAAGCCGCGAAGCAGCGAGCCGGCCTTGGCCTGCATATAGGTCGCCCCGGCCGCCTGCAACAGAAACCAGCCGATAAAAGCGAGCCAAAGTCCATTGAGTGCGGCTCCTCCAAAGAATTGAAGAATCCCGTAGGCAATAAACAAGACAGCAATCACCTGGCCCACGACGGCGGCAGCTCGTGTGGAACGCTCCGCATCGTCCATCGCCCACCAAAGGATGGCGTGGAGCACACGCCCCCCATCCAGCGGAAAGCCCGGAATCATATTGAAGGCACCCAAAGCAAGGTTGATATAGCCCAGCCACACCAGGAGGGCTGTTCCAGGGGTCGTTGGTGAGGTCCACGGGACCCAGCCGGCAAGCTTGGCCAACAGGAGGAGAATGACTCCCAGAATTCCACTGGTAAAAGGGCCGACAATAGCCATCCAGAACTCGGTCTTCGCGTCGGAGGCCTCTTTTTCGATTTGAGCTACGCCTCCGAGCAGGAACAGAGTGATCTTATGAATCGGAATGCCGCGCGCTTTAGCGACCATGGCGTGCGACAGTTCGTGCGCGAACAGACAGGCAAAGAAGAGAATTCCCGTAATAATCGCGGTGGCCCAGACCACGGCGTCGCTCCAGTTGCGATTCACTGCGTGGAATTGTGCAACCAGCGAGAAGGTGATCAGCAAGGCGATAACCAGCCAACTGTAATGCAGCCCAAGCTCAACGCCGAATACCGTTCCCAACTTGATCTGCGATTTCATGTGTCCTCCCGGGCAAACCCAAAAGGCTGGGTTGGGCTCGCGAAAATTGCACTAGTAGAAGGCCCTTACGCTATTCTCCGATGCCGGGCAACTTTCTGCGATGCAATTTCGCAG
The DNA here is from genome assembly GCA_035523915.1 of Candidatus Aquilonibacter sp. GTDB lineage: Bacteria > Acidobacteriota > Terriglobia > Terriglobales > Acidobacteriaceae > Sulfotelmatobacter. Next base: position 56,270 of record DATKPV010000050.1, on the reverse strand, counting down.
CAACTGTCTCTCAGAGTCGCTTGCGGAAAGCGATGTCAGCGCCTCGGGATCATCCGGCCCGGCTCTGGTGCTTCCAAGGTCGCAGCCATATTCTGGAACAAAGCGGTGAGTTGTTTGAGCTGACGATTCTTCGTCGCTGCATACACAATCTGGTTACTCACCGGACCGCTCGCAAAGGTAAAAGACTTGCTTCCAAGGCGCGCAGCTCCAGATTGGCTGATTTTGAGATTTCCGGAGAAAAAGTTCAACTGGCGGATCAGTCTGAAAATCTGCGAGGCTCTTGTCGCTGAAACCGGGAACTCCCGAACATCTGGCGCTCCTGTCCGCGGGTCGGAATCAAGAATTGCCCAATAGGTTGCGCTTCCCATGGAGCTGATTGCCAGTGAATAGTATGGGGGATTCTGCTTCCACAAACTCATTGTGAAGGTGACTGTAGCAACCGCTGGACTGTTCGGGGCTTCCTCCTGCAAGGCAGGAACCTGCAACGGCCATGCCTTTCCGGCGGCAAGAATCAGAAGCAAGCCAGCGGCGGCAATGGACTTCACTATCAAGTCCTCCTGTATGTAAGCGTGCCTGCGAAATGTGCAATAAACGATCAGCCTTCCAGACGCAGGTGATTGCTTACCGTATCCACTGTCGTGACGATTCGCGCGTCCTGTTCCGCTCTCGACCGATCCTCTGGTGTTGCCACAACCCCCTCGAGGGTAACCATTCCTTCGCTGGCGACAATATGAATTGGGAGTTTGCCGGCATCGACATAATCGGAAAAATAAGGATCGTCATAAATGGCGCGGGCGACGCGCATGCGCAGGTCGTCATCGTATGCCGAGAGCGACAAGACCTGAATTTCGTTATCTACCGCAGCCACTCCCTTGATGTGGGATATGGAATAGGCAATCGCCTGTTTCTTATAGGGCTGAGTCACTTGCCCTGAGACAACCAACGTGTTTCCTTGAGCTTTAAAGTCGACGTGGTCGTAAACGGTGTAGGCATAGCAGATAGAAAGCCGGTGGCGCGCCCGCTCCAAAATCTGGTCTGGGGTGACGCCGCTTGTATAGACCTGCACATCATTCGCTACCCGCACAATGTCTTCGTCTTGCATCGCCGCATTCTGCGCGTCCGTCTTTACTCCAATGCTATCGACCCTCCCGGTAAGGGTCGCGACGCCATTGTTGACGGATACCTGCACCTGACCGTGCTTGAAGACGTGCGCGTGATAAAGGAGATCCTGGATTTCCGTGACGATCTGTCCGTTGGTAATCTGATTGGTCGCGCCGGCGCCAAGTGGAGACGTAAATATCAGTGCGCCTAGGATTATGCTGCTCGCCACCGACGACCAGTGCTGGCATCGCTCCCATGCGGCACGCGTAACCTTCACGGCGCGAAGATCATCGGGAAAGCTCATAGGTCTATTGCCATCTCATCTCTATTGAGTGTGATGCATCTCACGCTCATTCTCGTTGGCTCATAATTGCGTCAAGGCGGTACATAACCCCGGCTGAGAGCAAACCCGAAGTTGATTCGCGCATCCTAAAAGTTAAGCGCACCAAGCATTTATCGCATTTCTTCGGATTGGAATCCGGGAGCCGAAAGGAGAAGTGTTATGACTCTTTGGCGATATATGGCGGCCGCTCTGTTCATGGTCTTGAGCTGCTTTGCCCTGCTGGCCCAGGAGATGTCTAAGAATCAATTACTCGATATGCCGTATGCGAAGGTGAAGGAGATGTTGTCCAGTCCTGCCCAGGCAGCCAAACTTGCAGCAATGGCGAAAAAAGACGATGTGATATTGATGGGCGGCGTGGCGGTGGAGGGCAAGAAAGTGAGCATGAAGGGAGAACTCACGGGCGCCAACTGTTACCTGAGCCGGGGCCTGCATGGGCCTCGCCACGCGCTCTGCGCCAAAGCTTGCGTGGCCGAGGGATCACCGGTCGTGTTTCTCGCCGAGGATGGCAAAGTATATCTCGTGTTGACGCCGAAAGACGGCGTCCCGCTCCCGGAGAAGGCACTGGATGATCTCGGGCAGCCGGGCGTAACGATTGACGCGACCTTGGTAAGCGGTCACGGAGCAGAGGCTCTCGCGATCGACTCAGTGCATTCCTGACGGGATCGCCGAAGCCACGAAAAACAGGCTGGGATGGAGAACCGTGCGCTACTTCTGGGCTGGCGTAATTCTGGGTATTGTGCTTCTTTTGCTGGCCGGATACACATATCTGCTGCTGGGAGGAATGAGTGCGCGTGCTGATAGGCCGCCCGGGCATTTGGAATCCTACCTGGCATTGATGGCCCGCGAGGCGACGCTTCGAAGGGAGGCCTCGCCGGCATCCAACCCCTACCCTGAGACGGATGAAAATCTCACCGACGGGATGAACGTTTATGTTTCCAATTGCGCCAATTGCCACGGTACCCTGGACAAACGCAAAAGCGATTTTGGTCTTGCCCTAAATCCGCCCGCTCCGCAATTCCTTTTCCAACCTGTCGGACTCTCGGAGCAATACCTCCACTTCATCACCAAGCATGGCATCCGATGGTCGGGAATGCCAGCCTGGGGAAAGATTCTGAGCGACCGCAGCATCTGGGAGGTAAGTGCGTTTCTGGCGCGGTTGCAAAAGTTACCGCCGGCACTAAAGCAGCAAATGCCATCGCCGGCCTCGTGAATTTGCCTGTTCGTAGCGCCGCAAGCAGACGGCTGGAGAAACGATGGAATCCCGCTACGCCACCGCCGCCCGGTAGGGCAACTCCGAAGAACGCACATGAGAGACGGGTTTTTCGTGGAGCAACAGCTCCGTGGCTTGCACTCTGCGATCACTGTGGAACCAACGCTGCACTGCGTTATTGCATAACAGATTGGCGAGCGAGAGCAGGCTCATCCCCTGGTGATGGGCCATCCAGAGGGGCACCACCTGGCAGCGGGACCCGAGGAAGCGGCGGCCGGAGGCGCCGTAATCCACGGATTCGTAGAACCCGTAAGAGCCGAACCAGCCAAGCCTTTCCATGCGCCGTAGGTTTCGCAATGACGCCGTGCGGTCGATGTTCAAAGCCAGGAACGTCGAATACGGTGAAATCACCAGTGGGTTGGAGTCTCGACGCATCAGTGAAATCTGGGGCAAACCGAAGGCATGATAATGATAGTTGCCTTGGTCGTCGAGTTTGAAGCAAGACGACTCCGATATCCCCCACGGAACATTTCTGCCGGCCGCGTAAGCCTGCTGAGAGCGCACGGCCGCTACTTGAGCGCGGTCAAGCAAGGTGTTGGGATAGGAGCGCATCCAGATCGAAGGCATCAGATATTCGAACATGGTCCCCGTCCAGGAGAGCAGAACCGGGCGGCCATGGTCGAGAGTGTGACTGCGGCCCAGCCTGAACCAGCAGTCCTGAAGAATGTCTTCTTTGGCGATTGCGACAAAGATAGCCGTGCGGGATTCCGTGGCAAGAAGGTCGTAGCAGGCGTTGTGCAATTCCCGGGACTGTGTGTCGAAGCCAATCGACATGAGCTTGCGCCGCGGATCCAGCAGAAAGCTGAAATCCATGGCGTCGGCCAGTGCTGCGGCCTGGCCGCTTAGTTCTTGCAATTCCTCAATGAGGGAAGCTGCATTCGCCTTCGCATCGTCCAGCAGGGCTTTGAACCGTTCATACAAGGCGCTACGGGACTCTGACCCGGCTGCATGAGCGAGGCGCTTCTCAATCTCCCCTATGAAATCCGGCAAACGCTGCAAGGGCACGCGGCCCATGAATCTTGGGTCAATCCTCAAGTCTTTGAGCACCGGCTCGAATTCCGGCAGCCACCAGGGCTCATATCCTTCAACCAGCGCTCGCATTTTTCGCAGGCGCTGCTCTGCTTGGCGCCGAAACCAAAGGATGTCTCCGCCCTGCGGCGGATCTGGAGAACTGGCGGCAGCAAAATCAGCCTCCTTGAACTCCAGGATCATTGGCAGCCAGTTTCTGTCTTTACAGGCGGCTTCGCACCGTGAAACCTGTCTGCGAGAGAGCTGACCCGCATCAGCCACAGTTCGAAGACAATCGCACAGGCCTTCAGCCAGGGACGGTTGCAGCAACGGCCGGCACAGGAGATCTGTGCAGCCGTGTTGCAGCGTCCAGAGCGAGGCCAGCAGATTGCCGCTGTCCACCGAAGAGACGAACAATGGCGGCAGCGGTGTGAGGGTGCGAGTATCGTACCAGTTGAGCAGATGGCCACCGTACTTGGCCATCCGAATTACTGTGCTCAGAGTCTGACGAGTCAGAGATTGCAGTTCGGGAACCGTCAGGAATCCGAGCTCAACCGCTGCCTGTCGTGCGTTAAGCAGCAAACCCAGGTTCGTCGGGGAGATTCTGGCCGCAACTGCCGGAGGCTGTTGCTGGATGTTATCCGGTACCAGCCAATTATGCTCTTCCGTACATAACTCAGAGAAATAGCGCCAGGTGTGCAGAGCCGCCCGGCGCAGCAGCAGCCTGTCACTCTGAGGGAGATCGCCGGTCGCGTGTGTACTCGGCGACTCGTTCAGCCAAAGCGCGACCAGTTCGCTACCTGCCCACAGGACAAGAATGGGAAGCGCGGCATGCAATGACTGCGGCCTCACCAGCCAGACCAATACGCCCACAGCAACCGCGAAAAGGGGCATCCAATCGAGATAGCGATCCACTGGAGTTCGCCGTTTTCCCACTTCCGCTTCCGCGGCTGTTTCCCACTCCAGCAGGTGCTCCCGAGTAAAGGCACGACGAACCAGGGCCCGGACAACTGCATCGAGCGAGAGCAGAGTCTGGTGGGCCAGGAAAGCCAGGGTCAACAACACAGTAAAGGATGCGGTATAGAAGGCTGTGAGAGCCTCACGGGCGACAGTCGTTTTTTGCTCGACTACGGCGCGAATCAGCGAAAATAGCAGCTCAGCGCATGGTGGAACGAAAAGAATGAAAATCGTGGCCAGCGTCCATCGCAGCGCGTTCTCGCCGGGCACAAGCCAGCCGAACAACAACAGCAGAAGCGTGGCGGGCTCCACCAGACTGCGTCGCAAATTATCCAGGATCTTCCAGCGTGAAACCAGAGAGATTGGATTGGCCACGCGCGCGCCGGACTCATCCTGCACGCTTGAGCTCAGCCACTCCACGATCTGCCAATCGCCGCGCAGCCAGCGGTGTTTGCGCCGGTTATAAGCGCTGTAGTGTGACGGATAGTCCTCGATGACCTCGACATCGCTTACCAGGCCGGCCCGCGCGTAAGCACCCTCGATCAAGTCGTGACTGAGCAATGCGTTCCGTGGAAAGCGCCGGTCAAGCACGCGATGCACGACATCCACTTCGTAGATTCCCTTGCCGGTAAAACTGCCCTCTCCGTAGAGATCCTGATAAGCATCGGAGATGGCACAAGTGTAAATGTCGAACCCCGTCTCGCCAGCGTAGATTGCCGCCAGGCGGGATCGCGCGGTGCTCTGCACGCTGACGCCGACGCGGGGTTGCAGAATGCCGTAGCCGGCGACCACAATGTTCTTCTCCGCATCGATAATCGCCCGGTTCAGCGGATGCGCCAGTGTTCCGATCAGACGATGAGCGGCGCCGCGCGGCAGTTCGGTATCCGAATCCAGGGTGATTACATAACGCGCCCTGGGCAGAATCGAGACATCGCCGACTTTGACCGGAAAGCTATCATAGGTTCCGCGCAGCAGTTTGTTCAGATCGAGCAACTTGCCCCGTTTGCGCTCCCACCCCATCCAGCCCTTTTCCCGCCGATTGAAAACGCGATGGCGGTGCAGCAAAAAAAAGGATCCCCTCCGCTGTCCGCCATATTTTTCGTTCAGTTGGCGGATCAGGCCGGCACACAGGTCGAGAAGCGGGCTATCCTCCGTGGCTGGTTCGTCGGAGTCAGGCAGGTCGGTCAACAACCCGAAGTGAATGTTGCGATCATGATTTCCGAGGAAGCGAACCTCAAGGTCCTCCACCAACCCCCGCACTTGTTTCTCATTCAGCAGAAGGCTTGGAATCGCCACCAGCGTGACACACTCCTCCGGGACTCCTGCAGAGAAGTCGAGCTTGGGAAGAATTTCGGCAGGGAGCAGAGCCGTGATAAGGCTGCTCATGACTTGCACTGCAGCCTGAGAACATGGCAACAAAAGCACCAACATCGAAAGCAGCAATAAACCCGGTGAGACGTCGGCAGGAGTAAGAAACAGCAATACAACCGTAATGATGGCAAAAGTGAGGAAGGCAATGCCGGGAAGGGAAAAGTCGTCCGGATGGCCGCGCATCCAGACGCGGAGGCTCTGAACAAAATTCGGCCTAAAGCCGACCTTTTGATCGAGCAACGGCCTGCCTTCGCCGACAAGATAAAAGCCCACGTGGGTTTGGCGCAATTTATGGCGCGGATCTCGATAGCTTCGTGTCGAAGCCTGTTGCGCCAGTCGCAGCGCCTCGAGCGCAACCTCCATCTCCGTCACGTCGGAATGCCGTGCGATCCGTGACAAGCGATCGCGGTACACCTGGCGGCTCGCAAAATCCATGTTTTCGTAGGCGCCGGCTGGATCGCGGCGCAGGATCGCGTCGAACGAAATAAGTGGCTCGAGGATCTCCTTCCAGGAGGTTTGCGTAATGTCACGCAAACTCCGCACGCACGCGCCCAACCCGGACGACTGATCCGCGGGATCGTGGATGAGGCAACGGGCGCGAGAGGCGATTCGCTCCAGCAGGACAAGTTTCAAAGCAGGGACGACCGCGGATACCTCGCGCAGCTCCAGAACCGAATTTTCCTGGAACGCCTGCAGGAACGCCGTCAACGTCGTTTCCTGGAAGCGGTTGGCCGTCAGGTCAAGATAGGTCTGTGCCAGGACCACCACCCTGGGAACGACTTCCTCTTTGCGCCCCCGGGAGTGAGGAAGATGTTTCAATGGCTTGAACTGGGCCGCGATGGTCCGCAATTCGGAGTAAATCACCTGCACGTGGTCCCTGAACCAGCGCAGGTCCGAGGAGTTTGGATTAAGCTCGAAAGCCGCATCGACTTTTGCCAACAAGGGACGAAATGTGATGCGGACTTTACGGGAGCGATTCGCAAATGTGTGCGAGGTACGAATCCCTGGCAGCCAGCCCAGGCGGGAGGCAAACTCCCTTGCTTCGCGGCGCAAGACATCGAGATCGGAAGCCTCCGCGACGCTTTCGCGCTTGCTTTCCTCTTCGGTGACGATTTCGGCGTGCGACTTCAGTCCCATTCCCGTCCCTTGACTAACGATAGCTGGCGGCTTGCAACTCGAACATTTCTGCGTAGCGCCCGCCAAGATGAGTCAACTGTTCGTGGTCTCCGTCTTCGGCGATGCGTCCATTCTCCAGCACGACAATGCGGTCCGCCATGCGAACCGTCGAAAAGCGATGCGAGATGAAGAGCGCCATTTTGCCGGCGGTCAGTTCGGCGAATCGCTGAAAAACTTCGTATTCGCTGCGCGCATCGAGTGCGGCCGTGGGTTCATCGAGAATCAACACTTGAGCTTCGCGCAGATAGGCTCGGGCGAGCGCAACCTTCTGCCACTCACCGCCCGAGAGATCGACCCCGCCTTCGAAACGCCTTCCCAGCATCTGTTCCAATCCGTTCTCGAGTTTGCCGATGACTTCGTCGGCCATGCTCTTCTGGGCAGACTGGCGGAGGAGAGCCAGATTATCGATCTGTTCAATTCGTCCCACCGCGATGTTTTCGCGGGCGGTCATCTCGTACCGCATGAAATCCTGGAAAATGACTCCGATTTCCCGGTACAAATCTTCCAGATCATACTCGCGGAGATCGACGCCATCCAGCAGGACCTGGCCTGCAACTGGATCGTAAAGCCGCGTGAGCAGCTTGACGATGGTGGTTTTGCCCTCGCCGTTTTCTCCGATGAGAGCAACTCGCTCGTGCGGGTGAAGATGAAAATTCAATCCATCCAGAACCAGCCTTGCTGTTCCCGGATAGCGGAAGGCAACATTGCGAAATTCGAATCCCCGCGTGATTGGCCGTGGCGCCGGCAGGGCGTTCGGTTTCGACCGGATGCTCGGCTTCATCTCGAAAAAGGCAATCAGATCGGTGAGGAACAAGGCCTGGTCCGCGATGGACGAAGCAGTGGAGAAAATTTGCTGAATGTTTGAGCTGGCCTGCTGAATAGCGCCCGCGAGGAAGGTCAACGTTCCGATGGTGAGAACGCCAGTGACGGTTCGCCAGATCACAAACGCGTAGGCCGAGTAGTAACCGGCCGTCCCAATCACCGATAAGAACGAACCCGCGGTCAGCCGGCGGCGGGCAAGGGCAACATCTTCATCATAAATCTGGTCGGAGAGCCGGGAGAACCGTTCTGTAAGAAAACTTGCCAGGCCGAACAGTTTCAGCTCTTTAGCCGCCTCCTTGCTGCCGCCCAGCAGTCGCAGGTAATCCAGTTGACGGCGAATGGGAGTCTGCCGGAAGTTCTTCGCGTATCCCAGGAAGGCAAAATGACTCTCCCCGAGGAATGCGGGAACAACACAGCCCACCAGCATCAGGAGAAGCCACGGCGAAAAAAGCATGATGGAGACAGACAAAGTAACCGTCGTGATTGCCTGTTGCACCAGCCGCCCGATCGATTGAATCATGCCCAACCGGTCCGTCGCCTGCACACGGGCCCGTTCCAGGCGATCGTAAAAAACGGGATCCTCGTAGGCAGTCAGGTCCAGCCGGGCGGCCTGTTTCATTACCAGCACACTTACGTGCCGCGTATATCGATCGGCCAGCAGAGCATCGAGAAAATCGATGCCGCGCGTTACCAGGCCGCTAAAGACCGCCAATGAGAATTCCGCGGCAACCAGCCACCAGAGCCGTGTTCCGGGTGCCTGATGAGTAGTGTGGGCGTGCACCAGAATGTCGATGATGAGTTTGGTGATCCAGAGCAGCGCAAGAGGAAGAAGGGACGAGACCAGCCGGAAAGCCAGACCAAGGACCACCACCAAGCGGCCGGAGTCCCAAACGATGCGCAGGACAGCCGGTACGTTCCGAAGCGCGGAGATGCGCTCACGCCATCCGCTCAAGGAATCCTGCTTCTCTACCATGTGGGATCCTAAGGGTTTATGCTCCGGAAGTCCTAATGAAAACCCGAGCGACGCAACCCCGGCTCTGGACCAGGTGGCGCGCTAGATGCTTTGAGTTTAGCCCAATGACTTCGAGGCAACAAGATCCCGTCAGCCAGTCATCGGATGCGGTCGACCCGTCCAAGGTTGGTGCGGCAGCCGGAAACCCCATGAAAAGTCGGCACTTCCGAAGACAGCTGCCATCGGCGCCGGTTCGGGGCTAGTATGCGTTGAACCCCGCGCGTTCCATGCCACGCTGCGCCTCTTCGCTTTTCATGAACGTATTCCAGACGAAGCCGGTACGAAGATTCTCGGCCATGAGCATAGTGATCCCGGTATCGATGCCGATCACGTCGGAGTCGTACCAGTTCGTGAGCGGATTAAATGCATTGACAAGCCCATACTTGCTCCACGCCCTGCCGTAACGGCTGCGCATGTTCTTCAGCACGCGCAAGGTAGCCTGCGGCAGAAACGGCAGCGAACCACCAGGGGCGCTGGGCACTACGGTTCCATCAATTGGGCCGGTGGCCGGCGGCCCTCCCCAGATCACATAGCCATGATCGGAATCCGAAGCCGTTATTCCCCACAAGTCATCGCTGTAGTCCGGAAACTGCTTGTTCAGTTCCAGGCAGAAGAGGCGGTGAACGTCGGTCGCGACGACCGAGTTCTGAAAATAATCGATGCCGAACTTGTCTTTCTTTCGCCGGAAGTCGAACCATGCCTGAGAATATTGATGGACGAACAAAGGAGCGAACGATCCGATGTAGCGCAAGCCGTCGTATTCGAAGGTGAGGCGCTTCCACGCCCCCCATGCTTCTTCTTTGAGAGGGTGGGCCGACGACCCCAGGCCGAGCAGATACATCATCATCAATTCGCTGTAGTAATCCCAACGGTAGGGCAGGAATCCGATTTCCGGGGTCCAGCCGTGCGGCAACAACGAGGTATCTTCCGACAGCCAGCTCCAGTCCACGCGATCCAGGATCAATTGGGCAAGTTCGCTCACGCCCCGATTGCGAAAATGCTCACGGCACATCAGAATTCCACACAATAAAATCGCAGTATCCACCGATGATACTTCTGAATCCCAAACTCTCTCGCCAGTGTTGACGTTGGCAAAGTGATAGAAGAATCCCCGATGGTTGGGTAGCTTTTTCCAAAGAAACCGAAGCGCAACCAGAACGCGTTCCAGGGCTGCCTCGCGGGAAACGAAGCCCCGTCTTTCTCCGATGCAGATTGCGCTCAGTCCGAAGCCGGTCGCGGCTATGCTGGCGACAATGCTTTCATCGGTGACCTGGACGTTGCAGCGGTCCTTCACCATTCCAGTTTTCGGGCTGCCCTGCTCCCAAAAGAACAGGAAGTTGGCATTTTCAAGATCGTTCAAAAATCCATCTTCCTCGGGGGAAAGGGCCACCTTGCCCTGCGCCACTGGCGGAGCCTTGGCCGGGAGTTGAGCGAACTGCAGAGCTGAAAGGAACTTTCCAGCCGGAAGGCAGACTCCGGCGCGCAGGATTTGCCGCATCACCCAGCGGCGTGAAACCAGACTCGGCCGAGCGTTTTTCATCTCTCTGGTTTGAATTTGATCTTAAAACGACGTGCCGAGACAAGAGCGCAAAACCGAACCAGACCGGTAGCTCGGCTGGTTCCCAATCCGAGTGTCGCAAGGGTTCACTCCCAAGCTCCGCGTCGTAGAATACAGAAAGCTCGAGCCTCATGAACCGCGCCCGCAAAATCTCAGTCGGAATCGGTGCCCTTGCGGTTTTCCTGAGTGTCCTGGCTTTGCTCATCATCCGCTGGCACGCGAGGCGGCCCGTGTTGCTCAAGGGCGCCGTCATGGTGCAGAGCTCTGACACGCACAAGGAGCTTCCCATCTCGGATGTCGAAGTCACCGCGGATTTGGCTCAAGGGCCCACGAGATCCGACTCGACCGGCTTTTTTGAATTGAAGCTGCGGCCGTTTATAAGGCGGGGAGAACCTCTGGCACTTCATTTCAGGAAATCTCTCTATCGTCCTCTCGATGTAAAGGACTTTGTTGGCGACAAACTCTACATCGTTTACATGGTTCCGGTTTCGACTGGAGCACCACCTTCAAATCGGCCACTCGTCAAGGTCAGCAATGTGCGCGTCCGCTACTCGATCCAGGCCATGACGGAACTGAATGTGGGAAGCGCGGTAAGGACGTTTCAGGTTGAAAACAAGGGGAATGTTCCCTGCAAAGGTCACCGCCCGTGTTCCCCGGACGGCAAATGGCGGGCAGCCATTGCCTCGGCGTCGCTCAATGCAGGGCCGGGTAATGAGTTCCAGAATGCCAGAGCATCTTGCATAGCGGGGCCGTGCCCGTTTACCAAAATCGAAACCGACCACTTCTCGCAGGGTGGCCAAACGATTACGGTCTCCGCTCGTGACTGGTCGGATACCGCAACCTTTCTTCTAGAGGCCGAGGTTTTTCACCGGATGGTCAGTCAGGTGGTTCACGAGTCTTATCCTGTAATTTTCGGCCAGACATTGAACTTCATATTACCGTCGAACGCCGAAGGAGTGTGCTTTGAAGCGGATATGGATGGACAAACGATCATCTTTCCGATCGGACCGGTGCTCTTTCTCAATTGGGCGACCTGCAATGCCCGGGTGAATCCCGATCAGACCCAAGTCTACCGCTGCGAATTGAAACCCGGTTACCGTTTTAAGTAAGGGTTTATTTCGTCACAAAAAAATGCGCCCGATCGAATGATCTCAAGCACGAGCAGAATGGCGAAGCTTGCTCGCCTCTTGCCCGGCGCGGCGCGCCAGATCCTCTAGAGAAGGGATCGATTCTGGAACCAACAGTTTACGTTCCGGCAGGGAAGCCCCGGTTCGGATGGCATCGTTAAGCATCTCCAACGCCAGGTCAGCATTGGGGCGAATGTAGATTGTCGCGGTCAGAAGGCCAGTGCGCACCCAGGCTTGGCCAGTTTTTGGCATGCCGTCGCATCCGGTCAACGGAACCTGCAGCCAGCGCTGGCGGTCTGCCTCCGGCATTTCGCCAAAGGCTTTTCTGGCTCCGGCAGCCATGCTGTCGTCTTGGGCTCCGACAAGGTCAACGCGCATGCCCTTCGAGGTGCTCAAACGCAACCACGAACTCACGGTACGATAGGCGCTCTCCTCGGTCCAGCTGGCGCGCATGTTTTTTACCTGGATGTTTGCCGGTTTTGTCCGGTTCATTCCTAGGGTTCGTTCTTTCGCCGCTGAACTGTTGGCCGGACCTTCAATGTAGAGAATCGATCCTCCCTTTGGCAGAAGCGCCGCAAACTGTTTTCCCTGAATTTCGCCCACTACCTTGTGGTCGGAGCTGATGCTGAAAATCGGTGAACTGTGGCTCGACCTCAACTGTGAAATGTAGTCGGCGTCGTGGTTCAGCACTACCCATGCGATTCCCGCGGTCGCGGCCGCACGAGCTACTTGGGGGAACGCGGTTCCACCGGCTGGCTCGAAAACGATGGCATCCGGGCGCGAGGCTGCTGACCCCTGGATGAACTCCAATAATTGCTGGCTTTGCGTTACGGGATCGTTGTCCGCGTGAATGATCTTTAAGTCTGCACCCAGACGGCGCGCGGCCTTCTCGGCTGCGGCAGCTTGCTCCTGCTGGTAATCGTTGGTGTCGTTGGTCAGGGATAAAAGAAAGCTTAGTTTTTTCATGACAGGTCCCTATCAAAATCATAGACCCGAACAGCCCGAAACCGCTGGTGACCATGGTAACGCTGGAGTCGTGTCGGTTTGACGCGCGAAGGAGCCTTGCCGCCCATTCCTTGCTGAACAGAACTGTGCATAACGGAACCTCGGATTTCAAAGAAAGCGCTCCGCTACTACCCGAAGATCGGAACCATCACGACTGATAACCAATGCAATACCTTACCTTAAAGCTCCATTGATTTATGGGGGGTGTTCTGCGGTAATCAGAAGATAGGTGAGCAGTTAAGGCATCTCCAATGAACGCACCATTGCTAGAACCGGAGAGCGGTAGCGGCGGAGACAAAAACCGGACCGAACAGGTTTTTGTGCGATCGCAATCGGTCGTCTCGCGGGTCATCGGAGGGGAAACGCTGATCGTTCCTGTGCGGGGAAAGGTCGGTGATCTGGCCTCAATCTACAGCCTCAACCAAGTCGCTTCGTCGATCTGGCGTTCGCTTGAAGTGCCCAAAACGCTCACCGAGTTGGCAACTGCGGTGGAGCGGGAGTACCAGGTGGAATGTGAAAGGGCGAGGAAGGATGTGGACCAGTTCCTGAACGACATGCTCTCTGCGGGACTGGCTGAGATGCGATCGGCGGCTGCCATCGTTTACGAGTGAGCCGGCGGCTCGACTGCATCGATGGTGCCACGGTCTCGCTGTGCGCGAAGATTTTCTATTCTGCAAGATGCAGTTCTAAGGGCCAACAAGACCGGTAGGGCATGGACGAACAAAGCTACGGCGAATTCAGTGGCGCATTACAGCAGCGTCAAGTCAGCCAGCGCGTGCCGCTGCAGGTATCGATCGAAGTCACGCGCCGGTGTCCGCTCCAGTGTCTGCATTGCTATAACAACCTTCCCATGGGCGATCTCGAAGCCCGGCGCCGCGAGTTGAGCACTGAGGAGCATTTCCATCTTCTGGACGACCTGGTGGAGATGGGTTGCTTCTGGCTGCTTTACACCGGTGGCGAAATCTTTGCTCGCAAGGACTTCCTCGAAATCTATACCTACGCTAAACGAAAAGGTTTTCTGATCACGTTATTTACCAACGGCACTCTCATTACGGAAAAGATCGCGGACTATCTTGCGGAATGGCCGCCATTTGCCATTGAGATCACCGTCTACGGTCATACCAAAGAGACCTACGAAGCGCTGACTGATATCCCGGGATCCTACGAGAGATGCTTGCGTGGAATTGAGCTGCTTCGATCGAGGAATCTCCCACTGAAGCTGAAAACCGTCGCGACCAGCGTAAATAAGCATGAAGTGACTTGCATGCGGCGCTTCGCGGAAGAGCTTGGAGTTGAGTTCAAATCCGATGGACAAATCAACCCGCGGATCGACTGCTCGCGGAGTCCTCTCGCTGTGCGGCTCACGCCCGAAGAGGTCGTTGCGTTGGACATGGCAGCTCCGAAGGGGATGAGCGAGTATCGCAGGCTGGCACAGCGCGACCTTGAGAATCCCCCCAACCTCGCCGGTAACGAAAGTGTCTACTTCTGCGGCGGCGGAATGAGTTCCTTCTCCGTTAATGCTTACGGAGAGATCGGCATTTGTGTGATCTCGCAACAGGAGACCTTTGGCATTCGTGGGTCGAGCGTAAAGAAGGTTTGGGAAGGGTACTTGCTCGAGCTGCGTACCCGCAAGCGCACTCGAATTACCAAATGCATCCACTGTCGGATTCAGTCTTTGTGTGGCATGTGCCCGGCTAACGGAGAGCTGGAGAATGGGGACCGGGAAAGCCCGGTTGAATTTCTCTGTCAGGTTGCGCATTTGCGCGCCGCGGTTATCGGGGTGGAGGTTCCTGCGCACGGAGATTGCGAGTTTTGTGCGGGAGGGAGCCGGCAGGTGGAGATCCAGGAGTCTGCGCGCCGCATCGCGACCAAAGAAATTGATGTCGAGAGTTGGGCTGGCCCGTCGTCGCTTCTGCCTATCTTGAACAATTCTCACGCGGCGGGCGCGTGTGCGGGATGCGAACATCCTTGAGTAACTTATGAGGAACGAGGGCGCCATGGAAGAGCCAAAACAACAGGACGTCAGGAAGGCATATGAACGGCCGCTGCTGACGGCGATCAGTCTGCGCCCCGAAGAGGCAGTGTTGGGGCATTGCAAGATCTCTGGCACGGGCGGGCCAGTCAGTTCGTCGTGTGCGAGTCTGAACTGTATGACTCTCGGATCGTAGCCAGCAAGAATTGGGGCAGAAATGAGGGATGTTCGTGCACAGCTACCCTGCATCTCCGACGGGAAACCTGGCAGGTTTCATTGGAGCGCCTTTCGGGTGGGAGGTGTGTCTGTACAGTTGGCTGGTCTATCGGAAAAGGACGTTGCGTTGCTTCCCTCGCTGGAGTCTTTTCGCTCAACAGAGCAAACCTGCGACGTCAATGTTCGTGTGGAGTGGGCGGAAGCTCTTCCCGCGATGTCCGGGGGCGAGTTGTTCGATTCGGGTTCCATTTGGCGACTCTACAGAAGGGAGCCCGGATTCCAATTCGATTTCAACGCTCCGGTTCTTGGCGAGAATCCGTACCGGCGATTGCTCGTCGACGAGAAATTTTGCTCGTGCTCTCTGATCCTTAGCCGCGAATATTTGGTTGGCCGCGCAGCAGCTTTGGACTATCCCCTCGACGAATTATTAATTATGCATCGCCTAACGCAGGACCGGGCGATCGAGTTGCACGGCGTCGGTGTCGTGGGGCCGGAGGGAGCGACGAATCTGTTCGTCGGCCACTCCGGAGCAGGTAAGAGCACGACCGCACGGTTGTGGACTTCGGTTCACAACGTAGAGATTCTGAGCGACGACCGCATCATCGTTCGTGAAGACGAGGTGGCCAGAAACTCCACCCAGATGTTCATGTATGGGACGCCGTGGCATGGCGAGGCTGCGTTTGCTTCGCCCGGACGTGCTCCTCTGCAGCGAATCTTCGTTCTGGAACATGGACGCGGCAACCTCGTGACTCGTCTGTCGCCCAGTCAGGCGGTGGTGGAGCTTCTTGCGCGTAGTTTTGTTCCGTTCTACCGGCACGATTATATCGACTCCGCCCTGGCATTCCTGCAGCAGGTGGTCGGTTCTGTCCCCTGCTATCGCTACTCATTCGAGCCGGACCAGCGCGCTGTGGAGAGGATTCTGAACTTCTGTGACTGATCTCTCAACCGCCGACCATCCTCAGTCGAAGCAGTTCGAATCATTCGTGATGGACTGCCTGAAGGCCGGCCTCCGCGTACGTTTTCAGGCCCGCGGAGCCAGCATGTCTCCCGCAATTCGCGACGGCGAGATGGTTTATGTGAAACCCGCACCGACGGCCAGCCTGCGAAAAGGGGACGTGGTTCTGGTGAAGGATGAGAGCGGTTTCCGCCTCCACCGGCTCATCCACACCGATGCAGAACACGACGTTTTCAGTACGCGTGGCGATTGTGGATGGGAGGACGATTCGCCGATCCGCGGCGAGCAGATTCTCGGAGTCGCTGTTGCTAAGGACGTGAGGATCGGCCAAAGAATTGTAAGGATAAAATTAAAGGGACTTGGCGCGATTGTTTTGCATTGCGCCGCGCGGACGCAGTCCGTGGCTCTCAATTTCTTGCGTGCGATTCGCTGGCGCCCTTCCCTCCAGCGCGGGAATGCCGAATCGAAGGGCAGCCTAGCCAAGAATGCTTCGGCCCTTCTGGGATTGCTACTGCTGTGCCTGCTTCCACATTTGCACGCGCAGGTCGCTGTCGACTCCAGTTCTTCAAGCTCGACCCACCTTACAGGAAACGGTACCAAGACTCTGACGTTCCCCCATACCACCGCGAACACGGCCAATCGTATTTTGATTGTCGGGGTTTCGATAAACATCACGAACGTTGCGGCCACAACTGTGTCTGGAGTCACTTACAACGGGATCGCGATGAGCCAAGTGGGGGCGCACAACGACGCGGGCAATACACGCCGGGTGGAGTTGTGGTCTTTGCTCAATCCGGCGACCGGCACCAATAACGTGGTGGTCTCCGTGAATATCCCGGCGGCAGCCTCGGTAGGTGTAGTGGCAGGAGCGACCACCTTAACCGGCGTGGACCAGAGCGTTCCGCTGGGCACGTTTGTCTCAGCAGACGGAGCGGCTGGCGGCAATTCGCAAGCGGATGTGTCCAGCGTAGTGAACGGGATGGTTCTTGATACGGTGGCGACGGGGGAAGCTTCGACCGTCACGGTATCCGGTCCGCAAGTGGCGCAGTGGAACCTTAGCGACGGGACTAACGCGAATCGCGATGTGACTGGCGCAGGCAGTTCCCGAACGGGTGCGCCCAGCGTGCCCATTTCCGAAACATTTAGCGCCACCTCCAACTGGTCGTTAGGCGCGATCTCGATCAATCCGTCACAAGCCGACATTGCAGTCAGCACCAGTGTTGCGACCGTTATGCAGGGTCAAAACACGACCTACAACATCTCGGTGGTCAACAATGGAACGTCAGCCGCCAACGGTGTTACTCTCTCTGACTCACTTGCCGCTGGCATGACGCTGGTGTCTGTGACCCCAAGCGCTGGCGTGACGTGCAGTGGTACAGGACCGATTAATTGCACAATCGGCACACTTGCCAGCAGTGGAATGGCAACCGTGGCTGTGGTTGAAACGGCGAGCGCTTCCGGTGCCTACGCCAATACGGCTACGGTCGCCGACTCGGGCACGCCACCCGACCCCAATACCGGCAACAACTCCTACACAGCGGTGGCTACCGTGCAGTCCGCGGCATGCGCAAACGTGTCTCAGGCGACACCCGGAACCAATTTGACTGGAGTGGTGAACACCTACTATCCGGGAACCGCGAGCGTGACTGCAGGAGCTACTTCGATCCCTGTGGGCGCTCCTACGGGGGCGGGAACGGCGATTGCCGCCGGCAATCTTTTGCTGGTGATCCAGATGCAAGATGCCGGGATCAACGTCTCGAACAGCGTGGCATATGGCAATGGCAGCACTGGAGCAGGATTCAATGCCATTAACAGCGCGGGGAATTACGAATTTGTAACGGCCACCGGGGCGGTCAGCGGGGGCTCGGTTCCAATCGCAGGAGCCGGCCCGGGAGGTGGCCTGGTATTCGGATACAACTTCGCGGCTGCCAGCGCCACTAAGGGGCAAAGTACGTATCAGGTGATTCTGGTTCCGCAATACTCCACCGCATCACTGGCTGCTACGGGTTTGACGGCGAGTCCCTGGAATGGATCCACCGGAGGTGTGCTGGCTCTGGATGCGTCGAGCACTCTTTCGCTCAGCGGTGCAACCGTGTCGGTAAACGGACTAGGGTTCCGCGGCGGCGCAGGAATGCAGCTTACCGGTGGAGTTGGCGGGACAAATACAGATTATCTTCACGCCGCTCCCGCGGCTTATACCGGTGCAGCGGAGAACGGAGTGGATGCTCCAAAAGGCGAGGGCGTCGCCGGCACTCCGCTCTGGGTGGAATCTGGAGGAAGCTACTCAAAGACCACCACGAATTATCCCAGCGGTACTGCGGGGGCTGATGGCAGCAATGCACGCGGCGCTCCCGGCAACGCGGGAGGCGGCGGCACTGATGCCGATTCAGCTGCCAACGACCAAAACGCTGGCGGAGGTGGTGGCGCCAACGGGGGAGCGGGCGGGTTCGGCGGCGATTCGTGGAACACGAATCTAAGCACTGGCGGCGAAGGTGGCGCGGTTTTTCCTTCCACAATCAATCGGGTGGCGATGGGAGGTGGCGGCGGAGGAGGCACACGCAACAATTCAGATGGCGACACTCAGGCAAGTTCGGGCGCCGCGGGCGGGGGAATCATTATCATTCGCGCCAACGCCCTGACGGGCACCGCTACCCTGACTGCGAACGGAAGCTCAGCCTACAACGGTACAGCCAACGATGCAGGCGGTGGCGGCGGAGCCGGCGGCACGATTATTGTCCTTTCGGCCAATGGTGGTGAGAGTGGTCTGACCTTGCAAGCTCAGGGCGGCCGCGGCGGAGATGCCTGGGATAGCCAAGCGTACAGTCTCGGCAATCGTCATGGGCCTGGAGGTGGTGGCGGCGGCGGAGCAATTTTTGTTTCCGGTGCGCCCGCTAGCATCAGTGTTACTGGCGGCGCCAATGGAACCACGCTAACCCCTGGAGTTGCCTACGGTGCCACCGGCGGAGCTTCCGGCACCAGCGTGACCAACGCATCTCTGGCTCAAACTTCCGGCACCCAATCCGGAGCGCAATGCACGCCCGACATGACGCTGGGCAAGAGCCATGTCGGAAACTTCACGCGAGGCTCGATCGCCAGTTACATAATCCCGGTTTCAAACGTCAGCGTCTACGGAACGAGTTATGGCATCGTCAATGTCAACGACACGCTTCCCACAGGTTTGACCCCTGCAAGCGCAATCGGAACCGGCTGGGCTTGTTCCATAGCCTCGCAAACGGTGAGTTGTGTGCGTTCCGATGCCCTTGCGGCAGGAAGCAGTTATCCCTCTCTTACCATTAATGCCAGCGTCGCCCAGACCGCTCCTTCGACCGTGACCAACACCGCTCTCGTGAGCGGTGGCGGGGAGATCAATCTTGCAAACGACAGTGCAACCGACGTGGCTACTGTCGTCTCCAGCGCAGACCTGACCGTAAGCAATATCGCATCGCCGAATCCGGTCGCGGCCGGCAACAACATCACCTACACTCAGATCGCCACCAATAACGGCCCGAGCGCTGCTGACAACGTTACGCTGGTAGAAGCAGTTCCAGCCAACACCACACTCGTATCCGTGACCGCGCCGAGTGGCTGGAGTTGCGTCACTCCCGGCTTCGGGGGAACCGGCAACATTGTTTGCAACATCGTCACCCTGAACGGTGGCTCGGCCGCCAGCTTCACCGTGGTTGTAAAGGTGAATGCGGGAGTGGCAAACGGTACGGCGATCAGCGATACGGTGACGGTCAACTCCGCCACCAGCGATCCGAACTCCGCCAACAACAGCGCCACGGCGGTTACCATCGTCGGATCGACCGCCGGAGCCGACCTCTCGGTTACAAATTCCGCTTCGCCCAATCCGGTGCTGGCGGGCAGCAACATTACGTACACGCAGGTAGTCGCCAACACCGGCTCGGCCGCCGCCACAACGGCGACCTTCAGTGAAGCAACCCCTGCCAACACAACCTTCGTTTCCGTCAGCGCGGCGGCTGGCTGGACCTGCACATCGCCACCAGTGAGTTGCACCAACCCCAGCGTGGCGGCCGGATCCTCGGGGACATTCACGGCCGTCTACAAGGTTGGAGCGGGAACGGCCAGCGGAACCGTCATCACGAATACGGCGACGGTGAACGCGAGTAATGACGCTTTCAGCGGGGACAACACCGCAACCGCCAAAGTCGTAGTGGCCACCGCCGGCCAGGCAGATCTCGCGCTAAGCACCGCCGCCACTCCGCCGACCGTTATCGCCGGGAATAACATTACCTACACCCAGACAGTCTCGAACAATGGACCGGCCGCGGCTTCAAACGTGAGCTTCTCAGAGGCAATTCCCGCCAATACAACTTTCGTTTCTGTCTCGGCGCCGGCCGGCTGGACCTGTACCGTGACTGCTTCCGTCACCTGCACCGACCCAACGCTGGCCGCCTCTGCCTCGGCAGACATCATTGTTGTGGTGAACGTCGCCCCAACTATTTCCGTGGCGACGATCACGGCAAACTCGTCGGTCTCCGCAACCACCACCGACCCTACCTCCGCCAACAACAGCACAACCGTGGTCACCAATCTGCGGGATGTCTGTGACCTGACCGTCACCAATAGCGGAACGCCCAGCCCAGTCGCTGCCGGTGGAACCATCACCTACACACAAAAGGTCACTAACGGCGGCCCCAGCAGCTGCAGCACAGCCAAGCTCATCGAGGCGACGCCGGCTAACACCACGTTTGTCTCAGTTTCTGCGGTAACCACCGGTGGGGGAACCTGGACTTGCCCAAATACAGCTCCGGTGACATGCACCAACCCCAGCGTTACTCCGGGTTCGACCGGAACGATTACGGCTGTGTACAAGGTTGCTGCGGGAGCGGCCGCGGGGACGATCATTACCGACACGGCTACGGCGAGCTCCGCTACGCACGATTCGAACCCCAACGACAACTCCGCCACAGTTGCGATTGCCGTTGCCGGGGCAACGCAGGCCGATCTCAGTGTTACGAATTCGGGCAGCCCCAATCCAGTAACGGCTGGCAATAACATCACCTATCTGCAAACCGTCACCAATGGCGGACCGGCTTCTGCCAGCAACCTCACGCTGAATGAGACGCTGCCTGCCAACACGACGGTCGTGTCGTTGACGGGACCAGCAGGGTGGACATGCGTCCTCGGGGTGCCATCGTGTTCTGCCACCACGCTTGCTGCCAACGCTACCGCGACTTTCACGTATGTAATAAAGGTAAGCACGAGTGTTGCTTCGGGTTCCACCATCACCCAAACCGCGTCTGTGGGGGCAACCACCAGCGATCCGAACAGCGCCAACAATAGTGCTTCTGCCAGCGTACAGGTTGGAAACTCGGCCGATCTGTCCCTTACAAACTCCGCCAACCCGGTTCCTGTGCTGGCCAATAACAACATTACCTACACGCAGGTTGTCGCAA
Source organism: Candidatus Aquilonibacter sp. (assembly GCA_035523915.1). GTDB lineage: Bacteria > Acidobacteriota > Terriglobia > Terriglobales > Acidobacteriaceae > Sulfotelmatobacter. The sequence continues at coordinate 34,957 of DATKPV010000050.1, read as the reverse complement.
ACGCAGGGCCCAGCGCTGCAACCGGAGTCACGCTGACTGAAAGCACTCCCGCCAATACAACCGCCCAGTCACTGAGCGGTCCAGCAGGATGGACCTGCAGCCTCGGAACCTTGACTTGCACCGATCCAAGCCTGGGAGCTGTGACAAATGCGACCATCACCTTTGTGGTGAAAGTGAATGCCGGAACTGCTGCCGGCACCGCCATCAACGACATTGCCAGCGTAAGCTCTTCTGTCTCCGATCCCAATTCGGCCAACAATAGTGCAACCGCCAGCGATGTTGTGGCCACAGTGACGCAGGCCGATCTGGTTACCAGCAATACGGCTTCGCCCACTTCGGTTGCGGCGGGCAGCAACGTAACTTATACGCAGATTGTCACCAACAAAGGTCCCGCGGCAGCGACCTCGGTCACCCTTACGCAAGCCACTCCACCGAACACAGACTTTCAGTCGATCACACCACCAGCAGGCTGGACCTGCGGAACCAAACCTGCAGTTGGCGGCACCGGAACGATTACCTGCACCGACGCCAGCAGCCTGGCCCTGAACGCCACCGCCACGTTTACCCTGGTCTTACAGGTCAACGCGGGCACGCCTGCTGGCACCTTTATTGGAGAGCCGGCAACCTCAAATGCCAGCAACATCGTTCCAAACCTGACCTCGAATACAGGCACCGCTACGGTAGTTGTCGCCAACGCCAACAGCGCAGATATGTCGGTCTCCAAAACCGCCGCGCCCAGCCCCACCGTTCCCGACGGTGACACACTTACCTATACGTTAATTGTGACCAATATCAGCGGAGGCGCCAGCGCGACCAATGTTACCGTTACAGACCCGCTGCCGGCGGCAGTGACGTACCTCTCTTCTTCCGCTACGCAAGGGACATGTTCGCAAGCCGGCGGGACAGTGACCTGTCTTCTGGGAACGATGAATAGCGGCGCCACCGCTACGGTTACCATCATTACGCTTGCCGGCGCGCCAGGCATGGCGTCGAACACAGCCTCAGTGAGCGCCGATCAGACGGACCCAAATCCGGCCAACAACTCGTCGTCGCAGACGGAAACCATTACTGCGCCAACAAGAATTCACTTGCTCTCGTTTGTTGCTCAATCCCGCCAGCTGGTAAATGGCAGCGCGGTTGTAGTTCTCTTCTGGAAGACTGGTGGAGAGGCGCAGAATCTGGGATTCAATGTCTACCGCGAGCAGAATGGCGTGCCCGCCCGTCTGAATCCGTCCTTGATTGCGGGTTCAGCGCTGCTGATGCGGGGTGCGCTGCCAAAACATGCGGGCAAGACCTACGCGTGGATTGATACTTCCTCGAACGGAGTGGGCGGCTCCTACTGGCTTGAAGATGTGGACGTCAACGGGACTCGCACCATGCACGGTCCCGTCTCCCCCAGCAGCCTCACTGCCGCGCAAGGGGCCTTCGATTCCACGCCAGCCTCTACCTTGATGCTCGACCAGTTGAATCGTGCAACGCCCGGAAACTCCGGCGAGCAGAGCCGTCCGTTGGAGTACGTTCCTCAAAATCTCGAGCCAACCGCAACCCAAGGGCTCAAGCAATTCGACTTGGCAGCTGCTCCTGCTATAAAAATCATGATTAAGCACGAGGGCTGGTATCAGGTCTCGCAGTCAGACCTCGTCAAGGCCGGGCTGAATCCGGATGTCGACCCTGCGTTTCTCCATCTCTACGCCGAGGCAGTCGAGCAACCGATGGAAATCAGCGGCGCCTCGGCCGGCCCGGGAGGATTCGGGCCGCAGGCAGCGATCGGTTTTTACGGCACGGGCATCGATACTCCCTATTCCGGGACGAGGGTCTATTGGCTGGTGGCCGAAGACACTCCGGGTGCACGAATCCAGCAACTTCAGCCATCCTCAGGATCGAACCAGCCGCCTGCCGATTTCCACTTTGCCATCGATTGGAAGCCGCGAACGACCTACTTTGCTGCATTGATCACACGCAGTGGCAACAACTTCTTCGGACCGCTGGTTTCCACCACGCCAGTCGAGCAGGTGATGCAAGTCCCACACCTAGACAAAGCATCAACCGACCCGGCCAAGCTGGAAATCATTCTCCAAGGGGTGATCGTCGGAGTACCCCATGATGTCACCGTTGCGTTGAACGGCACCACGGTCGGAGAAGTAACGTTCACGGGACAGGACCGGGGGCGTCTGATCGTGTCTCTCCCGCCCGGTGTGTTGCTTGACGGTGCCAACACTCTTGCTCTCGCCGCCCAGGGCGGCCAATACGACACCAGCCTGGTGGACGAGGTGCGAATTGTTTATCCGCACCGTTATGTCGCAGATTCCGACGAATTGAGATTTACGGCGCGCGGGGGTGACGAAATAAAGATCGCCGGATTCGACAACTCGCCCGCAACTCTGCTTGATGTCACCAATCCCGATCAGCCCGTAGAACTCGCGCCACAAGTCTCGTCCAGCAATGGTAAGTATTCACTCGAGGTTCAGGTGCCTTGGACGACGACCAACACGGCCAACCCTACCCAGCATCGACTACTAGCGCTTGCCGGTGACCGCATCGCAAAGGTGGTGGCTATCCGCTCCAATCATCCCTCGCACTGGCACAGCCCGCAGGCGGGCGGCGAGGTGGTGATGGTCACCCAGGAGGAATTCGCCGGCTCGCTACCGCCCCTGGTGCAGGCGCATCAGGCGCAAGGGCAATCCTCGGTCGTGGTTCCGGTAAGCGATCTCTACGATGAGTTCACCTTCGGCGAGCACAGTCCCTACGCGATCCGCGACTTCCTGCAGGCCGCAACCAAGGCGTGGCATACCGCGCCGAAGTATCTGCTGCTCAATGGTCGCGCCTCGGTGGATCCACGGAACTATCTTGGCTTCGGCCACCTTGATTTTGTGCCCACCAAGATCATTCCCACAACGAATCTGATGACGGCTTCAGACGACTGGTTCTCCGATTTCAATGACAGCGGCATGCCGACCATAGCCACGGGCCGTTTACCGGTGGCCACGGAGGATGAAGCCGCGGCTGTGGTTAACAAGATCGCGGCCTACGAGAGCCACTCCACGGACGGACCCTGGACCCAGAATGCCTTGATGGTGGCCGACCAGAACGATACGCAGAGCTTCAGCCAGGACAGCCAGACGATCCAGGCGGATCTGCCCTCGACACTGCAAGTCAGCGACGTTTTCGCGAGCACCACGAGCGTTGATCAGGCACGGCAGGATATTGTAGCGGCTATCAACTCCGGGCAGCTGCTGGTCAACTACCTGGGTCACGGTTCGGAAGAGCAGTGGTCCGGCGAAGATCTGTTCGACAACACAACCGTGGCATCACTCACCAATAGTTCGCAGCTGCCAGTGTTTCTCATCCTGAATTGCCTGAATGGATTTTTCCAGGATGTCTACGAGCAGCCGCTGGCCGTCACCTTGGAACTTGCACCTCAGGGCGGCGCGGCAGCGGTGCTGGCCTCGAGCGGGCTGAGCCAGGCTCAGCCCCAGGTCATGTTGGATAAGCTCGTCGTACAGAACGCCTTCAGCGGCGCGCATCTTTCTCTCGGCGGCGCCATCCTGCAGGCAAAATCGCAGCTTTCTGATGCGACCGTCCGCGAAACCTATGTCCTCTTCGGCGACCCGGCCATGACAATGAAAGTACCTTCCTCCGGCAGCACCGCGAACAAAGGCGCCCGCTAGGAAAATTTAGCAGCGCATCGTCAGGCCTGCGCGACAGGCATTGAAACGGACAGCACGGCGGCGCGGCGCAGCGGCTCGGCAATTGCCTTCATGACTCTTTCGAAGCCGGCAAAATCCAGAGATTGGGCGCCATCGGAAAGCGCCCGCTCGGGGCAGGGATGTACTTCGATGATCAGTCCATCGGCTCCCACCGCTACCGCGGCCCGTGAGACTGCCGCGATCAGGCTTTGCTTGCCTGTGCCGTGCGACGGATCGGCGATGACTGGCAGATGGGAAAGATCGCGCGCCAGCGCCACCGCAGCCAGATCGAAAGTGTTGCGCATCTCCGTCTCGAAGGTCTTGATGCCGCGTTCGCAAAGCACAACCTGATCGTTCCCACCAGAGAGCAGGTACTCCGCCGCCAGCAGCCACTCTTTCACAGTTGCGGAAGGGCCGCGCTTCAGCAGGATGGGTTTCTTCACGGTCGCCAGGCGGCGCAACAGCGCGAAGTTCTGCATGTTGCGTGCTCCCACCTGCAACATGTCCGCGTGCTCGCAAATGATATCCACGTCCTCCGTGCTCATGACTTCTGTCACTACCGGCAGACCGATCTGCTCGCGCGCTTCCCGCAAAATCTGCAGCGCCTCCAAACCGAGACCCTGAAAATCGTAAGGCGAAGTTCTCGGCTTGTATGCTCCCCCGCGAAGCATGGTGGCGCCGGCGCGCTTTACCGCCTTGGCGGTATCGACCAACTGATCCCGGGATTCGACCGAGCATGGCCCCGCGATAACCACCACCTCTGCCCCGCCAATTCGAACGCCGCCAACGTCCACCACCGATCGTTCCGGCCGTACTTGCCGGCTGACCAGTTTGAAAGGCTGGGCGATGGCAACAACAGTGTCGACCCCGGGCGCCACCTGCAGCGCTTCAATTTCGTGCCGGCGTCCGCTGCCGACGGCGGCAATGATGGTGCGTTCCACGCCGCGCGTTACGTGAGGCTGGTATCCCGCCTCGCGCACGCGTTCGATGATGTGCTCGATTTCCTGTTCGCTGGCTTTCTCCGACATGTTGACAATCATCTGGCCCCCAAAGAACGTGCTTCACCGATTTATCTAGAAAAACAAAAAGCCGCGAATCGCATCGCGGCTTAGACTGAAACCCGGCGGCACTTAAAAGATCATAAGTAACTCGATCTTCCGCCACAGTTCGTCGCAGCCGCTATTCCAATAAACCAACAATAGCGGAACCTACCCGTGGTGGTTTTAAATCGCGTCATCACGACATCTTTACCTGCTGGAATCGAGCTATGCAAACCTGTTTGTCCGGTTACTGCAAAGAGCTTGCTGTGTTTGAAAAGACATTGTTGGCGTTGGACCCGATCAGCCGAATGGTTCCTACCACCAACACCAGAATGACCGCCAGCATGACGGCGTATTCCGCGATATCCTGTCCCGCATCGTCGGTCCAAACTCTGCGAATGACCTCGGACATGTTGCCCTCCAACCGATGTCCGTCCCTGCGCGCGAAGAACTGCAATCGGTTCACCCATGATGCAGTACGCCGGACCGCTTGTCAATCCTAGGATTTTTGGCGTCAGCTTGTTCTATTGGGTACCGGAGGCGGCATTGATTACTGTAGGGGGGATCGGAGCTGGAGGCTGTGTGCTCTGCTGAACCAGTTCCTGCGCGGATTGCTGAGCGTAGCTCAGCACATGACCTGGGAGCACCCCTAGATAGATTGTCGCGAAGAAGCTGGCGGCCAACGCGAAACCCAGCCCTACCGGAATCGGTTTGACCGGCGCTTGCTTTTGCGGCTCGCGCATGTACATAACCACGATGATGCGCAGGTAGTAATAAGCCCCTATCGCGCTGTTGAGAACGCCCACCATCGTCAGCCACACCAGGTTCGCTTTCAGGGCTGCGCTGAACACGTAGAACTTGGCGAAAAACCCGCCGGTCACAGGGATGCCGATGAGAGAGAGCAGAAAAATTGTGAAAGTTGCGGCCAGCAATGGGGAACTGCGGCCCAAACCTTCATAGTCTTTCAGGGTCACATAGCGTTCGCCGGCATTGGCAAAGTGGCTCACAACCGCGAATGCCCCGACGTTCATGGCGGCATAAGCTGCCACATAGAACATCGCCGCCGAAGGTCCCAGGTCGGGCGCGGCGGCAAAAGCCACCAGCAGATACCCGGCGTGGGCGATTGAAGAATAGGCCAGCAGCCGTTTGACATTATCCTGTACCAGGGCCCCGATGTTGCCCAACGTCATCGAGAGGGCCGCAGCTACCCAGATCAGCCAGAACCGCCCCGGGGCATTGATCGCGAATACTATACGCAGCAGCACGGCGAAGGCCGCGGCTTTCGGCGCGGTCGACATCAATCCGACAATCGGCGCCGGCGCTCCTTCATAAACATCCGGCGTCCAGATGTGAAAAGGGGCCGCGGCCACTTTGAATCCCAGGCCTACAAACATCAGGGCTACGGCAACGTAGACAAGCAAGACGGCAGGAGAGGCCTGCAGTTTCTGGCTGATTTCCGTAATGTTGGTGGAGCCGGTAGCGCCGAACATCAGCGCAACCCCATAGAGAAAAAACGCGGTGGCAAACGATCCCAGCAGAAAATATTTCAGCGACGCTTCGCTGCTGGAAGCCTCGTTGCGCCGGAAGCCGACCAGAACGTATGTGGAGATCGAAGAAATTTCCAGCGCAATGAAGATCAGGACCAACTCAATCGCCGATGACATCAGCGCCGTGCCCACGGTGCCGAAGAGGATCAGTGCGTAATACTCCCCAGCTCGAATCCCCTGTACTGCCATGTATTCGAACGACGCAAGAATCACGACCCCGGCAATGGCGATAACCAAAACGTGAAAAAAAACGCTGAACCCATCGACTTGCACCGTATTCCAAAATGCCAGGCCGGGAGATTGTGCCATGGCCCAGGTTGCGCCGATTCCGGCAAACGTCCCCGCCAGCGCGATCAAACCCAGAACTCGCTCGCTGTTTCTCTCGTCAAGCAGAGCATCAACCAGCATCACCAAGATGCCGAAGAGAGAAAGAACAATCTCAGGCAGGATGCGAACGTAATCGGTGACCTGTGGCAAGTTCGATGCGAATGCCATCAGCCCTGTCATCGCAGCACCATCCGGCTCGCCATTTGCGCAAATGGCGCCAAAGCGGCCTGTGTAGCCGGGCCAATTGCGTTAAGCCACAGATTCGGCGCCACGCCCATCACAAGCGCGGTCAGCGCGCAAGGCCAGACCGCCGCCTTCTCGAAGCCCAGCAGATCGGCGAAAGAATTATTCACCGGATGCGTGACTTTGCCGTAGAACACGCGCTGGTACATCCACAGCAAATAAGCCGCACTCCAGATCACGCCCGTAGCTGCGAGAATGCCAAAGACCGGCCTGGCCTGAAAGGTTCCGCTCAAGACAAGAAATTCGCCCACAAACCCGTTGAGCATGGGCAATCCCACCGAAGCCAGCACGATAAACAAAAACGAAGCGGCATAGACCGGCACTGGCGAAGCCAACCCGCCAAATTCGCTGATCTCGTAGGTGTGACGCCGTTCATGCAGAATGCCTGCCAGCATGAAGAGAGCCCCGGTGGAAACCCCGTGCGCCAGCATTACGAACATGGCGCCGTTCAGTCCGGCCTGCGTGAAGCTGAAGATCCCCAACACCACGAATCCCAGATGGCTGACCGAGGAATAGGCGATCAGTTTCTTCATGTTGGGCTGCACCATCGCCACCAGCGCGCCATAAATAATTCCAATCAACGCCAGGATCATGATCCACCATGCGTTGGCCCGCGCTTGCTCGGGAAACAGTCCCAGGTTGAAGCGGAGCATGCCGTAGGTGCCCATCTTCAGCAGCACTCCGGCCAGCAGAACTGATCCTGCGGTCGGCGCCTCGACGTGTGCGTCGGGCAGCCACGTGTGGAAGGGGAAAAGCGGAACCTTGACGGCAAAAGCCAGGAAAAAGCCAAGGAACAACCATTTCGCGGCCGCGGGAAAACTGGGCACCGAGCCGCTCATGATCCGATCACGAATCACGACAAAATCGAAACTCCCGGTGTGCGCGTAAAGCCACAAGATCGCCGCCAGCATGAACACTGAGGCGATCATGGTGTACATGAAAAACTTCACCGCGGCATAAACCTTGCGCTCGTGCCCAAACATGCCGATGAGCAGTGCCATCGGAATTAGAGTTGCTTCCCAGAAAAAGTAAAAGAGAAACAGATCGAGTGAAGTGAAGACCCCGATCAGCGCCGTCTCCAGGATGAGGAGGATAATGAAAAACTCCTTCACACGTCCATGGATCGATTTCCAGGAAATCAGCACGCACAGCGGAGTAAGGAATGTGGTCAGAACGATCAGCCACAGCGAAATGCCGTCGATCCCCATGTGGTAGTGAATGTTGGGGCTGGCAATCCACTGCCGGTCGATCTCGTAATGAAAGGTGGCCTGCTCGCGATGAAAATAAACTGGCAAGTGCAGCGATAAGACGAACGTCAGCAGCGAAACACCCAGCGAAAACCAGCGAATATCGCGGTCGCGGCGGGGCAGCAGCACCAGGAGCAGAGCGCCGGCCAGGGGCACAAATGTCACAAGAGTAAGAATGACCGGGCTGAGGCTGTCGGGATTCATCGCACCCCCATCCAGATCATGTAGGCAATGACCACGGCCGAGCCGGCTGTGATCCATCCCGCGTAAGAGCGCAGATTCCCCGACTGCATGTGCCGCACTTCATCGGAAGCCTGTCGCGCGCCATCGGCACTGTCGTTCACCGCCGCATCGATGATCTTCCGGTCCACGTCCTGCCACAGAATGCGGGTTGAAGCCTCGATCAGAGGGTTGACGAAGAGCGCCGCGTAGAGTTCATCGATGTAGTACTTGTGCACGAGCACCCGGTAGAGCCCGGAGAAGGAATCGGCAATCTTTTGCGGCAATTGCGGCTTGCTGTGATAGAGAAGATACGCCAGATAAAAACCCAGGGCCGCTGCGGTCACCGAAATCAGCATCAGGTACAACTCCAGGTGGCCTGCCGGTTCAGCCGCGCCCGGCGCAGATTCCGTCACTCTCATTCCTGTCTGGAACACCGGCGCCAGGAATCTATCGAAGTGATTTCCAATCCCGACCCATCCACCGACAAACGACAGCACCGCCAGAATCGCCAGTGGCACCACCATCACCATCGGGCTTTCGTGGGGCAGGCCGTGTCCCTCGTGGCCATGAGCGTCGCCGTGGTGCGCCGCGCTATGACCGCCGGCTCCGCCTCGATAGTCTCCCATAAACGTAAGAAACCACCAGCGGAACATATAGAAGGACGTAATAAACGCCGTGATCACCCCAATCAGCCAGATCACCCAACTGCCGTGCACGCTCGAGAAGGTTTTCCACAGAATCTCGTCCTTACTGAAAAAGCCGGCGAAAGGGGGAAATCCCGAGATGGCAAGCGTGGCTACCGTCACAGTCAGAAAAGTCCAGGGCGCATAAAGCCGCAGACCGCCCATCTTGCGCATGTCCTGTTCTCCGCCGCAGGCATGGATCACCGATCCTGCGCCGAGGAAGAGCAGACCCTTGAAGAACGCATGCGTCATCAGGTGGAAGATGCCTGCCGAGAACGCGCCCACACCGCACGCCATGAACATGTAGCCGAGCTGGGAAATGGTCGAATAGGCGAGAACTTTCTTGATATCGGTCTGCGCAACGCCAATGGTCGCCGCAAAAAACGCGGTCAGAGTCCCGATGATCGCCACCACCGCCAGCGCATTGGGAGAGGCCTGAAAAATCACATGCGACCGCGAAACCATATAGACGCCCGCCGTCACCATGGTCGCGGCGTGGATCAGCGCCGAAACCGGGGTGGGGCCCTCCATCGCATCCGGCAGCCACACATAAAGCGGAATCTGAGCCGACTTGCCGCAAGCTCCCACCATCAGCAAAACTCCGATGGCCGTCAGCAGACTGTCGGTTGCAGCCCCGGGCGGCAGCTGCGGCACCGAGGTAAATACCTGATCAAAATTCAGCGAGCCAAAGTGCTTGATCAGCAAGAACAGCGCGATTAGGAAACCGAAGTCCCCAATCCGGTTGACGATAAAGGCCTTCTTGCCGGCGGATGCCGCCGAATCCCGGGTGAACCAGAAACCGATCAGCAGATACGAAGCCAGCCCCACGCCCTCCCAGCCGATGAACATCAGCAAATAGTTGTTGGCCAGCACCAGCGTCAGCATGAAGAACATGAACAGGTTCAGGTAGCTGAAGTAGCGGTAGTAGCCGGGATCATCCGCCATGTAGCCGACCGAGTAAATGTGAATCAGGAAACCGACGCCGGTCACCACCAGCAGCATGGTCAGCGAGAGCTGATCGAGGTAAAAGGCAAAGTCGGCGCTGAAGCCTCCTGAGCGAATCCACTGCGCCAGAAATTCCTCGTGGGGCAAGGGCAGGGAAGAGAAGCGGTAGGCGACCCACAGCGCCAAGGCAAATGAAGCGCCACAGAAAAACAGCGCCACCGTGGTCACGGCCTGGCGCGAAGACTTCTTGCCGAAAAAACCGTTAATGGCTGCACCCGCCAGGGGCAGCACCGGAATCAGCCAGAGATTGAGATTCCCCGTCATAGTTTGAGCAGGTTCACGCGATCGACGTTCAGCGTTTCCCGGGTTCGATACACGGAAATAATGATCGCCAGCCCCACCGTGGCTTCCGCCGCTGCCACCACCATCACGAAAAAGACGAAGATCTGACCGGACAACGTATGCCAATGCGCCGCGAACGCCACGAACGAAAGGTTCACGCCATTGAGCATCAGCTCAATCGACATGAAAATGGTGATGATGTTTCGTTTAATGAGAAAACCTGCAACGCCGCAGGCAAACAGAAATCCGCCGAGCAGCAAGTAATAAGACAGCGGGAGGTAGGAGGGCACCATCAGTCCACCCTCTCCGGCGGCGCAGATTCCGGCGGCTTGCTGGCCAGCACCACGGCGCCCATGATGGCAATCAGAATCAGTATCGAAGTTACTTCAAAGGGCAACAAAAAATCGTGAAACAAGAGCTGTGCGATTGCCCGGGGAGGTCCGGGCATGGCGCCGATGGGCACGGTTTCTCCAGCTGAATTCCGCAGCACGACCCATGCCAGCAAAAGGCCGCCCGTAAGCATTCCCGGCACGCCGAGCAAGATGGCAACCTTGCTGCCCCTGGTGTGCTCCTCTACGCCGGCGTTAAGCAGCATGATGACGAACACAAACAGCACCATAATCGCGCCGGCGTAGACAATTACCTGCACGGCCGCCACGAACTCGGCGCCCAGCAGCAGATATTCCCCTGCCAGCGCCGCCATTACTGCGATCAGCGAGAGGGCACTGTTAATGGGGTGGGTCTGCGCCAGAAGGTTGATCGCGCCAGCGACGCAAACCGCTCCGAATATCAGAAACAGGATCAGATGCATGGAGATCTGTCAGTTCTCAGTTGTTTGTTGCCGGCGAAAGCGAAACAATGGCTAGCTTCCGCGTCAGTGGCTGCGTGTCTGTTTACGAGAAGCTGCTTTTCCCTACCACGCCACGGCGATCGCTGTAGCCACAAGATTGGCAATTGCCAGCGGCAACAGGAACTTCCAGCCGAAGCTCATCAGTTGGTCATAACGGAAGCGCGGCAAAGTTCCGCGCACCCATATGTAAAGAAAAAGAAAACAGAAAACCTTGGCCCCAAACCAGAATAGCGGCAACAGCGCCTGCAAAATCGACGGACCAAACAGAGGCCCGCTCCATCCGCCAAAGAAGAGCAACGTCGCCAGGCACGCCACCGTGATCATGTTGGCGTATTCCGCCATGAAGAACATGGCAAACTTCATAGCGCTGTATTCGGTGTGGTAGCCGGCAACCAACTCCGTCTCGGCCTCCGGCAGATCAAACGGAACGCGATTGGTCTCCGCATAGGCTGCAATCAGATAAATAAAGAAGCCAACAAACTGTCCGTGGAAGATATTCCAGCGGGGAATGAAGGCCCAGAAATGGCCGCTCTGGGCTTCTACGATCTGGCGCAGGCTGAAACTCCCCGACTGAATCAACACACCGATCAGCGAAAGGCCCAGCGCAATCTCATAACTCACCATCTGTGCGCTGGCTCGCAGGCCGCCCAGCAGGGAATATTTGTTGTTCGAAGACCACCCCGCCAGGGCCACTCCATAAACGCCCAGCGACGTAACCCCAAGGATCAGCAACAGCCCGATGTTCACATCGGTGATCTGGAAAGGAATGTTTATCCCGTCGATCGTGATCGAGTTGCCGAACGGAATCACCGAAATTGAGGTGAGAGCAAAGATCAACGCCATCATCGGCGCCGCCAGAAAAAGCGGCTTGTAGACGTGCGGAGGCGTCAGGTCTTCCTTGAAAAGAAACTTGAGACCGTCGGCTGCCGGTTGCAGCAGCCCGAAGGGCCCCACGCGCGTGGGGCCCCAGCGATTCTGCATGTGGCCCACGACTTTGCGCTCCAGCCACACGGTGTAGGCGACCGCGGTCAGCAGCACGATTAGCACCACCACTGACTTGACTACTGATATCACCACGAATGTGAGACCCACCGGCAATGTTTCGTCCTCGTGAAACGATTCCTACGGCTGGAATATTAGTCGGCTGCCACTTCGGCCGTTTGCTGTTGATGACTCTCGATGACCGACTGCAACGCTCGTGAATAACGGCCCAGGGTTCCGGAACTGAACAGATTATCGTTGCTGGGCTCGATGGAGTCTGCTTTGTGCGCCACACCCGGCCCAACCCCCGCAAGAGACGTATGCTGGCTGTTGCCCGCGATCAGATTCATGCGCGAGACGTCATAACCCGGCACCAGTCGCTGGATTTCATCCAGGATGGCTACCGGATCAAACGGGCTGAGTTTCGGTTCCAACCCTTGCATCTCGAGCCACACTGCGTGGCGGTCGGCTTCGCCCGATTGCGCGCCGCGTGACTGGCCCATATCGGCGCGCGTGCCGCCGCCAAAAGGAACCAACTGGTGAACGTCAAATCCCATCGCGTCGGCGATGCGCACCGTCATTTCGAAATCCGCTTTCGTTCCGCTCACCTCCCCAGCCTTCTTAACCAGTTGCAGATCGCCGCAGGTGTTGGTGACGGTTCCTGATTTTTCGTACAAATTGGCCGCGGGCAGAACCACGTCTGCCATCACCGCAGTCTCGGTGAGGAACATGTCCTGTACCACCACAAAACTTTTGGAGCAGGCGAAGGGATCGATATTCAACCGGCCAACCGGATTCGATCCCACCACATAGAAAGCCTTGAGCTTGCCCGCTTTGGCTGCCTCAATCATGCCGGGCAGATCGAGGCCTGGAGTCTGCGGAATTGTTCCCCACTCGCGATGGAATTCACTGTTGCCCGCGACCGGGTGATAACCGGGAAGCAGATCGGGATACAGCCCCATATCGGCTGCTCCGCGAGAATTTGCGTAGTCGCCCAGGCAAACAAATTTTGCCCCCGAGATCGATGGACCGAACTTCACCAGGGTTGCGATATCGTTTCCCCGAATCTCCGAGCCGAAAACGATGACCAAATCTTTTTCGTCGCGCAGCTTGTCACGCAATTCGCCGGGCGAAGTCTGCCCTTGTCCGCCGGCGTCACCCGTCGCCTTCAGTGCATCCAGCGCCGAGTCATCCCCAGCCAGATAAGCCGCAAATTTGGCTTCCGCCCGCACAGGGATCTGCACGAACCCAGTCGCCTGCCGCTGCAATTTGATCGGTTGGGAATTGACCACGTATAAGCGCGCACGATGGAGCCGGACGTTGTTGCGAATCTGATAGGCCAGGAAAGGATGTTGCTCGGTGGGATCATTGCCGATCAGCAGAATCGCGGGAGCTGTGAAAATGTCCGCCATGCTCGCCGTAGTCTGACCTTTCCCCCGCAATGCGGCAGCCAGAGCCGGAAAGTCAGCGGTGCGGTGATGATCCACATTGTTGGTTTTCAAAACCACACGCGCGAACTTGGATAGCAGGTAAGCTTCCTCGTTCGTGGTGCGCGTCGAACCGATGACCCCGATCGCCTCCCCGCCCTCTCTGCCGCGAATCTCTGCAAATCTCTTTCCGACCAGTTCAAACGCTTCTTCCCACGTCGACGGAGCCAGCTTTCCGTTCTTGCGGATCAGCGGCTGCTCCAGCCGTTGTTCATGGTTGGCGAAGTCGAAGGCGTAGCGTCCTTTGATGCAGAGAAAATCGCCGTTCGTGCCGCTCTTGTCGCGGTTGTCGCCACGTACAATCTCCATCCCGGTGTCCGAGCGCCGCACGCCCAGTGTGGTTTTGCAGCCGTCGCCGCAGTGAGTGCAAATCGTGCCTACGTGTTTCATCTCCCACGGCCGCGTCTTATAGCGATACGCTCCCGAGGTCAGCGCACCCACGGGGCAGATGTCGATGCACATGCCGCACTCTTCGCACTCAAGATGATCTCCCTTGTTGGGTGCGATGATCGAACTGACGCCTCGGTTCTGCACGCCCAGCGCCCAGACGTCCATGGCCTCGCCGCACACCCGCACGCAGCGGTAGCATAGAATGCAGCGCGGACGGTCGAAGAATACGACCGGCGACCATTGCTGTTCGTCGCGATGATTCTTGGCCTCCATGAACTTGGACTCGGCTGCGCCGTAGGAAAATGTCATATCCTGCAGTTCGCACTCTCCGCCCGCGTCGCACACCGGACAATCCAGGGGATGATTGCCTAGCAACAGCTCGACCATGCCCTTCCGCGCCTGCTGAACCTCCGGGCTATCGGTGGTGACGATCATGCCTTCGCCGATCACCGTGGTGCACGCCGTCTGCAGCTTGGGCATTTTTTCAATCTTCACCAGGCACATGCGGCAAGCCCCCTGCAATGAAAGGTTGGGGTAGTAGCAAAACGAAGGCACTTCGATGCCCACGTTTTTGCAGGCTTCAATCAGCAGCGTCCCCGCAGGAGCTGTGACCTTCTTGCCGTCGACTGTGAGAGTTACATCAGCCATAAGTAGCGCCGGCGTTCCGCCGGCTATCGCAATCTTCTTTGCCCTTGCGACTGGCAAACCAAATAAAGGCGCGGGCGTCGCCCGCATTCGGGTCGCCGAGACGGCGGCGCTACGCCATCACCGGCAGCTCTTCCACCGCGCCCTCTTTTTCGTATGGGCACGGCCTGCCTTCCAGATGATCCTCGAATTCCTTGCGAAACTTTTTTACGAAGGCGATCGTAGGCATTGCCGCCGCATCGCCCAGCGGGCAAAACGTTCGCCCCAGCATGTTCTCAGAGAGGTACTGCATATTGTCGATGTCCTTTTTCAATCCCGCGCCCTTGTGAAAGCGGATCAGCGTTTTTTCCAGCCAATCGGTTCCTTCGCGACAGGGGATGCACCATCCGCAGCTTTCGTGGCGGTAAAACTTCATGGTGCGCAGAGCAAACTTGACGATGCACTGCGCGTCATCAATCACCACCACACCGCCAGAACCCAGCATCGAACCGGCCTTTGCCACGGAATCAAAGTCCATGCCAACATCGATTTCATCTGCGGTCAGGCACGGGCACGACGACCCTCCCGGCACCACCGCCTTCAGTTTGCGACCGTCGGGTATGCCTCCACCGACGTTGTAAATCATTTTCTTCAAGTTATAGCCCATAGGCAGTTCATACACGCCCGGCCTGGCAATGTTGCCGCTCAAGCAGAACAGGCGGGTGCCGCCGTTTTTCGGGGTGCCGATCTTGGCATACCAGTCCGCACCGCCCAGGATGATATGCGGGACGCTGGCCAGCGTCTCCGCATTGTTAATGACCGTCGGCCCACCCCACAATCCAACCACCGCAGGAAACGGCGGGCGAATCCGCGGAATTCCGCGCTTGCCTTCCAGCGATTCCATCAGCGCCGATTCTTCGCCTACTTCATAAGCCCCGGCTCCGCCATGCCAGTAAACGTCGAAATTGCGCCCGCTGCCGAAAATGTTCTTACCCAGAAATCCGCGCGCATAGGCGTCGTGGATCGCCTTCTGCATGATGTTCGAGAGATATCGATATTCCCCGCGGATGTAGATGTATCCGCTTTGCGCGCCCACGGCGAGCCCCGCGATCATCACTCCCTCAATCACCGAGTGCGGATCGTGCTCGAAAATCAACCGGTCTTTGCACGTCCCCGGCTCACTCTCATCCCCATTGCACAACACGTATTTCGGCTTGGCGGATTGCTTGGGCACAAACGACCACTTCATCCCGGTCGAGAATCCCGCTCCTCCGCGCCCGCGCAACGCCGAATTCTTTACCTCGGTGATGATGGCGTCCGGCTCCATTTTGAGCGCCTTCTCGACGGCCTTGTAGCCGTCGAGCTCGAGATGGCGATCGAGATTCACCGCGCCCAAGCCAAAGCGCCGGGAGACGACTTTTACCTCATCGGGATGCGATACAAGATCTGCCATTACGAACCGATCTCGATTGAGTCATTGGAAAACTGACTAATCAAGTAATTGAAAACCGCAAAACCACCGGGTTGCTCAATTTACTCAATTACCAAACTTCACCATTTTTAAGGCTCAGTTCGCTTCCTTCTGCTTGTACTCCGCAAGAACCTTGTCGATCTTTTCCACCGTCAGATTCTCGTGATAGTCATAGTTCACTTGCGCCGCCGGTGCCCAGCTGCAGGCCCCAATGCACTCCACTTCTTCCAGGGAAAACAGGCCATCGGGGGTGGTTCCCTTGTTGCCGATTCCGAGTTTCTTGGCACAGTGATGCAAAATGTCCTCTCCCCCGCGCACCATGCAGCTGATGTTTGTGCAAACCTGCACGTTGTACTTGCCGCGCGGCTTCGTGGTCAGCATCGAGTAGTAGCTGATCACGTTGCGCACCTCGAGTTCGGTAAGATCGAGCCGCCCGGCAATTTCTGCAATGACTTCGTCGGAAAGAAAGCCAACTTCATCCTGCGCGTACAGTAGCGTGGGCACCAGGGCCGACCGTTTGGTCGGATAGTGCTTGGCCATCTCGGCAAACCGCGTCTCGAATTCGTCAGAGAATCTCATCTGCTCTACCGGTCGATTTCTCCCAACACAATATCGATCGACCCGATCGCCGCCACAACGTCGGCCAGCAACCGCCCTTCGCACATCGTCGGTAACGTCTGCAGATTGGCCAGGCACGCGGCTCGCATGTGCACGCGATACGGTTTCGCCGTTCCATCACTCACGATGTAATAGCCCATCTCGCCGCGCGGCGACTCTACTGCCTGATAGACTTCGCCCACAGGCACGGCAAAGCCCTCAGTAATGATCTTAAAGTGATAGATGAGCGCCTCCATCTGAGTCTTCATCTTTTCGCGGTTGGGCAGCACGACGTGCGGAGCATCCGCCTTGACTGGTCCCTCCGGCATGCCCGCCAGCGCCTGCCTCACGATTTCATTCGATTCGCGCAACTCGGCCACGCGGCACATATAACGGGCGAAAACGTCGCCTTCCTGCGCCACCGGCACCTTGAACTTGAAGTTTTCGTAGCCGGAATAAGGCATATCCCGCCGCAAGTCGATATCCACGCCGCTGCCGCGCAACGTGGGACCGCTCGCCCCTAGCGCAATCGCATCCTCCGCGCTCATCGTGGCCACGCCCTTGGTCCGCATCCCCCAGATGGGATTTCCCGTCAGCAGGTTCTCGTACTCGTCGATTCGTTCCGGGAATCGATCCGTAAACTCGCGCACCCGGTCAAAAAATCCCAGCGGCGGCTCCAGCGCGACTCCGCCCACCCGGAAATACGAGGTCATCATGCGCTGTCCGCTGACCATCTCGAAAATTTTCAACACCTGCTCCCGCTCGCGGAAGCAGTAGAGAAACACGGTCAGCGCGCCTATATCCATGGCGTGCGTGCCCAGCCACACCAGATGGGAATTGATTCGCGTCAGTTCGTTAAGTAACACCCGCAACCACTGCGCTTTCGGAGGAATTTCGAGTCCCAGAAGTTTCTCTACCGCCAGCACGTAGCACAGGTTGTTGGTCAGGGGGCACAGATAGTCGATGCGATCGGTCAACGGGACCACCTGGTGGTAAAACTTCGCCTCGCAGGTTTTTTCGATTCCGGTGTGCAGATAGCCGATGTCCGGCATCAGGCGCACGACCGTCTCGCCGTCGATTTCCAGCAGTACGCGCAAGACGCCGTGGGTGGAAGGATGCTGGGGTCCCATGTTCAGGATCATCGTGCGATCCTGGCCGGGTTCAAGGACAGGGGTGGGCGCGAACTGGGCCATCTAGCGGTAGCCCTCCACCGGGTAATTTTTGCGCAGGGGATAACCTTCCCAATCCTCCGGCATCAGAAGGCGCCGTAAGTAGGGATGTCCGGTAAAGCGAATGCCAAAAAGGTCGAAAACTTCGCGCTCGAAGAAATTGGCCCCAGTCCAAACAGGAGTCACCGACTCGACCGTCGGATTATCGCTCGCCAGGCGTACCTTCAAACGCACCCGCTCTTTCTTAGGGATCGACAGCATGTGATAGACCACTTCGAATCGCGGCTCGGCCGGATACCAATCGACGCATGTAATATCGGAAAGGAAATTGAATGCGCAGTCTGCGTCGTCGCGTAGCAAAGCGCACGCCTCGCGCAGGTTCGACCGATCAACCGAAATCGTCATTTCTTCCCGGTCGAACTTCACGGCTCGAATTGAGGCTGGATTCCAGGCCAGGAGCCGAGCCACCGCCGGATGGTTTTTCAGTTGTTCAAGATCGGTGATCGCAGGAGTGAGAGTCATTCACCGTGCTCCCCGCTGCGAGGCTTTCGGGCCCCAGTCCAACACGCCTTTTCTCCACACGTAAAAGAAACCCACGAGAACAATGCCGATGTAGACCAGCATCTCCCATAGCCCGAAGTGCTTCAGATCCCGCAAAATCACAGCCCAGGGATAAAGGAATACAGCCTCTACGTCGAACAGAATGAACAGCATGGCCACCAGGTAGAACTTCACCGAGAATCGCTCCCGCGTGTCGCCGACCGGGGTCATGCCGCATTCGTAGGGGGAAAGCTTGGCGCGGGTTGGTTTTCTTTGCCCGATCAGCCAGGAAAGCAGGACAATCGCAGTCGCAATTCCGCTCGCCAGCAGGACATGAATCAAGAACGGCAAGTAGCGTGCGAAGTAATTGTCGGGCATCGTACGGTCTATATATAATGCGCGCGAAGGATTGCCTAAACATTCTAGATTAGGTGGTGCTGTGCGCGAGTGTCAAGGGAACCAGACCCATTTTGCAGGATCGGGAAAGAGAACAAATTGTGTAATTGGGAAATCTGTAATTGAGTAAATTATTGACGGAGCGCGGTCAGGGCGGGCCACGAATTTCATGGATCTTTCAAATTACTGAACTTCCAGATTACGCTGTTACTCGATTCCCTATGATTTTCGGCTTCAATACCGACGTTAAGCACGGTGACACCATCTACCACGTGCAGAGTGAGGCGCGCGAGGGAGATCAGTTGCTTCAGACGCAGGTCTTCGTTCGCGGCCGCTGCATCGGCAAGAAGGCAGTCTCCTACGGCCACTCGGCGAAACAACCCGGTTTCGGCGACATGCAGAAAGAGCAGTTGCTGCGCGATCAGCACCGCCTGGTGCTGGAGGGTATACGCGAGGGCAGGGTGGAAAGCGTTTTGGATCGAGGAGAACCCGAGGCCCTGGCCGGAATCAAAGAGCTCGATGTGCAGTGGCTGAATGCCGCTTCCGTCCATGCGGACCGCAATCTCACCATGCAACTGCGAGTCACCGAAGGTGGCGCCGCGGCTCCCGGGGCGCGTCTGGTGTTCCGCTTTGCGCGTCCCGATGCTGCTCCCTTCTATACCCAGGCCGTCGCCGACTCCGGCGGCAGCGCCGAGATCAAAATCGAAGTCGAAGAGTCAACCCTTCCCGACTCTTCTTTGGTGGTCCAGGCGATCTACGAGGGCCGTACCGCGACGCGCAAATTCCTGTTGCGCAGAGCGGAGTAACGTCGGTTGTTTGGGATCAGGTTCAAGGGACTCGAACCCCGAGGCGCGCGTACTCAGAAAATGGATGCCCTCGCTGCCAATGAAAGCCCGCCTATGGAGAAGAAGGGGATGTCTGCCAAAACTCTCCTTGCCATAGTCGTCCTTGCCGCTTTTACCGTGCTGGTCACGTGGCGCGCCCACGTGCTCGAAGTGACTCTCGAAGCTCAGAGCGAAGAGCCGTTGCTGGTTGGCAAGATTGCACCAGCCTTCTCGGCCCTGACGTTGGATGGCCGCAGTGTTTCATTGGCAGATTTTCGAGGCAAGAAGGTGGTCGTCAGCTTTTGGGCCAGCTGGTGCGCACCATGCCGTCTCGAAATGCCGATCCTAGCCGAGTTTTACAAGAAGAATCATGTTGGGGCCAACGATTTCGAGATTCTTGCCGTCAGCATCGACGAAGATCCGAAAGAAGTCATGAAATTCGCTTCTGCCCAGAAACTCAACTTCCCCGTGTTGCTCGACTCTGAAAGAAAAATCGCAGACGCTTACGGGGTGGATGGTATTCCTACCCTCTTTGTCGTGGATGAAAACGGGAAAGTCGCATACGGCCACGCAGGTTTCGATATGACTTTGCAATTTCAGTTGACTCGCGAACTTGGGATCAAAGAACTGAAGCCGGGCGAAGGAGCTTCCGATGGCAGCGCCGGCCATTGAATTTTCTTCTGTGACCAAGACCTACCGCCGGCGGTTTGGCGGAGACCGCATTCCTGCGCTTTCCCAGGTATCGTTCGAGGTGGCCCGCGGCGAGGTTTGCGCCTTCCTTGGTCCTAACGGGGCCGGCAAGACCACCAGCATGAGCGTCCTTATGGGTTTCACCTATGCCGATGAGGGTGAATCGCGGGTCTTCGGTTACCCTCCGGGCGATGTGCGGGCTAAAGAACGCATCGGTTTCGTGCCGGAGAATTTTGCCTTCTACCGCTATCTCACTGCGGAAACGCTCATGCAGTTTCATCTTCGACTGAGCGGGCGTAAAGTGACTGCTCCCGAAGCCCTCATCGCAGAGCTGATTGCCAAGGTTAAACTCGACGGTTACAAGGGCCTGAAGGTCGGGAAGTATTCGCGTGGCATGGTGCAGCGACTGGGGATTGCCCAGGCGCTGGTCGGCAACCCCGAACTGCTTATCCTGGACGAACCCACTTCCGGCTTGGACCCTGCGGGGCGAAAAGAGGTCCGCGACCTGATTTTGTCGCTCAAAGCGGAGGGCAAGAGCATCTTCTTAAGCTCCCACATTCTCTCCGAGGTTGAGCAGGTGTGTGATCGCGTCATCATCATCGACCGCGGCCGCCTGGTTCGCTCGGGTGCATTGCAGGAAATGCTGGCGGAGGGCAATCGGGTGGAAATTATCGTGGATCAGTTGCCGGAAAGCCTCGCACAAGCCGCGCGGGAGCTTGGTGCGACCCTAGAGCCCGAAGCGGGCCGGGTGCGCCTTTCCATCGAGGCCTCGAAAAAGCGGGTTCTGGCCGAGACCTTGTGGGCTGGCGGCAGCGACATTCTCAGCCTTACGCCGCTGAAGTCCTCTTTGGAGGATACGTTCCTGAAGTTGGTGGGAGGAGGTACGCCGTGAAAGTACGCACCATTGCCCTCAATACTTTCGGTAGTTTTTTACGCAATAAGGTCATCATCCTTTTCTGCAGCCTGTTCGTTTGCATTGTCTTGCTGATGATGTCGCCGCTGCTGGCTTTCAAGTCGATGACCAACGCCGCCAATGCGCAGCAGATGCAGGGTTTCCTTCTGAATGAGATTGCCTCTGTCATGTCGACGGTTAGCGGCTTCGGTAGCTTGCTTGCGGCCTGGGCGGCTGCGGATTCTGTTGCCGGCGAAATGAAATCGGGCACGATTCTGGCTGTGATGGCCCGCCCCCTGCACCGTTGGCAGTTTCTGGCCGGCAAGTATCTTGGCACGCTACTCCTGATGGCCGTTTACGTAGTTGCCATGTTGGGTGTCACGTTCCTATTGGCCTGGCTAGGCGGTCAACACTTCCAGACTTCTTTGTGGACCCTTCTCGCCTATCCCATGGTGCGCTATGCCGTATGGGCCGCAATCTCCCTGCTTTTGGTCACCGTCCTTCATCCGGTGCTGGTCATCGGCGCGATTGCGGTTCTGGCGACCCTGGTTCAAGTGTTCGGATCGGCGATGAGCCATATTCCCCATTGGATTCGTCTGCCGGTGCATCTTGTTCTGCCGCTTACGAGCCTTCTTTCAGAACAGCGCTTCCTTACCATCACAAAGGCGTCGTTGCGGACTTTTCCCTGGACCAACCACGTCATCGCGTTGGCTTATGGCCTGAATTATGCCTTCGTCTGTTTTCTACTGGCTGTCGCGGTATTTCAGCGCCGGAGCCTGTCGCGGGACTAATCGAGTTTCGCGCATTAAGAAATATCCCGCTGACCTCGAATACGAAGCGAACTTGCATTACTCACGGCGGTCGGCAATGATGAGATTTCACGGCGATGACTCTGCACATCAACGGCGAGGCCCGCACCTTTCCTGACATATCGACAGGTTTTACCCTCGCCGCGCTGCTGGATTCTCTCAGGCTCAAGTCTGACCGTGTTGCCGTGGAACTGAACCGCGAAATCGTACGCCGGGAAAACTGGCCCGAGACTACTTTAAAGGAGAACGACCGCCTCGAAATCGTCCACTTCGTTGGCGGAGGATGCTCCGGAAGAGTCTGGTCGCGCCGCCGGCGCGAGTGCTCTACTAGTTAACAATTCTGCCTCGATTCTGGTCTTGACTCCTCCCAACTCATGCCTAAAATGTTTCAAACATTTTGTTGGCTGCTTGTTTTAGGGAACTGCCTGAATTCGATGCCCGAGACCTTCACAACCCATGAGGTGGTCGCTTTGACCGGTATCACGGCGCGGCAACTGCAATGGTGGGATGAACGCGGCTTGGTCAAACCACAACGCCAAGGCCATCGCCGCATTTACTCCCGGGAAAACCTGACCGACTTGGCGATTATCTGCGAGCTCCGGCGCAAGGGTTTCTCGTTGCAGGGAGTCCGCAAGGTGATGCGTTTTCTCGACCGCGAGTTTGGCAAGGGATTGGCGGAGATCGTCAGCCGCAACTCGGATCTGCACTTGCTGACCGACGGCTCTCATCTTTATCTGGAAACTTCCGCAAGGCAGATCGTTGACATCCTGAAGAACTCGAATCAGCCGATTCTCGGAATCTGCCTTTCCGATGCGGTTCGCCAGTTGCGGTCGGGGATTATTGCCCGCAAATTGAACACTTCGGTAACGTCGCCGCTTGGCCATCGGCGTGCTAGAAAAGCTTCGTAGCAGGGAAGTTTGGTTCAAAAGAGGAAGACCAAGGGAGGAAGATATGGTCGGTGAACTGGACATCCTCAACACGTGGATCCCGGAGCAGATGCAGCCGGGCACGGTTTTCGTGCTCGAAAACGCGGGCGAGATCGGCGAAAAGGAAGATCCCTACTGGGCAGTCCTTTCTTGTCCTTCGTGCGGAATGCTCGGCCTTATTACCCGCAAGCAGATCAACGGCTTGATTCCCGTCATTTGTGGTTCGGAGAATTGCTCGGCCCAGTTTTTCATTCGCGAAGCGGAAGTGGTAGTGCGCAAGCCCTTCTGACGCCCCAGCCTTTCCCGTTCCGGTTAGCTCTTTCCCACTTTGGTTCGCAGTTCCACAGGAACCTGCTCCACGATTTCAATGCCGAAGCCTTCCAGAGCCGCAACCTTTTTCGGGCGGTTGGTTAGCAGCCGCACCCGCCGCAGCCCCAGGTCCGATAAAATCTGTGCGCCGATCCCAATCTCGCGTTGCGTCTGCCTTTCGTTGTCCAGCAGCGAGGGTAGCTTCCTCCCACGATGGAAGCTGAGCGCGGTTCTCTCTCCGACCTTTTCAATGGAGAACCCTTTGGACGTCTGGTGCAAGTAAATCAGTGCCCCGCGCCCTTCTTGCCCGATCCGCCGCAGCGCACCCTCAAGTGTGGCGTGACATTCGCATCCGGTCGAACCGAAAACATCGCCCATCAGACAGTGTGCGTGCATGCGTACGAGCACAGGGAGTTCGCTGTTTTCGACATCGCCGCGCACCAGTGCCACATGGGAGTCGCCCCCTTCGACTTCGCTCTCGTAGGCGATCAGGCGAAACTCACCAAAACGCGTCTCCACCAGCGCCTCGCCCACGCGATGCACGTAGCGCTCGTGTGCCATTCGGTAGCGAATCAGTTCCGCTACGGTGAGCATCTTCAGGGTGTGCTCGCGGCAAAACTCGATCAGGTCCGGAACACGAGCCATGCTGCCGTCATCTTTCATGATTTCGCAGATGATGCCGGCCGGTACCAGCCCGGCAAGGCGTGCGAGATCGACCGAGGCTTCGGTCTGGCCAGCCCGGACCAGCACTCCGCCCTTGCGGGCCCGAAGAGGGAAAACGTGCCCGGGGCGCGCGAGATCTGCCGGCTGCGTGGCGGGATCGACCGCGACCTGAATGGTTCGTGCGCGATCGTACGCTGAAATGCCGGTGGTTACCCCACTACGCGCATCGATCGCCTCGCAGAAGGCGGTGCCGTACTGCGACGTGTTTTCACTCGTCATGGGACCGATGCGCAAATATTCCAGCCGCTCTTCCGTCATGGCCAGGCAAACCAGGCCGCGCCCGTATTTAGCCATGAAGTTGATGGTTTCGGGCGTGACCTTCTCGGCGGCTAGCGTAAGGTCGCCCTCGTTCTCGCGGTCCTCGTCGTCGACCACAACAATCATCCGCCCGGCGCGGATTTCCTCAATGGCAGTGGGAACGTCGGTGAATGCATTCAGGAAACTCATCATGCAAGATTGTACAAGAACACGTGCGCCGCCTTCGGGCCGTGGCGCGAAGCAGCCCTCGCTCGGGATTGCTCTGAAGTACCTCCGTTGACGAAGAAGCCGCGGCGTTTCAACCTATAATTCTTCGGCCGGTGCCACACTGCGTTTCTGATTTCTATTTTCCGCCTGAGCGGAGGCTATGATGCGCGTCAAAACTCCAACAAGGACGGTCATGCTCATCTGCTTCGTCTTCCTCTTTGTCTTTCGCCACAATGCCTTGGCCGCTCCGGAAACGGGCATAGAGGTTGCTTGGGGCCTGATTCTCTCCGGGCTGCACTCCCCAAACAGCGATGAGCGGGTTGCAGCCGTGCGCGTGCTCGGACTTTTGTCAAACGACCATGATGCTTCCGATTTAGCCGAGGGCGCTCTAGCCGATAAAAAATCTGCAGTTCGCAGTGCTGCCGCAACCGCTCTCGGACAGATGCGTTCCACCGGGTCGATCCCCAAGCTAAAACAAGTTCTGGACGACAAGGAAATCTCTGTCGTCCTGGCGGCCGCCCGCGCGCTTGATGAAATGAAGGACCCGGAGGGTTATGAAATCTACTATGAAATTCTCACCGGAGAGCGAAAGAGTAGCGCAGGTTTTATTGCCCAACAGACCGCTATCCTGCACGATCCCAAAAAGCTTGCCCAGATGGGTTTTGAGCAGGGGATTGGCTTTATCCCCTACGCAGGTATGGGATGGGATGCGGTACAGGTCATCCTCAAGAACGATTCCTCGCCGATACGGGCTGCCGCAGCCAGCATGCTGGCCAACGATCCCGATCCAGACACCGCGAAGGCATTGGTGAAAGCCGTGCGGGATAATAATTGGATCGTGCGTGTGGCGGCGATCGAAGCCATTGCGAAACGAGGGGACGGGAGCCTTCGTATCTCAATCGAGCCCTCCATGTACGATCCAAAGCGCGAAGTCCGCTACACGGCTGCGGCAACTGTCGTCCATCTTGTTGACGTGGTAAAAGCCAGGCAAACCGGCGAGCAAAGCGCTAATCAGCCTTGAGTTTATCGGACACAAATCGCCCATAGGTCTCAGGGCCTGCAAAGTGAGGTTCGGCCCGGTCGCGCTATCGCAGAAACACCAACAATTCGTCTTCAACCCGAATGTCGGATCTGCGCCGCTCACCCGTCGCGATGTTATACGTCACCAGCCAGTGATTCTCCACGACGAGGATCTCCTTTTCGTTGATCCAGCCAACGAGCCTTGCGTGGGGAAGATAGGCTGTCTGGCGCGGCGGATCTTCGATGCTTTCAACCTCGACCGCCGGCAGTTTCTCCAAAGCCTTGCGAATGCGCAGCGACTCCTGGGGATCGGCCTGTCCTTCTTCCGCCAGTTGAATCGGACGATCTGGCCCTGTCGTGGCAACGATTGTCAGGGCCACGTAGCCGCGCTCCGGCGAGATCTTGCCGGTTTGGGTGTAAAAGCTCACATCGTAGTCGGGGTTGTTAAAGGAGGCTCGCTCATCGAAGACCGTCAGAGTTTTGCCGGGAAGGCGCAACAACGATTGGTCATCACTCTGATTGGCCCACCCGCAACAGCCCGTGTCAGGGATCGCTTCCAGAACATCATCAGCGTCGGCGGCGTCGAGAATTCGATGAAGCGGCGGCTCGACTGTAGTTGCCGTCCATTTGCCGCCGTCCTCTTCGTAGCGAAAACTCGCTTTGTACAACGGCTGCGTCTGACCGGCGATGAACTCCGTCAGCAGAAAACAGCGCGCAACACCATCGTTACGACTCCACACGTCTCCGTACGGGCAGGTTTCTTCGCAGCTGCCGGTGGTGCAACGGCAGTCAGCAAAGGCTTGTGACGCCATCTCTTCCCGGCTGGCTCCGCTGAGATCGGTGCGCCACGCCCGCCACGTGGTTCGGGTGGAAAGATCGACCTGATCGCGCTGCAGCCGGTGTGCTTCGTTGGCGAACCAGTATATGCGTGTTCCCTCTGATGAGAGCACAGGAACAGTCGCCGTTTCACCAACCGCCAGATTTGAGCCTTCACGGGCCACGCTGCGACTCAGGCCCCGAGCCAGCGTGTGCGTCGTCTTTCCATCGAAGAACCAAAAGTTCTGCGCCGGCCCGTCATCGCCTTCTCTGAGCGGCAAGGAAGCGGCTGCCGCAAACAGCATCTGGCCTGGACGATTCACCTGCAGGTTCTGGGGAGATTTCAGCGCCTCGGGGGGAACTTGGACGGTTTGCTTGCGCACAAAAGTCACGGGGTCGTACTCCACCATCTCACCGGGCTCCCGCAACACCCAGAGACGTTTGCCTTGGGCAAACAGCGGTGCGGTAAGGCAAAGGAAGAGAAGGGCTGCGGCCATGCCTTTCATGTCTCAGCCTCGTTTTCCCGCTTGGGCTTCGGGCTGCGAAGCATTTCTCGATTTGTCCCTGCCACGTTACGCGCCTTCCCGCGTACAATATGCTTTCGAGAAGCGGACGTCCAGCATACAGAGAGGATCAATGACGGCCACCCGACCGATGCGCCCGCAGGCAGCCACCACGGAAACGCCTGCCGTGCCGCTGACCACCGAAGGCTATAGCGTCCTGCACCAGATGATGCGCTTCCGTCGTGCATCGTGGCGTACGCTGCCGGCGAGCGAACAGTCGGGAATCGTAGGCGAGGCCTCAGCCGCACTCTCCGCCATGGAACAGAGCGCATCCGGCCAATCCGCACTTTTTGCTTTGCTGGGCCATAAGGGCGATTTGATGTTTCTGCATTTCCGCGAGTCATTCGCCGATCTGAAACAGGCCGAACTGAAACTTTCGAACCTGCGTTTGAGCGATTACCTGGAGCCGACTACTTCGTATCTTTCCATCATCGAACTCGGGCTCTACGACTCGACGCTGAAGATTTACAAGGAACTCGCCGAACAGGGTATCGAGCCGCATTCCGATCAGTGGAAGGCGGAGATCGAGTGCAAGCTGAATCGCCACCGCGAAGCCATGAGGCCGCGGTTGTTTCCCGAGATTCCCAAGAGCCGCTACATTTGCTTTTATCCCATGGATCGCCGCCGCGGCGAGGAGCAGAACTGGTACACGCTGCCCATCGAAGAGCGCGCCCGCCAGATGAATGACCACGGGCTGGTGGGCCGCCGCTATGCCGGCGAAGTGAAGCAGATCATCACCGGCTCGATCGGCTTCGACGATTGGGAGTGGGGCGTCGATCTCTTCGCCGACGATCCGCTGGTTTTCAAAAAGCTCATCTACGAAATGCGTTTCGATCACGTCAGTGCCGTGTATGCGCTGTTCGGCCAGTTCTACGTGGGAGTACGTGTTCCAGCAGAAGAATTGGGAAAGCTGCTTGCCGGGGAACTGCCGAAGTAAGAATCACATACCAGTCTCTCACCGTGAGGCATGAAGGCAAATGGCTCTCTGCTTCCGTGTCTTGTGGTGAGCACAACCACGAGAAACGGAGAATCCATGCCAGCTTTCGGAATTATCGAGTATGAACACGCCAGCCCTGAAGTCCGCGCGGTTTATGACGACATTATGGCCACCCGCAAGATCGACTGGGTGGGCAACTTCTGGAAAGTGCTCGCTAACGACCCTCCCGCGCTGAAGCGCACCTGGGAAGGCATTAAGCAGGTCATGGCCCCGGGCGCGCTCGATCCCCTAACCAAGGAACTCATCTACATCGCAGTCAGCGTCACCAATCAGTGCGACTATTGCATCGCATCGCATTCGGCGTCGGCGCGTAAGAAAGGCATGACCGACCAGATGTTCAAAGAAATGATGGCGGTGGTCGAGATGGCCAACTTGACCAACCGGGCAGTCGCCGGATATCAGGTGGAGATTGACGAGAGGTTTAAATAGAGAAGCTGAGGTGGACAGCCGATCCCGGCTGTCCGCTTCGTAGCACGCGGTCGGCTACTTCCGCTTTCGCCCGAACTTCCATTCATACAGCTTCATATCCACCTTTCTTCCGCGAAAGCGCACACCTTCGGCCTCGAGCCGTAATCGCTGCTCGATAGCGTAGTCGCCGCGCAGCTTGATCTCGCCCCCGGCCCCCAGCACGCGCTGCCAGGGCAATCCGAAGCCGCGATGCAAAACCCGTGCCACCAGCCTTGCCGCGCCGGGAAATCCGGCGGCACGAGCCACTCCTCCGTAGGTGGATACTTTTCCTTTAGGGATCGCGCGAATCGCCGCCTCGATGCGCATCCGCTGGTGCGCCGGCTCAGATGATTCGGTGGTTGCGGTGGTACCGGGGAGCCGTCTCCTTTTCCTCACGCTGGCCCGGCTCAGGCCGCCGCTTCCTTGCGAAAGGATTCCAGCGCGTCCTTTTCCGAATCCTGGACGTCAAAAACGGTGAGCAGCTTGGTCACCTGCAGAAGATCGCCCACACGCTTGGTCAGGCTGGCCAGTTTGATCGTGCATCCGGCGTTAAGCGCCGTGGTGTGCAGCGCCACCAGCGTGCCCAGCCCTCCGGAATCGATGTAGGTGACCTCAGCAAGATTCAGAACAATCCGCTTATACTTCGAAACGGCTTCCTTGACGGTCTCGCGCAGCAACGAGGATTCTTCTCCGAACACGATCCGGCCGCTGCATTCGATGACCAGAATTCCATCCACAGTTCGACTGCTCATCTTCAGTTCCATGAAAACGCTCCTTGCGGCTGCGGCCCATCTGCCCTGCCAAGGCCTCAACTGCTCAATCGTTTGAGTGTCCAGCCTATCGTGTGCAAGGCAGTTAGACAAGCGCCAACCGTTGGTTGGTCGGCGATTCAGCCGTCGGTGAGGGCGACGGGAGGGCGTCCACCGATTTTACTCGGCCATTCGCGAGGGGTAGCCGTCGAATCGTCCTCGCATCTCGTATAATCATGTTTTCTTCCTCATGAGCTATACCGTCCTGGCGCGCAAGTATCGTCCGCAGAAGTTCTCGGAGGTCATCGGACAGGAGCACGTCACCCGGACCCTGCAAAACGCCATCGAACAAGGGCGCACGGCCCACGGCTACATTTTCAGCGGGCACCGCGGCATCGGAAAGACGACGGTGGCGCGAATTCTGGCCATGGCCCTGAACTGCCGCTCAAAGGATCATCCGGTGAGCGAGCCTTGCGGGGTATGCGATTCCTGTTCCGAAATTCGCGCCGGAAATTCGGTGGATGTCATCGAGATCGACGCGGCCACCAATCGTGGCATCGATGAAATTCGCGAACTTCGCGAGGCCGCCCGCTACCGTCCCGCCCGCGACCGGTTCAAGATCTACATTCTCGACGAAGCCCACCAGATCACCGACGCCGCTTTCAACGCGCTGCTGAAGACGCTGGAAGAGCCACCTGAGCACATCGTCTTCATGCTGGCCACCACACAGCCCGAGGATATTCCACAGACTATTCGGTCGCGCTGCCAGCACTTCAGCTTCCGGGCGGTGAAATTCGACGACATCATCGGCCAGTTGCGCGATCTGGCCAGGCGGGAAAAAATCGCCGCCGACGAAGATGCCCTGGCTCTGCTGGCGGAAGCCGGCGACGGCTCGATGCGTGACGCGCTCTCCATTCTCGATCAGGCTATAGCATCTTCCGGCGGCAAAATCACCGCCGAAGCGGTGCGTCATCTGATCGGCGCGACGCCGGCGCACGTTCTCGAGGAAGTCATGCAGGCAGTCGCCCAGGGCAAGAGCGATGAGGTTCTGCGCCTCGTGGATCACCTGATCAGCGAAGGCCACAGTCCCACACATTTTGCGCGTCAGATGGTCCGCTTTCTACGGAACGCCACCGTGGCCAAGATCGCCGGCAAGGATTCGCCCTTGTTGCAGGTTTCCTCGGAGGAGCGTGAACGCGTAGCTCGCGTTGCCGAATTATTCGGCGAAGAGGACCTCACTCGCCACTTGCAGATCATGCTTCGCACCCACGGCGAACTGGGATACAGGCAGGAGCAGCGCTTTCAGCTCGAGCTCGGCCTGCTGAAAATGGTTCATGCACAGCGCCTGCTGCCTCTGGAGCAGTTGTTAGGCGATGTTGCTGCAGCTTCTCCGGCTGGTGCTCCGGTTGCGCCTCGCACGCCGGCCAAACCCTCGGTCGTGAGCGGAGGCGCCGAATGCCGCCCCGATCAGACGTCGCGTTCAAATTACATTTCTCCTTTCGCCGCCGACTCGGCTCGCAAGGGCTCTCCCCGGCAGGATGTATCTCCGGATTCTGTGCCGGCGAGCGGACCTCGTATTGTCGTGGCCAGCCCGCCCGCGCCTGTGATTATGGGATCGGCGGTTCCGGCGGACTTGCCTCAGGATGCGCCCCAGACTCTGCAGATTGAAAAGCTGCAGGCGGCCGTATTGCAGGCTCTCGCCGATGCCAACCAGCGCGTCCTGGCTTCCATGCTCGAGGCCGGTGAGTGGAGCCTGCAAGGGAACGAGCTGCTCATCAAGGTCGCGACATCGCAAGCCGTGATTGACATGTCATTGGGTCCGGAAGCCCGGAGCATTGCGATGGCTTCCGCCGGCGGCCTTTTGGGCCGAGCCACGAAATTGCGGATTATTCCCGGCGCAGCGATGGAGGATTCCGAGGCAGCCCGGATTAAGCGCAACGGTTCGACAGGACCGGAAGCCGGTTTCAAGATCTCGGGCCGCAGCCGTGCCGAGCAGGATCCTGTGGTTCAACGAATGAGAGAGAAATTCGGGGCCGAAATTCGCACGGTGATCGATCACAAAGAGAGAAGATGAACGAGGGATTTACAGGCCGGCGTTTCAAGGTTCCAAGGTTGCAAGGTTTCACGGCTGTAGAGTCGCAGATGGTGGTTGCTTTCCTCGTGAAGCTTTGAAACCTTGCAACCTTAAACATGAGGTTCTATGGGCGGCGGATTCAATCTGCAAGATCTGATGTCGAAGGCGCAAGCGCAGTATGCGGCCCTGCAGAAGAAAATGCAGGAGACGGTGGTAGAGGCGACGTCCGGCGGGGGCACCGTCACCGCAAAAATGGATGGCCGCAAGCAGTTGCTCAGTTTGCGCATCGATCCCGAAGCGGTGAAGTCGGGAGATGTTGAAATGCTGCAGGACCTGATCCTTGCCGCCGTTAACGAAGCTGCCCGCAAGATCGACGCACAGATGCAGTCCACGGTCGGCGGGATGTTGGGCGGGCTCGGACTCGGCGGACTATAAATCGTTGTCTTGCGCCTATAAGGTTGATGTCAATGGATCTCAAATCTGTCGTCAGAGCTGGCCCGTATCTCATGCTTTTTGGGATTCTGGCGATGGCGCAGACTCAATCTCCCGCGAATTCGAAAGAGGCAATTGTGAACCACGCCCAAAGTCCATTCGACGTGAAGATCACGCCGCAGGAGGACAAGACCGACCCGAGTGTTGGCCGTATGACGATTAGCAAGCAATATCACGGCGATCTGGAAGGCACCGGAGTGGGCGAAATGCTGACCGCTTCAACCGAGGTGAAAGGGTCGGGCGTGTACGTGGCTGTTGAGAAGGTCACTGGAAAGTTGCAAGGGCGAGCCAGAAGCTTTCTGCTGCATCACACGGGGGTGATGACCCGAAATGCTCGAGAATTGAGCATCACGGTTGTCCCCGACTCCGGAACCGGCCAACTGACGGGAATTGCCGGGACGATGAATATCAACATTGCGCCGGATGGCAAGCACTCCTATGACTTCGTATACACGCTTCCAAATGCGAACTGAGCGGTAACTCTGATTGATGACAAGTCGCAAGACGACTCGTCCCACAGCGATCAAACATCTATGTCCAAATTCGCAGAGCCGATGGCGCGGCTGATCGATGAACTCAAGAAGCTGCCCGGGGTGGGCAGCAAAAGCGCACAGCGCCTCGCCTTTCACATCCTGCGCTCGAGCGACGAAGATGCCGAAGCCCTCGCCGCCGCCGTCCGCGATGTGAAGGCCAATCTCCGCCTGTGCTCGGTCTGCAATAACATCACCGACGTCGATCCCTGCGCGTATTGCAGCAGCCCGATTCGCAACCAACGCCTGGTCTGTGTGGTCGAGGAACCCACCAACATCGCCGCCATCGAGAAAACCAGGCACTTCAACGGCGTCTTTCACGTTTTGCACGGCGCGATCTCACCTCTCCACGGCATTGGGCCCGAACAGCTGCGCATCGCAAATCTGATCTCCCGAGTGGAGGCCGGCAGTGTGGACGAAGTAATTCTCGCCACCAATCCCACCGTAGAAGGGGAGGCAACGGCGACCTATCTCTCGCAACAACTTAAGCCCGCAGGCATAAAAGTCACGCGCATCGCCATGGGCATTCCAGTCGGCAGCGACATCGAATACACCGATGAAATCACCATGCTGAAGGCTATGGAAGGTCGGCGGGAACTCTAGGAGCGGCAGTCGTCTCAAGC
The DNA here is from genome assembly GCA_035523915.1 of Candidatus Aquilonibacter sp. Classification (GTDB taxonomy): domain Bacteria; phylum Acidobacteriota; class Terriglobia; order Terriglobales; family Acidobacteriaceae; genus Sulfotelmatobacter. The sequence goes on along the minus strand of DATKPV010000050.1, from coordinate 2,221 downwards.
CTGCAACTCGGTCTCCAGAAATACATTGGCTTCGTCTTCCGCTGCCGCCAGCCCTTCCGGCAGCGTGCCGCGGTTGTATTCCGCCATACGGTTCTTCCACTTGAGGAAATCCGTGATGCTCTGCGGCTCGATGCGCACTTCCACGCGGCGCAGGCTGGCCAGCAGAAGATTCATCTCACAGCGAAAGCCCAGGGCCGTGCGCAGGTTCCTGGCGGACGCATGAACCATCTCCACGCGGCGGCCCCGGAGCTCTAGCAATCCCCAGCCTGCCGGCAATTCCTCACGCCGCAGCAGGCCTGCTGGCGTGAAATAGAAGCGCTCGCTCCCCACTCCGCGTTCCGGCTTTTGCCGAAACGGCTTGGCGCGATCTGCCAGAAAATCGGCGCGGGTAGCTTTGCATTCAATTAGAACGGAATGACAAAGTTGCTTCCAGCCAATCGCATCGGGCATTTCGCCGGTGACACAGGCCTGTTCAGACAGCACCACGCCGCAGCGATAGCACCGCAGCCAATACACCGCCTTCTTAACCAGTTGAGAGTGCGTCATAGCCTCGGGATTGGCCCTTCCGCGGTCGAGTCCGGAGTCCGGTCAGCCTCCAACCTTCAATAACGACCGCACAAGATTTGTATCTGGGGAAATGCGATCCGCGGAAGTGTCTTTTGGGCTACGCGGCTGGAAATTGGCCCTGAATTGGCGCTGACAAACTATCGTCCGGCCAGTTGCCGTTCTCCGGCCACCAGCAGCGCTCGCAACGCTCTTGCGACCCATCGGACGAAGATCGCGATAAGAACAACGAAGCCTGACACTATCGCTCCAGCCACGTAAGGATGGATCGTCGCCAGCCAGGTTAATGCAATCGCCAGGACGTCCTCTCCCAGACTAAGGGTCATGTTGGAAACCGGCTCAGGGGAGGGAGTCACGGCAGCGCGGGCAGCAGTTTTTGCGCCGTGGGCAGCCAGGGCCACAGCCGCACCCAGCACGGTTGCCAGCAATTGCAACTGGGGTGAAAGCTGCTGCGTGGCCTCGAAAGCCAGCAGTCCTGCGACTGGAACCCGCACGAAGGTGTGCAGCGCATTCCAGACCAGATCGAAGGCAGGAACCTTGTCGGCGAAGAACTCAATACCGAACAGGGCAAGGCTGGCGCCGATGACGGGCCAGCTTTCCAGAAGCTGCAGCGTCGGCGGAAGCGGCAGGTGGCCGAAGCGGGCCAGCAAACCGAGGGCGGCGACGGTAGCATAAGGATTCAGTCCGGCTGCGAAGCCGATGGCAGCCAGCACCGCAAACAGCTGACTGGGCGGAATCTGGAGCCAGTTGGCCACAAAACCATGCTATCTCGAAAAACCAAAGGGCCGCTGGGGAATATCCCAAGCGACCCTAATAAATCCAGACAAAGTCCTTACAGCGTGGACTCGATCTCAAATCCCCAAGCTTCCAGAAGAGGCTCGGGAATGTACTTGGAGTTTTTGTTGCGGCGCGCCCATTCGCGCAGCCGGGTGGACCGCAAATATTGATCGGGGGAGAGCTTATACTCGCGCACCACCTGCTCGAACTCGGTAATGGTCGGGACAATCGGCCCGATCGGTTCGGGCTTGCCCCAGTTAGGGTTTCCGCGTCGCTTTGCCATGAAAAATGCCTTTCTACAAAAGGGGATGAACTCGTTGCCGCTAAATGCTTCCGTTCCTTGCCTAACTATATGATTCTCCAGATTCTCCGCTGGATGCAAAAGCCCGCAGACAAGGCGGGAACCAGCCGATGACAGCAAACACCTATCAGGCCATCCCACAGCACCCAAAAGCTAACCGGAGACCCAGCATGTTAAGCCAGTCTTTCCCGGAAGTCAATGAAAATCCGCACAGTTTAACTTGAGCAGGACCGGATAAGTGTATGATTATGAGACGCTTATATCTCCTGCTTTCTGAGTCGGGTTCGTTTGGCCCTGCGTCACCAAGAACGAGCGCGAGAGCAGTTCTTGCACTACCGGCTCAGCGCCGGAGCCGGGTCGAGGCCCAATTGGGATCATCACACATCGAAAGGCAAGAACGGGTCGGGTCACCCAACCGCGATAGTCTCCACCGAGGGCTGCAAAGGGACAGACCCCGACAAATCCCGGTCCGCCGTGGGTGAGCGACCCGATGGACCCGAAGATCGCGATCTCTGTAGACTTACCTTGTCCCCGGTCTCTGCGAACAGCATGTTTGAGCGGTACACAGAAAAAGCGCGT
>DATKPV010000049.1:0-14409 GCA_035523915.1 Candidatus Aquilonibacter sp. | reverse complement strand
ACCGGTACCGGATCGCGATCCGGCACTTCGTAGGCCCGAACCGTATCCGTGCTCCCATTCGCGGCGCTGGTGGCCAGCACCTGCCAGCCCGATCCGCACGCCGTCTTCACACTCGCCACATCGCTGCCCCAGTTGAGCCGCGCTGCCTGGTCGCGGATTCCATCGACCAGATGAATCTGCCCATCCACCCCGGCAAAAAGCCACAGTACATATTTTTCCCGGGGAAGCGGCGCAGCCGAATAAAACTTTCCGGTCGTTCCGATTTTCCCTACCGCGGGCGCCAGCGCTCCGGTAAAAAAATTCCTTGTCGGAGCGTAAAAGCCATCGAGTTGCGGCACCGCGCCGGAAAATCCGGTCGAAATCGCGTTTCCCGCCGCCCCCGCGTCGTAAGACGGGAAACTCGTAGGACTGCTCACCACCAGCGGCCATGGATCGTCGCTCTCGTGGCAGTCCAGACTCAGCGGCAGGTTCACGCTGGTTCGGCAGAACACCCCGGGCAGATACACGTCGAGCAGATGATCTTTGGCCGCGACCAGCCTTCCCCGCAAATCCCGCGGCCAGGGACGCGCGTGAGCGATTCTAAGAACCTGCTCCTGCTGCCATTGCACATTCTGGCGACGGTAGAGCGCAACTTTTTCTCCATCGAGCACCGCGATCAATCTTGGCTCAGTATCTTCTTCCAGCACCGCCACATCGAGAATTCGGTTTTCCTGCGTCCACAGTGGCACCTTGCGAATCGTCATTCCCCCGGACTCATGCGGGAACAACCCGCCGTCATTTCGTTCAACCGAGACCATGGCCACGCCAGACTGGCTTCCCATCTGCATTTCCGCAACCCACACATAAGCCTGCGGATTCTCCGACAAAAATACCGTCACGCTCCCTGCCGCGCTCTCGGCGTTTGCCATCTTCACGCCTGAGGCTTCCAGTCGCGCTCGAAGACCAGCCGTGATCGCTTCCACTTCCTTGTTCTCAAGACCTGACCGGTTCTGCACAGTGAACCCCACCACGCCCGGCCCGGTGAATGCAGCAATCTTTGCAGCGAGTTGCCGGGCCGGCGTGTTCCAGTCAGTTGCCGCCACCCTCGTGGCGTGGAGAAATATCACGGTACCGAGCAATAACAAAGCTCCCGTGCCTCCGAATCTCGACCGCCGCATAGCCGAATCATAAATGGCACGCCGCATAGCTCTCTCGCCGCACTTGTTACTTTCTAGACTCGTGAGACGCGACAGGGGCCGGCGATCATCGTGGCCCCTGCCTGTTCTCCTACCTTTGTTCTGCCTGTCCGGCTTCGCTCGCAGCATTCATGCTGCGTAGCACGTCATTGGCGAAGAAAAACTTTCCGTCCGCCGGAACCATCATGATCTGCAGCTTGTCCGAAAGCCTCTCCGCCACGATCTTGTTGATCAGCAGCGGATTCTCTTTCAGAATCACCGCCTCTTTCTGCATGCGCTCAGCATCGGCCGCCGACGTTACCCGGATTCGGTCTGCTTCCGCATCCGCCAGCAGCTTCCGCCGCTCGCCCTCCGCTTTGCTGTCGATCAACTTCGCCTGCGCCTCGGCTTCCGCGTTCTGGATCGTGGCTTCCTTGCGCGCCTGGGCTTCCAGCCGGCTTTGTTCGATCTGCTTCTGCTTCAGCGGAAGCGTATATTGCATGGCGTCCGCTTCGCCTTTGGCCTGCAACACGCGCACCTGCGCTTCACCCTCCGCCTGCTGGATCTGTTGCGCTTTCGCCGCCTCGGCTTCCAGTTCGGCGATCTTCACCTGTTTGGCCTTCAGTTCGGTCTCCACTCCCATGCGGTCGTTTTCCTGCTCTTTCAGCAGCAGCGTTTCCAACCCCTGCGCATACTCCGGCGGCAACTGGATATCCCGCAGCATCACTTCCTTCACAATAATCCCGTCCAGCCCCAGCTTCGCGGTAATCATGGCCGACGCGCGCTGGCGCACCTCCTCGCGCTTGGCCGAAAAAACGTCGCGCACGGTATAGTTCGGCACCAGCTCCCGCCATACGCTGGCGACCGTCGGCGGCACGATTTCTCTCTCCACCGGGCGCGGCAGATTTGCCTGTATGTAATCCAGTCGCTTCGGATCCAGCCGGTAACGCACCGTGATGGCCAGACCCAACGTCAATCCCTCTTTCGCCTGCACATCCATCAGTTGTGTTTTCGCTGTTGTCGGCGCTGCAGCAGCCTTGCCATCTTCCGCTGCTCCGGTGGTAAAAATCTGATCCCGCGTATCGAACAGCGCCACATCTTCCACTAGAGGCATGACCAGATGTGCGCCGGGATACAGTGTCCCCGCCTCCGTCCCGCTCAACTGGCTCACCCGCACTCCCGCCATGCCGCTCGGCACCACCACAATGGCAAACGCCATCAGCATAGGCGCCCAACCCAGCAAGGCCAGAGCAACCGACGATCGCCAGCGGATCTCCCGCCGCGCCGGCACGATCACCGTCCCTTCCGGCGCTGCCTTCGCCCGCCCGTACAGAATTTCGTGATAGATGTCGTAAAGCACGATGCCCGCCGCCGCGAGCATCATCCCGTAGCCAACTGCCATCAGCAGATTTCTCAAAGCCAGCATCGTCGTTCTCCTTGCGCGTGATCGCTCTGCGATTCAGCGCTTCTGCCCTGGTTTCCCGGATTCCGCCTGCCGGGCGAAAAGCAGGCGGAACACCTGCCCGAAAATGATCTCCTCGGCCAGTAACGCCACCGCCAGCGAAAAAATTAGGCCCGCTACCACCGCGATAAATGTGATTGCCATTTGCATAAGTGCCTCCACCTCGGCTCTTTCCTGTAACGCCGCGTGCGCACACTTCAGGCCGCAGCCAGGAGGCCAAAGCTCACTTGATTGAATGCAAACGGGTTAGTGATCCCTGCGGAAACCATCGACCGTGGGCGGCAGTGGACACTGTGTTAGGAATGACACAACGCCTGAATCTTGAGACTTCTCGAGTCTGTTCAGTCGTGAACGGAAAGAGGGGGGCGGGGAGGGCAATCTCTCTTCGTCGTCTTTCGTCTCTAGATTTTTGACGCCCGGCCCGCCGTCTGGGGTTACGGCTTGTGGGGTTCTGTGGGTTGGGCCGGGCGATCTTTGTTACTAGAAGGCCTACTTCTATGGTGCCGTTTATACCCCGGCTAAAACGCCAAATCTGTGACGACCATCACCCTCCAGCGTGATTCCCATCAACAGTTTTCTCCGCGTCAGATATGCCTCCGTCTCGTTCCTCGGCATCCGAATCCGGCTCACACCAACCTGTGATTCCCATCACGGCCTCTGGCCGCGGGTGCTCCTACACTCACAATCGAGCGGATCAAAACGCTGAACTTATTTCGGAGAATTTTTATCATGGCCTATGTAATCACCGATTCCTGCATCAAGGATTCCCTCTGCGTCGATGTCTGCCCCACCGATTGCATCCATCCCAAGCAGGACGAGCCCGGTTTCGAAGAGGCAACTCAACTCTTTGTCGACCCGGCAGAGTGCATCGACTGCGGCGCTTGTGTTCCGGCCTGCACCTCGGATTCGATCCATGCCCTCGACGACGTTCCCGAGGAGAAAAAGCAGTTCATCGAGAGCAACGCCACTTACTTTAAACGCTAAGCCTCTTGCGCCCTCCCTGGGCGCGGAACCGGCGCAAGGCGTGCACCAACCAGCTCGCGTCTTGCGCCGGGTTTCTTTTGTCCCGACCTTTCTCCGTGTCCCCGTGCCGCTGTGGTGAAAACGGGTTTTAAGCGGCGCAAGGCATTGCTGCTGCATAAAGCGGTTGCGCCTGCGTTACACTAGCTCGCCGCCCATGCCGCCCGCTTCGCGTGATCCCGAACCACTTCTCGCCGCGCTGGAATCCGCCAAGGGCGACTTTACCCCCGGCGCGGTGAAACGCACCACCAAGCTTCTTGCGCAACTCTCGAAGCTCGAACTTACCGATCCCCGCCACGTCATCCGCCTTCACGAGGCGTTACTTTTCCTCCGCGCCTTTCCCCAATCCCTGGCGGTCGTGTCGCGCGTCGAACATTGGCTCAACATATTTCACCGGCGGATCGAAAAACTGCGCGCGCTCTCCGCAGACATGTCCCTCTTCGACGACTTCGATACCTGCGGTGTCGCCGGTACCATCATGCAAGACAATCTCCCATTCGACGTTGCCCGGTGGCTGGTGCGCCGCATCCCCCGCAATGTCGACATTGCCTGGGACGATTATTGGGACGACTGCCACGCAGACCGCGCTCGCGGCAATACCTGGCCGCGCTTCATCCCCCTGCTGGCAGAAGATGCGGACGTCGAAGCCAACATCCCATGGCAAGGCTGGCTCGACGCTGCCTGCGGCCGGGAAAGAGCGCTCGAATGGCTGATCCATCGCTTCGAGCTACTTCTTCTTGCTGAGCGCGCCCGCGCCGAACTCTATGACTCGCTCCGCCTTCCTTTGCGTTGGAATCTAGCCAACCTGAAGCTTTCGCGCACCCGCAACTGGATTCGTCCTCGCCGCTTTTATTTCCACGATGCGCCGCTTCTTCAGCGCAGCCAGGTCTCGCTCTCCACCGAACTTGCCCGTCCAGCCCCAAAACTCCGAAAACTTTCACGCCGCGACGGCGCTTCCGTCATGCACACCATCCGCGAAGTCATGCTGGTGCGGTATCGCGAACTCTACGGCACCACCCTCGGCGATCCGCGCTCCGTGGTCCGCGCCGACCTGCCACGCGGCGTCGTCATCCATCTGTGGAATCTGCCGGCCTCGCGCCGCCTTCCGCTCCGTGCCTACGTTGCCGGGTTGACCCTCAAAAATGGAGTTCCCGTCAACTACATCGAAGCCATCGGACTCTGCGAATGGATCGAAGTCGGCTTCAACACTTTCTATACCTACCGACAGGGCGAGACCGCCTGGATTTACGCCCAGGCCCTGCGCTGCCTGTGCGCTTTCACCGGCGCAACGACCATCTCGATTTATCCGTATCAGATCGGGCAGAATAACGACGAAGCCATCGAGTCCGGCGCATTCTGGTTCTACCGCAAGCTGGGATTCCGCTCCGGCCGCGCCGATCTGCAACAATTGTGCGAAAGGGAAGAGAAGAAGATCGCAACCAACCCCGCCTATCGCACCCCAAAGCAAATCCTGAAGCGCCTGGCCGAAGCGCACATGTTCTATGAAGTGGCCGCCGTGGAAGAGCGGCCCTTTCTGGGCCGCGTCGGCAAGAAGACAAAAAGCCCGGGCTTCAGCCCCGGCGCTTGGGACGCATTTTCCACCCGCAACCTGGGCCTTCGCGTGAACCGCCGCATGGCGCGCCAGTTCCAGGGCGACCGTGAGAAAATCTGCCAGGCCTCACTCGACACTGTCACGCGCGCCCTTGCCATTCATCCCGCGCGCTGGAGCCCTGATGAAAATCGCGCTCTCGAAAACTGGTCACTCCTGCTCGCCCTCATCCCCGACCTCGGCCATTGGTCCGCGACGGAAAAACAAAAAGTTGTCGCCATCATCCGCGCCCAGGCCGGACGCAACGAGATGCGCTACCTTCATCTCGCGCAGCAACACCCGCGTCTGCGCCAGGAACTCCTTCGCCTTGGGTCGGAGCCATGAGGAGATACATCCGCCGGCAATCGACAAGCGCCGGTGAAAAGGACGTCTTGAATTGAGCGCGGGTTCCAAGCCCCGCGGTTAATCACCGCCAGATCAGCGCGGGCGTGAGCCGCTGAGGGCTAGATCAGCTTGTTCATGCGCAGGTGCTTCTGGACCGCATCCTGAAAGTCGGCAAAGTCCTTCGACGATTCCAGTTTCTCCGGGGCCTCGATTTCGATTTCATGCATCTTTTGCCCCGGCCCGGCATGCAGTCCGCCCCGCAGCCGGCTGGCGGGATCCGGCGCTGCCGGCAGATGCATCCCGATGACCTTGCCTGCCGTATTGGTAATCACAACCATCTTGCGTTTCTTGTTCATGGCATTGGCTCCGGTGTGTGAGCGGCTACTGTTCAAACTCCGCAATCTGCAACTGATATGTCAAGCCATTCTTGCTGGCCGGATCGCACTGGATCGCCACATGCCAGATCAGCGTCGCGTTACCGTAGGTCGGGAACGGATAGTTGAACGACTTTTCCAATCCTTGCTGCGTTGCCCACAGCGTTGCCACGCTCTCGTCCTGCAGCGTCGGGTGGAAGACGATCTGCGGCATCGCGTAGCACATGCCCACGTCGCCGTCGTAGTAGTCGGCGCCTTCGGGCGCCGGCTTGTCGAAGGCGTACCACCAGTAATGCGTTTGACCGGGATAGATATATGTCACGCCAAACTGGTTATGCAATACCTGCATGGCCTTTCTCCTCGTGCCGGAACCGAGCAGTCCCGCTCTCTCGCGAACTTCCGGCAGTGCGGCATTCTATTCCGCCGAACGGAATTTTGACATACGAAATGCTAGAGTCTTCGTAACGGGCCTCCATGCATTCCATCGTTCTCTACGACGGCGTCTGCGGACTCTGCAACCGCTTCGTGCAGTTCATCCTGCCGCGCGACCGCCACGCCATCTTTCGCTTTGCGCCTCTGCAAAGTTCTCTCGCGGCGCGAATCCTTGCCCGTCACGGCGCCGATCCGCGCGATCTCGATACCGTCTACGTCGTTCTCAACCCCGAACAGCCGGAGGAATGCCTGCTTGCTCGTTCCGACGCAGTGCTGTTTGCGCTCAAGCAACTCGGCGGCCTCTGGAAATTACTCGCGCTGCTCTCAGGTGCTGTACCCAGGCCTATTCGCGATTGGAAATACCGCCTTGTCGCCCGTTACCGCTATCGCCTCTTCGGACACTACGACAGCTGTCCGCTTCCTTCTCCCGAAACGCGCGACCGCTTCCTGGATTCCTAGTCGATCATGCGCTCATCCGAGTGCAGCCCAAACTGGAATCCGTCCGGCAAAAAAGTCAGGCGCACCCTTGACTCTCTCGTCTCGTGTTCTATCATGGAAGTAAAGCTCCTCCCTAGGGTAGGGGACAACCTAACCAACTAACCTAATTCTCAAATGGAGGAAGTCCCCATGAAGTTGAACGACAGCATTTCGACCTACGATGTTGCCGAAGCTCTGCAGGGTGAGACCGGCAAGTTTGAAGTCATCAGCCCCAACGGAGAGCGGTACTTCGTTACATGCCAGCCCGGTCACTCCATTTCCAGTCTGGAGTGGGCAGGTTCTGAAAATCAGCAACCCTTCCTGGTACGCAAGGTGGCTCAGCCCATCACCACGGAGGGCCGAAGCAAGAGATCCGCGGCTGCTTAATCTGCCGGCAGCCCTAGAACAAACAACGCCCGGCCCTGATCAGGCCGGGCTTTCGCTTGTTCTGCAGGATGCTTTTGCGGAAGCGCCGTCAGCTTCAGTTGGAACTTTTTGGGTTACTGGCTGAGCTTGATCGCCAGCTGCCGTTCGGGCTGGGTCATCTGCGACCAGATTCTCTGCATGTTGTCCTGCAGTTCGTCGTTGTCCGGTTCCTTGCGCAATGCCAGCGCGAACCAGCGATAAGCGGTTGGCAGGTCGCGCGGAGCGCAGACCCCGGTTGCGTACAGCGCGCCGAGAGAAATCATCGCCTTCGGATTCGAGCGATCCGCTGCCGACTTCAGTTCGTCCAGACCGCGGTCGCAGTTCTGGTGGACCCCGCGTCCGTAAATGTATTTCTCTGCCTGCGCTACCGGGTCCACCGGCTTGGCCGGAGTCGGCTTGACCACGGGCGCGGGTTCCGAGGGTGTTTCGCTCTGGGCGGCAGCGGCGGGCTTTTCCGCTGCAGCCTGCGGCTGCGAGGCGGGGCCTGCATCGTCTGTGGAGGGCTTGGCCGGGCTGCTCGCCGACTGGGTCGGATGAGCCGGTGTCGGGGCGCCGGTGGCAGGCGCGGTCGCCGGAACATTCCCTCCCGCAGCAGATGACGCCGGAGCCGCGCCATTTTCTGCCGGAGAATTGGCCGCGCTTTCTGGTGCCGCACTCGAACCTGACGGCGCTGCCGCCGGGTTGGCTGCCGATGATGTCGCTGCCGCTCCCGGTGCAGGCGCTGCCGGCTGGTTCGGCGCCGAAGAAGTGCCATTCGCGCCCGCAGGAGTCGAACCTTCCGCCGGAGTTGTCCCGGGTGCACTCGCGGGCGTTGCGGCAGCCGGATTCTCATTCGAGTTTGCCGGGGACTGCTCATTCTGCGGGTTTTCCGCCGTGGCAGGTTTTTTCAGGCCAGCCGTGAGCCAGTCGAAACCGCCCTGCCTCCAGCGCAGATAGCCAAATCCCAAAGCCAGTGCCAGCGCGACCAGAATCAGCAACCATTTGCCGGCGCTCGATTTCGGCTCTTCTTCATCGTCCAAAAGATAATCGAGGTTCCGCGACGACCGCAGTTGATCCAGCACCTGATCCTGCGCCGGCCGCTGCGCCCCGGTTCGCCCGCCGTCCGTCCTGGGCTTATTCAATCCAAGAATCGACGGACCGCTGATGATCGGCGCATCATCTGCAGACTGAGTCCCCGACGGCCCCGGCTCCGCCTGCGCGGTTGCCGCCGGCCGCAGGCTGGGCATCGGATGCTGCGTCCCCTGCTGCGTGCTCGCACTCCGCGCCGGCTGGGCCGTCGCCGTCTGCACGGGCGCAGACAGCGGAGCTCCGCACATCCCGCAAAAGCGGTTAGTGTCCGCGTTCTCGTTGCCACACCGTCCGCAACGCACGATCTCTCCTCGCCCCCTAGATTAACTCTACTATCTTCCGCACGCGAGTTGGATGCAAGATTCTCGCAGAAAGGACGCTGATTCCTCAGCGCAGCGAGCTCTTGCCCGCCGTTATAAAATATCGCTCCAGCGGAGAACTCACCCATGAAACTCGCCGCCAACGTTGAGATCCTGCATCATCGTGGCAATTACCTGGTACGCCGTCAGCGCCTCGCTCCCGGCCAGGCCACGCCTTGGCACCGCGATCCGTTTCACCGCGTCACCGTCGTCCTCAGCGGAGACCTGCTCCACATCCAGTTCCGCGACGGCGGCGAAACCCTCCCCTGGCAGATGACTGTCGGCGAAGTCGATTGGATCGAGCCCAGCGACCGCGTCCACCGCGCCGTCAACGTTGGCAAGGAAGCGTTTGAGGAAGTCACCACCTTCTTCCTTGACCACCCCAACGCCGACCCCCAGCCCGAGACGGAGTGATCTCCAGCCGTGGCGCCGGAAACCGCCGTCATTTCCAACCGGACCGAAGGTCCGGTGAGGAACCTGCTTCTTCCAACTTCCGCCCGACTTTTCACAGCTCGTCGGCCCCGATTCTTGTCAAGACCCCTTACATCATGTTTTTAGGATAACTCGCTGATTCTGCTGATAAAATAAAGTCCGAAACCATGTCACAATTCCCCCTCCCAATTTGCTATTCTGGATATATAGGGTAATGATTTGGCGCAGGCCATTCGCTTGCGCCATTTTCTTTCGGGCCAATGGGGAAATCCGGGGATGCTTCGTGCGGACGCAAACCGCGTCCGGCGAAATCTCCCTCCTGCCCCGGCGGCAATCCCCGCCCCGCCTTCCTGCACGAACTCCACACCAAGCGCCGGGGAGAGCTTGCCGAACTTGCCTTCGCCCACCGCGCCGCCAGCCACGGCCTTGTTGTCTCCAAACCTCATGGCGAATGCCAGCGCTACGACTACATCGTCGACAACGGCCGCCGCCTTCTCCGCGTCCAGGTCAAATGCACCACCCAATTCATCGAAGGAGCCTGGCGCGCCAACGCCCACCGCCGCCTTCCAGCCGGCGCCGTCGCCTACCAGCCCTCCGAGGTCGACTTCTTCGCCATCTACATCCTGCCCGAAGACACCTGGTACATCATCCCGCTTAAAGCGGTCCTGGGCATGACCAGCCTGTTCTTCGCTGCGAAAGACTCGCACCGCCGCTGCCACCACGACCACTTCCGTGAAGCCTGGGAGCTGCTGTGCGAATCACCGTGACGAAGCGGGGTGAGGGATCTCGCGCATAACTGGACCTGCGGAGGATGGTGGAAGAGCAGCGCTTCAGCGCCGCGATAAGGTTCGTATCAGGTCGCGCCTTCAGCCGTGCCACAAGAAGCCCCAAAACAAGAACGGGGAGGGCACGACTTTAGTCTCTGAGCCTGCCCTGAGCAACTCCTCGCGTAGCGAGGAGGCGCCGAAGGGTGCCGAAAATGCCAAGGACTAGAACCGATGGCGAACCCGCCCGCAGGGCGGTTCGCCCTTCTTGTCCCATTAAAGTCGTGGATCGACCGGCTCACTCTCTAGCGCGAGGACACCAAAGACGCACTCGTGGACTCGGCGAAGCGGTTCTCGGTGCACAAAACGTTCCAAAGCTTCGAGTCCCAACGAGAACTCACGTAGAGCAAGAGATCGCTTGGCGCCGAGGCCCCGGCTCTTGAGACGCTGCAGGTTTTCGGGCAACGAGTATTCCGGGCCATAGATTATCCGCAAATATTCACGACCACGAACTTTGACTGCTGGTTGCGACAATCCCTTGCGTCCTTTGGCAATGAAATCCAGCGGCTTCACGACCATCCCCTCGCCGCCACCGGCCGTCAGCTCTTCCCACCACTCGATCCCTTTTTCCTGATCGGTTTTCTCCGTAAGGTCCACAACTTGAAAGGGAGTCGCAAGAAGCAATTCCTGGTCCGCTCCGCAAACGCGGGCGAGAGTCTCCATGTGCCAGACATGGTCCTTGAAAGTGTGCACAGCGCCCTCACTCGCCAGCATATGGAATGGTGCCAGCTTTAGGTCGGCCAGATAATGCACCGTCCAACAGTAGCGGCGATATGCATCCACGTACAGATTTGCGGCTTCCTCGCGCTGGCGATACCGCTCCAAGAGAGCCGAAACTTCTGGGTTCGCCTGTGCTTGACTCAGAGCTTTAACGACCGCGGGGAGGGATGCACGCGCAGCCGCACCCGTGGGAGCATATTGCTGGCGCAAGAGTTCCTGGGCCTTGGCCGACCACGGCATCAATTCGCAGTCGAGGCAGACCCAATCTGTTTTCAGGTCCTCCCAAACACCAGCCTTTTCGACAGCCCTTCTAATTCGATCCAAGAACTGTGACTCGAGCGAAGCGTCATTAAAGAAGCGTCGCCCCGTACGCGTGTAGCAGACGCCAGTCTCACCTTCCATGACTCCAAACCGTTTTCTGGCAGCATCAGCATCGCGACAGATAACGACCACGGCGCGTGATCCCATGTGCTTCTGTTCGCATACGACTTTGTGTACACCCTCATGAAAGTAATACGCGAAGGCTTCCTCGGGATGTTCAAGAAGACCATCCCGTTTGCTTGTTTCGGACGGGGACATCGTCGGAGGAAGATAAATCAGCCACTTCGGATTAGCTGCGAACCGGCTCATCACCTCCAGTGCTGTGGTTGCGTTCTCTTCCCGGATAGTGATGCTGCGGTGCAGTCGTGTATGAATGATTCTCTTGCCGATGACATCCTCGATATCCAGAAGATCGTCGAGTTGCTGCTGCGCGGTCAGCTCAGGTGCTGCTTCCTCCTGGTTCAAGAACGGTTTCGCAGGCTCGTAGTATGTTTGCAATGCAGGGACAGACAGCAGTTCCCGCTCGGGATAACGTAGAGCGGTTAGTTTCCCGCCGAAAACGCAACCGGTATCGATGTTGATCGTGCGATTCAACCACTCTGGCTTGCCCACAGGGGTGTGCCCGTAAACCACCACCGCCTTGCCACGGTATTCAGCAGCCCAGTTGTAACGAACTGGCAAGCCATACTCGTCCGTTTCGCCGGTCGTTTCACCGTAGAGCGCGAAATCACGAACCTTGCCCGATCCCCGTCCTTGCATCTCTTCTTTCATGCCGGCATGAGCGACAACGAGCTGCCCATCGTCGAACACATAGTGACTCACGAGGTCGTCGAGGAACTTGACCACCTGTTGTTTGAATTCGGGAGGCTGTTTGTCGAGCTGCTCAATGGAATCTGCCAGCCCATGGGTCAGCTGCACGTCGCGCCCCTTCAGCTTCCGCATCAGCTTCATGTCATGATTGCCAGGAACGCAAAATGCCGTTCCTTCCTCAACCATCCTCATCACTAGCCGTAGCACTTCAGGAATTTTCGGTCCGCGATCCACAAGATCGCCGACGAAAACAGCTCTTCGCCCATCAGGCGGAATTGCCTTAGCACCTTGAGGCTCATTCTCGATGTGGTACCCAAGTTGACCTAGCAGAGTGATGAGCTCCTCACAACACCCGTGAACATCTCCGATGATGTCGAAGGGGCCGTGCTCGTGCTTCAGGTTGTTCCAAAGCGGCTGCCGGGTGATAGTGACCCCGGAAACCTCCTCCGGCGAGGACAGAACGAATACGTGACGGAAGCCTTCCCGCTCCAGACCCCGAATTGAGCGGCGAAGTTGTTGAGACTGGTTTCTCACAACATGTGGCCCAAACTGCCGGTCCGGACGGTTCTGGTTACGCTCGTGACAGAGCTTTTCAGGCATGTTCAGCACGATCGCAACCGGCAGGACATGAAACTCGCGGGCGAGCGCTACCAAAGGTCTGCGAGCTTCAGGTTGGACGTTTGTTGCATCGACAACAGTCAGACGGCCGGCAGCGAGCCTCTTACGAGCAATGTAGTGCAGCACATCAAATGCGTCATTTGTAGCTGTTTGGGAGTTTTCGTCGTCACACACCAGTCCGCGACAAAAATCGGAAGACAGAACCTCCGTGGGCTTGAAGTGAGCGCGGGCAAAACTCGACTTCCCGCATCCAGAGGGACCGATCAACACAACCAGCGACAATTCAGGGATAGTGATGTTCACAAGCTGAACACCCCCATCTGTGTTGGCGCTCCGACGTGAGAATCTTCCTCGCCGACGGGTAAAAACCGCACTGAATAGCCGAAGCGTTCGGAGGTCCGACTCGCCCACTGCTGAAACTGCTGCCGCGTCCACTCGAAGCGGTGATCCTTATGGCGGAACTGTCCAGCCGGGAGAGTTTCGAACTTTACGTTGTACTCAACGTTTGGAGTCGTGACAATGACGGTTTTAGGATGTGCAGACTCGAAGAGTACCCGCTCAAAGGCGGCGAGTCGTGGCGCGTCGAGATGCTCGATCACCTCTACAACTGTGGCAGCATCATATCCGGCCAGTCGCTTGTCACGGTACATCAATGATCCATGCATCAACTTCAGCCGTTCCTTTTGTTTGGTTGGCATGCGGTCGAGTTTTAAGCGCTGGCTCGCAATCTCTAGACTTCGGTAAGAGACATCCATCCCTACGATTTCGGTTAGAGACTTTTCCTCCACCAGAGAGCGCAGCAGCTTGCCTTCACCACAGCCAAGATCCAGAATCCGCTTCGCGCCAGCAGATCGCAGTACCGCAACAACAGCTCCCATACGCTGTTGCCAGAGCCGGATAGGTTCCTCCATTTTCGTTTCTTCTTCCGCACGGGCTTCATCGGTCGCGTCGGGATTGTCTTCTTCCGCCAGCCTCGCGAGGGCTTCCCGCACGAGCTGCCTCTGTCGCGGCAGGTACCGCTTTACGATCGCCTCCTTGTGCGGATGCGACGCGAGCCAGCCTTCCCCTTTACGCAACAACTTATCGACTTCATCCTTTCCAATCCAATAGTGTTTTTCAGCGTCGAGCACCGGTACCAATACGTAGAGGTGATTGAGGAAGTCCCGCAAACGAACTGCGCCAGCAAGAGTCACTGAGTAGTAGGGTCCCTCACCCCATTCAGGGAACTTTTCATCTAGCGGATGGCGCTCAGCATTGACGGTATATCCCAGAGGCTCGAATAACTCTTTAATCAGTCCCTCACCCGCTCGACATCCAACAATTGTGAGTTTCCCTGTCAGAGGGATCGCTTGATCGGCCAATTCCTGTCTTTTTTTACTCCGGCCCGACATGGTGGTGCCGAAGGCACGGCCCATTGCAACGCTGAGAAAGGAAGACAATACGTAAGGGCGATCATTCACGTATTGGTCAAGAGTTCCACCTGCGTGTTGCCCCTTCTTGCCGCGCACCAGTCCTACCGGATCGACATCAAGCAAAAGCGCTGCCGTGCAACTCTCGGCTGTCGCTTCTGGGTAAAACACATGCGCCTTGCCGAAAGACAGGTCAAAT
Organism: Candidatus Aquilonibacter sp.; assembly: GCA_035523915.1. Taxonomy (GTDB): domain Bacteria; phylum Acidobacteriota; class Terriglobia; order Terriglobales; family Acidobacteriaceae; genus Sulfotelmatobacter. The sequence continues at coordinate 371 of DATKPV010000049.1, read as the reverse complement.
GAATGCAGGTTCGCAGGGTTCTTGTGCAAGAGATAGCCGAGGTCGGTCGCAGGTCGACGCGTTGTAGTGATCGTGAGAAGCACGCAGGAATTATACGGTGCTGGGTTCGATCCTTTACCCCCCTCCCGCTCCCGTGATACCCTTTAAACGTCACAAGGACAAACGATTACAGACAGGAGTGCATCAGGTTAGTGCTAGCCAGAGAGCAAAAGCAGTCCGTCATTGACCGGTACCAGACGCACGCGACCGACACCGGCAGTCCCGAGGTCCAGATCGCCATTATCAGCGAGCGCATTGGCCAATTGACGGAACACTTCAAGACGCACCAGAAGGACCACGGCTCGCGCCGCGGCCTGTTAATGCTGGTCAGC
>DATKPV010000048.1:0-13261 GCA_035523915.1 Candidatus Aquilonibacter sp. | reverse complement strand
ACGCGTGCGTTGCGCAAGCTGGGACACGACATAAAAGATGCCCGGCGGCGGAGGCGGCTTCCCATGTCTATCGTGACGCAACGAGCTTCGATCAGCGAACCGACTCTAATCAGGATCGAACGGGGCGATCCCAAGGTCGCGATTGGGAGCTATGCGACGGTGCTCTTTGTACTGGGCTTGGCCGATCGGCTAGCCGATCTGATCGATGCGAAGAATGATCCCGTGGGCCTGCAGCTCGAAGAGGAAAACCTGCCGAAGCGCATTCGCGGAAGCAGCAAGCGAAAATCGCCCACGGCAAAGTAATGGATCGGGAAACGCTAGTCTATGTGGATCTGGAAGGCAAGCCTCACCTTGTGGGGCGGCTGTGGGCCCACGTCCGCAAGAATAAGGAGAGCGCGAGTTTCGAATATGACAAGACTTGGCTCGAAAACCCGCTGCGCTTCTCGCTTGAGCCGGCGTTACAGGTCGGACCGGGTGCGTTCCATACGCCGGCCGACACGCCGATGTTCGGGGCCATCGGCGATTCCGCGCCGGATCGATGGGGGCGGGCGCTCATGCGGAGGGCCGAGCGCAGGCGCGCCGAACGCGCCGGCGCGGCGCCGCACTCGCTGCAGGAAATCGACTTCCTCCTATTAGTGGATGACGAAGCGCGCCAGGGTGCGCTGCGCTTCGCCGAAAAGGAAGGCGGTCCTTTTCTGCGGGAGGGGGGCGTGAATCGGATCCCGCCGCTAGTGGAACTGCCGGAACTGCTCTCTGCAGCCGAGCACGTTGTCGAAGACAAGGACACGGAAGAGGACCTGCGGTTGTTGACCGGGCCGGGGTCATCGCTTGGCGGGGCGCGGCCTAAGGCTTCGGTTAGAGAAAAGGGTGGCCAGCTCGCGATAGCGAAGTTTCCGCGGCGCGACGATGAGATCAACATCGTCGCATGGGAAGCGGTGGCTCTGGCACTGGCCGCAAAATCCGGCATTGCCGTGCCCAAGTCGCGCGTCGAAACGGTTTCGAACAAGCCTGTGATCTTACTGCGCCGCTTCGATCGCGAGAAAGCAGTGCGAATTCCGTTCCTTTCCGCCATGAGCATGCTGGGTGCAAGGGACAGAGACACGAGAAGTTATCTGGAGATTGTCGATGCGCTACGCCAGCATGGCGCCGCGCCGAAGGAAGACATGGAAAATCTGTGGCGCCGGATGGTGTTCAATATCCTGATTTCAAATACGGATGACCACCTGCGCAACCATGGATTCCTGTATGCAGGGCAGGCTGGGTGGCGACTGTCGCCTGCATACGACTTGAATCCGATGCCCGTGGATATGAAGCCGCGCATCCTCACGACAGCGATCAATGAGGATGACGGCACAGCTTCGCTCGAGCTGGCCATGAGCGTCGCTGATTATTTCGAGCTGGAGAAGGACCTGGCGAAAGCCATTTCCGCAGAGGTCGGAAGAGCGGTCTCAACGTGGCGAGACGAAGCGACGCGACATGGTATCGCAAAGGGCGAAGTTAATCGCATGGCATCTGCCTTTGAGCACGATGATCTGAAAAAAGCGCTGAATGGGTAAGGATTTCGCGGGCGGGAGTGCCCGCTCCACACTGATTTGGTAATGTTCGCGGGCAGGAGTGCCCGCGCCACACGAGAGAAATCATGAACATTAAAGAGAGGGTACGCGGCGCGATGCGCCGGATGGCGGGAGTGTCGGCGGAGAACTTCATGGCGGGATTGAGAATCCCACTTCTCGCAAAGGCAGCGAGAAGTGGGGCACCCAGCGCTCGAGGAGGCGCACAGCGGCGGACGCTGCCGTTGCCTTCCATCTTCAACTCATACGGGCCGCCGGGCGACATCATGCCCAAGCCGACGGCATACAACCTGCGGCGCTTCTCCGAGATTCCGATCGCGCGGCGGGCGATCAACTGCATCAAGGATCGTATCGCGGGAATGCGCTGGAGGATTCAGCCGCGGCAGGGGCTTGCGCTGGAGACGATTCCGGATGGCGCTGAGCGCGTGCGCATCCTTACCGAAAACTTTGAATCGCCGAACCCGGACGATTCGTTCCGGTCATTCGCTGAGCAGATCCTGGAGGATGTGATCGTGGGAGGATTTGGGGCGGTTGAGGTGCAGATGGGGACGGGGTGGGGGGAAGGTGAGATGTACTGGGAAAATCCCCATGTCTCGCAAAAGTGGCGAGACATGGGGCACCCCACTGCCGACCTTTGGTCGGCTGGACAGCCGAGGGCGGCTGTTCCCACACGAGCAACCCCGCTGTTGTTGTGGCCGGTGGATGGGGCTTCGATCCGGATGAATCTGGATTGGGATGGATCGCCAGCAGGACAACGCTATTTGCAGGTCACGGATCAGTCGGGGCCGAAGAGCCAGATCAAGCTGGCGGATGACGAACTGATTTACATCCGGCTGAATCCGCGGACGCACACGCCGTTTGGGTTGGGGCGGCTGGAAGTTGCGTTCGAGACGGTGAATGCATTTCTGGGAGCGCACCGGTATGCGTCGCGGCTGGCTTCGAACAGCGTGGTGCAGTATGCGCTGTGGCTGCAGGATTTGACGCCGGAGCATCATGAGCGGCTGATCCGGTGGTGGCAGGACGAGATTGAGGGCACGGGAAGGGTGCCCATCCTTTCGGTCGAGAGCAAACCGGAGGTGCTGCGGTTCGGTGGAGGCACCGATGCAGACTTACGACTGCAGTGGCAGGAGTTTCTGCTGCGCGTCGTCGCCGATGCTTTCGACCTTCCTCCGTTTTATCTGGGGGTGGAGCGGGACGTAAACCGCTCCACCGCGGAGGAATACAACGACCTGGCGTTTCGACAGGCGATTGTGCCGACAGCGCGACTGCTGGCGGAATATCTGACACGCGATGCTATCGGGAAGAAGCTCGGATGGACGGACCTGGAGTTTGTGTTTGCGGAGTTGGATACGACCGATCCGATGGAAGAGGCACAGATTCAGCAGATCCTGTTGCAGAACGGGGTGCTCACGGTGAATGAAGTGAGAAGGATGCGGGGATTGGGAGAGTTGGAGCAGGGGCGAGGATAGTGATCAGTGGTAGCGCTCGAAGGTGAGGCCGAGAGACACGCTGGTCCTTCGACTGCGCGGGTCGATTCGCGATGCGAATCGGCTCACTTCGCTCAGGATGACAAAGCAGGAAAGGGATTGAAATGGCGACGATTGAATTGGAGAGCGTGGCGGTGGAGATGCCGGAGGTGAAGGGGCATCCGAACCGGGCGGGGTTTCGCGGGGTGTTGACGGTGGTGGACACGATTTCGCAGCGGGCACCCTCGGGATCGGGAGGACGGAGAGTTGTGCTGACGAAGGGCGCGGCGGAAACGGGGTTGCCATCGCTACTCGGGATGGCGCTGGATTATGCGCCGTCGTTCGACCGCCATGACGCCCGGCGCAAAGTAGGAGTGATCACGCGGGCGGAAGTGGTGGGACGTAATCTGGAAGTGGGCGGTTATCTGTTCGCGCGAGACTTCCCGGAGGTTGTGGGGGAGATCGCACGGTCGGGGAAGAACGAGGGATTGCGCCGGGCTGATTCAAGACTGCCGATTGCAGCGAGCGGAGCGCCCAGATGGCAAAGGCCGGGATGGCAGCCCCGGCTGGGGAGATTCGGAAACTGGATGGCAGCGTCGGCGCGAGCATGGCGAGGCGGGACGCGCGCGCGAAGGCACATCGGGCTTGCGCTGAAGGCGTCGGCCGGCGGGGCAGTTCACCGAGGGCAAGAAGCAGGTTCACCGCTGGGGATGTCGTATGAGATCACGGGCGCGCAGGTGGTGGACGCCAGAGCGAAGGTGTGGATCCTGACGGAAGTGACGTTTACCGGGGCGGCGATTCTTCGCCGGGACAAAGCGGCGTATCCGGATACGTGGATTGAGTTGGCGAGTAGCCAGTAGCCAGTTGCCAGTCTGGAGTTGGGCACCAGGCGCCGAGCGAGTACCTCACGGCGAGTCGCTGGCGCAGAGGAGTTCTTACGGTGGGATCACCGAGAAGGAGAAGAGCATGAATGAAGAGATGTTGCAGCAATTGACGGCGACGGCGGAGCGGCTGGCGAGTGCGGCCGAGTCGTTGGATCGCGTGCTGGGGAGGCTGGATGCGCAACAGGAGGCGCTGAACGCCAAAGTAGACCGGATCGTTGCCGCGGTGGACGAGCACGCAGCGTACGACCCGGGATTGGACGAAGGGTCGCGGCGGCTGCAGGAGCGGGTTGCCGAGCTGGAGAAGTCGAATGCCGACCTGAAGGCGCAAGCGGCACGTCTGGCAAGGAAAACGCTGCCACCGCTGGTTTCGGCGGTCCTGGCGAAAAGTTGCGGTGAGACGGCCGGGGAGAAGATCGACCGCACGATGCTGGATAAAACCCTGGGCAGCCTGAGCGTGGAGCAACGGATCGCGGTGAAGGCGGAGCTGGCAAGAGCAGGGATGATCGAGTAGCAAGCGGTCGCGGGTGTGAGATAGCGGAGCGGGGCACGACTTGGTCGTGCCTTTTTGTTCTGCTGGAGATGGGAGTTCAACGCAGAGGGGCACAGGCACCGCGGGAAAAACGGAAAGCACAAAGGGTCCCTCGACTTCGAGGTTGATTCGCGAAGCGAAGCAACTTTTGTCGCTCGGGACGGCAGCTTTGCCGAGGGACCGGCGGACCAGCAACACAACGAGATCAAATTTCAAGGCACGTACAGGAGAAAACATGAGAGGACAATTCGTGGATTTGTTTGCGGCAGCGGATTTTCTCGGGCCGGGAGCCATCGAGATCGACCGCTACCAGACGGAGATTTTTGACATCGTGCGCAGGCGGGGAGCGTTCGGCCAGCGCATCAAGCAGGTGCCGGCGACGGGACATCCTTCGCGCTTCTTCGAGGAAACGGCGATCGCAGCGCCAACGGCAGCGCAGGCGTTTGTGGATCCGCGCAACATTGCGCCCACCGTGCAAGCGCCGACAAGAGTGGAGCTAGCGGTGCCGCTGAAGGCTCTGGTATCGCAGATCAACTACAACCTGTTCGACCTGGAAGTGACGGCGCAGCAGAGCCAGTTCGCCTACCTGCAGGCGAAGGACCTGGCGGACGCTGTAGACGGATTAATGCGCACTCACGACGTGGCTCTGTGGAATGGGACAGACACTTCTTTGAGCGCGCCGACAACATCGCAGTATTTCGGGGTCATCGGGCAGATCGAGGCGGGTGGGAACACGACCACGGTTGGAACTACGGCGAGCATCGTGGATGGAATCAAGAGCACGGTTGCCTCGATGGTGGCGAACTCATCGTTCCAGGTGCGGCCGACGGCCGTTTATGCCAATCCGGTGCTGCTGGACCTGATCGATCAGGAGATGAAGTCGGAGTTCAACGTGGTGCTGAACACGGTGGAGATCACGGCGGGGTTCAGGGTGAAGGCGCTGAGCACGCAGGCCGGCGATCTGCCCCTGATTCCAGAATGGGCGCTGGGCTACACGGGAACGATTGGCAGCGGCAATGCGGTATTGCCGGCGTACATCGTGACCGAAGACCTGATCGAGTATCACTGGCTGACCGATCCGAATCCGCGGGTGTTCAAGCTGGGATTGCCCAGCGCGTTGACACAGCAAATGGTGGTGGTGAAGTTCGGCGCACCGGTGGTGAAGGGCGCGAACTTTGCGCACTACGAGGTGAAGGTGCAGCGGTAGCCAGCTGCCAGTAGCTAGTCTGTCAGCAAGAGACGCCGGCAGCGATCGTCGGTCGTTGGCGGTTTGCAATTAAGCACAATAGGCAAACGCCAGCGACTGACGACAACATTTCCTGACACTGAGAACTCTTATGAATTATCTCGACACGACCGAGTACGTGACGTACGGGCTGGAGGCGACGACCGATCCTTCGTGGGTGACGGCGGCGTCGGCCATCATTGACGCGCATTGCCGGCGAGTGACGCTGGGGGTGAGCCAGTATGAAGAGCGCTTGACACTGCCGCCAGAGTTGAACACGGTGCGGGTGAACTATTTGCCCCTGGTGACGGTGGCGCCGCTGCCGACAGCGATTGTTTCGCTGCAGGGACGATATGGAATTCCGAGACGAGGAGAATGGCCATTTCCGGAACTCAGCCTGGAGTTCGCGCTGGTTTTTTCGCTGCCGGGCATGTGGACGGCGATCGATCCGACCACGATCGATATCTGGTCCGATAGCGGCGAGTTGACCTTTCCGGTGAATGCGCTGGGGTTGTTTTTCAACGAGGTGGATGTGGTTTACAACGCGGGATGGAGCACGATCCCAACCCCGGTGAAGGTGGCTTGCGCGCAGATCGTTAAAAATGCGCAGAACACTCCAGGGTTGAACGTGCAGTCGAGCCAGATCGATCAGCTGCGGCTGCAGTACTTCGGGCCGACGCTGGTGGATGAAATGGTGCGGGGCTTACTGGCGCCGTACGTGGCACAAAAGGGCGCGTAAGAAAATCTGTCGTTCGTTCTTCGGTGTTGGTCGCCGCGCGGGCTGCGAACGGCTCGGAATGACGGAATTTATCGGAGGAAATAATGGGGAACGGTATCTGTGGGGCGGCGGTGGTCCGTGCGGCGAACGCAATGTTGACGGCGCTGGGAGGTGATCAGGTGAGCTTGTTGTTGCCGGCGACGGCGACAGCCAGCGACGCGGCGGGACAACTGGGACTGGTCGATCCGGGAGTGCAGCAAGTGATTGTGACGCCGGTTGTGGCACGACCACTACCGGCGGGGACGCAAGGGCCGGTGAGAAAAATTGAGTTTACCTTGCCTGCATCTGCCCTTGCCGAACAGTTGTCCACGTTAGGGTTGGGATCGGCAGAAGAACTGTTTGACGCTGCGTTGGGGATCATGTACGACTCCGATCTTCTTCACATCGAAGCTGTGGTTACGGAAAACTTTGCCGGAACGGCGTACTTCTACGTTGTCACGGCGGTGGAGTAAAGACGCAGGCTGATGCTAAGAGCCGAGGGCTGGTGTCATGCAATTTGCCAAAGACAGTTTTTTCCTGGCGCTGCAGCAGAGGCTGGCAGCGCTGAATCCGGGGCGAACGGTGACCATCAACGGAGCGACCGTGCCGGCAATCGTAGTGGCAGAGAACTTGCCGCCCTCTGCGATGGAGCCGCAACCGAATACGTTTTATATCGAATGGGGCGCGGCCAACGTAATCGACGGACATGCAGGGAGCGCGGCGCTGATGAGCCTGACCTGCGTGATTTCGTACTACACGCTGGGAACGGTGCAAAGCATGGTGGATCGCGGGCGAGTGTTGGGCCAACTGGATGATGAGTTGCTGGGAATCTGCCAGCCGACCAACACGGAGAAGATGGACTACACACAGTCTCCCGCGGCAGACCTGGGAACGAAAGTGTTCTGGAGCCAACCCACGTTTGAGATGGCAACTACCAGAGATGTCGAGGACAACTTGGTCGCTTACCAGGGGCGGGCGGTGCGCCGGGCGATGTATGAGCAGGCTTATCCGGATGGACGAGTGGAACGAAAAACGCGGCTGACGGTTTTCTTTTTCTCGGAGGTGACGCTGCTATGAGCACTTCTCCGTTGCGGCCGGCCATGGTTCCGATGAGCCGGCAGATGCGGGCGTATTTTGCTCCGGTGAATCGAGCGAGCGAGACGCCAACGATTTTCGATCCCGCGGCGAGCGGCGCATTCCCGCTGGAATCGCCACCCGCGCCGTGGCTGGACCTGGGCTGGGTGGAGGGCTTCGAGCGCTACTACGACACGGCAACCGAGGCGGTGCGCTCGGGAGCGAGGGCACTGCCGGCGGTGCAATTTCGGGGACCGCTGGAGGCGCGAGTTGAATTTGACTTCCGGGAGTGGGGCAAACTGCAAATGGCGCTGGCCGCCGGATCGGAGCACATAAACGTGCTGGCGACGGGAGCGGGCGCGTCGCCAGCGCCTTCGGGGGGAACACCCGTGCCGCCGGTCGCCGTGCTGCCTGGCTCGACCGCGATTCAACTCAATTTGGGAACGGGCGCTGTCAACGCGTTTGCGCCGGGGAACCTGCTGGCGGTGGATGTGGATTACCAGCAGGAAACGGGATATGTGGGAACGGGCATTGCGGCGGCGTATGTGAGCGATCCGGCGGCGGTGAACCGCGACACGAATTATGTGAGGCGAGTGACCTTCAATGTGGGGCGGGTGGCGGAATTAACCGATACGGCAGCGATGCTGACCCAGCCGCTGCCGGGAGGAGTTCCGGCGAGCGGGGCGCAGGCGCAGGTGGTAGTGGCGTTTGTGGATCGGGAGGGCGGTTCTTTCTTTCAGGAGTGGTCGGCACTGTTTGTGGCCGAGCCAGAGTCCGGTGGCCGCGTGTGTTTCTATTATCCGCGGCTGAGCCCGAATCCGGGAGCGGGATCGAGCGGAGTGAAACTGGATTCGAGCGCGACATTGAAGCCGGGCAAGGCAGCGGGCGGGACGGCAGCGACGCCCGCACCGGTTGCGCTCAAAGGTGCGGGAACGTCAGGCGCGAAATTCATGCGCGAAGCAACGGCGATGATCGCAAACCCGCTGGCATCTCTGGCGCTGCACGCGTCGTTTGTGGCACTGCCTTTTGCTGATACGAACGACGGGCAAACTGTGTTGTGCTACCGAAGTTATTTTCCGGCGGTGATGGCGGCGGTGTACTGAGAGGCCGACAAACCGCGAGCAGCAAGGCTTCCCACATTGGAACTTTCGTTCGCGAATCGTGACAGACTGAAGCTCGTCTCTCCGTGCGCATGCGGGCGTGCGATGCTAACGGAACAGCTCGTCCTCCCCCTATTTTCAGCACTGCGTCAGTAGTGTGCGACGGCGAAATCGAGCCACGCTCGTTCACGCCGGGAATCAAGGAGTGTCTGAACGACAATGCAATTGACGATCGACAACCTGCAAGGGCTGGGAGCGCAAGATTACACCGCCGCACTGGACGGTACGCAGCCACCCAGAGTGGAGCGGAAGCTGAATCAGCCGGCCGTGCTGCAGTTCAGCCTAGTTTCCAATTCTTCGGACTTCGTGATCCCAGAGGTTGGGGCAAGAGTCATGCTGCAGAAAACAGGCGGGTATGTTTTCACCGGCTACCTGATTTCGGCAGCGCAGTACGAATACATGGGATGGGGAGAACGAGGCCCGGTCTACCGCTACAACCTGATTGCCGAGAGCGACGAGATGGTGCTCGATCAGAAGGAGATTCCCAACCGTTGCCCTTTTGTTGAACGGAGCGCGGGTTCCGCGCTCCGGCAACTGGCGCAGAATCTCTTACCAGGGTGGTTTGACACCAGCGCCGTACAGGATCTGGACACGCTGGCCTCCTATGCGGTGAACCCGCAGAAAATGTTTTCGTTCCACGCGGGGGAAATTGCCTTATCGGCGCGAGCCAGCTACCGCGCGATGAATGGGGCACTCATGCTGGCGCCCCTGGGAGCGGCGACGTATGCGCTGAACGAGAGCGACATGAACTTTTCGCCGGAAGGGTTGTTACTGGACGCTCCGAGCCTGCTGGTGAACACGGTTACCGCGATCGGAGCAGATGAGCCAGAGGCATACGTTCGAGACTACTTCGTGGGAGATGGGGTATCGCTCAAGTACTACCTTTCGCAGACGCCATTTGCACAGAGCAAAACGGCATTGATCGATGAGCAGTACATGGGGCCGACGCTGGACCCGACGACGTGGGCGGTGACCGATCCATCCGAAGTGATCTCGACTGGAGGGCAGACTCTGCAGGTCACGGGTGGAACCGGAGTGGACGGGCAAACGACGGTTGCCTTCATCGAGCAGATTGAATTGGGTGGGGCGCTGGCGTTGCAGCATGGAGACGTCACGTTTGCGGCTGCGTCACAGGGAGTGATTGGCGGGCTGTACGCGGGAGCAATCGTGGCAAGCGAATGCCTGGCGGGGTTTCAGGTCACGCCTTCGGGATCGCAGTCGGCGATTCAGGCGCTGGTGAATGGATCGTTGAGCGGACCAGTGATTACGACCACGGCCGGCCACCGCTATGTGCTGACAACGTATTTCTATTCGATGGAGGTCTATCGGGCGCAGCAGACGTATCACTCCTCGGCGCATCCGGCGGGAAATGGATTGGGTGGCGGGGAGATCGCGGCAAATGTGCGATTCGTGCTGGAGGTGCAGGACATCGATCCGGGCAATCCGGAGACGCTGGTGGCGCCGCCGACGATACTTTACGACGATGTGGTCAGCGGCGCTCCCGGCTTCTGCACTTATGCGTTGGTGAATGCGGCAAATCTACAGTGCAACATTGCCTACACGTATGTGGCGCACAACTCACTGCCGGAAGTGCGAGTAGCGGCAGGCGGCGAAGGCACGCCGTTTGTTACGCAGATCGTAGGAGCGGCGGCGGATGGGGCGGAGTGCGCGATTACCAGCGATCCAGGGCTGAGTTTCTACGCGGCGTATGCGCCTGTGGCTAACGAACTGATCGTGGTCAGCTATCGCGGCCATGGGCCCGCGGTGGCGCAGGTGCAAAATGCGGGCAGCGTGGCTGCCCTGGCGACCGGGACCGACGACGGGACGCGAGGCATCGCGAGGACGATCAAGATTCCGGCGGCACGCACCGATGCAGACTGCGAGAATGCCGCGCTCGCAGTCCTCGACGACGGAGCCGATGCGGCGTGGTCGGGAACTTATCGCACGTGGAGCGATTTTCTTCCCGGAGCGGCGAGCGACATTTTTCCGGGCGATGGAATTAAGATAAACGTGCCCTCGCGGAACGCCGTGTTCACCGGGATCGTGCGGGAAGTGCAACTGGAGATCGCCGATCCGGCGAATGACCGCGCGTTTTATACGATCGGCTTTGCCAACGATCTGGCTTCGTCCTGCGGCATTCAGGAGGAAGCCAGCGCAAAGACCATCCCATTGCAGGATGCACCTCCGTTGCTCACGACCGCGCAGGTGGGCTCTTACTATCAGGCGAACTTGACCGATGCGCAGATCACGGACGTGACGGCGACGACGGTGACGGTGGATGCGGGATTCGCACCCACGGTGGGGCTAGGGATCGAGGTGAGGATTCACGACTTTGCCTGGGGTGAGGCAAACAACAGCGGACTTGTAGGCCGCTTCAATACACAAACCTTCACATTGCCGCGGATCACGGGGAGAACCCAGAATTATTTCCTGCGCCTGTATGACAATTCGTCCCCACCGCGATATTCGCGGTATTCGGCGGCGCTGCACGTGGATTATCCGTTGACATGAGGTTCAGAAGCGGGGGCTGAGAATGACGTTGAGCGAGAGAGAGCTTTCCATGTTGCGGATCATCGATGGGGACTTTCAGCGGGAGGTGCTGGAGAAGCTGGGCCGGCTCGAGGCCAAGATGGACATGCTGGCGGGCAACGGCCAACCGGGACGGATGAAGCTGGCGGAGGACCGAATCGCCAGGCTGGAACGAAATGATGTGCGAAACGGGGTTTACAACCGCATGGTCAATGGAGCGATCAGCGCGGGCATCAGCGTGGTGATCGCGCTGCATAAGTTCTGGTGGAAGTAGGTTTCCGGCTTCGGGCCTCCGGCGTCGCGACTTTCGGCTGCGATGTCAGCCAGGTACAAAATCCAAGGAGAAGAAAAATAATGAACTTTCTCGATCAGTTATTGCGCGGGATTGCTTTCGTGCCCGCGCTGGTCAACGGAATCGAAAGCTTGTTCGGAACCAAAACCGGGGCGGAGAAGAAGGATGCTGCCATGTCGTTTTTGCAGAATGCGATCGCGATGGCAGATGCGGTGGCGGAGCGGGAGATTGTGGAGCCGGAGAAATTTCGTGAGGGAATTTCGAAAATAATAGACGGGACGGTGCAATGCCTGAATGCTTCCACGTGGGCGAAGGGGCCGGGGCAGGCGTCAGAGGTCGGGCCGTCAAGCTAGAATTTCCTCGGGGTTTGCAGCTGAATTTTTCAACACAGAGGGCACAGGGCAGCACAGAGAAGGTCTTTCGATTCATAGTTCAAAGTCCGGCCGTTTATCCGATTTCCTCGCTCCAGTTCTCCAGAGTCTTCTTCACCACGGCCATGAATTGGTCGGCGACGGCGCCGTCGATGATGCGGTGGTCGTAGCCGAGGGTGAGATGCACGACACTGCGAATGGCGATGGAGTCGTTGCCATCTTTATCGGTCACGACCAGCGGCATTTTGGTGATGCCGCCGACGCCCATGATGGCCGAATTCGGCTGGTTGATGATGGGCAGACCGAAAACGGCCCCGAACTGGCCGGGATTGGTAACGGTGAAGGTGGAACCTTCGACGTCTTCAGGCTTGAGCTTTTTAGTGCGGGCGCGCTCGCCGAGATCGGTGACGCCGCGCTGCAGGCCGAGGAAATTCAGATCGCCGGAATTCTTGAGGACGGGAACGATGAGTCCCCAGTCAAGTGCGACTGCGATGCCCATGTTGATGTTGCGGTGGTAGCGGATGTTTTCGCCCTCGAGGGAGGCATTCACGATCGGCCATTGCTGAATTGCGATGATGGCGGCGCGGACGAAAAAGGGCATAAAGGTGAGGCGAACGCCGTGGCGCTGCTCGAATGCGGCTTTGTGCTTGTTGCGCAGGGCGACCACGCGGGTGAGATCCACTTCGTACATACAGTGAACGTGCGCGCTGGTGCGGCGCGACTCGATCATGCGCTGCGCGATGATTTTGCGCATCTGCGTCATGGGAACGAGATCACCGGGATAGGGTGGGGGTGCGGCGGGGGTAGCAGGGCGGGAAGCAGAGGGCACCTCCGCCGGGGCAGCGGGCACGGGCGCTGCGGAGGGAGACTGACGCTCGATGAAGGACATGATGTCCTGCTTGGTGATGCGGCGGCCGAGACCGGTGCCGGTGACTTGCGACAGGCGGACACCATGCTCGCGCGCGATTTTGCGGACGAGCGGGGATGACCGGGCTTCTTCGTCGTCAGACGAGACTGAAGCGGGCGCAGGAACGGCATTGGCTGTGGGAACAGGTGGCGGGGCGAAAGACGCTTTTTTTTCTTCTTTTGTTTCCTCTTTAGTCGTAGAGGGCGTCGGCGCAATTTTCGCGGGAGCGGCAGTGGCTTCGCCATCGACGGCGATGGTGCCGACTACGGTGTTCACGCCGACGGTTGTGCCCTCGGCGACTTTGATTTCCTGCAAAACTCCGGCGGCGGGCGAGGGGATTTCGGCGTCGACCTTGTCGGTGGAGATTTCAAACAGTGGCTCGTCGCGCTGCACTTTGTCACCGGGCTTCTTCAGCCACTTGGTGATGGTGCCCTCGACGATGGACTCGCCCATCTGGGGCATGATGATGTCAGTCGGCATGATTTCCTTCCGCTAA
>DATKPV010000047.1:0-40534 GCA_035523915.1 Candidatus Aquilonibacter sp. | reverse complement strand
GTAGAACCCAGCCCCACCTTGTCCTTGGGGATGTTGTTCATGTTGATCATTGACAGCTCGGCGAGCCGTTTACCGAGCTGGCGTACCCGGGCCTTGACGAACTCCTGGCGCTGCTTGGCCATGTGGTACTCGGCGTTTTCGCTGAGATCGCCGAGCGCAGCCGCCTTTTTGATTTCTTTGGGAAGCTCGTGGACGAGCTCATGTTCGAGCGCGTTGATCTCATCCTGCAGCTTTCGTTTGATGGAATCAGTCATGGCGAGAAACAACTTTTACGGATTATAAACCTTGGCAGCGAGGTTCTGGAATTAGGTGTCGACTCTGGGCGCCGCCTCGGTTTCACTTGCGAACTGACGGGGGTAGCGGGCTCGGTTCGGGAGACCTCCCGACGGAAGCGCGACACGAGGACTGAAGCCGAGTGTCTACCAAGAGCGCGAAGCTTCGGGACGACCCGGAGGGTTTAGCCTGAGAGCGCGAGCCTCCGAGAGGAGTGCGATTCTAGTTAAGTCCTTCGACCATATAGAGATCCGACAAAGTCCGTACGTAACTGTAAACGTAGGACTTTGTGTCCCGCGACAACAGAACGCGGCCAATCGTGTCGATCCCGGCGGAGTCGGCAGGCTCAAGATTCTTCCACAAGGTGCGCTTTCCAGTGGCGATGTCGATACGGGTAACGGGAGCGGGAATCTCGCCCCGCGCGATCACGAAGAGCTCGCGGCCGTCCGCCGACCAGCCGGTGGGATATTCAGAAGGCTCTACGCCGGGAACCAGACGCGGCTCTCCGCCAGCGATGGGAAAGAGATAGACCTTGCGGTCGGGGCCGGTATCGGCAACCAGGTCGCCGTTGGGAGAAAGAATAGGACCGGGACCGACTCCTTCGCCGCTGATAGCCTTGGGTTTCCCGTCGGTGAGCGACTCGACGTAAAGGCGAATTCCATGTCCCGGTTCGATCCCAGAAAACACGATGTGATTTCCATCCGGCAGCCACGCGGCACCGTTGTGATTGAGGCCATCGTCCTTGACCGGCTTGGTCTCGCCCACGCCGGTGGGCAGAAGCATGAAAGGAGCAGGGTCAGTGTTTTGCCGGGCCAACGCCCATTTCCCGTCAGGCGATAAGGCGATGCCGCTGCCCTCCCCGAGGTGGATCGCGGGTGAACCGTCGGTTTGGCGGATGTATACGGCATACTTCGGTCCTCCACCCTCGCCCGCTTCCTGAAAGAGAATCTCCTTGCCATCGGCCGAAAGACTTGCCGGGACGGACCAATCCAGCCAGGACAAGTCGCGCTCCTTGGTTTCGCCCGGAGCCAAACCGATCATGCCGGCGCGATCATTGCCGCGGGTCAGCAAAACCAGGCCGTCGCGGGCCACATCGAGCAGCGTCAGCTCTCCGGGAACCCGCGCCAGCAAACGGACATTGCCGGAAAGATCGACGGCGTACAGCGAACGGTCGCCGCCCGTGCGGGTCGCACTGAACCAGACCTCTTCACCCTTGGGCGACCAGGCAATCCCCTGAATGCTGTCCCATCCGTCGGATAGAACCTTCTTTTTTCCCGAGGAGCCGATGATGTCGACCGAGCCGCCGTCGTCGCGCGGCTGAGGATGGTCGATGAAAGCAACTTTATCGCCCTTGGGATTGACCCGGATGTTGCCGATCCAGCCGTCGGCCACGTAAAGCGTCTTGCCCAGGGGGAACTCGAGCTGCTTGCGTCCGCTCACCTCGTGCACCACGGCCAAGGAGTTGCCGTCTGGCGACCAGTCGGCCCATTCCACGTTGTCGAGAATTTCGCGCGGCGCGCCGCCCACCAGAGGAACGCGGGCCAGCGTGCCGGCATAAAGAAAGGCGTCGCGCGGACGGCTGCCGAGCGAGAGCAGCATTTCGCCCGAGGAGGATATGGCGAGCACTTCGGCGCCCTTGGGCTCCATTTCCTGCGACTGCGGACTTTCGGGGCGGGTGGTGTAAAGATCGAGCGGTTTGCCTTCCCAGGCAGCGCTGTAGATGACCGTCTTGCCATCGGGGGCAAAGCGCGCGGAAAGTACGATGCCGCGCCGGAAAGTCAGCGGATGGTAGGCGGCAAAGGTGGGCGGCGAGGAACGGCGCAGGAACATAGCCCCTACAGCGAGGCCAACCGCCAACGCCACAACGGCGACAGCCAGGAGGGGAAAGACGCCGCGGCGAGGGGCAACAGGCTCGCGAACAGCCGGAACGTAACTTGCCGACTCCTGGGCGGCGGTGATGGCGGAGATTCCTGAAGAGGAGGCGATGGGCACGGCGCCCGATGTAGCGCGGACACGCGACGTGTCCAGATCGCGCTTGATCCGCTTCAGATCGCCGCGCAACTCTGCGGCCGTCTGATAGCGCAGATCGCGGTCTTTCTCAAGGGACTTGGTAATAAGCTCGTCGAGTTTGGCCGGAATGCCAGGGTTCAGGCTTGAAACCGGCACGGGCATGCGATTCAGGATGGTTTCAAAAATGATGCCGTTGCTGTTTCCGGCAAAAGCCATCTTCCCCGTGGCCATTTCGTAAAGAACAGCCCCAAAGGCGAACAGATCGGTACGGGCGTCGAGTTCCTGAGCCCGCACCTGCTCCGGGGACATGTAGGCAACGGTGCCGATGGTCGAGCCGGGACTGGTGACGAGTGACTGCGGAGTAGCCTCCGTTGCGGTGTGCTCAGTGGAGCCGACAGCTACCTTGGCCAGACCAAAGTCGAGGAGCTTGGCCTGGCCGCGCTTGGTAACGAAAATGTTGGCGGGCTTGATGTCGCGATGGATGATGCCGCGACTGTGGGCGGCGTCGAGGGCGTCGGCGATTTCGATGCCCAGAGTGAGAAGCAGCTCCGTATCCAGCGGACGGCCCTCGATGCGATGTTTGAGGGTTTGCCCTTCGAGAAACTCCATCGCGATAAAGGCCTGGCCGCTCTGCTCATCGATTTCGTAAATGGTGCAGATGTTGGGATGGTTGAGCGCCGATGCAGCTTGCGCCTCGCGCTGAAAGCGGCTCAGGGCCTGATGATCTTTGGCGACGTCGTCGGGGAGGAATTTTAGCGCGACGAAGCGGCGGAGCTTGAGGTCTTCGGCCTTGTAAACCACACCCATACCACCGCCGCCGAGCTTTTCCATGATGCGGTAGTGGGAGATGGTTTGGCCGATCATCAAGTTGTGCAATCAGGGTTGCGCAATCGGAGCTTGTGCGAATCACAGACCCGCAAGGCAGCAGCGCTATCTTAGGAGTGAGGGTGGGGGAAGTCAAAGGAAAGTGAAGGCATTTTGGAAATCAAAATCTCCGCCCCGACCGCCGAAAATCTTCGCGGTTTACACTTCCGCAGCACCCACCCTTCGAAAACCGCGAAGGGTGGGGCAGCCTCAGTGCTGGTCGGGTGTTCCGTCTGACCACTGGTGCACCACGACCATCATGACCGTCACCCGAGCTTCCGCATCATTCGCCGCGATCAGCGGCGAGCCGGGCAGATTGGCTCCCCAACTCTGGGCGGCATCTCCGGCAACGTAAAACATCAGGTGCGGATGCCAGCTTTTGCCCTGGTCGTTCAGATACTGCTGTTTCGACATCATGTAGCACATCGCTCCCGGCGCCAGCGCAGGTATTTTCTTGTCGTCCAGAGCCGCGGCGATCGTCTGCGCAATCTGCGCCTTTGACTGCCCGGCCAGGACGAGCCGGCTCTTCATGAGATAGATCTGCGCAACGCTCCGGGCTGCCGCCACATTGAAGCAGTTCGGGGCGCGCAATTTGGGATTCCAGAATTCCGGATCGTCTGTGCTCTTGGCCCAGGATCGCTCCACGTAACAGAGGAAGCCGTTCGTGCCCGGCACAGCGATCGTGTATCCCTGGCGTCCCAGCACCATCACGGTGGCGCCGTCGGCGACAGACGCCGGCGCCGCGCTGCGAGCCAGCGCGATCTCCGCATCCGCCGGCATCAGATACTCCTGCAGAGGAGCCATGGCCGGATAGGGATTCGCCTGCGCTCGCGCCTGTTCGATGCCTTCGGGCAGGACGGACAGAATGAGGAATATGGACGCGAGGATGGTGACGGTTTTTCGCATGCAATTCTCCAGCGGTGGCCCGCCTCTATCTGTCTGTTTGCGCCACCACGATGAGGGTGCTCCGTCCCCGTGTTTTTTGCAAGGGCGGAGCCGATGCTGTCTGCATCCCCGATTGGTTTCGGGATTCGCCAGGGTTCGCACGATCTGACGTTTCACAAAGGCGAAGAGACGTGGCGCACCCGCCAGCTTAGGCCGTGGTGATTGCGGGATTGAAAAAAATCAAAGATGCCAGCCCCCGGAATCAAGGCCCGGCCAACCCCCAACCACCACTTCGACAGAGCATTCGCTCCTATCGAGGGCTATCCTTCTCGTGACAGGATCTTACGCCTGGAACTCGGAGGCTTCCGGGAAGCGCAGGTTGCACTTGGAAAGAGCGACCGTTAGGAGTTCCTCAATCTTGGTTTCCTCGCAGTTGCGGGCCATGGCCAGTTCGCTGACCAGAAGGTAGCGGGCGCGTTCCAGCATCTTCTTTTCGCGGAAAGAGAGCGGCTTGCTTTGGTGCAGGGCGATCAGGCTCTTCAGCACTCCGGCCACTTCGAGCAGGGAGCCGGTGCGCATGCGATCGGAGTTTTCCTTGAAGCGGTCTTTCCAGTCGCCGTTGCTGTGGTTCTCGGTAACTGAAAGAAAATCAATGATTTTCTGAACTTCCCCGTTGCGCACGACGCGCCGCAACCCCACACTGCTCACATTGGCGCAGGGCACCATGACTTTCAGGCTGCTGGCCTTAATGTTGAGGAGGTAGAACTTTTCCACGGTTGGACCGATTGAGCGGCTGCTGATCTGTTCGATAACACCTACACCGTGGTTGGGATAGACGACTTTGTCACCGATGTGGAAATTCAATTCCGCACTGCTCATACCAAGCACCCGGGAAGGAAGATTTGGGTTCGTTGGGGAAGAAAATCAGCAAGACTGCTCTAATTATGCTACTCCGAATGTTTAAGAAAGGCAAGAATGAGGGATGGCCGGACCCTCTTGGCTCAACGCTCTAACTTATTGCTGAATAAGATTTTAATTCCTGGCCAATGGGCAACCCCAAGTTCCGGCGCAAGCGTTGTATCAGGATGCTGGTCTAGGACGCCATATAATTGCCGGGTGCAGAGCGAGTCACCGGACGAAGGGAAGATAAATCGGCTAGACGATTCCCGACGCGGGAACCCGCAAATCCTTCCTGGCAGGGTTCTGGGACTCGATGTGGGGACGCGGAGAATCGGGATGGCAGTTTCCGATCCTTTGGGCTTGACCGCCCAGGGGATCGAAACCTTGCAGCGCCGCAACAGGAAAACGGATTTTGACTATCTGGCGAAGGTGATTGGGCAATGCGAGGTGAAGGAAATTGTCGTTGGGCTTCCCCTGCGGATGAGCGGCGAGGAAGGAACGCAGGCGGAAAAAATTCAATCCTTTGCCGCCGAACTGCGGAAGCGCTTCGGGCTGCCGGTGCACCTGTGGGATGAGCGGCTGACTTCGGTAGAAGCCAACCGGCTGTTGCGCGAGACCGATCTCTCCATTGAGAAGCGCGGCAAGGCTGTGGACCGGATGGCGGCGGTGCTGATTCTGCAAGGCTGGATGGATAGCCGGCTGCCGGCTTCCGGCGCTCGGCTTCCGGAGGCAGATCGGTAACCGGCCTTCGGCTCTCGGGCTTTCGGAAGGCGTATGACCCTCTATGCCGCGTTAGGCCGAAACGCCTGGAGCAGTCCGTTCAGCCGTTGGCCGACACGCGCCGTCTTGTGCAAGATTGGTTCCTCCTCTGGCCCTTTAATTAGCTCAGTCGAGCAGCAAGCCTGACCTGGGTTTCAACCTCAAAGAGCGATCCCCGCGCGTGACAGAGGAACTGGACAAGTTCCTTGTTGGATGCGCGGCCCTTGCCTTCTGCAATATTGCTGGGCACGGAGATCGCCGCTCGTCGTAGCTGGCTGCTCAACGTATAAATCTCGTGCTTGGGAAACGCCTGCGTGGCGTGGTACACATCTTTCGGCGAGTTCCATCGCGGTGCGCCAAACTTCCAAGTCGGTGTAGGTTCCACTTATCGCTCCATCCCTTTCCCCTTCGCTCGAAGCTAGACGATTGAGGGATGTCTTCAAGGTGACAGCTGTCACAAGCGTACGTTTTTCGGAAACAACGCACCCGCTTCGGGAAAGCGGAGGTGGTTATGCCAGAAGCCGGACGCCGGAAGCCGGACGCCGACCTACTGGCCCCGCATGGCCTTGCGATACGCTGCGACGTTCTTGTCGTGCTCTTCGATCGTTTTGGCGAAGCGATGATGGCCCTGGGCATCGGCAACGAAGTAGTAGTAATCGGTTTGGGCGGGATGCATAGCGGCTTCCAGCGCGCTCTTTCCCGGGTTGCCAATCGGCCCGGGAGGCAGCCCGCGATACTTGTAGGTGTTATAGGGAGAGGCGAACTGCATATCGGCGTGGTGAAGAGCGCCAGTGTAGGTTCCGGCAAGAAGCTCGGCGTAGATAACGCTGGGGTCGGCATCGAGGGCGATGTTTTTCATGAGCCGGTTGTAATAGACACTGGCGACCATGGGGCGCTCCTCGGGAACGGATGTTTCCTTTTCGACGATCGAGGCCACAATTACGGTGCGCTCCAGATCGTCAGTTACCAGGGCATCGGAGGGCGAACTCAACGCGGAATCGTGCAGAACCGGGCCGCTATTCTGCGCGGCATTTGTCGTATCAGGGATCAATGCAATCTGGTGCGCGACCACACGGAACTGATGAACCATAGCGGCCGCCATGTCATGCATGGTCATCAGACGGGTGAACTCGTAGGTGTCGGGAAAAAGATAGCCTTCGAGCGAATGGGCGTCGGGAGCCAGATCGGAGATGAGCGCAGTATCGGATTGGGCGACCTTGAGGAAGTCGTCGGCCGGGCCAAGCCCGGCCTCCTGAATGGCCCGCGCAATATCGAACATGGTGTAGCCTTCCGGCACCACGACGGTATGAAAATAAACATCGCCCCGACGCAGACGCTTCTGAATGTCAACGACGCTGGCCGGTTTTTCGAACAGATATTCACCCGCCCGCAGTGGGCGGCGGTGAAGATAGTGCCAGAGGACAAAGGCGCTGCTGCTACGAATCACCCCGGCTGATTTGAGTTCCGATGCAATGTGGCGCGTGGAATATCCTGGCCACAGCGTAACCACGGTTTCTCTCTGAGGGGTGGTCGGGCTGAACAGGGCCCAGGCCAGCCAGCCGCCTGCTGCGAGCAGACCGAGGAAGAGCACGGCAACCGTAGTCAGAAAAACTCTGCGCACCATCCTAGTTTAGATGACTCATAGGGCACGTCCACTAACTTTGGTGTAAGGTTTCGCTGTACTTATCGCGTGGGGGTCCCTTCAGCACTGGTTGGCAGAAAATCTCTCCAGGCAGCCGCGGTCCGGGACTCTTCTTATTGACAGAAAACAAGTTATCGAACGACGCCCCGGCATTTTGGAAGCGGACCTGCGGTGGTGCATCGCTGATTGCGTATCATTAGCGATCCAGGTCCCCTTGCCTCCTGCATCCTTTGCGGCGCGGTATACTCAAATATTCTGGAGACGGTCTGAAATCCGCATGAGGCGTTTGCCCCCCTTTTGGATCCTGGTTTTAGTCCTGCTGCTTCTGCCAGCCAGCGGCTGCCTGCTTCGCACCCGGCCAGTGGAAGAGCGGTACTCCAAGGCCCCGCTCAAAGAAGCCACCCAGCAGCAACTTATCGACATTGTCAATCAGCAGGCCGCCAGGATTAGTTCCCTGCAGGCCACGGTCGATATTGATACCTCGATTGGGGGAGCGAAGAAAGGGAAGATCACTGACTACAAGGAAATTCGCGGCTATGTGCTTGCCCGCAAACCCGCCATGCTGCATATGATCGGATTGCTTCCCATCGTGCGGACCACGGCTTTCGACATGGTTAGCGATGGGCAGGAGTTCAAGCTGTGGATCCCGCCGAAGAACCGGTTTGTGGTGGGGCGCAACGACGTGAACCTCCCGAATGCCGACCAGCCGTGGGAGAATATCCGGCCCACTGACATCTACGATGCGTTGCTGATCCGGCCAGTTGACCCGCAGACGGAACTGGCGGTGATGGAGAAGAGCTACGAGATCCTGCACGATGCCAAAGGGCATCCGATTCTGCAGGGTGACTACGAACTGATGGTCATCCGCAAAGAGGGGGACAATGAGGGCGTGCTGTCGCGCAAGATCGTTTTCAGCCGCATCGACCTTCTGCCCCATCGTCAATACATTTACGATGCTCAGGGTAACCTGATCACCGATGCCCGCTACGCCGACTATAAGGAATATGACGGGGTCAGCTATCCGTCGCGCATCGAGATTTCCCGGCCGCAGGAAGAATACGATATCAAGATGAGCGTCCTGAAGCTGGAGATCAACAAACCGCTCAAGGACGAGCAGTTTACCTTGGTGCAGCCGCCGGGAGCTGAGGTGGTGCATCTGAATCGCCCGCAGTCCAGCGCCGCGGCCATGCCTTCGACAGATATGGCCAATCGGCGCTGACAAAGTTGGCTTGAAGCCGGGTTCTTCTCTTCTTTCAGTCACAGCTGGAATTCAGTCACCGCTGAAACTTGGCGCCATTTTCATGATGAACAAAATGATCGTCGCGAACCTGGTGCACCGGCCCATCCGGTCGCTGATCAGCATCAGCGCGGTGGCTCTGGAAGTCATCCTGATTCTGCTGATCGTTTCTTTTTTCTACGGACAACTGAACGGATCGAGGGCGAGCCAGGTGGGGGTGGGCGCGGATGTGCTGGTGCAGCCGCCGGGATCATCGGCGATCGTGGGAGTTACGGGCGCACCGATGCCCGTGAAAGTCGGCCCGCTGTTGCGCAACCTGCCTCATGTGGCGGAGGTGGCGCCGGTCATATGGGAACTTACCACCAAGCCCAGCCTGGAAATTATCTATGGCATCGACTTTGCCAGTTACAACAGCATCCCCCCCGCGTTCCGGTTTGTCTCCGGCAGACCCTTTCAAGGACCTTATGATGTGATCGTCGACGATTTCTTCGCGCACACAGCGCGGGTGAAGGTAGGAGATTCCATTGAGATTCTGAACCGCCAGTTTCATATCTGCGGCATCGTCGAGCACGGCAAGGGGGCCCGCAAATTTATCCCTCTTTCCACGATGCAGGACCTGATTGGCGCGCCGGGCCGAGCTTCGGTGTTCTACGTCAAGCTCGACGACTCGAGGAATGCCAACCTGGTTGTGAACGAGATCAAAAACGTACCCGGTATGGAGAACTATGCGGTGCGCTCCATGGAAGAATATTTGTCGATGTTGACCCCGGAAAACCTGCCTGGCTTTGAGACCTCGATTCACATCGTAGTGGCGATCGCCATGATTATCGGCTTTCTGGTGATATTCCAGTCCATGTATACGGCGGTGATGGAACGCACCCGCGAGATTGGCATTCTGAAGTCGCTGGGCGCGTCGAAGCTGTACATCGTAAACGTGGTTCTGCGCGAAACGGCGCTGTTGGCGATTGCCGGCATTATTGCCGGGACGGTGATCAGCATTCTGACGCGGCATATCATCTTGTTTGAGAAGCCCTCGTTGCGCCTTTTCTGGAGCAACATCTGGGTCGTGCGGGCCACGGTGATCTCCCTGGCAGGAGCGGTCGCCGGCGCGCTTTACCCTGCGTATAAGGCGGCGCAGAAGGATCCGATTGATGCGCTGGCGTATGAGTAGGAGCTACTCGTCGTCTTCTTCGGATTTGGATTCCAGTCCGGCGCGTTTGAGCATGCGCCGCAGCCCGATTTCGCCGGCGCCGCGTTGTTCGCCGGCGATGTTGCCCTCGCGGTCGATGACCACATAAATCGGATAAACTTGCGCGTTATACATGGCGGCAAGATTGGTGTCCTTGGTCAGGACGATAGGCACCGACCGGGGATGCTCCGCCAGATATTTCTTGACCTTTTGATCCGGTTCAAGAACATCGACGGCCAGAACGATGAGGCCCTTGCCGGCGAATTCCCTGACCACATCGTCGACCATCGAAGCTTCCTCTTCACAGTACTTGCACCATGTGGTCCAGAACTCAAACAACACAACTTTGCCTTTAACCGACTGGTTGTTGAACTGATCTCCGGTTGTGGTCTTGGCGTGAAAACGCGGAGCAGGCTGGCCAGTTTCATCGGCCGCGAAAGCGAAGGCGGCCAGAAGGAGCAGGCAAAGCATGGCCATTGCGAGGAGGATGCGTCGCACCGTCATGGCGCGGAATGTTAGCATGAGTTTCTCTCAGCGCTGCCTTTTTCATGACCACACCAAACGGTGAAGTCCCCGGAAGGCGGGGAAGCTTCCGCTCCTACATCCTGGTGGCTGGCGCTACCCTGCTTTGCCTGCTGCCTTTCTCGAACAAGGCGTTTCATGTCGACGACACCTTGTTTCTTTACGCAGCGAAGCACATTACGCAACATCCGTTCGATCCCTACGGCTTTGAGGTGAACTGGTACCGCTATCCGCAGGCCATGTGGCAGCAGACCATGAATCCGCCGCTGGCCTGTTATGCTCTGGCCCTCGCGGGGAAGCTGGTTGGATGGTCGGAGCAGCCGCTGCACCTAGCCTTCTTTCTCTCCGCGCTGGTAGTGATTTTGGGCACGTATTATCTGGCGCGAAGGTTTACCGCGTCTCCTCTTGTTGCCACCGCGGCGGCGCTTTTCACTCCGGTGTTCATGGTCTCAGCGACCACTCTGATGTGCGATGTGCCGATGCTGGCGCTATGGATGCTGGCATTGATCCTCTGGATCGAGGGTACGGACCGGGAGAAGCCCTTGTTGTTGACCGCCTCGGCCGTGCTGATCGGTTTGTGTGCCCTGACCAAGTATTTCGGAATTGCTTTGGTGGGATTGCTGCTCGCCTACTCGTGGCTTCGCCGCCGGCGGCTCGGAAGCTGGGCGTGGTACCTGGCGATCCCGATTTTGATCGTAGCTGCTTATCAGCAATGGACCTGGTCCCTGGACTACGGGCACATGTTTGGCGGCGCGGTCCGCTTCGCTCGCAGCTATCGCCGCGACACACATGTTCCTCTCCTTGCCGACGGGCTGGTGGACCTCAGTTTCCTGGGAGGGTGCGTGCTGCCGGGACTGATCTTTGCTCCATTCATTTGGTCACGGAAACGGCTTGCGATCGGGGCCGCCTTGAGCGCCCTGGCAGGACTGGTGATCAGCCGGGGATGGATCAACCCGGGGCAAGCCGGGGTGCCTCGCGACTACCAGCAGCATTTGGGGCTGGCGGGAATTCATGCGGGATTCTTTGTCGCCGGCGGTCTTTCCGTTCTCGGACTGGCCGTGGCAGACCTTTGGAAGCGGCGGGACGCCGACTCGGTACTTCTGGCGGCGTGGGTGCTTGGAACTTTTTATTTTGCCGGCTTTGTAAACTGGACGAACAACGGGCGGTCGATCCTTCCGCTCGTGCCGGCGGTGGGAATCCTGCTGGCGAGGCGTGTCGACGGCCTTGGCATGATGTCATCCCGGCTGCGATGTGCGGGGGTGGTGGCGCTGCTGGGGTTATGTGGCGCGACAGCGTTGTGGGTGGCTTGGGGAGATGAGGCCATCGCGAACTCCGCACGTGAGGCGGCGATTGAGATTCATCAGAAGACTCGAAACCAGCCGGGGACGGTGTGGTTCGAGGGGCACTGGGGATTCCAATACTACATGGAGTCGGTGGGCGCGCATGTGGTGGACGTCGACGCGCCAGAGATCCAACCGGGAGATTTCCTGGCTCTGGAAGCCGGCAATGCCCAGTTCTTCCAGATGCGGCCGCGATTCATCGTTGAGCACGACTCGATGGAGTTTGAGATTCCGTGCTTTCTGGCTACGATGGAGGAGTCGATGGGCGCAGCTTTTTATTCATCCGATGACGGACCCCTGCCTTTTGCCTTTGGCCCGGTGCCGCCTCAGCGTTACGACTTGCTGCATCTCTCGGTTCCGGCAGATTGGGATCGCACTCTGGTGCCGCCGACACCCAGGCCGCCGTTTCATCGATAGATTGCCGAAGGGCCGGCGTGAAGTGTCGCGGGATGCAGGGTAGCGCGCCTCAGTCATGAACTTTGCCTGAGCCAGTCATATCGAAGGCCCGCGTTCTCACCACGGGAGCGAACGACCTTGCGGGCAGGGACGTGCCACCCTGCGCGAGATCCCTCGCTCCGCCTGAAAAGGCGGCTTCGCTCGGGATGACGTCATTCAGAGACTCAAAGTGAGTCACTACCGGATGTAACAGTTCGTTGACAATTCCTTGCAGGCTACGGTATCGTAAACACTTGGTAGTCGTGTGGTTGCCCGCCTGATGGCTTGGCGTCCTCGCCAGGGAATCAACGAGCGGTCTTCTTTTGCAGCTTTTTCAATCTGGGAGAGTTTCATGTCTACGTATTTCCCCAAGCAGGGGGAAATTGTGCGCAAGTGGTACGTCGTGGATGCGGAAGGACAGACGCTGGGACGTCTGGCGTCGCAAGTGGCGCGAATTTTGATGGGCAAGAATAATCCGCAGTACACGCCATTTCTCGACACGGGCGATCACGTCATCGTGATCAACGCCGAGAAAGTGAAGACCACCGGCATGAAGGCCGAGCAGAAGGTGTATCAGCATTACACCGGATATCCCGGCGGCTTGCGCACGGAAGAGTTCAAGAAACGGGCAGTGCGCAGGCCGGAAGCGATCGTCGAAGCGGCGGTGAAGCGCATGCTGCCGAAAAACAAGCTGGCCGCGCATATGCTTTCGAAGTTGAATGTGTACCGCGGCGATAAGCATCCTCATCAGGCACAGAAGCCGGTGGAGTTCAAGCTGCTGGCGCGCGAGTACAAGCCGCGGAAGGTCGCGGTTTCGTAGTTTGGGAGTGCTGCCCGCGAGAATCCTCGCGTCGCTCGTTAAAGCTGCGGCGCTTCGGGATGACGGCGGGAGAGAGAGAATTGAAGGCGAGTGCGGCTTCTGGGTTGAGTCGGGAGCCAGCAGCTAGAGGCTAGGAGCTACATGGCAGAGTTGGTGCAATACTACGGAACGGGACGGCGCAAATCGGCGATCGCCCGAGTGTATCTTCGTCCGGGGAACGGCGATTTCAAGGTGAACGGGCGCGCGTTTGATGAGTATTTTGTCACTCCGGCGCAGCGTTCGGCGGCGAAGGCTCCGCTGGTCTCGACGGAGACCGCGGCGTCGTTCAATGTAATCGTCACGGCAAATGGCGGCGGCGTGCGCGGCCAGGCGGACGCGGTGAAGCTGGGAATCGCGCGCGCGTTGATGCAGTTCAACGTTGAACTGCGCAAAAAGCTGAAGTCCGAGGGCATGGTCAGCCGCGACTCGCGCGGCAAGGAACGCAAGAAGTACGGACAGAAGGGGGCGCGGAAGCGCTTCCAGTTCAGCAAGCGCTAGTACGAGTCCAGTCGCGAGGGATAGCAAATTCGTCGCTGCGCTCGGAATGACAAAGATTTGTTGTGATTTTTGGGTTTGGATTTTGCTGAGAGCTGTATTTAGCCTGCCCTGAGCTGTCAGGCGAAGGGGCTGAGAGCTGACAGCTGGTTTTAGGTGTTCAATTCTTCCCGTACTTCGCGGTGCGGGGACGGGAATAGCAATCCCGCTGGTTTCGCAGAGTCTGTTTTTCCAAGACGGAAGCGGAACCAGACCAGCGGGATGCAGATTACAAAAGGAGAAACGTGGCTACCATCACCATGAAGGAGTTGCTCGAAGCGGGAGTTCACTTCGGGCATCAGACCAAGCGCTGGAATCCCAAGATGAAGGAATACATCTTCGGCGAGCGCAACGGAATCTACATCATCGATCTGCAGAAGACGCTGAAGATGTTCAAAGAGGCGTCGAAGTTTGTGCAGGAACTGGCGACCGCCGGCAGGATCGTGCTGTTTGTGGGCACCAAGCGGCAGGCGCAGGATGCGATTGCAGAAGAGGCGCAGCGATGCGCGATGTTCTACATCAACCAACGCTGGCTGGGCGGTTTGCTTACCAACTGGGTTACGGTGCAGAAGTCGGTTAAGCGGCTGAAAGAACTCGATGAGATGGCTACCGACGGCCGCTACGAACTGCTGCCCAAGAAAGAAGTCATCAAGCTGGAGCGGGAGCGCAAGCACCTGCAGGCCAACCTGGCGGGCATCAAGAATATGAGCCGGCTGCCGGACGCGATTTTCGTGATCGATTCGAATAAAGAACAGATTGCCGTGCGCGAGGCGCGCAAGCTGGGTATTCCGGTGGTGGCGGTGGTGGACACCAATTGCGATCCCAGCGAAGTGGATTATGTGATTCCGGGCAATGACGATGCACTGCGGGCGATCCGCCTGTTCACCTCCAAGATTTCCGAGTCCATCGCCGAGGGCGTGCAGTTGATGAGCGACAAGCAGGTTGCCGAGATGACGGCTGCCACCGACGCGGCGGCCCGCGCCGAAGTTGTCGCGGAAGAGAGCGTGGGCATAGGCAGCGAGTACGCCGGCGAAGAATCGGGTGCGGTCGACGGGTCAGAAGACATCAGCATGGAAGAAGTGCTGGGTGGCGGGACGCACAAGAAGGCGCCGGCCTCGGAAGATGCTGACGCTCACAAGATCGAGAGCCAGACGGTTTGAAAAACCGTGGCCGGCTGCCCGTACCCGGCCGGGAAAACAGGGCATTCATCCCTTAAGGGAAATCAAGACCCGCGCGGGTCATGTTCAGAAAGCCCCGGCGCGGGTTTAAGTTTATATGCGATTCACTTAGGGCGCCACGCTGGCAGCGAACCAGATGCAGATTTTGGGAGTAAGCATCGCTGTGGTAGCCCTGCTCGTCGTCGCTGTGAACGTAGCGATGATGCTCCTGTCTCCCAAGGCTTGGTTCCGGTGCCCAGGCTGGATTATGTTAAAAGGAACCTTGAGCGAGAAGAGATCTGCATCAGGCTGGGGCGGAGCGCAGGTACGATTGACGGGGGCGGTAATGCTTTTCGGCGTCGGATACATGGTCTACCACGTACTCACGCGGCGCTAGAAAAATTCGAGCTAGGAACAGTACTTATGAGCACTACTACCGTGAATATTTCAGCGGCGCAAGTGAAAGATCTCCGGGAAAAAACCGGAGCACCCATGATGGATTGCAAACAGGCCCTGACGGAAGCCAAAGGCGACCTGGAGCAGGCGGTCATCATTCTTCGCAAGAAGGGCGTTTCGGTTGCGGCCAAGAAGGCGGCACGTGTGACCAGCGAAGGAGCGGTAACCAGCTACATTCACGCCGGTGGCAAAATTGGCGTGCTGGTCGAGGTGAATTGCGAAAGCGATTTCGTGGCCCGCACCGACGATTTCAAGGAACTGGTGCACGATATCGCCATGCACATCGCGGCCAGCGATCCGAAGTACGTGCGCAAGGAAGATGTGACCAAAGCCGACTTCGATCGCGAGAAGGAAATCTACCTCGACCAGGCCATCAAGAGCGGTAAGCCGGCGCACATCGCCGAGAAAATGGTTGCCGGCAAGATGGAAAAGTTCTACGAAGAGGTTTGCCTGTACGAGCAGCCCTTTATTAAGGACCAGACCGTCAGCATCGCGCAGTTGATTGCCGCCAAGATCGGCAAGTTGGGCGAGAACATCGCGGTGCGCCGCTTCGCTCGCTTCAAGGTGGGCGAGGCGGGGGCGACCGTCGCGTTTTCCTCGCAGAAGCCGGAGGAAGGCGGCGAACCGGCTGCGCCCGCGAAGTAGCCGTATTCGCTAACAGTTAAACTTAGGATTGCGAGCGCGGGACGCACTCGCAACACCCGGGACGCCGGCGCTACTATGGAAGCTCCTGTCTTCAAACGAATCCTGCTCAAACTTTCCGGCGAAGCCCTGGCTGCCAACCACGATTTTGGAGTTGATCAGGCACGCGTGCACGAGATCGCCGCGGAACTGGGCGAGGTGCGCAAACTGGGAGTGCAGATTGCGGTGGTGGTGGGTGGCGGCAACTTCTTCCGCGGCGTGGCGGAACAAGCCAAGGAGATGGATCGCGTTTCCGCCGATCACATGGGCATGCTGGCCACCGTGATCAATGCTCTTGCGCTGCAGGACGCGCTGGAAAAGCAGGGAGTCTTCACGCGGGTGCAATCGGCGATCGAGATGAATCAGGTGGCGGAGCCGTTTATCCGGCGGCGCGCCATTCGTCACTTGGAAAAGGGCCGCATTGTGATTTTTGCCGGCGGCACCGGCAATCCTTTCTTCTCCACCGATACCGCGGCCTCGCTGCGCGCCATGGAGATCAAAGCCGACGCCATTCTGAAGGCCACCAAAGTGGATGGCATCTACGATGCCGATCCCATGCTGGTCAAAGATGCGAAGAAGTTCACCGCCATCACCTACATGGACGTCCTCAAGCAAGGACTGAAGGTGATGGATTCGACCGCAATCAGTCTGTGCAAGGACAACAACCTGCCGATTATCGTTTTCAATCTGAATGAGCCCGGGAATATCCGTCGCGTGGTAACCGGCGAGAAGATCGGTTCGATCGTGAGCGCGTAGCCGCGCCAGCCATTTAGGCGGCTTCCGTATCTCCCACTTCCGGTTTTACTTCAGGGGCAAGCCGCGAATTCCCTCCCAGGACTCCACGAACGTATCGCCAGGCCTTCTTTGGCCATTCCCGATCCATGCAAGGGCGCTCGATCAGCACAAAAAACGTGCCGCAAAAGAGCAGCACGAAGGGTGTGATGATACAGGTCTGCAGAGCGTAATAGAGCCAGAAGTCTTTTCCGATGTGCAGCGGATAGGAAATGTGCTTGACGCAGTAGATCACGAGGAAGTGAAAGAGATAGATGCTGTAGCACATACCGCCTATGTTTGTGATGGCGCGATGGCTGAGGAGGGTCGAGCAAATCGGTCCGCGGAAAGCAGCAAGATAAAGCAGAACGATGACGAAGGGCAGCAAAACGTGGCCGATGTCTCTTCCCAGGTACCAGACCAGCGGCCACGCCAGGAGAGCGAGCCCGTCCCATAGAAGGGATTTCCTCGATTCAGACTGCTTGAGGTAGATGTCACACACCAGAAACCCCGCCAGGAAGAACGCGAGGTAATAGGCGATGGAGTAGTGAAAATGAACCGTTCGATAAAGCGGGAGGCTCAGAACAGCCGAGACGAGCATAAGGCCCAGAATCGTGGCGCGCCGCAAGCGGGTATCGGCGATTGAGAACAAACAGGCCAGAAGCGGGACGAGGAGGTAAAACTGCACCTCGACTTCCAGAGACCAGGCAATAGGATTGATGGCTCCAACGAAAGCTCCAAATATGAGGTTCTGCGAATACACGCAGCTGGCGAAGAAGTGAGGCGCCATCACTGCGAACGGTGTATGAAAGATGAACAAACCCGCGGCCAGCCAACCCAGCAGGCTGATGATGTAGGGCGGCTCAAGCCGTGTGACACGCCGCATGAAGTACTTCTTGAGATCGATGGCAGGAGCGTTCAGGAGACGCGTAGAGGCGAAGGGAACTCCTAAGATGAAGCCGCTGATAGCAAAGAAAAGTTCGACGCCGCGCTTAGCCAGATCGGAGTTGACTGGCCGGGGAACGGGAATCGCCGAGCGGGTTTGCAGGGCAGCGTAGACGTGAAACAGAACTACCGAGGCGATGGCGATGAAGCGCAGGCCATCGATCTGGGGAATGAAGCGGTTTTGCGTGGTGATGCGGCGAAACTGCAACATCATCAGGGCCGCGGTCAGGATAGCATGCCGTCTGCACGTGAGATTTTCACAGAGCGCAGGAAGCCCCCTGGGTCTGCGTGCCTCTTCCTGCATACCTCCAGGGTTTATAATTCTGCGTTTTGATCCCTGAGCGATTACGGAGCTGACGATATGGCGCAAGCCACTATGGCGGCGATGCCTGGCCTGAAAGAAACCTACGTGCAATTGAAAACCCGCATGGAGAAGGCGGTGGAGGATTTCCGCAAGGCCATGGCGGCTACGCGCACGGGACGCGCTTCCGTGCACATGCTGGATAGCGTCAGTGTGGACTACTACGGCTCGCAGATGCCGCTGAACCAGATCGCGCAGGTCCACGCGCCGGAGCCCCAGATGATAACGGTGCAACCCTTTGACATGTCCCAGATCGCGGCGGTGGAAAAAGCAATTCGTTCGGCCGAACTGGGTCTGAATCCGATGAACGACGGCAAGCTGATCCGCGTGCCGGTGCCGCCACTGACCCAAGAGCGGCGGCAAGAGATGGTCAAGCACTTGCACAAAGTGCTGGAAGAGCATCGCACCGCAGTGCGCAACATTCGCCGCGACGGCAACGACGCCATCAAGAAGGCGATGAAGGACAAGAAAATCACCGAAGACGATGAAAAGCGCGCCCTGGAAGAAATTCAGAGGCTTACTGACGACGAAATCAAGAAGATGGAAGAAATGAGCAAGAGCAAGGAAAAGGAAGTGCTGGCCGTATAAGCGCCGAGTTCAGCCATTTCAACCTCACCTCGATCTGCTCCCGACTTTGCCTCATCGAGATGGAGACTCGAAAGTGCATGTCCTGAAAGCCGCGCCAGACGCCTTTTTTAAGTACTCTGGAATCCGAGACATAGCAATTTCCCCGATTTGGAGCCCGTCCGGTAACCGGAAATCCTAGTTACGCAACATCCCCTCCGGCTTTGGGTTTGCATCGGTGCGACTCAAAATCGCCGCTTCCCCAGCGTTACTACAAGAAATCTTGCAAATTGGGAGTTTCTGCCATGAAACGAATTTGTGGAATTATGCTCATGCTCGCTCTCGCCATCTTGGGAGCGAGTTGCGGGTCGTCGTCGAACTCGTCCTTGTCTTCGCAATCGCCGGCGGTGTTTGTCACCGGCGAAGATGCGCCGCTCGCCTCCGTTGTCGGCTTTGATGTGACCATCACTTCGATCACTCTGAACGGCGCCAACGGTTCACCGCAGGTTTTATCTACCGCGGAAACCGTGGACTTCGCCCGCCTCCTCGGCCTGCGGTCTCCGCTCGCGTTCAGCACGGTTCCGGCGGACACCTATACCAGCGCCACGTTTTCATTGTCGAGCCCAGTGATTTCTTATGTGGATATGAGCACCAATCCGCCCTCGCTAAGCACGATCAACGGCCAGTTCAGCCCGACCACCGGTTCAGCGACGCAGACCACAGTAACCGTGAATTTCCCCACAGCCATGGTTGTGGGCAGCACGGGGCTGGCCGGCCTGCGGATGGAATTTGACATCCGGCAATCGGTGGCGGTTGACGGCAACGGCCAAATCACCGGCATGATCAACCCCACGATCTATGCGCGCGCCGTGCAAGCCGGTGATTCCGACGCGCAGGTCACCGATCTAATGGGCGGTCTGGTTTCTGTGAATGCGGCCGGCAATTCGTTCGTCATCCAGGGGCCGTATGGGCGCCAGCTGACCGTCGATGTCAGCAACAGGACGCAATTCAACAGCGGATGGAGCATCAACAATCTTGCGGCTCCAGCTTTCATCGCAGTGCAGGGATCGTTCCAGGGCGATGGCAGCCTGATGGCCGGCGACGTGGAGGTTATCACGACCTCCCACGCGTTCTTGTCGGGAAGAGTATTGGCAGTGAATCCCACATCGGGGGCGGTGCAGCAGATTACCATGTGGGTGGGCGAAACCAGCGCCGATCTGGTCAGCGATGTTGACACCATCCAGACCATCAACGTGAGTGAGGTAAACCGGTATGACATCTGCTTCTTCGACAACCTCTTCACCAATGCTCTGTTCAACAATTCCTCGGTGATTGTTGGGCAGCGCATTTTCATCGGCGGCAGCTATTCGGCCAACGTCTTCACGCCGCAGATGATTTCCCTGCGCTTCCAGGGTGTTTACGGCACCTTGCAGTCGGGCAGCGTGAACATTACCGACGGCAACCTGGGAAGCTTCCAGTTGCAGAACAACGCGCTGATTGGTTATTCGCTGGGCGGGTCGCCGCTGACCGTGGATACAAGCAACGCGACGTTGTTCATCAACACCGCGGGGCTGAACTCTCTGCAGACCGCAGGCTCGATTCCTCTGGCCTCGGGCGGGTTGGTCTTCGTCGACCCGATTACCAGTACCCCGGTGATGGCGGCGGCGGTGGTTGCCGATCCGCCCCAAACGCAATAGGGTCCGGGCAGAGCTGAACGGATCGGACGGCCTCGCGGCCGTCCGATTTCCTTTTCCTCATGCCGTATGGCCTGGGAAAGCCCTCTATAATTGAGCAATGGCGAAACAGGTCGTCCATGCCGCATGTCCGCACGATTGCCCTGACGCCTGCGGTGTCTTGATCACCGTAGAAGACGGGCGGGCCACGAGAATCCAGGGAGATCCGCGCCACCCGATGACGCGCGGTTT
Organism: Candidatus Aquilonibacter sp.; assembly: GCA_035523915.1. Taxonomy (GTDB): domain Bacteria; phylum Acidobacteriota; class Terriglobia; order Terriglobales; family Acidobacteriaceae; genus Sulfotelmatobacter. The sequence continues at coordinate 20,225 of DATKPV010000047.1, read as the reverse complement.
TCTATGTGCCAAGGTAGCCAAGTATCTCGACCGCGTTTATTCGCCCGACCGCGTGCTGTATCCCATGCGCCGCATCGCGCCGAAGGGGCAACACGTTTTCGCTCAGCACGGAAAGATCCGGGCGGCCGTTCCCGCGCAAGCAGAAACCTGGCAGCGCATTTCCTGGGATGAAGCCCTGGATGAGATCGCTTCGCGTTTTCGCGTCATCATTTCGGAATTTGGCAGTGAAGCGATTCTGCCTTATTCCTACGGCGGAACGCTGGGCGCGCTGAACGGCGGCTCCATGGACCGGAGATTTTTTCATCGGCTGGGGGCTTCACAACTCGATCGCACCATTTGCTCGGCGGCGGGCGAAGCCGGGTTGCTGTCGGTACTCGGCACAAAATTGGGCACCGAACCGGAACAGTTTGTGCACTCGCGTTACATCATTGCGTGGGCTTCCAATATTCACGGCAACAACGTTCACCTGTGGCCATTTATCGTGGAAGCGCGGCGCAAGGGCGCGAAGCTGGTGGTGATCGATCCGTACCGCACTCGCACCGCGGCTTGTGCCGACTGGCACCTGGCGATCAATCCCGGCACGGATGCGGCTTTGGCGCTGGCCATGATGCATGTGATCATCGGCGAAAACCAGCACGATGCGGATTATGTCGGCAATCACACGCTGGGTTTCGAACAGCTGCGCGAAAAGGTGAAAGAGTATGCGCCCGAGCGAGTTGCCCCCTGGACGGGCATTCCGGCGGGAGACATTCGCAAGCTGGCGCGCGAATACGCTAGCGCGAGGCCGGCGGTGATTCGTCTGAACTACGGCGTGCAGCGCTCCGAAGGAGGGGGCATGGCAACGCGCGCGATCACGATGCTGCCTTGCATCACGGGGTCGTGGAAGGAAGTTGGCGGGGGATTGCAGATGTCCACCAGTGGAGCGTTTGTGTTCGACAGTGATTCATTGAAGCGTCCGGACCTGATGAATGCGGCTCTGGGCCGGCCGGCGCGCCTGGTAAACATGGTTGAGCTGGGCAAGGTTCTAAATTCCTTAAACGACCCTCCGGTGAAGGCGCTCTTCGTCTACAACTCGAATCCAGCGGCGGTTTGCCCCAACCACAACGAAGTCGTTCGCGGCTTGAAGCGGGAAGATCTTTTTACTGTCGTCCACGAGCAGTTTTTCACGGACACGGCCGACTACGCCGATATTTTGCTGCCCGCGACTACGTTCTTTGAACATAAAGACCTGCAGAAATCCTACGGGCATTACTATCTGCAGATTTCCAATCAGGCGATCAGCCCGCTTGGAGAGTGCCGGTCGAACGTGGATTTATTCCGCGCGCTGGCCGAGCGGATGGAATGCGACGAGGAATGTTTCCGCGAGAGCGTAGACGAGATGATCGACCGAGCGCTGGCTTCGGGAGATCCGTGGCTGGAGGGAATCGATCGTGAGAAGCTGGAGCAGGAACCGCAGATTCGCTTGAACTTCGCAGCTTCCGGATCGCAAGCTTCCGTTATCCGGCTTCCGGCTTCGGGACTTGACTCGCGACAGGGGAGCGCGACTGCCTCAACATCGTTCTTTCTGCCTTTTGCGAAAGGGAATTTTGGCACTGCTTCCGGTAAGGCCGAACTCTACAACGAAGCACTGAGGGCGCAGGGACTTGATCCTGTCGCCGAATTTACGCCACCTGGCGAATCGCGCCACGGCAAACCAAAAAACTTGTTCCCACTTGAGCTTCTGGCGCGTAAGGCAGACAATTTTCTCAATTCTACGTTCTCCAATTTGCCTTCGATTCAGGAGATGGAACAACCCGGCCTGCTCGAAATGCATGCGGAGGACGCCCGGGCGAGAAACATCTCGGAAGGGGATCCGGTGAGGGTCTACAATCAGCGCGGGCAGATCATGCTGAAGGCCCGAGTGGATGGCGCCGTGCGGCCCGGTGTGGTGTCCGCTCGCCTGAACTGGGCCAAGCTGAGTCCGGGCCAGTGCAACATCAACGTCCTCACTTCAGAAAAACTTACCGACATGGGCAACTCGGCCACGTTTTATTCCGTCTTGGTGGAAGTGGAGTCAGCCAAGCCTTCCCGATGAAGCAACCGGCGAGAGTTGCCGGCTTGGACGCTTTCCTTTGTTCTACCGTATAATGACAGTTTTTCTTACATCCCAGAGGCTGAGGTCGTAGCGATTCTTCTTCGCTTTCATCCGGAGACCCTTGTCGTGCCCGAGTGCGCCCCGTGCGGACGCGCTGCGAATGCTCCATCTTCTTCATTTACACGGTTTTGCCGGAGAGTGAATCTGGGGACGAAGGTCCTGGCGTGGGCGCTGTGGGTCGCGCTGGCGGTTCTTTCCGCCATCTCGGCGCGAGCGCAAACGGATGTGATCTCCGAGATCGATGTCGTGGGCAACAGGAGAATTCCCGCCGAAACCATCAAGGCCAGGATTTTTACCCGGCCCGGCGATATTTACGATCCGGCAGCGCTGGAACGCGATTTCAACTCGCTGTGGAACACCGGGTACTTTGAGGATATCCGTTTCACGCGCGAGCAGACTCCCAAGGGTTGGCGGATTATTGTCACGGTCAAAGAAAAGCCGACGATCCGCGAGATCAACTACGTCGGGTTGAGCTCGGTTTCCACGAGCGATGTTCTCGACCGCTTCAAAGAGGCGAAGGTTGGTCTGTCAGTGGAAAGTCAGTACGATCCGACGCGGGTGAAGAAAGCCGAGGTGGCCATCAAGGGCCTGCTGGCCGAGCACGGACGGCAGTTTGCGACCATCCGTACCGAGGTGCGGCAAATCCCGCCCGCCGCAGTCGGAATTACGTTCGTGGTGAAGGAAGGCCCAAAGGTCAAAGTGGGCAAGATCAAGTTCGAGGGCAACACGCACGTCAAGACGCGAATTCTGCGCGCGGCCATGAAAAACCTGCGGCCGATCGGTATTCCGCACTCCATCTTTCTGGAGAATCTCTTCGCCAAGACCTACGACGCCACCAAACTCGACGAAGACACGGAACGTGTGCGCGATGAATACCAGAATCGCGGCTACTTCAAGGTAGTCGTGAACGACCCCAAGACCGACCTCCATGACACGGGACATAAGGGTTTTCACATTCCGCTGCTGCAGGCGGGGCCGGGCAAGGCAGTCGACATCACCTTGCCGATCGAAGAAGGCGATCGGTACACTCTGGGTTCCATCACCTTCAAGCACAACAAAGCGGTAGCCAACGTGAAAGCTCTGCGGGCGCTTTTCCCGATTAAAGATGGGGACATTTTCAGCAAGGAAAAGATTGCCAAGGGCCTGGAGAATCTGCGCAAGGCCTACGGGGAACAGGGCTACATCAACTTTACTTCGGTGCCGGATACGCGCTTCGATGACGAAAAGAAAGTAATTTACCTCGACATCGACGTTGACGAGGGCAAGCAATTTTATGTGCGGCGCATCGAGTTTCAGGGCAACACTACTACGCGCGACAAGGTGATCCGGCGCGAAATCGCTCTGGAGGAAGGCAACGTCTACAACTCGCGGCTGTGGGAGTTGAGCCTGCTACGCCTGAATCAGTTGGGATATTTTGACCAATTGAAGCCCGACGATCCCGATACCACGGAGAGGAAACTCGACGAAAAAGACGGCCTGGTGGATTTGACTCTGAAGGTGAAGGAAAAAGGCAAGAACAGCATCGGGCTGAACGGCGGGGTGAGCGGCCTGGAAGGCGCGTTTGTCGGCTTGAACTACAGCACCAACAATTTTCTTGGACTGGGCGAGACCCTGCAGGTTCAGGTCAGCATTGGGAACCTGGCGCGCAGCATCCTGTTCGGCTTCACCCAGCCCTACGTGTTTGACCGGCCCCTGCAGTTTGGCTTTACGGTTTACGGAAACAAGATAAGTTTCAATCAGGCGCGGCAACTTTCCATTTTCAGCGGCCAGACTCTGAATCTGCCCAATGCCGTGTTGCAGAATCTGCAAAACTACACCCAATCCAGCGCGGGATTCACCACTTCGCTCAGTTACCCGTTGCGGCGTTCGTTCAAGCGCGTGGGTATCACCTATTCGTTCGACCGCTCGTCCTTGCTGGCTTTGAGCAACGCGTCCAAGAACCTGTTTGAGTTTATTGCCTTCCGTGGAATCTCCGGCCCGAATGCACTATCGGGAATCATTACCAGCAAAGTGTTTCCTAACTTTTCATTTAATACCCTGGACAGCGCAATCTCGCCCCATCACGGCCACCAGATGACTCTCGGCGCGGAGCTGGCCGGGCTGGGCGGAACGGTGAAATCCATCCGGCCGATCATCCAGTACAAGCAATTCCTGCCCATGCAGAAGGGCCGCAACGCGCTCGGCTTTAACGTGCAGGGGTCCTACATCAGCGGTTTCGGGGGCCTGGTTGCGCCGCCGTTCCAGCGCTTCTATATGGGCGGAGAAAACGACATTCGCGGCTTCGATATCCGCTCCATTTCGCCGGTTGCGTTCCTGCCCAGTGCCGGGGCGATCACCCTTACCAATCCCACGGGACAACCGGTGCCCATTGACCCGTTTAACCCCCGAAGGGGGAATGTGACCGTGCCTATTCCCATCGATCAAATCGTCTTTCCGGGCGGCGATCTGAGCGTGGTTACCAACCTCGAATACCGGATTACGATTTACGGACCGGTCGCCCTGGCTCCGTTTCTGGATAGCGGTATCGACCCCATTATTCGCCGCTCCCAGTTGCAGATCGCGCAGGAGCAGTACGACGAGGTGATCAGCACGCCGTTCGGTTGTCCGTATCTGGACTCAAACACAATCAATGGCTGTGGACCAGGCACGCCACTGAACCCCAAGCCCTCGCAGGATCTTCAAGTGCTGGGCAGCACGAATTGGCGTCCCAGAATTTCCACCGGGCTGGAGTTGCAGATGTTCCTGCCGGTCATCAATGCGCCGTTCCGCATCTACTGGGCCTATAACCCCTTGCGGCTGGATTCGAACGCCAACCCGCCCATTCCAGTTAGGCGTTCAATGTTTCCTGCCGGTGCGGCGGGAGATTACACCTACCATCTTGCGGTCAATACTTATTCGCCGAGCTTCCAGTTGCGCGAGCCGCGAAAGACTTTCCGTTTTACCGTGGCTACGACGTTTTGAGAAGGAATTCGCATGCTGTTTCAGGTTTGACGGGAGACTGGGCATCTCTCTATAATTCCTCTGTTCCACGCCGTGCGCGAATGTAACTGGGCGTGGAGATACGCCCTACCCCGGCGTGTGACGCTGGCGATCAGTGCGCCTTGTCCGATGGCGGCCGTGCACAAGAAGCGGAAGACCTAGTGAACTCGGCCCAGCGTAGCCTGAAAAGGGTATCCAAAATTCTCGGAAAAACCAGGTTCCAAGGAGTCTAAGTAACCCAATGACAAGCAAGTCTATTCGGCCTCTTCTGGGCATTGCGGCATTCTTCGCGATTTCCGCATGCGCCCAAACCAGCAGCGCAGCTACGCCGTCGAGTCCCTCTGCGCTGCCCAGCGCCCCCTCGGCCACCGCCGCCGGCACCAAAGTCGGAACCATTAACATCGAGCAGGCTGTAGTCGGCACCAACGAAGGCCGCCGCGACTTTGAGGCTTTGGACAAGAAGCTTGAACCGAAGAAGAACGAGCTCAAGGCGCAGAATGATGAGCTCGAAAGCCTGCAGAAGCAGTTGCAGACTCAGGGCGACAAGCTGAACGAAGATGCGCGCACCACGCTCGTAAATCAGATTCAGGACAAGAAGAAGGCTTTCGACCGGGCTGTGCAGGACGCGCAGGACGATGCCCAGACCCAGCAAAAAGAGATTTTCCAGCGGATTTTGCAGAAGATGGCTCCCGTGATCGTGAAGTACGCACAGGACAATGGTCTCGGTGTGATCGTCGATATTTCCAATCCTTGGCCGCAGAGCCCGATCTTGTGGGCCGGTCCGGGCGTGGACATCACCAAGCCCGTGGTGGATATCTACAACGCGCAATCCGGCGTCCCGGCTCCGGCTTCGGGGGGTGTAGAACCTCGACCGACAACGAGCCGGCCTTCCACCGGCGCCAGGACTGCGCCGAAGACCACACAACCTTCGAAGTAGCCCTTGCGACACCGCCAATGCCGCAAAAGTTCCCCAGGCTGCGCTTCAAACGCAGCCTTTTTCTTTTGGCTTAGCCAATCCTGCGAAGCGACTCCCGGTGTCCTTAGAAGCAATTGCATCCGCTTCGGGAGGACAACATGTTTGCCGATACGCTGGATTCCTCCTGGCCCGAGCGCTCGCGCCGCGGCTGGGCAACTTTAACTTCGTTTGGCCTGCAGGTTCTTCTGGCTGGCCTTCTCTTGTTTTTGCCCTTGCTTTACCCGGGAGCTTTACCCATCCTGCGGAGGCTTGAAACGCCGGTGAGCCTGGGACGCCCGCTGGCTGAACTACCTGCAATAGCTCCCACGAATTCGGGCAATTCGGCCGTTCGCAACGCCACGATTATGCCGATTCTAATCATTCCGCCGCAAATTCCCCTCGCCGTAGAGCGCGTGTCGGACGCAGTCGGGGCGCCGCCGGACATCGGGGTTATGAGTGAAATCCCGGGATCGCCTGTTGGTGTTCGGGGCGCAACACCTTTCTCGGTGGGAGAAGGGTTCCGCCCTGTCATCCCGGCACTTCCCCCTCCAATAAACCGCACGGTGCGCCTCTCACATATGAGTGAAGGGGACCTGATTCGCAAAGTGCAGCCCCTGTATCCACCTATCGCGCGGAACGCAGGCATTGAAGGGAAGGTCGTGCTGGAGGCGGTCATTAACCGGGAAGGGACGATCGAGAACCTGCACGTGATTGCGGGGCATCCTTTGCTGGTCAGGGCCGCGCTAGAGGCGGTGAGCCAATGGCGATACCGGCCTTATCTCCTTAATAACGAACCGGTGGAAGTGCAAACAGAAATCACGGTGAACTTCGTGCTGAACCGAAATTGACGGGCGCAGCGAGGCTACTGCGAAATCCGCCGGGAGTAGTCCCACCGTCACTCGGGAAGCCAGAACCATGCCGCTATAATCGAGCCAAAGTGGCAACCACGGCAGAAACGCTGGCCCGCGTGGCGACGCGCCCGACCTGGGCGGAGGTTTCACTCTCGACGCTGCGGCAGAATTTCCGCGCCGTGCAAAAGCACGTGGGCGCGAAGGTAACGGTGTGCGCCGTCGTGAAGGCCGATGCGTATGGGCACGGAGCAGTGGAATGCTCGCGCGCACTCGCGGCCGAAGGGGCTCGCTGGCTGGGAGTCACCTCGCTGGACGAAGCCATTCCGTTGCGCGAAGCCGGGATCGAAGCGCGCATTCTTCTGATGACCGGTTTCTGGCGCGGTGAGGAGAGCGAGATCGTTCGCCTGGGTTTGACTCCCACCGTGTGGGAGCCGTGGCATATCGAATGGCTGGAGAAAGCTGCAGCGGCGAGCGGAGCAACTTCGCATCCGGTGCATTTGAAAGTGGACACCGGCATGGGCCGCCTGGGTGTGGCTCTGGAGAGACTGCCGGACATGCTGACCGCCCTGAAATCGGCTCCCCACCTGCTTCTCGAAGGGTTCTCGACTCACCTTGCGTCTTCGGAAATCATGGACGCTCCTTCGGTGGGCGAGCAGGAACACCGCTTTGCCGAGGCACTGCGCATGGTGCGCAGCGCCGGTTTTGATGTAGCGCTGGTGCACGTGGCCAACACGGGAGCCGTCATCTCGCGGCGTGAGACCTGGAACACGATGGTGCGGCCCGGCGTTGCCCTCTATGGATACTATTTGCCATTCACCCGCGCGGGCAGAGAGGTAAGCGGCGGCACTCTGCGGTTGGCCGTCAAGCCAATTTTGACCTGGAAAACTCGCATCCTCTCCTTGCGCGACTTTGGCGCCGGCCAGCCGCTGGGCTACGGCGGAACTTATGTCACCAAAGCTGCTGCGCACGTGGCCGTGTTGCCCGTAGGCTATGCCGACGGCTACAACCGGCAACTTTCCAACCGCGGACGCGTCGTTGTGCGCGACCACTACGCTCCGATCCTGGGCAGCATCTCGATGGATTTAACCCTGGTCGACGTGACCGGGATTCCCGGGATTACTGTTGGCGACGAGGTGATTCTGCTGGGAACGCGTGATGGGCTGAGTGTCGACGCTCTCGAACACGCCCGCCTGGCCAACAGTTCTCCATACGAGATTCTCTGCAACATTTCCAAGCGGGTTCCGCGTAGATACAGCGACCACGGTTCCTAACTTTGCGGTGTTCATCGTTCCTCCATCTACCCAGCTCGCCAGCGCGCTCGACACCTGAATCTGCAGCTTGGCGGCATACGGCGACGTTTCGCTGAAAGCCGGCGCGGGCCTCTGCTCCATCTTTGCTATAGTCCGAGCAAATGCCCTCCCGCTACGCGCAGTGGATGTATGACTGGGAACACCGCCTCACCTCGGTGGACAACAACCGGGTGGTGCGCCCGCTGGAGTGGGGTGTGGAGTGGGCGCGAGATTGGCCGTGCCGCAACGGCTGCCCCACCGGGCAGGCTGTGCAAAATTCAGAGAAGTTTTTTTACGATTTCAATCGACGAATTCTGGCTGCCAGCGACGAGTTTTATGCCTACACTCAGCCTTCGGACTACCGTTTGGAGGAGCGCGAAGTTCAGGTCTTTTCGACTCGCGAGGTGCCGGACCCAAAGCTCGAAGCGAAAGTGAAGGGAACTTCGGCCGAATTCCTGCGGTTCAGCTCGCCGGTGCGAACACCGTATCCGGAAAACAATCTGGTGAACGCGCGCTGGTTTCCGGCACGAGGAAGACGCGCTGTGGTCCTGCTGCCCCACTGGAATTCCGATGCGATTTCTTACGCGAGCCTTTGCCGCGTGCTGAACATGCTGGGCATCGCTGTGCTCCGTCTGAGCATGCCCTATCACGATATACGCATGCCGGCGGAGATTCAGCGTGCCGACTATGCCGTTTCGGCTAACATCGGGCGCACCCTCGATGCCGTGCGTCAGGGCGTGGTCGATGTCCGATGCTGCTTCGATTGGTTGGAACGCCAGGGATATCGCCAGACGGGAATCGTTGGCACCAGCCTGGGTTCATGCCTGGCTTTCATCGCGGCCGCGCACGATCCGCGGGTTCGTGTGGCTGTTTTCAACCACGCCTCCACTTATTTTGCAGACGTCGTCTGGCATGGGCAGTCGACACGGCACATCCGCCAAGGAATTGAACAGCAGATCGGGCTCGAGGAGTTGCGCCGGGCGTGGCTGGCGATCAGCCCGATGGCGTATTTCTCGCAGTTCTCCCGCTGGCCAAAGAAATCGCTGATCATCTACGCCAATTACGATCTGACTTTCCTGCCCGAGCTTTCACGCGACGCGGTAGCGGAATTCACGCGACACGGACTCGATCACAAAGTGGTGGTTCTGCCTTGCGGCCACTATACGACCGGAGAAGCGCCCTTCAAATACATTGACGGCTGGCAGATGGCCTCGTTCCTGCGGACAGCATGGTAGACGATGCGTACGGCTTTCCGCGTTGAGCGCCGAAGGGTCAGCTCAATGCCTGATCGTTTAGAATTGATGCATGGATTTCGTCTCTGCTCCCGGCCGCGATACGGTGGTTGAGCAGCGTCGTGGGGAATTCCTGATCAGTACCGACCGTAAGCGAGTAGACCGGGACGCAGTTCACGCGTTCCTTACGAGTTCTTACTGGGCGCGCGGCATTCCGCGCGAGGTGGTCGCAAGGTCGATTGAAAATTCTCTGTGTTTCGGGGTGTACGATGGTTTGGGCGCCCAGGTGGGCTTTGCCCGGGTGATCAGCGATTTTGCCACCTATGCTTATCTCGGCGATGTGTTTGTGTCGGAATCGCATCGCGGGCGCGGACTGGGCAAGTGGCTGATGGAATGCATCATGCAGCATCCTGCGCTGCAGAATTTGCGGCGCTGGAGTCTGGTGACGCGCGACGCCCATGGCTTGTACGCTCAGTTCGGATTTACGCCGCTGGCTGCGCCGGAGAAATTTATGGAACTGCACCGGCCGGACGTTTACGCTCCCGGTGCGCCGGTTTCGGGTGGTTTGTGACCCTGAGCGGCCCGGCTGAAACCGCTCAATTCGAATCGTGATTCACGGAAAGAGATTTGCCATGAAAATGAATCCCAGGTCCCGTCCGCTCTACGAAGTAGATCCCGAGGTCGCAGCCGCCATCGACAACGAAGCCCGTCGTCAGCACGAGGGACTCGAGCTGATCGCGTCGGAGAACTTCGTTAGCGAAGCCGTGCTGGAAGCCGCCGGATCAGTGTTCACGAACAAGTATGCCGAGGGATATCCCGGCAAGCGTTACTATGGCGGGTGCGAGTTCACCGATGTGGTGGAGAATCTGGCGCGCGACCGCGCCAGGCAATTGTTTGGCGCCGAGCACGCAAACGTGCAGCCGCACGCGGGATCGCAGGCCAACATGGCGGCCTACGCCGCCGTCCTGCAGCCCGGCGATAGCATTCTGGGCCTCAATCTCGCCCATGGCGGCCATCTCACGCACGGTCATCCGCTGAATTTTTCCGGCAAGACTTACAAGGTCATTCCGTATGGCGTCACCAGAGAAACGGAGACGATCGACTACGACGAACTGGAAAAGCTGGCTGAAAAAGAGAGGCCGAAGCTGATCATCGGAGGCGGCAGCGCATATCCGCGGATTATTGACTTTCCGCGCATGCGGCAGATCGCCGACAAGGTCGGAGCGATGTATCTCGTCGATATGGCGCACTTCGCCGGGCTGGTCGCCGGTGGAGTCCATCCTTCACCGGTGCCGTACGCGCAGATTGTGACTTCAACGACGCATAAGACCCTCCGCGGACCGCGTTCGGGCATGATTCTATCCAAGGCAGAATACGCGGCGTCGATCGACAAAGTTGTCTTCCCAGGAATGCAGGGCGGTCCGCTGGTGCACATTATCGCCGCCAAGGCGGTTTGCTTCCATGAAGCCATGCAGCCCGACTTCCGCGACTATGCCCGCCAGGTGGTGGCCAACGCGAAAGCGCTGGCGGAGGCTTTGGCCGCCGAAGGTTTTCGCATCATCTCCGGAGGGACCGACACCCATCTCATGCTGGTCGATGTCTTCTCCAAAGGAATGCTGGGCAGCGAGGCGGAGAAAGCTCTGGGCGAGGCCGGCATCACGGTGAACAAGAACGCGATTCCCTTCGATACCAACCCCCCGCTGAAGCCGAGCGGAATCCGCATCGGTTCTCCGGCGCTGACCACGCGGGGCATGAAGGAAGCGGAAATGCGGCAGATCGGCCGCTGGATCGCTGAAGCTCTGCTGCATCGCTCCGATTCGGCCGTGCTGGGCAAGGTCCGCAAACAGGTGCTCGATCTTTCCGAGCAGTTCCCACTCTATGCGGAGCGCAGGGCCCGGGCGCAGGCGGAAGTTCGGGCCTGAGCGCGATTCTTGTATATGGCCGCGGGCGCGCTGTGGTTAAATGCCATCCGTGAAGATCGCCATCGATATCCGGCGGATGAGCGAATTCGGCGTTGGGACCTACATTCGCAACGTGGTGCGAACCCTCGGCCGGCTGGACCACGACACCACCTACTTTCTGATTGGACCGCCCGCCAAGGTCAAAGAGATCGACTCTCTGCCGGAAAACTTTCACGGCATCCCGGTGGCCGAGCCGGAGCGCTCGCTCAAGAGTTTCCTCGAATTCCGTACCGTTGCGAGACGCCTGCAGTGCGACCTCATTCACATTCCAAATCTTTTTTCCGTTCCCCGCGACCTGCCGTGCCCTTATGTGATGACGGTTCACGACATGCTGGAGCACATGTCGCGGGCGCGCGAACAGAGCGGTTTCTGGCGCTCGGTGCATTTTCAGCTGACCAAGCGGGTGTTGAGCGGCGCGGTAAAGATTTTCGCCGTCTCGAATTTTACCAAGTGCGAAATCGAGAAATTGTTTGGCATCCCTGCAGAACGGATTGAAGTTGTGTACAACGCCATTGACGAACGCTTCCTGCGCGGACACGCGACGGCGGCCGACCGCCAGTTGATTGCCGAGCGCTATCTGGTGACGTATCCCTTTCTGCTCTATGCCGGGCGCATCAGTCCACACAAGAACGTCGTCCGCATGATCGAGGCCTTCTCGGCGTTGAAAACCGAATTGGAGAAAGACCATGCTTTCCCTGACCTGAAGCTGATCATCATTGGAGACGACCTTTCCGGCAATCCGGATTTGAGGCGGACGGTGATCCGAAGCGGCGTGCAGAATGATGTGCGCTTCCTCGGATTCGTGCCCATCGAGGTGCTGCGAATTTTCTACGATGCGGCCAAGATTTTCGTTTTCCCCTCGCTTTATGAAGGCTTCGGACTTCCCCCGCTCGAAGCCATGGCCCATGGAACGCCGGTGGTGACCTCCAATGTTTCGTCACTCCCTGAAGTCGTGGGAAATGCGGCTGTGCTGGTGAACCCGGAGAATGTCTTCGAAATTATGCGGGCCTTGCACCGGGTTCTGCTCGATGATTCTTTGCGCGAGAAGATGAAGGAACGCGGCTATCAGCAGGTCACGAAATTTTCCTGGGAGCAGTCGGTGCGCAGGATTGTTGAGACGTATCAGGACTTAGCAGGCGGCGGCCGCCCGCCATCGTCCGGCCCGCCGGCCGTTGCAAAAGCCACGGCGGGAGTGATCTGACGAACTTCTTGCCTGACTGCGCCTGATCTGGTGAACTGGGATCCTACTTCAGAAGAGGCTGGCCCGGAGATGCGACGGAGAGCTTGTGCAGCTTGGCGGTGATGCGGTCGCGATCGCCGTCAGTCTTGGCGGCGGCCAGCCGTTTGCGTAGTTGAGTGATCTTGTCTTTCCGGGCGCGGCGCCGGCGAATCTCAGGACGGCGGCTGGGTGCAGACATCGGCGAAAGCTCCTCGATAGAAATCGAAAACTGAGTATATCACCGGGCAACCGCAACTTACGCGATCAGGGGGACGTTGGCCATTCCCGCCGTGCCGAAGACGCGCCTGTAGCGTTCGATCTCTTCGGGAGGGCCAAGAGCCTTGGCATAGTTATCGGAAAGCTTCACCGCCGGCCTGCCCTCGACCGTGGAAACCTTGCACACCAGGCTGATGGGGTCGAAACCGTTTCCGCCTGTAGGATCGCAGCTGCGAAAATCGTTGGTTAGCAGAGTGCCCCAGCCGGCGCTGAATCGAATGCGGCGGCCTGGCGTCCATTTCCTCGGATCCGTAAAATCAGACGCATTGCGAAAATCGGGGGTGGCCATGCCGGCTTGAGACGTCCCACCGAAATAGGCGTGCAGGCCGAGGATGTCATTCACGTCCAGGGCATCCGAGGCGATGATCAGCTTCTCGCGGGGCTCACGGCCGCGCGCCTTCAGCCAGGTAATGTATTCGTCGCCTGCCAGGTAGGGATTCTTGCTGTCGATGCGCTGGCCGGTCCAGTCGGCGGTCCATTCGGGGGCGCCTTCGAGAAACTGGGTGGTGCCGAACGTATCGGGAAGCATGATCCGAAGAGAGCCGTCGTAAGTGTCCTGCCACAGTTTAAGAACCTGGTATTGAGAGGCCCTGAGGGCCCTGTCATCCGGGGCCAGAGCGGCCATCACCATCGGAATCTCGTGGGCGTTGGTGCCAATTGCCTCCAGGTCATGTTTGTGAGCCAGGAAGGCGTTGGAAGTCCCTATAAAGCTCGACCCAAGATTGGATGCCATGGCATTTACTACGTATTCCTGCCACAGGAAGCTGTGACGGCGTCGGGTTCCAAAATCAGCAACGCTCAATCCCGGAACTCCGCGCAATCGCTCGATTTTGTTCCACAGCTTCGTCTTTGCCTGCGCGTAAAGGATGTCGAGACCAAATTCGCTCAGCCGCTTCAGATTGGCACGGGTTCGCAGTTCGTCCAGGATGGAGAGAGCGTAAAGCTCCCACATAGTCGTCTCGGTCCACAGTCCGTCAAAAGATATGTCGAACTGGCCGTCATTGATGGCTATGGTGTAATCCGAGAGTTTGAAATCCCGTTCGAGCCACTCCAGAAACGCAGGTTCAAAAATGCCGCGGCGGCCGTAAAACGTGTTGCCCGCCAGCCAAACCAGTTCCGATCTGCGAAAACGCAGTTTTCGCACGTGCTCCATTTGCGCAGTGAGATCGTGGAGTGTCAGCAGTTCCGCGAGTTGCACCGAGGAAGTGCGATTGAGAAGAGAAAAAGTAACCCGCGTCCTGGAAAAATGTTTCCAGATGAATTGCATCATCAACAGCTTGTAGAAATCGGTATCGAGCAGAGAGCGGATGACCGGGTCCAGCTCCCAGTTGTGATTGTGAGCCCGCTCAGCGAAGTTGACGATCATCGGGCGCTATGAGACGAGGAGTCGAGAGAACGCTTCCGGTCATTTCTGCCAGATTATAGTGGTACGGGAGTCAAGCGCAAAGTCGGCGCTAGCGTGCTCATTCCGGCGGTTCGCTCTTGCCGGTTTCCCCCGGTGGCGCCAGAGGGAGCTGGGCAGCGGAGCGCATGATGTCACGTTCCTGCGGCGAGTACAGGCTCTTAAAACGAGGGGAATCGATCAACTGTTCGCGCTGCGCCGGGGGCATCGCCCGCAGGTCGCCAATCGCCGAGTTTACCAAGCGGCGCCGGTCGGGAGGGAGCTGGCGCATCTGGCCGAAAATCTGCCGCGCCTGCTGCTTCTGTGCAGGCGTCAGGTGCGCCCAGCGGTCCATGTTGCTCAGGATGCGCTGCTGTTGCGCGGGCGGCAGGCTGGAAAAATGACGCAACCTCTGGCGGAGCTGCTCCTGGCGCTGCGGCGGCAAGCGGCGGAAAGCAGGCTCATTCTCCAAAGCCCGCTCTTGCTCTGCGGGCGGCAGGTCCTTGTGACGGCGCAACCAATCGCCAACGTGGCTGCGCGGGCGCTGTCCTGCCCATCCCATCCTGGGAGGCGGCATAGCCTGGCGTCTTTGTGCAGCCATCCAGAAGCGGTTGCGCTGGGCGAGACACGGGGATGCGAAAACGGTCGCCACCGCGAGGCCGGCTACCGCCGCCCATTTCGTGATGAGCTTCGCCCACATCATTCTTCTTCCCGCCCTCCCCGCTGTTACCGCCTCCTTGGAGATGGAAATCTTGCCGCCTGCATCCTGCTTTCGCCCGCTATTGATTGGCCACGACATTCTGCTGGACTTGCAAATCGTCCAGCAGTTCGAAGTCGGAGTACAAATCGTGATTTTTGTCGAGAGCCTGCAGATCGCTGACCGCGGTGGCCGGTTCCGCCGCTTGCGGCTGCGTATCCATGATCGCAACCCGCTCTCCGCCATCGGGCCGGTAGACGCCACTGTCGCGCGCAAAGAACAAGCCGACACCAATTCCCATGAGCACCGTCAGTGATGCCGCCAGCACTGGCTGACGGAACCAGGCCAGCCAGCTTGCCCGTGGCTTGGACATTTCTTCGCGCAACCGCGCCTGCAGGCGTACGTCGAAGAATGGCGAGGGCTCCGGCGCCTGCCACTCATCCAGCAACGCCATGGTTTGGCGCAGCCCTTCCAGTTTGCTAGCGCAAGCCTCGCACGCCGCCAGATGTCCGCTGACTTCGGCCGTGCTCTCCGCCAGGCCGGCGGCCAGGTCCGGCATTCTCTCCTGAATCTCTTCGCACTTCATAACCGCATCCCCTCGATTTTTCTTCGCCAGTGTCACTTCACCCGAATCCTTCTATCAGTTGCAAACACCGCACTCTAAAGAAACTCTTTCAACTGTTCGCGCAGAGCTTCATAAGCTCGAAACAGCAGAGATTTGGTGGCAGATTCGCTCAATTTCAATACCTGGGCAATCTGCTTGTAGTCCATCTGCTGGTACTTGTGCATGACCACCGCCAGCCTTTGGCGCTCCGGAAGCGCATCCACTTTACTACGGATTGCAGCCAGCCTTTCCCGGCGCACCATCGCCTCTTCCACGCTGATGGCGCCGTCTGCCAAATCCAGCGCCGTGCCGGTCTCCTCATCCGGTTCGTCGAGGCTGACGGTTACTTCCGGACGTTCGTGGCGTGTGTCGCGGGCATGGTTCACAGCCAGGTTGGTGGCAATGCGATAGAGCCAGGTGGTGAACTTGGCGCTGGCTTCATAGGTTTCGCGCGAGCGATAGACGCGGAGGAAAACTTCCTGCGCCAGATCTTCCGCCATCGCGGCATTGTGCGCCATGCGATACATAAAGCTCACCAGCGGACGCCGGTACTTCTGCACCAGATAATCGAACGCCGACTGGTCTCCCGCCTTGACCCGCAGCATCACCTCAGCGTCGGTATAGCTGGCGCCGTCAAGCAGCCCGGATTGCAAACCTCCCGTTGTGGGCGGCACGGCCGCCGCCATCAGCACACCCCGGCTTAAGGCGGCAGTCCCCACACTGGATGAAACCCCGCGGCGGGCCAAAAGTTGCTCTTTTTCGGGCTCAGTCGGCGCCCCGGAAGCCCCGTCGGATGAGGTGTTTACGTCGGGTCTGGGAGCCTTGAATTCGGCAGACATGGGCGACCGGAGGACGGTCCGTCAGGCAAGTGGCACCGCGAGCTTTTTCGGGCCCACGCCATGCCCCGCCGCCAATAGGCTATCACGCCACTTGTGTCGACCAAAACCGACGGCGCCGTCCTCTTATTTCCTGCTCTGGCTCAGAATCGCGAACTGCCGGGTGACATTGCAACCCTCGCCCAGGGTCACAGAACGCAGGAACCACTTGGCCGCTCGATCGTGATGGGTGCGGCGCAGAATATACCAAACACTGCCGGTCGCGGCCATGCCCAGCACCGCCCCTCCCACCTGACCCGCCACGCCAGCGCGAACAAAAGGGCGGGCGAGCGGGTCAGTTTCGGGATAGTGACGCTGGTAAAGGACCCGGGTGGTGACTCCATCGGCGACAACTTCGCCGCCAAAGACTCCAAATGTCGTCCAGGTCTCTATTGGGATGGGTGCATTGGGCAGGTCTTGCCCCTGCAGAAAGCATGGGTACAGCTCCAACAACAGCACCAATAGAATGCCTCTGACCATCTGGACGAACGCTCCTGTCGCTCGTCAGTGGTCAGCGCCGGGTTCGCCCTTACGGGGCCAAGTGCCTCCTTTCGGGTGTTAATTCGTTCTCATGTTTCCAAGTGTTTCAGAGGCTTTCGGAAGAAGAACCATCCCCACCGCGTCATGCCCGGGCCTTGTCAATCATCTCTTCCCAAATGCCCTTGCATTTGAGAACGAGCTCAACCGCTTCGCGAATGGCTCCATGGCCGGCGAGGGCACGTGTCGTGTAGTGTGCGGCGCGCTTCACTTCCGGGACGGCGTCGCCCACGGCAACCGCTAGACCTGCTCGGCGCATGACAGGAATATCGGGAAGATCATCTCCGATATAGGCAACGGCCGAATCGCCGACCTCGGCCTTGCGAAGGATGTCTTCATAAGCCGGCATTTTCAGGGGCTGCTTCATGTAGACGAACTCCATCTTCATCTCCTGGGCACGCCGGAGCAGGGCGGGGCTCTCGCGACCGGTAATGCAGCCCGTACGCAGTCCAGCCGTCTGCGCCAGCGTGAGACCCTGGCCGTCGTGGGCATCAAAGGTCTTGATTTCCAGGGCCGTGCCGTCGCTTTGGGAAAGCAGGGTGACGCTGCCGTCCGTCATGGTTCCGTCGACATCCATGAGCAGCACCTTGATTTGCGCCGCGCGCGTTCTGAGTCTGGGGGGGATCTTGAGAACCGCCAACGAAACCTCCAAAAAGGCAAAGTTCGACCGACGTGCAACCAATGTAGCAGAGTCGATGTACGGAGCGAGGCAGCCCCGTACGTGACGGTTATGTGGCCGGTGCTTGACGGAAGCAGACTGCGACTGCTTGAATGTAGAGGCGTGGGCGCTTAACTCAGCGGTAGAGTGCCATCTTCACACTCTGCCGAGACACGCAGAATCAGAGAGTTAGGAGGCACATTGGGAGCGGAAAAGCACGCTTAGAGCAGGCGGGTACTGATTCCGTTCCCGGATTCGTTCCCACGAGCAGGCGGGTTTGCGCTGGCGTTCACCCAAAGGTTACGGATCAGTCAAGCGGACAGAAGGGGCAGGACGCGCCCGACTTTGTGCGGAGGTTATTGCTGTATCGGTGCGTCCACTGCTACGGCGTACATAGTGCCGGTCGGCGTGCCATCTGCCGGGGTTAGTCCAAGCACCCAAAAGTTTACGGTAATTGGATTCGCGGATGTCACGAATAGGCTACCGTCGTAGACAGCCCCCGCCTGACCGAGGGGGGCTGAAGGCGACCAAAGTTGAGTTCCACATCCGAGTGGAAGTCCTTGTGCGAGACCTTGTAGGCATGGATTCTGGACTTTGAATGCCTCGGTTAGGGCTGCATAGACTATGTATGAACCGGCCGGGAGGTTGAGAGTAGCCCCATATGCGGGGGACACCCACCCTGTCGGCGGAGTGATGAGCGGAAAAGATGTGGTGTAGTAGGATTGCCCTGCGGGACCTTGTGCTGTGGCGGAGACAGTGTTTCCAATTCCGCCGCCGGCGCAGCATGTTAGTAAGATGCTTAGTGTTACCACAGCAGTTAGTACTTTTCGCATTTTAGTCATCCCGTTTTGTAGCTTTAAGGGAACCCCGCCTGCGCTTCACCACGTCTAGCATGAGTTCGTCTTGATGTGGCGCGACGCCACTTCTCCTTGGCTCCAGAACATCCCGTGTCAACGTACTCGGCAACGATGCGCGTAGGCAACGGTACTTTCGTAAGTTGAGGAGGCAGGGCTGGGGAAGAACGCCGAACTTTTCTTGGGTTAGTTTTGATCGAGTCCGCGAATCAGCCGCACCAAAGATAAGTCGAACGCCGCAGAGATGCGGAGCAGAGTTTTAACGGTGATGGGTCGTCCCGCTTCGATTTGCTGCCAGTGTCGGGCGGAGAATCCGAAAGAAATCATGTCTTCCTGGCTCAGTCCCTTGCGCTTGCGAATATCTCGGACGCGACGGCCCAGAGCACGGAAGAATGCGGCATCATCGATCACCTTCCCGGTTGTAGAGGGACACGAGCAGAAATACCACGAGCAGATTAGCGTGTTCTCTCAAGCGTGCCGCGCTCGCACATCTCTCCAGCCGTGCCAACTGTGGTTGCACGGCCACGCGACAAATGACCTCCGTAACTAGACCCGCCTTCCTTCTCGTGATGAAATCCCGGACAAGAGAGACCTCATTCAGAAAGTCTAGCTGCGTTGGAAGGAGTTACTGGTAAGAAGGCCACTGACTCCGGTCAAGAACTAGCTACCGTCGCGCGCTGATGCCCCGTGAAGAGGAAGCAATGAAGAAACTTTGTATCACCCTGCTGTTCTCTGCCCTGCTGTGTGGATGCAACGCTACCAAGCAAGGGGCTTCGATGCCTGCGCCCACGCCAACTCCAGCGACAGCCACCGTCGCCGCTGGAACCTATCCTTGTGCCGTCGCGGTGAACTCGGTGACGAACCATGCCTACGTTGCGAACGAAAACAGCAACAACGTGACCGTGATTGACGGGACAACCAACAACACGACGACAGTCGCCACTGGAACCGGTCCAAGTGCCGTGGCAGTGAACCCGAACACGAACCAGATCTACGTCGCGAACTCTGGCAGCAACAACCTGACGGTGATTGACGGGGCAACCAACAACACCACAACAGTCGCCACTGGGACCGGTCCGAGTGCCGTGGCAGTGAACCCGAACACGAACCAGATCTACGTCGCCAATTTCAACAGCAACAACGTGACCGTGATTGACGGGGCAACCAACAACACGACGACAGTCGCCACTGGAACCGGTCCTGACGCCGTGGCGGTGAATTCAGCGACGAACCAGATCTACGTCGTGAACGGTAACGGGCTGGCTAACAGCGGCAACGTGACGGTCATTGACGGGGCAACCAACAACACCACGACCGTCGCCGTTGGAGGCTATCCTTACGCCGTGGCGGCGAACCCGACCACGAACCAGATCTATGTCGTGAACAGTTGTCTGGATGTCTGCTTCAGCGGCAGCGTGACCGTGATTGACGGGGCAACCAACAACACCACGACAGTCACCACTGGGAATACTCCTCTCGCGGTGGCGGTGAACCCGAACACGAACCAGATCTACGTCGCGAACGCAAGCGGCAACGTAACCGTGATTGATGGAGCAACCAACAACACCACGACCGTGGCCGACGGAGGCGCTCCTTGGGCGGTGGCAGTGAACCCGAACACGAACCAGATCTACGTCGCCAATTTCAACAGCAACAACGTGACCGTGATTGACGGGGCAACCAACAACACGACGACAGTCGCCACTGGAACCGGTCCACGTGC
>DATKPV010000046.1:0-17384 GCA_035523915.1 Candidatus Aquilonibacter sp. | reverse complement strand
GCGGCTCAACTGGGGCAGCGATGTGGCGAGTGTGAAGACGGCGTGCGGATCGGGCTGGCAGGTGCTGGCCACCAGCGCCGCGAATGGGAGCACGGATACGGTTCGGGCCTACGAAGTGCCGGATCGCGATCCGGTACCGGTAAGCGCTCCGCTGGAGATTCCGGGCGAGATCACTGCATTGTGGACGGAAGCAAAGGGAGACAGCGCAATTGCGATTGTGCGAAACCGGGAGACGGAAAACTATGAAGCGTTTCGCCTGGCTGTGGCTTGCGGTCAGTAGCGCGATGCTGGGTGCAGTGGCGGGCGCGGCAACGCGTCCGCAATATGGCGGAACGCTGCACATTGCCCTGCAGGAGACGCCGGCATCGCTCGATCCCGCCGAGGCCAGCCAACCTGACTCGTTTGCGCAGCGAAATGTGGAGGCGCTGATTTTCGAAACGCTGGTCGCGATGGACGATCGCGGCCGTGCACAGCCTGGGCTGGCGACCTCCTGGGATGCCGCGCCGGGAGACCAGCGCTGGCAATTCCGGCTGCGGCAAGGCGTTCGCTTTCACGATGGCTCGCCGCTCACCGCGGAGATCGCTGCGGCTTCGCTGCGCGCGGCGAATCCGTCGTGGAACGTGCTGGCCGAGGCGGGTGCGGTCGTCATTCAGTGCAGTCCTCCGGATGCGGATCTACCGGCGGAACTGGCCTTGGAGCGAAACGCGATCGTGAAGAGAAACGGCGGAAAACTGAGCGGGACCGGACCATTTCATATCGAAGACTGGCAGCCGGGAAAGAAGTTGACGCTGGGCGCAGAAGAAAGCTACTGGCAGGGGCGGGCGTTTGTGGACTCGATTGAGATCGAGCTGGGGCGAAACTATTCAACGCAATCGATCGAACTGGAGCTAGGCAAGGCGCAACTGGTCGAGGTACCGCCGGAGCAGATTCACCGGGCGATTATGGAAGGGCGGCGGATCGAGAGTTCACAGCCGGTGGAACTGCTGGCGCTGGTGTTTGCGCGCGATGCGCAATCGGAGGAAGAAAAGCAGCACCGCCAAGCGCTGGGGTTGAGCGTGGATCGAGTTTCAATTCGCAATGTGCTGCTGCAGGGCGCAGGGCAAGCAACAGGGAGCATTCTGCCCAACTGGATGAGCGGTTACGGCTTTGTGTTTCCCGCGGAGGCTGACCTGGCACGCGCCCGGCAGGAGCGCGGCGAGGTACGCGAGCCTCCCACGTGGTCGTTGGGATACGATAACAGCGACCCTATCTCCCAAGTACTGGCAGAGCGCATTGCTTTGAATGCGAAAGACGCAGGACTTGCCGTGCAGCCAACGACGGCAGCAAATGCAGACGTTCGCCTGATGCGCATTCCGATGGCATCGGCAGACCCGTGGGTCGCGTTGTCGCAGGTTGCGGAAATGGCGGGACTGGGAAGGCCGACCGCTGGGCATTCGGTGGAGGATCTTTACGCAGCGGAGCAAAGCGTCCTGGCCACGCAGCGTGTGATTCCGCTGTTTGATCTGCCGGTGAGTTATGCGCGCTCTTCGGCTCTTAGAGACTGGGCGCCGGATGCGGAGGGAAGCTGGAACCTGGCCGATGCGTGGCTGGGAAACGAGGGACCGTAATGTTTCGCCGCAAACTGCTGGCCGTATTCGCACTAACGGTATTTCTGTCGGTGGTGGCGGTGGCGTGGCTGGTTTCGGCGGTGACCCGGCGAGAGTTTGCCCGCACCGAGGACGAACGCACCGCGGCACTGGTGACACAATTCCGGCGCGAGTTCAACCGCCAGGGAGATGACGTAGCACGACGCGTGGAGGCGATTGCGGCGTCCGACGCCGTAGCCCGCATGGCACTGGCTTTGAATCATGCGGCGGCGGATTCGGGTCCGTATTTTGAGCTGGCCAAGTCGATGGCCGACAATCATCAACTGGATTTTCTGGAATTCGTGGACAGGCAGGGAACGATTATTTCTTCGGCGCAATGGCCGGCGAGATTTGGCTATCCGGAAGCGGCGTTTGGCAGTTTTGCATCGGCAGGAACGGGAGCGTTCCTGAAGCAAGAAGAATTGCAGGATGGCACGGCGTTGGGGCTCTTCGCCGTTCGGCAGACCAATGTTGGCGACCATCCGATTTATGTCATCGGCGGACGCCGCCTGGATAAAAGCTTTCTTTCGCAACTGGATCTGCCGGCGGGAATGCGAGCGTTGCTCTATCAAAATCGCGGTGATCATTTCTCCGCGGACTGGATCATCGACCCATCTTCGAATCCGGCAGCGAATTTGCCGGGCGAGCGTCTGGAACCGCTGATCGATGCCGTGCGGGCCGGCAACCAGGAGATGACGGCGCTGGTGCACTGGTCGGGAGATGCAGCCGACGATGAGGTGTTTCACGCGATCCCGCTCGACGGGCTGAGCACAGGAAAGGACCGGGCGCTTCTGGGGATTCTTCTGGTGGGCAATTCGCGGCGGAGTTACGTGGAATTGCAGAGGCACATCCGATCGGCCGCAATGCTGGTGGGAGGCAGCGGAATCGTGCTGGCAATTCTGCTCAGCAGCTGGGCGGCAGGCCGGGTGACGCGTCCGGTAGAGCAGCTGGCGCGCGCCGCGCAGCAGGTGGCGGGCGGCGATTGGAATGCGCGCGTGGAAGTTACCGGCGACGACGAACTTGGACAGCTCGCCGACTCGTTCAACCGCATGACGACTGAGCTGCTGGCGCAACGCGAGCGCCTGGTGCAGGCCGAGCGGGTGGCGGCCTGGCGCGAGCTGGCGCGGCGCCTGGCGCATGAGTTGAAGAATCCTTTATTTCCTTTGCAGCTCACGGTGGAAAACCTGGTGCGCGCGCGGCAACAGAGTCCTGAACAGTTCGAGGAAGTGTTCCGCGAAGGGTCGCGAACCTTGCTGGCAGAATTGGCCAATCTCAAGGGGATCGTGGGGCGCTTCAGCGAATTTTCCAGGATGCCCCAGCCGCAGTTACAACAGGTCCAGGTGAACGATTTGGTTCAAGGAGTGATCGGGCTGCTGCGGGTACAGTTCAAAACGCCGGGGCAGCACGAGATTCGCTGCGAGACGCAGCTTGATCCGCATCTGGAGCCGATCGCGGGGGACGCAGATTTGCTGCACCGGGCGATTTCCAATCTCGTGTTGAATGCGATTGACGCCATGCCGGGGGGCGGAACGCTGACGGCGCGGACGCGCAATGAAGGGGCTCAGGTGCGGATCGAGGTTTCCGATACGGGATCGGGTTTGACACCGGAGGAATGCGCGCGCATCTTCACTCCTTATTACACGAGCAAGCAGCACGGCACAGGTCTCGGACTGGCGATTGCGCAGTCGGTGGTGAGCGATCACAGGGGAAGAATCAGCGTGCAGAGCCAGCCGGGTCGGGGCAGCACGTTTGTGATCGAACTGCCGAAGAGTCAGGATGCACCTCCGGGCACGGGCGCAGAGAAAGCGTGAGGAGAGAAAGTTGCCGCCGAAAGCACATCTGCTGATCGTGGACGATGAGGCCAACACGCTGGCCTCGTTGTCGCGCGCGTTTCGCCTGGCGGGGCACGAAGCGACGGTGTGTGACAATGCCGCCAAGGCGCTGGACCTGGCGAAGGGCCAGCATTTCGATTTGATTCTTTCCGATGTGGTCATGCCGGGAAAAGACGGACTCACGCTGCTCGAGGAGTTGAAGGCGCAGGGAGTAACAGCGCCGGTGGTCATGATGTCGGGGCAGGCGCATATCGAAATGGCGGTGCGGGCGACGCGGCTGGGCGCCCTGGATTTTCTGGAAAAGCCGATCTCGACGGAAAAGCTGCTTCTCACCGTGGACAATGCGCTGAAGCTGCAGCGGCTGGAGAGCGAAAACCGGCAGCTGCGTCAACGGCTGGGAAAACACGAAATCGTGTGGACCGGAGAGGCCATGCGGCGGGTGATGGCGCAACTGGAGCGCGTGGCGGCTAGCGAGACACGGGTCTGCATCCTCGGAGAAACTGGTACCGGAAAGGAACTGATAGCACGCACGATCCACGAGCGCAGCGCAAGGGCCGGCGGTCCTTTCATTACGCTGAATTGCGCGGCAGTTCCGGCGGAGTTGATCGAGTCGGAGTTGTTCGGGCACGAAAAAGGATCATTCACGGGAGCAGGCGCGCGGCACGTAGGCAAGTTCGAGCAGGCCGACGGAGGCACGATTTTTCTGGATGAGATTGGCGACATGCCGCTGGCCATGCAGGCCAAGTTACTGCGCGTGCTGGAGGAGGGCGAGGTCGAGCGCATCGGCGGCGACAAACCGGTGACCGTAGATGTTCGGGTGCTGGTGGCGACGCATCGCGATCTGGAAGCGCGCGTACGCGAGGAAAAATTCCGCCGGGATTTATTTCACCGCATTTACGTTTTTCCGCTCGCTTTGCCGCCGTTGCGCGATCGCCAGGAGGACATTCCGCGGCTAGTGGAGCACTTCGCGGCACAAGTGAGCGCGCAGAATGGATGGAAACCGATTCCCTTCACCTCCGAAGCGATGGAATCGCTGCAATCCTATTCGTGGCCGGGAAACGTGCGCGAGCTGCGCAACATGGTGGAGCGGCTCATGTTGCTTGCGACCGGGGGTCAGGTTGATGTCGCGACCGTGCAGATGGCATTGCCGCGGCCTCTCCCGGGAACAGAGTCGCGGAACCAGCCAGCGTCGGGCACTCTGGGCGCACGGGTGGAATCGTTCGAGCGCGAGGTCATCCTCAATGAACTCAAGCGAAGCCACCACAACGTGAGCATGGCTGCGAAATCGCTTGGCCTGGAGCGCAGTCACCTGTATAAAAAAGCGGAGCAACTCGGGATCGATTTGCGCGCCATGCGCCGTGAGCAGGAAGCGCAGGATTGACCTCGGGTCAGACTCGCGGATCATCTCACTGAATGCTGGAGATCGCCTTGTCTCGAACTGCCGCTTGCTGGATGCGTTGCCTGCTGCTCATCTCGTTTTCCTTTTCCCTTTGCGCATTTGCCATCGATCCGCCGTCGCCGCCGATTTACGGAGTGCGTATGGAGAACAGCTGGATTCCAATGAAGGACGGCGTCCGGCTGGCGGCAACTCTTTACATGCCGGATGGCGCAAAGCCTGGCGACAGGTTCCCTGCCCTGCTGGAATACTTGCCGTATCGAAAGGATGACTGCACGGCGACGGAAGACTATTCCAAACATGCTTATTTTGCGCGACGCGGATACGTGGGGGTGCGCGTGGATATTCGCGGCTTCGGCGCCAGCGAAGGCGTGCCGCCGGAACGCGAGTATTCCGAGCAGGAGCAGGAGGATGGCGAAGAGATTATCGCGTGGCTGGCGCGGCAGCCGTGGTCGAACGGAAACGTGGGCATGTTCGGAATTTCGTGGGGCGGGTTCAACTCATTGCAGATGGCGATGCGGCATCCACCAGCGCTGAAAGCCATTCTCGCGGCCGACGCGACGGCTGAGCTTTTTCATGATGACGTTCACTACATGGACGGCATGGCGCACATCGACGAGTTCGAACTGAACATGGATATGGCCCAGGGCTGGGTCGGAGCGCCGGATTACTCGCTTGACGAGAAGGTTCTGGGTCCGCGGTTCGATACTCCGCCGTGGTCGCTGCTATATCTAAAACATCAGCATGACGGGCCGTTCTGGCGCGACCGGGTGCGGCCGCTCAGGGAGATCACGATTCCAAGTTTTTTGATTGGCGGATTGCAAGATGGATATCGCGATAACGTCACCGACATGCTGATGAAAGCGAAGGGCCAGGTGCGGGCGATCGTCGGGCCATGGAACCACACTTTTCCGAATAATGCGGACTTTGGACCGCCAATCGAGTGGCGCGATCAGGCGGTGCGCTGGTTCGATCACTGGCTCAAAGGACGAAACACGGGAGTGGAGAACGATCCGCGGCTCATCATTTATATGCAGCATTGGCATCCGCCCGATCCGAATTTGCCAGAGGTTCCCGGCGAATGGAGGCGCGAGGATTCATGGCCTCCGAAAGAGGCAAAGGCCTCCCCTTTGTTTTTTGAGCCGAATCACACTTTGGCGGCAACTGAGCCGCAGGCGGATACGCATCGGCTTAAATACATTCCGTCAGTTGGAGTCGAGGCGGGATTCTGGTGGGGAGAATTGCTGAGCGATACGCGGCCGGTAGACGCGTTCAGCCTGGTGTACGATTCGGCTCCTCTGCAAGAGGATCTGGCAATTTTGGGACGGCCGCGTGCGAAGCTGCGGGCTTCGGCCACCGCCCCGCTAGCCGACTGGTTCGCGCGGCTCTCGGATGTGGCCCCGGATGGCGAAGTTACGCAGATCACGGGTGCGGGCATCAACGGAGCGCAGCGCGAGTCGATGAGCCAGCCGCGCGCACTGGAGCCCGGGAAGATCTATCCGCTGGATATCGAAATGCATTTGACCTCGTGGGTTTTTCCCAAAGGGCATCGCATCCGGGTATCGATTTCGAACGCGCAGTGGCCGATGATCATTCCGACGCCGTATGCGATGACGACGTCGCTCGAGTTAGGCGGCGCAGAGGGATCACGGATCGTGCTTCCTGTGGTTCCGGAACACGGCGAGGCGGCGCCGGCGTTTTCGCCGCCGCAGCCATCGGAAGAAAGAACAGACATCAAGAGCGAAGGTTTTCCCTGGCCGGGAGAATGGACACTGGAGCGCGATGAGGCGCGGCAGAAGAGCACCGTGCACTGGAAAGGCAAGGATGCATACGAATATCCGTGGGGGAAGGAAGATGATTACGAGAGCCTGAGCTACGATGCCGACGACGCGCACCCGGAGACATCTTCGGTGCGAGGCGAGGCCGAGAGCATCTTCACGCTGAAAGGCCGCACGCTGACCTGGCGCGGGCACTTGCTGGTGACTACCGACCAACAGAATTTCTATTACAAGTACACGCGGGAACTGCTAAAGGATGGTCAGATGCTCAAGACGAAGACGTGGCAGGAGACGATTCCGCGGGATCATCAGTGAGTGCAAACGAATCAGTGGGGAGGGCGCCGGCTATTGTTTGTAGACGACGCCGTCTTTCATCACGAACTCGACATTTTCCAGCAAGCGGATATCGGTGAGCGGATCGCCGGACACGGCGACAATGTCAGCAAACTTTCCCGGCTTGATCGAGCCAACTTCGTCGGAATGGCCGAGCAGGTCGGCGGCATTTGTAGTTGCAGCTTGTATGGCCTGCATGGGCGTCATGCCATATTTCACCATGAAGGCGAATTGCTTGCCGCTTGTGCCGTAGGGGCAGACTCCCGCGTCGGTGCCGAATGACATCTTGGCTCCGGCGGCGACGGCCTTGCGGAAGTTGTCGCGCTGACTCTGGCCGAGTTGCGCGTCGTGCTGGAGAAAGTCTTTCGGCATTTTGCCCTGACGTCCCTCTTCCTGAATGCACTCCTCGTCGTAGATATCCATATCGAGATAGGTGCCGCGCGCCTTGGCCAGCGCAATACCTTCATCGTCGATCATGGTCGCATGTTCAACCGAGGCAACTCCAGCGCGGATCGCGTTCTTGATTCCTTCCGGCGAATGCGCGTGGGCCTCGACGCGCAGGCCGAAATGGCTGGCCTCATCGACTGCGGCCTGCAATTCTTCCAGCGTGAATTCCTGCGAGTGAGGATTGCTGCCGTGGGTGAGCACGGCTCCGCTGGAAAGAATCTTGATGTGATCGACGCCATCATGGGCGAGCTTGCGGATCACCTGGCGAACTTCCCACGGGCTGTTGGCTTCGCCGTAGTGCATGTCCCATGGCAGTGTGATGTCGGGAGCGAGACCGCTATCCGAGCCTGCGCCGCCGGTGATGGTTACGTACGCTCCGGCGACGAACATGCGCGGGCCGATGATATCGCCACGATTGATGGCGTCGCGCAAGGCGATGTCGCCCAGGGCGCGGTAGGTGCCGACGTCGCGGACCGTGGTGAAACCGGATTCGAGCATGGCGCGAGCATTGGGCACGGACTCGAGCGCCAGTTCCGCCGCGGTTTTGGTGAACACACTCAGAGGCTCGGCGTCGTGCGCGCCATCGGCCAGATGAGTGTGGCAGTCGATGAGACCGGGAAGGATGGTCATTTTGCTGAGATCGATGACCTTTGCTCCGGCGGGAATGGCGATGTCTTCATTTTTGCCGACGGCTTCGATCTTGTTGGCACGGATAATGATGGTTTGATTGGTGGACACCGTAGCGGAATCCGGGTCGATGAGTCTGCCGGCGCGGATGGCGGTGACTTGCGCGGGCGCGATGGCGGAAAGCAGGCAGCAGACTGTAATCGGCAGCAGAACGGCAGCGAGTTTTTGGATCGCGGATTTCCCCATCTGGATTTTTCCTCGGGCAGCAGAACAGCGCGCACGGCCGCAGCCATGCCAAACGACGGCGAATCGCTCTAGTCGGCAGCAGCGGACATTGGATCGAGGCCGCGCTTGAGATCGGCCGCCAGCAGACGATGAAACAACTGCTCGCCCGCCTCGCGGCGCACCGACAAGCGGCCGGCGCCGTAGGCGCGCGACTTCAACCCGCGCTGGACATCTTCGCAGATGCCGAGGTCTTCGTCCTGCACCCGGTTGCCCACGTTGACCGACTGCTCGTTATAGGCACGGCGGGCATCGCTGACATCGCCGAAGTAGAAATCGAAGATCACGGTGCAATGATCGGCGTCGACGGGGATGACGAGATTCGTATCCATGTATCCCTCGTAGCAGTTGATCATCAGGTTGGGATATTGCCAGAAATACCAGGCGCGGTCGCCCTTGCGGGTGGCGCCGGTAGCGGCATCCTCGTCGGAGGAAACCATGGGGCTCGACTGCAGACAATAACGGTCTTCATTTTCGATGGTGTACTGCTTGTAGTCGAGAACCGAACTCAGGCCCTTGTGCAGATGAGGCACGTGGTATCCGCCGTCGAGATAGTTGTCGACGAAGACCTTCCAGTTACAGTGAATGTTGTAGATCCGGCGGTCGAAGTAGTGGAGCCTGCTGATGCCAAGAGGGGCAACACGCTTCACAAGGCCGCCAAGAAATTGGGCCAGCGGCTCGGCGCGGTCATCGAGATTCACGAAGACAAAACACTCCCAGGTTTCGACGCGAACAGGAAGCAGACCATTTTGCGCGCGCTCGAAATTCTCCACGCCGTCGAATTCAGGCATGCCTTTGAGCGAACCATCGAGACCGTAGTTCCAGCCATGATAGGGGCAATGCAGGAGCGAGGCCTGACCGCAAGGCTGGGTCACGACTGCCGCGGCGTGATGGCGGCAAACATTATAAAAAGCGCGGAGGACGTTATCGCTTCCCCGCACGACCACGATGGGTTCACCGGCAACGGTTGTGGCGACAAATTGACCCGGGATTTGCAACTGGTCGGTACGGGCAACCAGTTGCCAGGTTCTGCTGAACACATTGCGGCGTTCGAGTTCGGCGATGCGGGGATCGACATACCACGGAGCGGGAATGGTGGAGGCCTGCGATAAAGGAGCGCGGTCGTTATAGCTGGAAAGAATGGCTTCGATGGATGCTGGCATGGTCATCTGCTCTCTTGCTGAATCAGGAACCGCAATGGTGTTTGCGCTTGCCCGAAGGCGGAGAAACTTCTTGCCTCAGCGGCGTTCCGCCCGCACTTCCAGGCGCGCACTGCGTTGTGCTGGTGACGGTTCCGCGCCAATAGCGCGCTGCAAAACCGCCAGGAACTGCTGAATTCTGGCTTCCTTCTTTTCCGGCATTTCTCCTTGTTTGCGGAACAACCCGGGATCGAGTTCGGCGGTGAGGAGCGCATCCTGGAAACGCTCCATGGTCCAGTCAAGAATGGAGACAATCATGTCCACGTCCATATCCCGGCGCAGTTCGCGCCTCTCCAGTCCGAAGCGCACGAAAGCAACGTTGCCGTAAGGATCCTCGGCCATCAGAAAACGGTTGATCTCCCGCTTCAAAACCAGGTCGGTGCCGTAGTTGCCCAGCAAAGAAATGCGGTATGGAATCCAATCCTCGTGCAGGAGGTGCTCGGTGCGGACCAGCCAATAACGGAGAACTTCAAAGAAACCCGAGGCGCGAACTTCGGAGGGGGCGTCGAGATACTTTGGGAAAGAGCGTACGGCGCGCTTGTAGACTTCAAAAAACAGCCCATCCTTGCTGCCGAAGTGCTGAAACACGGAACCCTTGGCGATGCCCAGAGCGGCGGCGATGTCGCCGACACGGGCGGCGTGGTAGCCCGACTCGG
Organism: Candidatus Aquilonibacter sp.; assembly: GCA_035523915.1. GTDB lineage: Bacteria > Acidobacteriota > Terriglobia > Terriglobales > Acidobacteriaceae > Sulfotelmatobacter. The sequence continues at coordinate 7,209 of DATKPV010000046.1, read as the reverse complement.
CGAAGTGCACCATGGCCGCCTCGATAATGCGGGAGCGCTTGGCTTCGGAGCGGGGACGAGGCGGGGCCTGACGCGTATAGTGCGGCGGGGCGAGCGGGTTGCTGGCGATTCCACCCATGAATGACTCCAAGTCACGACAGCATATAGAACACGCTTCTAATTTTCAACTTCATTTTTGTTGATACTTCGATTAATGTAGGTATCCCGCAGGGCTGCCTGCGTGACCTTGAGTCAGCCTCAGTGAAGCAAGGCTCGCAAACCATCTATGACGCGGTTGTGGTCGGCGCCGGCCATAACGGACTGACGGCAGCGGCTTATCTGGCGCGCGCCGGACTTTCGGTGCTGGTGCTGGAGCGCCGCAACATTGTCGGCGGCTGCTGCGTGACCGAAGCGATTGCTCCGGGTTGCCGCGTCTCCACGACATCTTATATCGCGAGCATGTTGCGGCCGGAGGTGATTGCCGAACTCGGCCTCGCCAGCCACGGACTGCGAATGATTCCCTGCGACCCAGCGATTCAGGTTCCCTTCCCCGACGGACAGGTGATTCCATGGTGGGCCGAACCGCAGCGGGCGCAGGCGGAGTTTCGCAAGATTTCCGTGAAAGACTCCGAGCGCTTTGCCGAGGTCGATGCACAGTTGAAGAAACTGGCCCGCTATCTGCAACCTTTCTTTTTAGAGCCGCCGCCAGAAATCGACACCACGAGCTTCAGCGGGTGGGCCGATCTGTTTCGCGTGGGCAAGCGCTTTCGGGGAATTTCCAGCGCAGAAATTGCCCAGCTGATCTCGTTTCTCACCGGCAGCCTGGGAGAGTTTCTCGATCACAACTACGAATCCGAAAAGATGAAAACGCTGTTCCTGGCGAACAACGTGTATGGCAAGCACGGCGGGCCTTTTCAGCCGGGCACGGCGATCGGGCTGCTGTTCCATCTGCTAAGCGGCGGCGAGCACGAACTGCAGGGATTCTATGGCCATGTCATAGGGGGTATGGGGGCGATCACGCAGGCACTGGCGGCCGCGGGAAAAAAGCTGGGGGTGGAGATTCGCACCTCAGCGGCTGTGGCGCTGATTGAGGTTCGTGATGAACGGATTCGGGGAGTGGTGCTGGAGGATGGCACCGAGATTCGCGGGCGCATGATTTTGTCGAATGCCGATCCGAAGCGCACGTTCCTGAAGATGGTCGGGGCAAAGGAATTGCCCGAGGATTTTCTGTTTGCCATTCGCGGCATCAAGATGGATGGGCCATGCGCAAAGGTGAATTTCGTGCTGGCGGAAGAACCGCGATTCACGGGAACTCCGGCGGATCGCACTCCGCTGGAGCGAACTTTCTACACGCTGGTGCCCTCGCTTGAATTCGCTGAGCGTTGTTACGACATCGCGAAGTTCGGAGAGATTCCTGAGGAATTGTGGGTGGATTGCGTGGTCTCCTCGAACGCCGATGATTCGCTGGCCCCGGCGGGCAAACATATTCTGACTTGCTTCGTGCAGTACGTACCCTACCGCCTGCGCGAGGGAAACTGGGATGACAAGCGTGAGTTGCTGGGCGATCGCGTGGTAAGGAAGATCGCCGAATACGCGCCGAATGTGCCGAATGCGATGATCGCGCGGCAGGTGCTGACCCCACTCGATCTGGAACGAACGTATGGCTTGACCGAGGGCAATATTTTTCATGGCGATCTGCGCCTGGAGCAGCTTTTCTTTATGCGCCCGATTCCGGGCTGGGCACAGTACCGGACACCGATTGACGGGTTGTATTTGTGCGGTGCGGGGGCGCATCCGGGCGGCGGGGTGACGGGAGCGCCGGGGCGCAATGCCGCGCAGCAGGTGCTGCGCGACTGGAAAACGGGGCGATTCAAGGAGGCAGTGGCGTGAGTTCCAACGGAAACAGCGGAAGCCCGCTTGCTGCCAGTTCGCTACCGAAAACTGCCGACATCGTCATCCTGGGCGCGGGCGTGATGGGAACGTCGATTGCATTTCATCTGGCGCAGCGCAACGCGGGCAGGATTGTTGTGATCGATAAGGATCATGTGGGACGCGGCAACAGCGGCCGCTCGTCGGCGCTGGTGCGCATGCACTACAGCTTTGCGCAGGAGGTGCAACTCGCTCTGATTAGTTTGCGAATGTTCGAAAATTGGCGGGAGATCGTGGGCGCTCCGGGAGACTTTCGCAAGACGGGATTCGTGCGCATCGTGCTTCCTCAAGAAACCGAGCGGCTGAAATTGAATGTGGAAATGCAGAAGCGGCTAGGGGTGAATGTCCAACTGATCGGGAAAAGGGACTTGCACGAACTGGAGCCCGATTGGAATGTGGATGACGTGGAGCTCGCCGCGTATGAGCCGGACTCAGGCTATGGTGATGGCGCCGGAGTGGCGGGAGATTTTCTCACGCGCGCGCGCGAAATGGGAGTTGCCTATTCGCCGCGGACACAAGCGACATCGCTGATTGGGAAGGGCGGACAAATCCAGGCCGTCGCAACTGACAAGGGGGAGATTGCGGCGCCGGTGGTGATCGTTGCGTTGGGTCCGTGGACCCGACCGCTGGTTCAGCAAGCCGGATACGACCTGCCGATCGAAAGCGAGTTTCACCAGGTGGCGATCCTGCTCAACCCGCCGGAAATGAAAGGCGGAGGATGCGCGTGCATCGATTCGTTTACGGCCACGTATTTCCGCTCCGACGCGCAAGATAAGACTCTGATTGGCGATTTCTACGGCAAGCGCGGGGTCGATCCCGACAATTTTCCCCAACGCGCCTCCGACGAATCGCTCGCGGAAATCATTGAGCGAGCCTCCCGGCGCATTCCGAAACTCGACCACGCCGAAGTGATGCGCGGCGTGACCGGAGTGTATGACATGACGCCCGATGCACGACCGCTGCTGGGCGAAATTCCCGGCACAGATGGCCTCTATGTGTGCGCCGGATTTTCCGGCATGGGCTTCAAGATTTCCCCTGCCATTGGCCTGGTTATGAGTGAGCTCGTGGTGGATGGCAGAGGCAAAACGGTGGATATCAGCGCGTTCCGTCCCAGCCGTTTCGCCGAAAGCCATCCCATTAAGGCGGAATACGAATATGCAGACGATTGAAAACATCAGGAGACCGTATGAGCGCAAACCATAAGAAAAAAGGAATTCTCGAACGTTTGAAGGAAGGCCCGGTATTGGGCGACGGCGGCTATCTGCTGGAACTGGAGAAGAGAGGATGGGTGCGCGCCGGTCCGTTCACGCCGGAGGTTGCGCTGACCTATCCCGACGCCCTGCGCGAGCTGCATGTGGAGTTTCGCGAGGCGGGAGCCGAGGTGCTGCAGGCGCTTACGTTTTATGCCAGCCGCGACAAGCTGGCGACCGTTGGCCTGGAAGAGCGGTTGGAGGATCTCAACCGCGCCGCAGTGCGCGTGGCGCGGGAAGTTGCCGGAGATCGCTGCCTGGTGGCTGGGAATCTCAGCCTGACCTGGATGTATGAACCAGACAGCCCCTCGGCGGCCGATCGCGTGCGCAAGACCTTCGACGAGCAACTCGCGGTGCAAGTGGATGAGGGTGTCGACTTCATCATCGGCGAGACGTTCTCGTGGCTGGGAGAAGCGCTGATCGCGGTCGAGCGCGCGAAAAGAACCGGATTGCCGGTGATGGTGACGATCTGCTTCGAAAACAAAGACGAAACTGCAGAAGGCAAAAGTGCTGCCGACGCGGCCAAGGCCCTGATCGACGCGGGCGCCGATATCGTGGGTATGAACTGCCTGCGGCCACCGGGGCACATCCTAGGGCCGATGGAGCAGATGCGCAAAGCAGTCTCGGGATATCTGGCTTGCCAGCCGGTTGCCTATCGCACCCCGAAGAGCAAACCGGACTTCACGAGCCTGCCTGAGTTTCCGTACGCGCTGGACCCGCTGCAGCTCACGCGCACGGAAATGGCCGACTATGCGACCCAGGCGCGCGAGGTCGGAATTAATTACATCGGAGCGTGCTGCGGAGCTGTGGCTATGCACATCCGCGAGATGGCGCGGGTGCTGAATAAGCTGCCGGCAGATTCGCGCATCTGGAAAACCGGCGGCGCCAAGCCGATGTCGGCCTACGAGTATTACGATCACGACAAGGTCAACGCCGGCGGAGGGAAATAAGGCGGATAAGACCCTGATTCGAGCAGGCCGCTGAGCCTGCTCGAATCTTTGGCCCGAAGCCAACTAGCCTACGCTGCGCAGCCGCGGTTCCTCGGCATTCACCAGCGGCATATCGACCAGGTGCTCGCTCAGAAACCACGCCTGCAGCTCATTGGTGCGCAGAACATCGCTCACTACAAGATCGTTGGTGCCGTCATCGCCGAGTTCGTCCGCCCGCCGGGCGAGTTCGCGGCAGTGGCGAATGATGATCTGGTGCGCATCCAGCAGGCGAGAAATCTGTACCGGAACTTCTTCCCGTCCCCGCGGCGGACGCTCGATGCGCGTGGTCTCGGCTACGTCTGCGGCCATCGCCAGGCTGATGCCGCCCAGCAACTGAATCCGCTCGGCGATGGCGTCGACGATCTCCACTTGTTCGTCATAGTGCTTGTCAAACAGCAGATGAAGTTGGTAAAAAGTCGGCCCCGCGACTTGCCAGTGCGATTTCTTGTAAAGATCGCGCAGGGTCATGGTGTCGGCCAGGAGCAAGTTCAGTTGCTCGGTGATTTCCAGGCGAACCGGTTCCTCTAGTTCCAGCGGGAGCATGTGGGAAACGGTGCCGTAGCTTTGGATTTCGTTGGCGCGTTGATGAAGCCGGGGTTGCGCGTTGAGTCGGCTGTGATCGGTGGAAGCGTCCTTTACCCTCTTGGGCATTTGCAAACCTCCCTGCGCGATTCAATTAGGTATTGATTCCGTAAGCAGGAACCCAAGGACAATTCTAGTCCGTTGTTTTGGATGTCGGGAAGCGGAATGGGCTTCGAACCCGCGGCCCAGAAGCGATGTTGCATGGGAATTCCCCACTCCGTTGGGAAGGACGAGACTCCGAAGCAGCCTCCCCCACATATGGTCGAGGGTTTGACGACGCCGGGAGCCGTTGCTATGATCAACCTGCGGGGTGGAGCAGTCTGGTAGCTCGTTGGGCTCATAACCCAAAGGTCGGTGGTTCAAATCCACCCCCCGCAACCATTCTTTCAAACACTTGCAGCCAAAAATTGAGGGTGCCCTTGGGGTGCATAGGGTGCAACTGGTTTCGGGAGCGCAGGTGGGTCAAACCCGAGTCCCGCTTGTTCGGCAGTGAAATGACGGTACTCCACATCCTCTCGGACTTTCGAATAGCCGTCTGTGACGCTCCGGTCGGCATGGCCGATCCAGAAGCGAATGAGATCCTCCGGCACGCGCACCTTTCGCAGGTGCGTGACGCGGAACCGACGAAACGAGTGGAAGCCGCACTTGTCGCGACCGATCTTCTTCAAAACCCCATGGAGCGAACGGCGCAAAAGGTTCGCCTGACAGAGGGGCCCCCCACTCTCGCTTGTGAAGACAAAACCTGAATTGCGACCGGCGATCGTTGAACTTAGGGCAAGGGCAAGTGACGAATGAAGATCAACCTCTCGGATACCATTCTTCGTCTTCGGGGTTTGCAGCTCATTCGTTACAGCCGATAACCCATGGCAGACATGGATCACCGAATCCTTCACATCTTCGATGCGCAAAGCAAGTGCCTCACCAATGCGAAGGCCAGTGCCTGCCAGCAGCGCGTACAACACTGCGTGCCGGCCGGCGTGATCGATGATCTTATTCACCTCATCTCCAGTAAACGACGGAGTGAGTTGATGCCTGACTTCGGGGAGGTCCAGGAAGTCGTGATTCCACTTCACCGGATAGATCTCCTCTCCTTTATCGTTGATAGCCGACGCGACAACCATCTTCACAACACCCACGTAATTACTGATTGTTTTCGGTGAGAACCGCGGCGTCCCGTCTTTGTTCTGCTCGCTCGCCATTTTCGCGACGACATGATCTCTCACCGCCAGATTATTGACCGACGAGAGCGGTATCTCGCCAATCTGTTGATTGATCCAGCGGATCGCACTCTTCCAGGAGGAAGCGGTTCCGGCTTTGATCGGTTTCCGTTTTCGATTCTGGACGCTCTCGATCCACCACTTGGCTTGCTGCTTAAAGGTTGTGCCAAGATTCACAGCCTCCGTCATGCGGAGAGTGATCTCGTCGTTAGCTCCGGCCTCGGCGATGATCTCTTTCAGTCGTCGCTTCAGCTCGAATTTGTTGAGTGAACCTGGTCCGCTCACCGGTGCGATGAACACGCTCTTGTAAATCCGCTTCTGGACACCGGGAACGTCCAACCAAAACCGCGCGCGGTAGGAGTTACCCTTCCGCTCAATACGACCTACCTGCCCAGATCGCCGGGACATGACTCTCCTTGTCGGCCGATCTGGAATCGCCACAGGCATAGTGTCACATACCGCGGTAGGGTTCAAGTTTTCCTTCACGGATTAAGCGTAGACAGGCAACCTGGTGGAGGGGAGATTACGAGTGACCAACAGCCATCAGTGTTGGGTTTGGGGGAGAAGAAGCCCCACTACCGGCCGCCTCGCCGCCAATGGGCGGGCTTCCTCGGGGCCGTGACTTTCGTTAGGTTGTGCTCTGGATTTCGTCACCGAGAAGCGTCCAATGTCAATCTGCATATTGACGACCGCGGTCAATGCACTGGCGGCAGAAAAACGAGTCCCGCTCGCGCGTGTACTCGTGGCATTCGTCGCACAAGTCCCATTCGTTCACAACGCCAGCCTCGGCTCTCTTGCGCTCAACCTCGCGTCCTTCGCGGAATGCCTCCTGACGCTCTGCAACCGTCCATTCTCTGGTAGGTTTGTTCGCACGCGCTTCGCACCGCGTTTGAGCTTCGATTTCGGATTGCGATAGATTTTTATTGGGTGAGTTCATTTCATCCCCTTTGCGGGACAACCGCTGTTTCCCACGCGAATTGCTGTAGGCGGTCGCTCCTAGCGCCCCTGCATAGGCAATGAGAAGTCGGTTTTCTCGCTGGACTCAGGCGCAACGATAGCGCACACATTCGGCACGCAGGCAGATCGTACGCTCCGCTGAACGACCTGTTTATGGCAGACCGACAGTAAGTAGCAATCGAGGGAACAGAACGCTGCCGTGACAGCGTGGCGGTATTTTGTTTTTCAACAACTTGCAAAGCGCGGAGGTTGTCTGAACACCGCGCACGGCACAATATCATCGTCCTGACGATCACCGCCAAACAT
>DATKPV010000045.1:0-7112 GCA_035523915.1 Candidatus Aquilonibacter sp. | reverse complement strand
CCCCCTGCAACTGGGTGATCTTGCCAAGGGCGCTTCGCGCCGCCTCACCAAGAACGAAAAACGGCAGCTGGATCGCGCCCTGGGAGGCCAGTCCGCATGAACGAGCCCACGTTTCTTCCTGCGGTCGAGATGGCGCGGCTGGTTCGTGAAAAGAAAATTTCTCCCGTTGAGCTTGTGGAAGCTCATTTGCGGAAGATTGAGAAACTGAATCCCAAGCTGAACGCCTTCGTCCAAGTCGACGCGAAAGGAGCGCTGCAAAGTGCAAGTGAGTCCGAGAAAGCGGTCTCGAGTGGCAACCAGCTGGGACCACTTCACGGCGTACCTCTGAGCGTCAAAAGTTCACTGGAGGTTGCCGGGTTGCGCTGCGAGGCCGGGACCAGGCTACGCGCAGGCCTTGTCGCGAAGCGTGATGCAACTCTGGTTTCGCGCCTTCGCCGCGCAGGCGCGATCATCCTCGGAGTAACCAATACGCCCGAACTTCTCATGGCATGGGAGACCGACAATCTCCTCTATGGCCGCACCAACAGTCCGTGGGATTTAGAGCGCACGCCCGGAGGGTCCAGCGGCGGCGAAGCGGCGGCGATCGCGGCCGGAATGTCGGCCGGCGGCGTGGGCAGCGATGGCGGTGGCTCCATTCGCGTGCCCGCGCATTTCAGCGGAATCTGCGGGCTCAAGCCAACGCCAGGACGAATTCCCACGACCGGCCACTATCCATCCTCAGTCGGGCCATTTGCGCTGATTGGCGTCGTCGGCCCGATGGCCCGAACGGTGGCCGACTTGAAAACCCTGTTCGAAGTGATGCAGGGCCCCGACGACGGAGACACCTGCGCGGCGCCGGTTCCGCTGCGCTGGCCTGGTGACCGAGAAGTGAAACAACTCCGCATTGGCTATTTCGAAGACGATGGCCGCACACCCGTGACTCCAGAAACCCGGGCTGCGGTCCAAAGCAGTGCAGATCTTCTGCGTAGCAGCGGCTTTCACGTGGAGCCTTTTCGCCCCGATGGACTCGAAGAAGCGCGCCAGCTGTGGCACAAGTTCTTCGTGGTTGCAGGCGGAATGCTCTTGCGTCCGATGTTTCGCGGACGTGATTCCGACCTCGGCCCCACTTTGAAGCAGTTCCTGGAGTGGTCGTCCGCAGAGCCCGCGCTCACCGGAGAATCGCTTCTCGATGCCTGGATGCGGCGCGATGCTGTTCGCGCCCAATTCTTCGCCCAGATGCAGCGCTATCCCATTCTGCTGTGCCCGGCGGCGGCCATTCCCGCCTTCCGTCACGGCGAGCGCAGTTGGCTTATTGAGGGCAAAAGGGTTGATTATCTCGATGCCTGGAGTTATACGGAATTTTTCAATCTTCTGGGAAATCCTGCTGCCGTGGTTCCCGCCAGCGAATCGCCAGAAGGCTTGCCCATCGGCGTGCAGATCGTCGGACGGCCTTGGGAAGAGGAGCAAGTGTTGGCAGTTGCCTCCATCCTGGAGAAGCAACGCGGCGCCTGGAAAATTCCCCCATTCATTAAGTAGCAGCACGCTTCGCCGGATAGTGCTTTTGTATTATTCCGTCCGCCGCCCTCGCTGAGTAATTTGGGTGGGCGCGATTTCAGCAACTGTGGGGCTGATTTCCTGGCAGTAGGTTTCCGACCTCGTCTCGATGCAAGAAAAGTTGCGATCTGCGAGTTCCGCCGAACGGCTGTTGCTGTGGCTGCTGGTTTTTCTCACCGTCTCAGCCGGATATCTTTATGCCTACCCGCAGCCCAACATCTTCTATGCGGCCGTAGTTCTTATGCATGCGATAGGGGGCGTGGCTGCCGCAATCCTGCTCGTCCTCTTGCTGGTGCGAAAGCTGAAAGCCGCAAGCTTCACCGGTCGTGCCGGCTGGTTGCTGATCGCCGCTGGTGCGATCCTGGGGTTGGTTCTGATCAAAACCGGCACTCCGCGATCCGACTGGAATTGGATGTATCTCCACATTGCGATTTCGCTCGCGGGTGTGGGCGTGCTGATCGCTGAGTTTTTGGGCAAGCGAGGCTGGCTGGCATCGAATGCGGCGTCTTCCGCTTTGCGCGTGGCCGTCTGCCTCGTGGTTCTCGGCGGAATTGGTTACGCCGCGAACCATGTGCGTGACAGCTGGGCGACCCGAAACCGCATCGCGAATCCGGAAATGCCGCCCGACAGCATGAACGGCGAAGGCGACGGCCCCAATGGAGAGTTCTTCCCGAGCTCTGCGCAGGTGTACGGCAACCAGAAGATTCCCAGCAAGTTCTTCATGGAGTCCGACTCCTGCAAGCGCTGCCACGAAGACATCTACAACCAGTGGTTCAGCTCGGCCCATCATTTTTCTTCATTCAACAATCAGTGGTACCGCAAGGCTGTCGAGTATATGCAGGATACGGTCGGCACGCGGCCTTCGAAATGGTGCGGCGGCTGCCACGACCCCGCGGTTCTGTACAGCGGTCTCATGGATACGCCGATCAAAGAGATCGTGCACCGGCCCGAATCGCAAGCCGGACTGGGCTGCATGATGTGCCACTCCATCGCCCGTGTGAAAAGCACCATGGGACAGGCCGATTTCTACCTGGAATATCCCAAGCTGCACGCGCTGGCTGCCGACAAGAATCCACTGGTGCGCGCGCTGCACGACTTCCTGGTGAAGCTTAATCCGGAACCGCACCGGCGGGTTTTTCTCAAACCCTTCATGCGCGCACAGACCGCGCAGTTCTGCTCCACCTGCCACAAGGTTCATCTCGACGTTCCAGTCAACCACTATCGCTGGTTCCGCGGCTTCGACGAGTACGACAACTGGCAGGCCAGCGGAGTTTCCGGACAGGGCGCGCGCTCTTTCTACTACCCACCAAAGCCGCTGCAGTGCGCCGATTGCCACATGCCGCTGGTGGCCTCGAAGGACTTCGGCAACATCAACGGATTTGTGCACTCGCATCGTTTTCCGGCCGCCAACACAGCGCTACCGACCGCCAATGAAGACCAGAAGCAACTGAAGCTCACCGAAGATTTTCTGAAGAATGGGATCGTCAGCGTCGATATTTTTGCCTTGTCCCCGGCACAGGCCCCGCCGAAAGCAGGGGTCATGGCGCAGTCCGAACTAGCCACCACCTTCGCCGTGGGCGAAGAAGCGGAGACGAAAATCGTCCCCACCACCGCCGGCGAGGTTACCCCCGTGACCGCGCCGCTGAATCGCATGTTGCCTGCGCTCCGCCGCGGCGATACCGACCGCGTGGACGTCGTGGTGCGCACCAAAAAAGTCGGCCACTTTTTCCCCGGCGGCACCGTCGACGCCTATGACGTTTGGCTTGAGTTGAAGGCCACCGACGACAAAGGCCAGACCATCTTCTGGAGCGGCATGGTTGAAGACAACGGCCACGGCCCGGTTGAGAAAGGCGCCCACTTTTACCGCTCGTTGCAGATCGATGCTCACGGCAATCCCATCAACAAGCGCAACGCCTGGGCTACGCGCACGGTCGTCTACGTTCATCTGATTCCCCCGGGCGCGGCCGATACGGTGCACTATCGCATGTTCATTCCTGAGAGCACGGGAAATAAGGTCACCCTGCACGCGCGCTTGTGCTACCGCAAATTTTCCTGGTGGAACACGCAGTTCGCCTTCGCCGGCCAGCCTGACCCAAACTCGAGCGCCAAAGTCACCTCCGATTACGATGACCGGCCTTTTGTATTTACCAAGTCGCTCAACGGTGTCTCGGCCAAGGAAGAAAAAATTCCCGATCTGCCCATCGTCGCGCTCGCCGAAGATGAAGTGACCCTGCCGGTCGTGTCCCACAACGCCTCTGCAGAACCGCCCAGGACGATCGCGCTCAAAGATGAATGGCAGCGCTGGAATGATTATGGAATCGGTTTGTTTCTGCAGGGCGATTTGAAAGATGCGGCGGCCGCTTTTCAGAAGGTCACCGAGGCCGATCCTGACAATCCTGATGGCTGGGTGAATATTGGCCGCTGCGCGGTGCAGGAAGGCGACATGGAACGCGCCCGTGTCGTTCTGAAAAAGGCGCTGTCATTAAATCCGAATCTCGCCCGCGCGAACTTCTTCTACGCCAAGGTGCTGCGCGCGGATGGCAACTATGACGTCGCGGCCGATTATTTGCGCAAAGTGCTCGCGCAATATCCCCGCGATCGTGTGGCGCTCAACGATCTTGGACACATCCTTTTCCTGCAGCGGAAATACACGGCCGCGATCAAGGTATTGAATGCTGTTCTCGAGGTCGATCCTGAGGATCTCGAGGCGCACTACAACCTCATGCTGTGCTACAGCGGCCTGGGAGACGAAGCCCGGGCCAAAGAATATGAAGCACGCTATCTGCGCTTCAAGGCAGACGAGTCCGCACAGGCCATCACCGGACCATATCGCCGTCTGCATCCGGAGGACAATAATGAGCGCCAGGCCGTTCATGAACATATCTCCGTACCGTTGCCGATCCTGAAGGCCGCACATGTGGAGACGGTCGCCCTCGGCCGCCAAGGTTCTCGCAACCCACCCACTCGCGGTGGATCAGATGCCGGCGGAGCCTCCCGATAAATGAAGCTGAGCGAGATGAAATTCGCCGTGAAATTCGAGAGGCATGGAAAGAAATCGCGGATTTGCGAAACAGTTCTCCTCCTTGTCTCTGTGCCTCTATGGTTAATGGTTCTTCTTGTCCCCGCCTCCGCCCAGATCCGCTTCCAGGACATCACCGCGCACGCCGGCATTCACTTCACTCACAACAACGGCGCTTTCGGCAAAAAGTGGCTGCCCGAAACCATGGGTCCGGGCTGCGCCTTCATGGACTACGACAACGACGGCTATCCCGACATCGTTCTGGTCAACGGCGAAGACTGGCCCGGGCACCGTCACGGCGGCGCGACCACCCTGAAGCTTTATCACAACAACCGCGACGGCACCTTTACCGACGTGACCCGCAAGGCCGGGCTGGCCATCCCCATGTACGGCCTCGGCATTGCCGTAGGCGATTACGATAACGACGGATACGACGATCTTTTTATCACCGCGCTGGGCCAGAGCCATCTGTTTCACAACAATGGCAATGGCACGTTCACTGACGTTACCAGGTCGGCCGGCCTGTGGGGGCCGAACGAGTTTTCTACCGGCGCCGCGTGGGTCGATTATGATCGCGACGGCAAACTCGATCTTGTCGTCGCAAACTACGTGCAGTGGAGCGAAAAGACCGACCTCTATTGCACCATCGATGGCGCGCACAAGTCTTACTGCACCCCTGAGTCGTACAAGGGTACGTCCGTTCGTCTGTGGCATAACCTCGGCGGCGGCAAGTTTGAGGACGCCACGCAGAAAGCCGGATTGAACGATCCGACTTCGAAAAGTCTGGGCATCGCCATCCTCGACTACAACGGCGATGGCTGGCCTGACATCCTCATCGCCAACGACACTCAGCCCAACAAGCTTTACGTGAACCGGAAGAACGGAACCTTCGAGGAACGCGGCGTCACCGCCGGCATAGGTTTCAGCGAGGACGGCGTGGCTCGCGCCGGCATGGGTGTCGATGCCGCCGACTACGATCACACCGGTCACCCCAGCGTGATCATCAGCAATTTCGCCAACCAGATGGTCTCCCTCTATCACAACGAGGGCAACGGTCTGTTCGTTGACGAAGCTCCGCAATCGGAAGTGGGCCGCGCAACCCTGGTCACCCTTGGCTTTGGCTGTTTCTTTTTCGATTATGACAACGACGGCTGGCCCGATATTTTCGTTGCCGATGGCCACATCGAAGACGCCATTGAACGCGTGCAGAAGCGCGTGAAATATGCCGAGCCGTCGCATCTGTTCCGCAATCTCGGCGGAGGGAAGTTCCAGGAGGTAACTCAGCAGATGGGAACCGCCTTCGCTGCGCCGCGAGTGGCGCGTGGCGCGGCCTATGCGGACATCGATAACGACGGCTACCTCGACATCCTCCTGACCACTAATGCCGGCCCCGCCTACTTATTCCACAATGAAGGCGGGACCAATCACAGCCTGCGCTTCAAGCTGGTGGGAACCAAATCCAACCGCGACGGCATCGGCGCGGTGGCGCGTGTAGTTTCGTCCGACGCCAGGCAGTGGAAGATGCTGCGCTCCGGATCGAGTTATTTGTCGCAAAGCGAACTGGTGCTCACATTTGGCCTGGGCGCGGCAACCAAAGCCGATAGCGTGGAAATCGATTGGCCCAGCGGCCAGGTTGACAAACTCGGGAACGTGAATGCAGGCCAGACAGTCACCGTTCAGGAGGCAAAAGGCATCGTGAGCGCGCTCCCCTACGGACGGTTTGCGAAATCTCCGAAATGATTCAGCGTTCGGCAAACCGCGCAAAGCAGCGGAATCCCTGTGTGTTCTCTGTGCCCTCTGTGTTTAAATCGGTTACGAGATGAGCCCCCGAATTTCTCTCGTTCTTGCCGGCATTATGCTGGCCGTATTGGGCCTGTTCGCGCGGGCGCCCCAAATGCCGGCCCCCGATCCCCACGAAGCTGCCCGCCTGAACAATCTCGGCTGCGCCTACATGGACCAACAGCTTTTTGAAAAAGCCCTCAAGAATTTTCAGCAGGCTGCGGAACTCGATCCCACGCTTTCTATCGCCCGGCTCAATGAAGGCGTTGCGTTCCTGAACCTGCAAAAGATCGACGAGGCCAAAGCCGCTCTGCAGGATGCGCTCAAACAAAATCCGAAAAATCCCAACGCCTGGTACAACATCGGCCTGCTTGCCAAGAATACCGGCGAGTCGCAGGCGGCGATCGAGGCGTTCAAGCAGGTCACCGAAATCGATCCTAACGATGCCGACACCTGGTATTTTCTGGGCGCATCCTATGCCCAGGCCAAGCAGTTTCCCGAGGCCATCGAATCTTTTCGGCACGCGCTGCAAATCAATCCGCTGCACGCCTCGGCCGAGTTCGGATTGTCGCGCGCCTACCAGCAATCGGGCGACGTCGATCACGCCCGCGAGAATTTGAAGAGGTTCCAATACATCACCGAGCACAAAATCGGTGCGCCCATCAGCCTGGCTTACGGCGAGCAGGGGAAATATTCCCGCGCGGTCGACTCGCCGGCGTATGTGCTGAAACCGCCGCCGCAGATCAAAGTGCAGTTTGTGGATGTGACGAAGGAGGCGGGG
>DATKPV010000044.1:0-27125 GCA_035523915.1 Candidatus Aquilonibacter sp. | reverse complement strand
CGCGATGGAACCTCGCCCATTGGCATCAGCTTCGCTCCTGCGAGATGCGCAGTTTCGAACTCCCAGGGCTCGCGGACGTCAAGCAGCGTGAAGGTCTCGCCGTGATCCAGCTGCGCTTTCACTTGCTCGGGAGTGATCTCGTAATCCATCAGCTTGTTGTGCGGCTGAAGCCGCGCCCTTTCAAGGCTCGTTGGTTGCGCTCTCGTACAACCCTATTGTCCTTGCCACTTCGCCGGTCGCTTCTCCATAAAGGCCCGAATGCCTTCGTGAGCGTCGGAGGTTTTCATCAGGTCGTCGAAGTAGATTTTTTCTGCGCGCGCCAGCCCCTTATCGAAATGAATGGCATCCCATGCGTAGATTGCCTTTTTTGTGACCGCGAGTGCGGCCGGGCTGAGACCACGCAAATGGTCTATGCACTCATCCACCGTGGCGGCCAAGTGGGCGTGGTCCACGGCGCGAGTCGCGAGACCAATCTCGGCGGCCTCTGTTCCGTCGATGGCCCGCCCCGTCAGAATCAATTCCACCGCGCGCTTCTGCCCCACTAGCGCTGCCAGCGCCGTGCACGCAACCGGCGGATAGCAACCGAGCTTGATCTCCGGAAATCCCCATTGGGCGGAGTCGGAAGTGAAAACCAAGTCGCAAACCATCGCAAACTCTGCGCCGCCACCGAGACAATGGCCGTGGACCTGGGCGATCGTGACCTTCTTGCTCGCAACGAGCGCACGAATCACGGCGTGAAACTTGGTCAACATAGCTTCGACTTTGTGGGGCGTGTGAGCAGCGACATCGACGCCAGCCGAGAAAGCTTTGCCCTCGCCGCTCAGGACCACCACTGAGATATCCGACCGCGATTCGATTTCCGCAAGGGATGCCGCCAACTCTTCCATCATCGGAATGTCGATGACGTTGAGGGGAGGATTGTGCAGGACAATTCGCGCCAGCGGTGGTGCGAAGTCGGCTGTGATCCGTGAAATAACAGCTTGCGTCAAGACGAACCTCAGCGGCTAAAGCCGCAAATCCCTTCTGGCCTTTAACGGCGCGCCTTGAAGGCGCGCCCCTTCAAGACATCGCCTCTTATTCACGGCACGGCTGAAGCCGTGCCCCGATACGAATCTGTGCCTCTCTCGGTGTCTCCGTGGTAAACACGCTAAAGGTTGATCGCTGACTTTCTTACTTCTCCAATTGACGCCAATGGATCGCGCGCCCCGGTCTTTTCTGCGATCCACTTCTTCTCGGTCTCGATGATGTCGAGCAGCAATTTCTTGTCTTCCGCCGAGGGCAGATAATCCTTCAAATGTTGTTCGTAGGCACGATCATCCAACGGTTCTCCGGTCTGCGCGTGGAACTTCTGGTTCGCCCATCGGCCGATAAAGCGATTGAACTTGATGTCCGGAGCATAGAGCTTCGGCTCACCCGGCTTCAGCGCGCTGTTGAATCGTTCGATGAGCCCCGCAACTTCGTCGCGATAGAGATGCCGGTTGTAATCGTTGAGATCGTCGAGGTCGGGAGTCCGCTCGTTTTTCGGCTCGTCATAGCGCCCTTTGACGCCCCAGACGTAGGCCCAATGCGCCGAGGAGGAATGATCGGTGCCGAAGAGATCGTACGAACTGGAAATCCACTTATTCAGATATTTCTGAATCAGCCACGCCGGAATGACGCCCGCTTCCACGATCCGCCGCAGGCCGTCGTTGCCCGTGCCCATGTGAAAGGCTTCTTCGCGCAGCATGTACGACATGGAGCGGCCGAGCGGCGCGAAAGCAGAATATTTCAGCATCTGCAGCTGAAATTTTCCGTCACGGTCAACGAAGTCGGTGTAGGTGAAAAAGTCCATCCAGTTATCGACATCGACGTTGAATGCGCCGAGCAGGCGCTTGTTTTCAAAGGCGCGGCGTTCGAGCATTTTCTGCGCTTCGACTTTGCCGGAATAGCCGAAGTGATCGACCAGCAGGGCGCACATCTGCCAGCCGTGGCGCATCTCTTCGATCATCACGCGAGTGATGGCGCGGCGATCCCAATCCGTCGGAGCGTTTTCCAGCAAGTTGCGCTGCTGCTCGACGCTGGCGAATTCGGTATCGCCCTGGTAGACGATCATGTTCATGAGGGCGTCGCGCATCTGCTGTGTGGGCATCTGGCGAAGGTTCTCCCACTTGCGCCGTCCCTTGTACGACCCGAACTCGATTTCTTCCGTATCGATCGCCCCGTATAGCGTATCGAAGTGAAAGGCCTCAACGTCTTCAGTGTTGACGCCGATCTCTTTGCGCCAGTCGTTGAACAATCCGATCCAGTCGCTGAAGGTCCCGATCTTTGCTACCTTTCCTGGCATTCGCGTCGCCCTTCTTTAGTTTTTCAGTGCGAAGAAAACCCCTGCCAATTTGCCGCAGTTATTTCGCTTTGAACGTTGCCGGCCGCTTTTCCACGTAGGCTGCCAGACCTTCTTTCGCGTCCTCACTCTGGAAAAGCAGCTGCTGATTTTCGCGCTCCACCGCCAGAGCCGATTCCATGGGAATCTCCCATCCTGTCTGCACCGCGCGCTTTATCCGGCCCACCGCCTTGGCCGCTTTGTTGGGCGGACAGAACTGTTTCGCATACTCCATGATGTTCTCCATAAAGTTCTCGCGCTCGTAGATGTCGTTGACGATCCCGAGTTCCTGCGCCTCTTCAAAGGAAAACGTATTGCCGGTTACCATTAACTCAATGGCTTTGCTCTTGCCCACCAGCCGAGACAAACGTTGCGTGCCCCCAGTTCCTGGCAAAACGCCCAAATTCACTTCGGGGAGGCCGATCTTGCCTGCATCCTTGCGCGCAATGCGGATATCCGCGGCCATAGCGATCTCCAGTCCTCCGCCCACGCAATGGCCGTTGATCGCGGCGATCACCAGCTTGGGAGTATGCTCCAGTCGCAATAACATCTCGTTGGCGTGCAGGCAGAAGAAATATTTGAAGGTCGGATCGACGCTCGACAGCATCTTAATATTCGCTCCTGCCGAGAAGAATTTGTCGCCCGCGCCGGTGAGCATGATCACGTAAACGTCGTTATCCATGCGCGCTTTGAGAATCGCGTCGTCGAGTTGCCGGTTCATCTCGTAGGTGTAGGTGTTGGCGGGCGGATCACACATCTCGATCACCGCCACGCCGCCGTCGGTTCGGTAATTGATCAGCTGCCGTGCGGTCTGGCTGGCTGCCGACTCCATTGTTGTCGCCATATCCTTATACTCCTTATATCGTTGTAGTTATCCTCATCGACACCATCGCGAACCGGCGAGGCGGCGGTGGAACCTGCTATTTGTGATCTGACATCCCCGCACCTACCGCCGTGCGCCAGCCTGATGCAGCACGCCGCTCAGGAAAATGTCGGCCATCTCCTGCGCTAACGACGCCGCATCTGCATCCACGCGCGGATTGTGCCACGTGTAGATCCAATTCATCATGCCAAACAGGCTGAGCACGGCAACGCGAGTAGAAAACCGCAGCTCCTGCTCACGTTTCAGATCCTCCATCAGGCCCACACAAATCCGGTAATACTCGCGCTTCATTCCCGCTACCTCAGAGGCAAAACCGTTTTTCAGGGCGTCGGCCTCGTGGGACAGCACCTTCATGGCTTGGGGGTGGGCGAGAAAATACTCCAGGTGATTCAGAATGAAAATGCGGACACGTTCTTCCGCCTGGCTAATGCCTTCGAGCCGTGCCTTCAGCCGCTGCACGATCATGCTGAAGGTGTGTTTCTGAATCAGAAATAAGAGCCGCTCTTTCGATTCGAAGTAGTAATAAAGACCGGCCAGCGACATGCCGCTGGCACGCGAGAGATCGCGCATGGACGCGCCTTCGTATCCCTTCTTGCAGAAGACATCCGTTGCGTGGGCAATAATCTTCGCAAGACGCCGTTCATAGCGCGACGGCTCCAGCGTGCGAGCGGCACGGTGCCCTCTTGCCGAGATCCGGGATGCGCTAGAAGGACTCCCCATAGTCCTCATTCGAACGTTCGTTAGAAGCTATTATACGACGTACCCGAAGCGACGACAAGAACCTTTGTCTGGATCCTTATGAGAAAGGAATGGCCTAATTCCTGATATCCGCCATAAACCCCTCGATTTCGGCCTTGATGCCCGCAGTCAGCGGCAGCAACGGCAACCGCGCCGGCCCGCCGTAGTATCCATTGAGATCCATCCCATACTTCACGCCGGAAATGCCCAGTTCTCCGGCTACACGTTGCGAAGCGTTCGCGATGCGCTCCTGCTTCAACCGTGCCAGCGGCCCGTCGCCTTCCTTCCAGGCGGCATAAATTTCGTAGCAGGCAGTGGGCGCCGCGCATGCAAAGGCCAAAATTGCTCCCACAGCACCGGCCTCCAGCGACGCTTCCACTTTGTGCGCCGCGCCCACCAGCACCTGGAAGCCGACTTCTTTCTGTCGCGTCTTTAGGCTCCCCATCATCGAAACCGCAGACGATGAAGGTGCGCTGGGCCGCCTTCCTGCTTCGCCACCGGCGAGCGCTGCGACTGGAACCAGTTCCCCGCCCCCGCGGTCTCCCGTGGCCGCTTTAGCCAGCATGCGCGGCGTTACCGCCTCAAACGTCTCGGTGACCGTCGCGCTGCGCTGGATGTGCCTCGTGCCCGCAACCATGCGCCGGACCTTCTCCACATCGCCGCTGGATTCCTTGATGCCGATCACATTCGCGTGCTCGGCCAGCTCAATGACCACCTCAGCAGGAATGTCATAGCCGGTCGCCTGGGGAAAGTTGTAGATGATTACCGGCAGAGGAGATTGATCCGCCACCGTTCGATAAAACGCCAGCATATTGGCCGGCTGCATCTGCTTTTTGTAGTAATGCGGCGTCCGCACCATGGCAACATCGTAGCCAAGTTCTGCGGCATATTCGGTCAGCTTCAGGGTTTCGATGGCCGATTCGATTCCGGTCCCCGCCACCAGTACCTTGTTCGGGGCGGCAGCTTCGCGCGTCGCTTTCAACACATCCCGCCGCTCCTGATCGGAGAGCATGATGGCTTCGCCCGTCGACCCCAGGACGACAATGCCAGCGACCGGCGTACGCGAATAGCGCTCAACGTTTGCTTCGAGCTTTTTGTAATAGACGTTGCCGTCGGGATAGAACGGCGTGGTGATGGGCGGGAAGATTCCTTGTAGGAGCATAGCGCCGGCTCCCATTCAGCGTATCACTTCTTCGGCGGGCAGAGCAGCGGGATGGCCTCGCGCTTGTTACGCCGATAAATGCGGCAGTCTTCGTATCGGCGATGACATTTCATCTGCGAGAGAATCCTTTGCGGGAAGAAACATCCGGAGAACCGCCCTTCATAATTCGAACAAACTTCCGCCATGCCTGGTGGTTCTTGGAACCACCCTCCCAATGGGCACCCAGTGCGCTTCGCCTTGTGGCGAAGAGGATCCAAGGTTTCCTGGCGAAAACGAATCGTGAGTGTGTTACCCATCTGCCATAATTGGAATGCTTAGTGCTTCATTGCCACCCGTATTCGCTTCCATTGAACGATCATCTCGGTAACAGCCAACGGCAACACCCAGCAGGCCCATGCGATTGTGGTGTCGCGATCACCTTCGGGTCGGACGCGGGACAACGGCGAATAATCCTGCAGGAATCGAAAGGTGATGAAAGCAAAGGTAACGACGTAAGACCGGATCATCCATTCTTTATGGGGGGCGACCAGTCCCCTGCGGATGGTGTAGTACGCGACTCCGGTCGTCACGAGCCACGCTAGCGCCAGAAACCTGATTCCATTCACGACGCCAAAATGAAATGTTGTCGTCAACGACAATCCCAGGGCGCCCGTGATACCCGCCGACTGCAACCAGGTACAGCCGCCCTGTCCAGCGATGAAAGGTGAGGTTGCGCCCGCGAAGCCCGGTCCAGAACTGCAAGGGGCCTGTCAGCAGGGCAAGCGTACCTGCACTGATGTGCAAGAAGATCCGCGGCGAGGCCAGTAGACGTCAAACGACGCGGCGTCATAATGCCGGAAATAGAACACTACATACCTGAGGACGAAGGCAACGGCCAGCGCAATGATTGCAGTTCAGGCCAGGATGGTGACGGTTCTCGCCAAGCTGAAATTTCCGGCTCGAGCCGGTACCGGAACCGCGGCGTACCCCATAACGTCTCCTGGCGGGCGGAGTTTCGCAAGTCAATGACGAATTCGCTGGAATGCTAGCACGGAAAAGCTCTGGGAAGGAATTGAGCACTCTTGAGCGAGATTCGGAAAGCTGTTCCTACGGCCGAGAAACGACACGCTCGGCGTGCAGTCTCTGCAAGGCATTGACCTTCACTTCGCCGCGCTGCAGTGAAGCTATCCCCTCCGCCGCGGCCCTCGCTGCCGAGAGCGTTGTGATAGTAGGAATTCGCGCAGTCACGGCCGCACGCCGGATCGCCTTTTCATCGAACCAAGGCTCCAGACCGGTGGGCGTATTGATGATCAGCTGAATTCGCTGCCCCTTGATCAGATCAACCACGTTGGGGCGTCCTTCTTTCACTTTGTAGACGCGCTCGACGTTCATGCCCGCCGATTCGATCACGTCGGCCGTGCCGGCGGTGGCAACCAGTTTGAATCCCATGTCGACAAATGTTTTCGCCACCGGCACGACGTTGCGCTTGTCGTTATCGGTCACGCTCAGGAACACCGTTCCTTGCGTGGGCAACTTCTGCCCGGCCGCGATCTGGGCTTTGGCAAAAGCTTCGCCGAAGTTGTCGCCCACTCCCATCACTTCCCCGGTTGACTTCATCTCCGGCCCCAGCACCGTATCCACGCCGGGAAATTTGTTCCACGGAAACACCGGCGATTTCACGTAATAGTAACTGCCGGTATCGAGATCGGAGCGGCGCTCAATCTTCTCAGGAAGAAATTCGCGCAGCTTGCGCCCGGTCATTAATCGCGCAGCAATCTTGGCCATAGGCACGCCCGTCGCTTTCGAAACATAGGGCACGGTTCGCGAGGCGCGCGGGTTCACCTCCAGCACATAAACCTTGCCGCCTTCCGCGCCATTGCCGCTCACGCCGCCATGTCCCCGCGGAATGGCAAACTGAATATTCATGAGGCCCACAACTTTCAATGCCCGCGCCAGCTTGAAAGTGTAGTCGCGCATGCGATTCAACAACGGCGCGGGGATATCGACTGCCGGCAGCACGCACGAGGAGTCCCCTGAATGAATGCCGGCTTCTTCGATGTGCTGCATGATGCCGCCGATCACAACGTCTTCTCCGTCAGAAAGCGCATCAACATCGACTTCGATCGCATCCTCGAGAAAATGATCGATCAGGATGGGCCGGTCATGCGAGTATTCGACCGCCTCTTTCATGTAGCGAATGATGGACTCTTCGTCGTAGGCGATCACCATGGCTCGCCCGCCTAGCACATACGAAGGCCGCACCAGCACGGGATACCCTATCTGCTTCGCTCCCGCAATCGCCTCCTCAATCGAGGTCGCCATGACGCCTGGCGCCTGTGGAATCTGCAGCTCTTCCAGCAGTTTGTTGAAGTGCTTGCGGTCCTCGGCCAGATCAATCGACTCAGGCGAAGTCCCAATAATGTTCACGCCGGCCTGCTTCAGCGGCAGAGCCAGGTTCAACGGCGTCTGTCCGCCGAACTGCACGATCACGCCAACCTCGGCACCCTTCGCCGTCTCGTGCTGATAAATCGCCCACACATCCTCAAAGGTGAGCGGCTCAAAGTACAGGCGGTCGCTGGTGTCGTAATCGGTCGAGACCGTCTCGGGATTGCAGTTGATCATGATGGTCTCATAGCCATCATCGCGCAGCGCGAACGAGGCATGGCAGCAGCAATAGTCGAACTCGATTCCCTGCCCGATCCGGTTCGGCCCGCTGCCCAGAATAATGACTTTCTTTTTCTCGGTCGGCGTCGCTTCGTCCTCGTCCTCGTAAGTCGAATACAGATACGGCGTATGGCTCTCGAATTCGGCAGCGCAGGTGTCGACGCGCTTGTAAACCGGCATCACTCCGTGTTTCTTCCGCGTGTGCCGGACCTTTTCCTGTCCTTCAAGCCGCCACGCCGCCGCCAGCCGCCCATCGGAAAAGCCCATGCGTTTCGACTCGCGCAACACTTCGGTCGGAATCGATTCCATGGGGTGCTTTTCCAGTTCCAGTTGCTGATCGTTGATTTCCTTGAGCTGATACAAGAACCACGGATCCATCGAGGTCATCTTGGCGACCTGCTTCACCGTGTGCCCCTGGCGCAGGGCGTATTGAATGTACGCAAGGCGATCGGGATGCGGCGTGACCAGCCGTTGGGTCAGAATCTTCGGTTCGATCTTTCCGCCGCCTACCCGCTTGCCGGTGTCGAGCGAACGAATGCCCTTCATCAGGGCTTCTTTGAAGGTGCGGCCGATCGCCATCACCTCGCCCATCGATTTCATTTGCGGCCCCAGCGTATCGTCGGCGCCAGGAAATTTTTCGAACTGCCACTTGGGAATCTTCACCACGACATAATCCAGCGTCGGCTCGAAACACGCCGGAGTTTTGCGGGTGATGTCGTTGGGAATTTCGTCGAGCGTGTATCCCACCGCCAGTTTCGCAGCGATTTTCGCGATTGGAAATCCTGTCGCTTTCGAGGCCAGCGCCGACGAACGCGAGACTCGCGGGTTCATCTCGATTACCACCATGCGCCCGGTCTCGGGATTCACTCCAAACTGGATATTCGATCCGCCGGTGTCGACGCCGATCTCGCGAATCACGGCAATTGAGGCATCGCGCATGGCCTGATACTCGCGGTCAGTCAGCGTTTGCGCCGGCGCGACCGTGATCGAATCGCCGGTGTGCACACCCATGGGATCGAAGTTCTCGATGGAGCAGATGATGATGACATTGTCTTTGGTGTCCCGCATCACCTCCAGCTCGAATTCCTTCCAGCCGAGAACCGACTCTTCGATCAGCGCTTCATGCACGGGAGAGAAATCCAGCCCGCGCGCCAGCACTTCCGACATTTCTTCGCGATTAAAGGCGATGCCCCCGCCCGAGCCGCCCAGCGTAAATGACGGACGAATGATCACCGGAAAGCCAATTTTCCCGGCAAATTCGAGGCCATCTTTGATGTTGTTGACTAAAGCCGATTTCGGCACGTCCAGGCCGATCTTCTGCATCGCGTCTTTGAAGAACAGCCGGTCTTCGGCCTTCTTGATGGCCTCGACGTTGGCGCCAATCAGGCTGACGTTGTATTTCTCCAGCACTCCGCCGTCGGAAAGCTCTATGGCAAGGTTGAGCGCGGTCTGTCCCCCGACCGTTGGCAGCACGGCAAAACCCGCGCCCGGAGACATTTCCCGCTCGATGCGAATGATCTCTTCGAGAAACTCGCGCGTGAGCGGCTCGATATAAGTCCGGTCGGCCGATTCGGGATCGGTCATGATGGTCGCCGGGTTCGAGTTGGCCAGCACCACCTCAAAGCCCTCCGCCTTGAGCGCCTTGCAGGCCTGCGTGCCGGAGTAGTCAAACTCCGCCGACTGTCCGATGATGATGGGCCCCGAGCCGATGATCAGAATTTTCTGGATGTCAGTGCGTTTGGGCATTTATGACGCGACCTTCCTGATTTTGCCTTGAAAGGACGCGGCTTCAACCGCGCCGGTCGGTCTCCTTCCGTGGGAAACCCCCGGCTCAGTGGGGGTGACTGGGGCGTTGGTTTGAAGGGGCGCGCCTTCCAGGCGCGCCGTACCGGACGCCACAAAGGAGCCGGGCTTTAGCCCCCGAGGTACCGGGTCAAGTTCAAATTTTATAGACGCGGACGAATACGGATACTCTTCCGCCTTTTCACACAGCCGCTTGCCAACAGGATTCTCGTGAATATAAACAACATGTCCCTGGTAATCCTCCGCGTCGCGAATCCGATGATCCGAGAATCCTTTCTGCCACACTTCGATGTTCGAGCCGAGTTCCTTCTTTGCGCGATAGGAAAATCCACCCTTAATAAATTGGACCGCCTTTTCCAGACTGGAATTTGGCGTAAGGAGCAAGTGGAAATGATCAGGCATGATTACGAATTCGTGGAGCCAATACGCAGTTCCCCGGTAGTGATAAAGCGTGTCGATGAAGAGTCGCGCCCAAGGTTCACGAGAGAACAACAGCCGTTTGCCCCACGTCGATGACGTGACCATATAAGCCTGCCCATTGTTGGTGGCGTGTTCTCTTGTGGGCCTCAACTCGAACCTCAGGGGCTAAAGCCCCGACTCCTTTTCTGCTCTTTGCGGCGCGCCTGAAGGGGGCGCCCTTTCAAAGCTCAGAGTCGACTGTCCTGTGCCTTGGAGGGGCGCGGCTTCGAGCCGCACCGCCAAAATCTTGTTGATGCAACCTTCCGGGCTTAGCCCGGAAACCTCAGCGGCTAAAGCCGCAAATCTTTAACGCCACACGAGGCGCGCCTGAAGGCGCGCCCTTTCAAAGCTCTATCGTTCACCCCTTCCACTCCTCCATCATCTTGGTGAACTCTTTGAATAGATAATGCGAATCGTGCGGGCCGGGCGCCGCTTCGGGGTGGTATTGCACGCTGAACAGCGGCAGATTGCGATGCCGCAAGCCTTCCAAAGTCGAGTCATTCAAATCCATGTGCGTCAACTCGACTTCACTTTCCGGCAGCGAATCGGGATCGACCGCAAAATTATGGTTGTGTGCGGTGATCTCGATCTTTCCCGTCTTCAACTGCTTCACCGGATGATTGCCACCATGGTGGCCGAACTTCAGCTTGAAAGTCTTTCCGCCCAAAGCAATTCCCGTCAGTTGATGGCCTAAACAAATTCCAAAAATTGGCTGACGCCCCATCAGACGGCGGATCGCATCCACGGCATAAACACAAGGTTCAGGGTCGCCCGGGCCGTTGGACAAGAACACGCCGTCCGGTTTCAGCGCCAGCACATCTTCCGCCGGAGTCTGCGCCGGCACCACCGTCACCTTGCATCCTTCGCCGCGTAACTTGCGTAGAATGTTTTGCTTGATCCCGAAATCATAAGCCACTACATGAAAACGAGGCGGCTCATCCTTCACGCCCACAACAGCCACCGGCTCATGCGAGCGCTCACCCACCTCCCACACGTACGGCCGTTTCGTGCTCACTTCTTTGGCCAGGTCGGTGCCATCCATTTTCGGAATCGAGCGCGCCTTGGCCACCAGCTTCTCGGCGTCGTTTTCTAGCGTGGAGATCACACCCCGCATCACGCCGTGGTCGCGCAGATGCCGCACCAGCGAGCGGGTATCGATATCCGATAGCACCGGCACCTTGAACTGCTCCAGATACTCTTCCGCCACCTGCTGCGAGCGCCAGTTCGAACTCACTTTCGAAAACTCGCGGACAATCAGGCCCTCGATCCACGGGCGTGTGGCCTCGTTATCTTCTTGATTGGTGCCGTAATTGCCGATTTCCGGGTTGGTCAGGACAACAATCTGTCCGGAATAAGAAGGGTCGGTGAAAATTTCCTGGTAGCCGGTGATGGAAGTATTAAAAACAACTTCGCCGTAACATTCGCCTTTGGCGCCGTAGCCTTTGCCTCGGAAGACGCGGCCGTCTTCCAGCGCAAGGATAGCTTGCATTCTCGCTCCAGGGGAGTGGATTTCATGAATTTTATCAGGGAAAGCCCGCACCACCAAGCGCTGAACGGAGCGCCAGTGTGGAAATCTCGCGGATCACACTCGCTAACGCCGAACTTCCAGCGAATCCATTTCTCAAATCCCGGGTCTGCGTTCGCGCAGCCTTAGTACACAAACGGAACAAACCGTTTCGTCCGCCGCATATATTCCTCATAGCGTTCGCCAATGTGCATTTGCAGCGCCTGCTCCTCAACGTGCACTCGATACAGATATGCTCCCGCGCCGCTCGCCCCGATAATCACGGCGCTCAGCCAGTTGGTTAGCGCAATGCCCGTTCCGATATACATCAAAATTCCGCCGGTATAGGAAGGGTGACGCACCCATCGATACGCGCCCCGCTCAATCACCGGCTGATCCGCGGCTGCTTTCACGTCGCCGGTAAAATACTGCCCCAGCATGCGCCAGCAGTGCCGCCTCAGCAACGAACCAGAAAACAAGATCAGCAAACCAACCGCGAACCATATCTTTTGCCCGCGGACGATCACGAAGGCCGAAATCGGGGCAACCGCAAAAGCCACAAATGACCCGACCATTCCTGCCAGCAAAATAACCTGCAGCGATCCTCGATCGGTCTTCTCACCCTTCGCCGGCTTCGAACGCGCTACCACTCCGAACTCAGGCACGTAGGCAAAAAGGAACACGCCCCAGAACAAAAGGGGGTATGGCCAAGTGTAAGCAAGTGGCTTCATAGCCGCGTTGGAAACCGTTTTTTTGATTGGAAAGAAATGCCCAACAAATTAATCACCGTACTCTTCCCAGCTTATCCATCGGCCAGTATCCAAACACCGCTTTGCCATAGATCAGGCTCTGCTTCACCGGACCGAAGTCGCGGCTGTCGCTCGACATGGACCGGTGATCTCCCAGCACGAAGTAGCTGTTCGGCGGCACCACTGTCGCCGGATACGATCGCGTATCGGTATAGGCGGGAGGCACATAATCTTCTTCCAGAGGGCGATCGTTAACGTACACCTGCCCGCCGTCGATGCGAATATGGTCTCCAGCCACGCCGATTACGCGCTTGATGTAGCTCTTGGAAGGATCGGGGGGATAGCGGAACACCACCACATCGCCGCGCTCGATGGGCTCCAGCCGGTAGACAAACTTGTTGACGAAGATTCGCTCCTGATCTTCCAGGCACGGCATCATGCTGGTGCCTTCCACTTTCACCGGCTGATAGATGAATACGATGATGAATGCCGAAATCGCCAGCGATACGATCAGATCGCGCAGCCACACGCCAAGCGTTGGACGCAAACGCGAGGGTGGCTTTTGAGGTGTCGCACCCGTGCTGGCCGAAGATTCAGCCAGCACGCTTGCAGTTGCACCTTCGGGCTGAACTTTGGAGGAATCCGGCATGCGATCGTTCTATTGTATACAGATCGCGCTGTCGCCCAAGCAAGTTGTACGCCGACTTCACTTTTCTGGGAATGCGCTTTCTGGCCGATCAGGGCAAAGCAGGTTAAAATAGGCACTGTCGAGGAGGCTCAATGACCACCCGCTTGCGTCAGCACAAAGCACTCTATCGCGCCTTGACCCTGATTTTCCTCTTTCTGGTGACGCTTACGGTTTCCGCCCAGTGGGCCGATCCCGGCCAGGATGATGTCCCCGCTTTCAATGCCGGCCCGCCGCCCAAGGGGACCAAGCTCCCTCCGATTCTCGGCAAAGACGAACTTTGGGGTGCCGATGCGCAGCACTCCTACCAGACTCATGCGTACGAACTGGCGGCAAAGATTCCCGTCGTGCTCCACCAGCAACCGTGCTATTGCTATTGCGACCGCATCGGCCACAACAGCCTGCACAGTTGCTTTGAGGGAACTCACGGCGCCCGCTGCTCTACCTGTCTGAAGGAACTTTATTACTCCTACCAGCAACATAAGAAAGGCAGAACGGCAGCGCAGATCCGCGCCGGGATTATCAAGGGCGAGTGGAAGCAGATTGACCTGGAGAAGGCCGCGGCCATCGACTGAGCGCATGCCGACGGTCTGCGACAAAGGCGGGGCTACGATCTGCCGCGAATTGCCCTGAACCTCCCCTTTGAGTGATACTTTAGTTTCTACCTCAAGGCACGACCAAAGGAGTCTCAAATCACTGAGAGCAGAGGAAGAGTCTTGCACATGGCGCAAAAAACACATGAGAAAAAATCCACGCTGGCCGACGATCCCCGCGTCAGCCAGGCCCTGCAGAATTATGAGGCTGGGCTGCGCGCCCTGCAGGAGCACAAATTCGAGAAGGCAAAGCCCCTGTTTCAGAAGGTCCTCGCCGGGCCCAGCAAGGAATTGGCTGACCGCGCCACGGTTCATCTCAACACCTGTAATCACCACCTGGAGCGCTCGGAAGCAACGCAATTCAACAGCGTCGAAGAACACTTCGATTTTGCCGTTTCCCTGATGAACGTAGCCGACTACGTCAGCGCCCGCGAGCATCTGGACAAGCTGCTCAAGCAGGCGCCCAAGACCGATTACATCATCTACGGACTTGCGGCCCTTGATTGCCTCACCGGCCACGTCGAGGATTCGCTCAAGCACCTCGACGAAGCTTTGCGCTTGAACGCGAGCTTGCGCTTTCAGGCGCGCAATGATTCCGACTTCCAGAACCTGGCTGAGGATCCACGCTTCACCGAACTGCTGTATCCGGATCCGGCGGCGGAAACCGTTCCGGAAGGCTCGTTCCGCGAAGAAGAATCCTATTAAGGCCGCATCGCAGTCAGACTGCACCTGAGACTCAGCCGATGCAAACCAAGGCAGCCGAGCTTCCGTCGCAGCCCAAGGCCACGCGCGAGCGCGGCCTGCGGGTGGTTGCCATCGGCGGCGGCACCGGCCTCTCCACTCTGCTGAAGGGACTCAAACGCTTCGTCCTCACCCCTGCGGAGTTGCCGAGCGCGCCCCCGGAGAAGCCTCTCATCCGTGATCTTTGCGCCGTGGTCACGGTCAGTGACGATGGTGGCTCAAGCGGGCGGCTGCGCAAGGAGCTGAACATGCTTCCTCCGGGCGATATTCGCAACTGCATCGTCGCCCTTAGCGAAGACGAGGCCCTGCTCTCCCGGCTTTTCCGCCACCGTTTCGAGAAGGGTTCGGGGCTCGAAGGCCACAGCTTCGGCAACCTTTTTCTGGCCGCCCTCACCGCGCTTACGTCGGATTTCTCTGAGGCCGTACGCCTCTCTTCCGAAATTCTTGTTACCCGCGGCCATATCCATCCCGCCACCACTTCGAATGTCGAACTGGAAGCTCTGATGGAAGATGGCACCCGCGTCCGCGGCGAAACCAAAATCACCGCCAGCAAAGGCCGGATCAAGGAGCTTTTCCTGGTTCCTCCGGATGTCGAGCCTCTGCCCGAAACTCTCGATGCCATCGCCGGCGCCGATCTCATCAGCGTCGGACCAGGCTCGCTGTTTACCAGCCTCATTCCCAACCTGCTGGTCCGGGGCATTGTGGAGGCCATTGTCACCTCCCCCGCCGTCAAGGTTTACGTCTGCAACCTTATGACTCAGGCCAACGAAAGCCTCGGTCTCACGGCCGCCGACCATATTCGCGCTCTGAACAATCACGCCCACGCCCAGATCTTTAACTATGCCTTGATCAACCGCACCCCAGCCTCCAACGCCATGAAGGCCAAGTACGCTCTGGAGGGCGCTTGCCAGATCGTGGCCGATCTCGAGGCCATCGAAGCTCTGGGAGTCATTCCGGTTCTTGGGGACTATCTAGAAGAAGCCGGCGTCGCCCGCCACAACACGGCCCGTGTTGCCAGCGACCTGCTGCAACTGGCCGCCCAGACCACTCCGCGGCGCAAGAGCCATTCCCCGTCAGCATCATAGACCTGCGGCGAAACTGCGACTTCTTGCTTTCCCGCCGCCCCAGTCCCCGGTAGAATGTTTCTCGCCATGAATTCCGGAAAAGCGACAGCCATCGCGTGCCTGTTTTTCACGCTTGTGCTGCTCCGGACAGCATCGGCGCAGCGCGACGAGGATAACGGACCCACTTGCAACGTCAAGTTTCTCATCCTCAAAGAAGATAACGGCAAGCCCGTTCGCAACGCGGCGGTAATCATGCACCCCGTGGATGCTCACGGGAAGCAGGGCAAAGGCGACCTGGAACTCAAGACCGATCCCGATGGCAAGGCCAGCTTCGATGACCTTCCCTACGGAAAAATCCTCGTGCAGGTGCTGGCTTCGGGCTTTCAGACTTTTGGAGAGAACTTTGATGTCGCCCAGCCCCGGATACTCTTTACCATCAAGCTGAAGCGGCCGCAGAAGCAATATTCCATCTACGACGAGCACTCAAACAGCTCGAGTACGCCGTCGAAGCAAAACCCGCCTCCGGAGCCGAATGGCGGCAAGCCCAACTGATAGCGACCTGAAATGAACTATCTCCTTAAGACCGAGCCTTCCGAGTATTCCTTCGCCAATCTGCAGAGCGACCAGACCACCATTTGGGATGGAGTTTCGAATCCGGTCGCGCTCAAACACCTGCGCGCCATGCAATCGGGAGAGCAGTTGGTCATCTACGAAACCGGCGATCACAAGAGCGCTGTCGGCACCGCCGCAGTCGTGTCGGCGGATGCAAGAGACCCGAAGAACCCGCGAGTAAAAATAAAAGTTGGAAAGCCGCTTCCCAGTGTGGTTTCGCTCGCCGAGATCAAAGCCAACAAGCTCTTCGCCGATTCCCCTTTGGTGCGCCAGGGGCGCCTGAGCGTCGTGCCCCTCACGTCGGCCCAATATAAATTCCTCACTGGGGAATGAGCCTCGGCCTTTCCAGCTGGGACTACGACGAGGTTTTGGCGTCGTGGCGAATCAGCGCGTAGTCGGCAAAGAAGCCCAATCCCACCGCCAGTGGAATAATGCCCAATGCCGCTGCCGTAAGAGCATCAGGCTCCTGGCGTCCAATCAGCGCAAAAGTGATGATGTAGCCCACCGCTCCTGCCACCAGGAGAATGCCTGCGCGGCGCGAACGAGCGCCCTCCGACAGCTCCGGCTGCATGGGAACGTCCACTCCTCGCGCGATCGCCGCCATCCGCTCTTCGGTGCGCAGCTTTCGCACACGGTAGTACGTATACATGGCAGCCATCGGAATCCCGAAAACCATGACGACGGCGACCAGTCCTACAATATTGCCATCCATACACGCCTCCTCCTCGGCATCGCCGAGTCCCGTTGGGCATGGATACGCAAAGCAGAAGAAAAAGTTCCCCAGGTAGCCAAAAGGCATCCAGTTTCGCAACTCAAGGCTGCAGCCGGGGTTCCTGCTAGCACGCAGAAGGTTAAGATAGAGCGAGTATCCAGGGAATGAAAATGAAGCTAGCTTCACAGATCAGGGCATGGCCACCCATGACAATCGCCGCCTGCCTGATAGTTTTATCTTTTCCGCACGAGCTTAGGGCACAGGACGCTCAGGAACGCGTCACCGTCAACAACGTGACTCGAACCTACCTGGTTCATTTGCCCGAGGGTTACGACCAACAGCAGCACTACCCGGTTGTGATTCTTCTCCACGGCCTGAATCAGGACCCGGACCAAATGGCCCGGCTCACGCAATTCAATGAACTGGCCGACAAGGACAGCATCATCGCGGTTTATCCCAATGCTTTAAATGGCCGTTGGAGTATCGGACTCGCCGCGCCTGCGATTTATCGAGGACCTTATCGTCGCGGGCCCTGGGGACCTCGCTATCCGCCGCCCCCTCCGCGTCAGCGCCGGCAAGGCGCCGGCCGCCCCGCCGCGGATCTCGAGTTCTTCAACCAGATGCTCGACAAGCTCTCCAATAAGTATTCGGTCGACCCGGCGCGTGTCTATGTTGCCGGCCTCGGCGAGGGCGGCTTTATGGCCCTGCGTGTCGGCTGCAACATGGGAGATCGCATCGCCGCCATCGCTGCAGTTGCTGCTGCCCTGCCGAAAACCATGAACTGTGTTGCCTTGCGTCCGGTGGCCGTGCTGCTGATGAACGGCACCAATGACCCCATCCTGCCGCACGGCGGCGGAAGCTACAAAGACGCGCCCTTGAAGGTTCTGTCCGCCGAGGACAGTGCCAAGTACTGGGCCCGGCAGAACCATTGCGCCGAGAAACCCAACCAGACCAAACTGCCTTCCCTGCAGAAGGGCTTCAAAGACACCAAGGTCTACACCTACGACAACTGCCAGGCGGATGCGCAGGTCGCGCTCTACGACGTAAAAGATGGCGGCCATACCTGGCCGGGCGGCGAGCAGTACATGAGTGAAAAGGAGGTCGGCAAAACCAGCCTGGCACTCAACGCCAACGAAACCATCTGGAGCTTTTTTGTCACCAAGAAAATCTCGAATGCGTCGTCCGACGCTGACCACTGAACCTTTTCCGCTGCGTCACTGCAGGGTTGGCTGAGCTTCGGGATAATACTTGGCAATCATTCGCCCGGTCATGATTCCACCCTCGAATTCTGGAATAATGACCTCATCGGCGCCCGAGTTGCGCATTGCCTGCGCGTAACGCGCCTGGCCGGCGCGGGTAATAATCCGCGCTTTTGGATTAAGCGCCTTTGCGGTCACGGTGATGTAGAGATTGTCGGCATCATTGTCGATCACGATGCAGACGCCCCGCGCCCTCTCGATTCCGGCGGCCTGCAGAACGTCGTGCCGCTTCGCGTCGCCCTGAACGGTCAGAACCTTCTCTTTCAGCAGCTCGCGGCACAATCCCTCGTTGGTTTCGATCAGGACGATGGGAATCTGCAGGCGCGTAAGCTGGTCCACTACTGTCCGTCCCACCTGCCCGTAGCCGCAAATGATGAAGTGATCGCGCAGTTTGTCGATGTTGACGTCGTTAACCATGGCTCTCCATGCCTCCATGCCCTGACGGTTAAAAATCGTGATCAGCACCCGTTCCGCAACCCAGATTTCAAAAGCAAACATCCCAATGAAGACGAAAAGCGAAAATATTTTTGTAGAATTGCGCACCGTCCGGTAGTCGATGGCGTGCGGCTGGAACATCCAAAAAAGCGCGTCCAGCCCGCTCAGTCCTTCGAGATGCTGATACACCAGAACACAGATCAGGCTGAAGCCGGCAAACACCACCACCGGCATCCACAACCGGCGCAGAAACAGCAGCAGGATGCGGACCATGGGGTCCCGATACTATAGGAAGCCTGCGCTGCCGACAACGGAAATGCGCACAGTTACTTCCCGAGGCAGCACCCAAAAAGCTAATTGGAACTATCAATTTCTTGGATAGGGTCCCGCGCTCACTTAATGGCTTGCCGCAGTTCCCGGCGCAGAATCTTTCCTGACGCAGTCTTGGGCACGGCATCGACAAAACGCACTTCGCGTGGCTGCTTGTAGTGCGCCAGGCGCTCGGCGACGAAACCGCACAATTCCTCCTCCAACTTTTTTCCGCAAACAAAACCATCGCGCAAGGCGACAAACGCCACCGGAATTTCCCCGGCTCCAGAATCCGGCCGCCCCACCACCCCGCACTCCTTCACCGCCGGATGCTCCAGCAGCGCGGCTTCCACCTCAGCCGGCGCCACCGCGAAGCCCTTGTATTTGATCATCTCCTTGCGCCGGTCGACCACGCGGTAGAAGCCCTCGCTATCTCGCGTGACAATGTCTCCCGACCAATACCACCCGTCGCGCAATGCAACCGCCGTCGCCTGCGGCTCGTTCCAATATCCCAGCATGAACTGCGGCCCGCGCATCACCAGTTCGCCGGGTTCTCCGGTTGCAGCTTCGGAAGAACTTTCCCAAGCATCCTCCACATTCGTTTGCGGAATCACGCGACACTCGGTTTGTGCCAGCGGATAGCCAATGGAATCCGGCCGGTACAACTCAGGCTCGAGAAAACCCAGATGCGTAACCGGCGAGGCTTCCGTCATCCCATATCCCTGGCATACCGGAATTCCCGTCAGCGCCGTGAAACGTCGCGGCAGGTCCGGCGCCAGTGGCGCCGCACCCGACTTCACCCACTGCACACGATGATTTTTCGGAAACTGTCCCGCTTCCGCCGCCTGGCACAACGCATTCATCGCTGGCGGCACCAGCGGCATCATGGTGATTCCCTCATCCGTCAGGAGCCGGGTAAGCTGTTCGACGCCAAAACGCGGCATGAGAACGAGTGTCGCACCCAACATCAACGCCGGATTGAGCATCACGTTCAAGCCGTAGATGTGATACAGGGGCAGGAAACAAAGTAGTTTGTCGGCGGAACTCAGTTCTGACGCATGCGGTCCCAGAAGCTGATACACGTTGGCCACCAGGTTGTAATGCGAGAGCATGACACCCTTGGGCAGGCCAGTGGTACCGCTGGAGTATGGCAACGCCGCCAGGACCGCTTCCGAAGATTTCTCGGGCTTGGGCACAATCGTGCTCGGGGACTTGAGCAAATCGGCAAACGTCTGGGCGCCGCTTCTCTCCAACCTCGTCGTATAGACCCGACGTAAATGACGCAGCCCCGAAAGATCGATGCC
Organism: Candidatus Aquilonibacter sp.; assembly: GCA_035523915.1. Lineage (GTDB taxonomy): Bacteria > Acidobacteriota > Terriglobia > Terriglobales > Acidobacteriaceae > Sulfotelmatobacter. The sequence goes on along the minus strand of DATKPV010000044.1, from coordinate 7,111 downwards.
CTCGATATTAGGCCCGTCGGTAATCAGGAAGACCGCTCCGGAGTTCTCCAGTTGATGCCGAACTTCTCGCTGGCGGTACGTGGGATTCAGTAGAGTCGGGATCCCACCCACCATCACGATCGCGTGAAAGGCAGTGCAGAATTCCCAGGAATTGCAGAGAAAAATGGCAGCCACTTCTCCGGACCTGAGACCTGCGGCCACCAGGCCGCGGGCCAGGCCTTCTACGGTTTCGCCGTATTCGCCATAGGTGAAGCGCCGTTCGCACGAAGTATCAACCAGAGCAGTCTTTTGTGCATGCTTGTGGCAGGAGGCCAGGATCAGGTCATGCAGAAACTGGTTGCGGGGATCTGCATAAAGTCGGGTGCGCAGCATGGCCGGCAAGAATTGTAGCGGAAAAAATCGGCGGCATCACGAATACCGCGGCCGTTCAGCTCGCCAGCTTGCGCAGAAATTCCCCCTCGTCCATGCGGTATTTGAACGCCTTGCGGCCGTTGATGAACACCACGGGCACTTCATCGCTGAACTGACGCCGCAATTCGTGATCGCTATCAACATCCACTTCCTGCCAGGTGAATCCGCCGCGCCGCTCCAGTTTCACCAGGCTTTCTTTCACCACTTCGCATAGATGACAGCCTTTGCGCGAATAGACCACGACCCTGCGGGAGTCCGTCATGCCGCGATTTTAGCCTTCTCTCCCCACCCTTGGACAAGAGAAAAGAAGCCTCAGGAAGCGCAAAAAGCCGGCACCAACCCGAGGAGTAAAATCCGGAAATGATCGATCCGGGTGTAAAACCCCTCCACGGCAAGGCCTGCCTGATCACAGGAGGCGCGAAGCGCCTGGGGCGCGCCTCTGCCCTGGCCCTGGCTGAGGCGGGTGCCGATGTAGCCATTACGTTTCACCACTCCGCCCGCGAAGCCCAGCACGCCGTCGTCGACCTTTCGAGCCTGGGTGTGCGCGCCTTCGCCCTGCGGTGCGACGTCACCAGCGAGTCCAGCGTCAAAGCCATGATGAAAGAGGCCGGGCGTGAGCTTGGCCGGATCGATATTCTCGTCAACAATGCGGCGAATTACGAAACTGCCGAATTCGAGCGCCTCACCGTTCGCCAGTGGGATGCGATCTTTGCTTCAAACACCCGTGGTCCGTTTCTGGTCTCGCGCGAAGCGTTGAGGTGGATGCGCCGCGGGCGTCCGGGTAACGCGAAACCCGCCGGAGTAATCATTAATATGGGATCGCTCGGCGGCCTGCGTCCTTGGCCCACGCACGCGCATTACTGCTCGTCGAAAGCTGCCCTGCACATGCTCACCAAGGTGATGGCCAAGGCGCTGGCGCCGGAGATCGTCGTCAATGCCGTCGCGCCCGGCATGATCGATCTGGGCGAGCATTCGGCCGCCGCCTTCATGCGCCGTATGGCCAAGGAAACTCCTATGCAGCGTAACGGCCGGCCCGATGAAATCGCCGCAGCTGTCTTGTTTTTTGCCACAGCACCCCGGTTTATTACCGGGCAGATTCTCGCCGTGGATGGAGGACTTGGCCTGTAAACAGCGCGGATTCCGCCAGTCCGGATTGCGCCGATATATATTGAGACAGATGAAGAAACCAGGAAAGCCAACTTCAGCGCGCAGCGCGTCTAAACCCGCACGTTCCCCGCGCATGGCGGTCGCCATTATGGCGGCAGGCAAGGGCACACGCCTCAAGTCGCGACTGCCAAAAGTTCTGCACGAAGTCGGCGGCAAGCCGCTGCTCGCGCATGTGATCGCCGCTGCCCTGCAAATCGTTCCGCCAAAGGACATTTACGCCATCATCGGCCACGAAGCCGAACGCGTTCGTGCCACCCTGGAATCCACGGGAGTGAATTTCATAGTGCAGTCTGAACAGCGAGGTACCGGCCACACCCTGATGGTGGCCGAACCCGCGCTTTCCTCTTACGATCACTTGATCGTTCTGTCCGGCGACGCGCCCCTCATTACGCCCGCAACCATCGGCCGCCTGCGCGACTTCCATCTCGCCCAGCGTGCTGCCATGACCTTGCTCACCGCCGATCTCTACGACCCGACGGGCTATGGCCGGATCATCCACAAGAGTCCGCGTAGCGCCGAGGTTTCGGCAATCGTCGAAGAGAAGTCGGCCAGCCCGGTGCAGAAAAAGATCAGCGAGATCAACGCCGGCTTTTACGTTTTTGCCGCGGAGCCACTATTCGCCAACATCGAGAAACTTTCTACCGGCAATACTCACGGCGAGTTCTACCTCACCGATATGGCGCAGATTCTGCGCAAGGCCAAAGAGCGCGTCGTCGCTTGCAAGACTACAACTCCGGGAGAGGTTCTCGGCGCCAACACGCGCGCCGAGCTTTCCGCTCTCGATCAGCAGATTCGCATCGCCAAATGCCGCCAGCTCATGGACGCGGGCGTAACCATCTTTTTCCCGACTAGCTGCGTCATCGACGCCGATGTCTCCATCGGCCCCGACACCGTCATCGAACCCTTCGTGCAGATTCTGGGCAACTCTCGCATCGGCGCCCGCTGCCGCATTCAATCCTTCAACGTCGTTCGCGATACCGAAGTCGAGGACGAAGTCTTGTTGCAGCCCGGTTGCGTGCTCGAGCAATCGGTCGTCCGCCGTGGGGCATCGCTGGGTCCGTTTTCCCATCTGCGCCCGTTGAGTGACATCGGCGAAGGGGCTCATATCGGCAATTTTGTCGAGACCAAGAAAACACGCATCGGCAAGGGCTCCAAAGCCAACCATCTCACCTACCTGGGTGATTCCGAGATCGGCGCCGGGGTCAACGTGGGCGCCGGAACCATCACTTGCAACTACGACGGCTTCGCCAAATACAAGACCACGATTGGGGATGGCGCATTCATCGGCAGCGACAGCACGCTGGTGGCGCCGCTGCGCATCGGCAAGGGATCGTACATTGGCGCCGCCTCCTGCATTACCGACGATGTTCCCGACGATGCGCTCGCTCTCGGGCGATCCCGGCAAATTGTGAAAGAAGGTTGGGCTCGCGAGAAGCGTGTGGCCCGTGCGAATCACCGCACCACACCACAGAGCCCCGGAGAAAAAGCTCAGACGAAAGAATAAAGGCACCGAAACCGGATTTCTCCGCGTCTCCGTGCCTCGTGGTTAGTCCTTAGTGCGAAAGAGAGGCAAACAGTTGTGAGTGCATCAGCGACTGGAACTGCGCGTCGCTGTCTTTGAAATGCACCGTCATATTCTGCCCATCAGAGTCGATCGCGGCCTGGTCCATGGCCGCCTTCTCTACCGGAGTCGCGCTGGCTTTCATGAAAAGGATCGCGGCCTTCAGCAGCATGGAGAGAGTTCCTGCGCTCATCGAATCCGAAGTCACAACCGTCAGTTGGAAATCGACTCCGCTGGAAAAATCCATGGTGTAGTAGGAGCCCAGAACCCGCTTCTTGACCGTCTCATAATCGGCGATCCTGGCGGCATCCCCCAGCGCCGACCGCATCATGTTCTGCGTGCCCTGCTGATCCAGAATGCTCCAGAACGGTGACGAATCCACGCTCGTCATCATGTCCGACATGGTCTCGTTCGTGTCCAGGTTCGGGATATATCCGTCGCGCGCATCCAGGCCGGACCTCACGGCGCCCGGTTCGCCGAACATGAGCGTGCTGTCATCCAGGAAGGTCATCACGAACCCGCCGTCCATCGGGTAAATATTGCTCGTGTCGTGATATTTCGTGGGCTTGATTTTGGCGGCGGTCAGCTTCTTGAGCACGGCCTTGATGTTATACGGCCCTCCCGCAACACCGATGGTCTGCACGCCCTGCTTGGGAGTGCGGAACGAAGCCAGCGCCAGTGTGTCGATATCCTTGTCGGGATTGATTCCGATGCCGCGCAGCGCCCCTTCGAACTCTTCCAGGTTTTTCTGCGAGTCCATCAGTTGCCGCTTCAGCGCGACCGCCGTCGCGGAATCTCGCAGTGCACGATAATCCACGGAGATCAACTGCTGCAAATCGGCTGGCACCACCGTCCGCGCCGAGGAATTCAGCGGCATACCCAGCGCAGAACCCGCGCACGCCATGACAAGCAAGACCAAACACACAGAACAGCTCTTTACTGTTTTCATACCTGCCTCAAGAATCGAGAACCCCAGGACCGACGCTCCTTCTTCAGATGCAGATTTCGATCCTGCCGTTTTATCATTCTATTTTACTTGCATCCCGACGGGAGAAAATCGAAAGTACCTGCCCCAGTGACCAATCGGAGTCTCCCAGTATTCTCCTGAACATCTCACCAGCCGCGGCTAGAGACGTAGCCCACCTCAAACGCCGCCCAACTCGCGCCGACCGGTCAGATGTTATCGAAATCGCGCTGAGTCGTTCCGCCCCTAATCGTCATCCGGATCGCTCGCACTGTCTTCGCCCTTGCATTGCGTGTCGTCGGGCGGCGGTGTGATTGCCTGGAAGGTAATCGGGTTCTGGCTGTAATTGAAGATGTCCGATAAATCATCCGCCGCCCGTCCGTCCGCAAAGCCCAAAGACGGTAGCCCGAAATTTTCCTCGATATACTTCAGAATGCTGCCGAAGTCGTGCGTCACGTGCGAAATGTAACCCGCCTTCGCGTACGGAGATATTACGACAAGCGGCACCCGGAAACCATAAACATAGCCCGAGCCCCAACTGACCCCGTTATTCACCACTTTAGGCGGAACGTGATCGTACCAGCCTCCCCAATCGTCCCAAGTTAGAATGATGGCCGTGTTGGACCAATAAGGGCTGCTGCCGATCGCATTCACAATCGACGAGACCCATGACGGCCCGCAGCCGTCGTTGCTCAGGGCATGGTCGGAATCATCGCCATCGGGAATCACCCAGCTCACCTGAGCCAGCTGGCTATTCGCGATATCCGTCAGAACTTGCGCGTTGCTCTGCGTCTGATTGAGAACAATTTTCGGTGACGCTCCTGTCCAGTCCGCTCCCACACAAGCCGTCGCATTGGGAGGAGTCGCATTCGGTCCGCACATGTGCTGAATCGCATTGGGCGCTGTCCAGATCGATCCCGCCGAAGGGGCGTAGTAACGCCAGCTGATATTCGCCGCGTCCAGCAGGTCGGTCAACGTTTGGTGCTCCGTGCAGGGATAAATCGGCGATTCCACTCCTGCCGGGTTGATCTCCTCTACATACTCTGCCGGCGGTGCTGCGCAGCCCGTGTTCTTGCTGGCATGTTTCACGCCTTCCGGATTCTCTGCCACAAACAGATTGCTTCCGGTTGAGGGCGTCGATGTCCCTGAAATAATGAACTGATGCGCCGGAAAACTCGGCCCTTCATTAGTCTGGAACATGCGGTCGCCAAACGTGTATTCCTCGGCCATCTGGAAATATGGCTGCACGTCAGCCGGATTCACGTACATGAACTGCGCATTCGGCGGCGGACAGCTGGTCGCGCCCTTGCCGCAGCTCACGTTAATCTGGTCCGCTCCGTCCATGGCGCAAACGTCGGTCGAAGGATTCAAGTCGCACATTTCTATGAATGCAGCGTGCGCGTGGCTGAGATCATAATTCTGCGGATTGTTTCCCACCTTGCCCAGATCGATCTGGCTCAGCGAAATCACCTCGTGCTGCGAGTTCATGCCCGATTGTGCGATGTCGGCGCCGTGGCCGATCAATACCGGATCCTGAAACAGATTATCCGGCGTGCGGTTTTCCTGAAAGATCACGACGATGTGCTGAATCTTCGACGACCCGGAAGACGAAGAAGAACTCGAACTCCCGCTACAGCTATCGAGTACCAACAATGAGCAAGCAGCAAGCAACACACCGACAAATAGAGGGATGGCAGGACTGCGCATGTTGAAAACTCCAGCCGCATCGAGACGAACGCGAAAAACGAAGCCGTAGAGGCGCTGCCAGAAAGCCGCGCCCCTGGCAAACTCAAACACGATGGCGGGGATTTCCACTCGGGAAATGGAGGTTATTTTGGACATTAGCTATCTGGGAGTTACGCCCTGATTCCTTCGGCCTTCTTGCGCATTTCCGTGGCAAACGCCTCATCCTTCAATGACACAAGATTGATCTCCACATTCGCCAGAGCACCCGCAATCGCCCCTTTCGCCAGCGCCAGCGCCGTGATCAAATCCGACTTCATATTCGGATTCGTAATCCCTTCAAGGCTCGCCGCCACTTGCGAAATCTCGCGTGCCTTCTCCGCTACCCCCAGCGGAACATTCGTCGCCTGTTTCAACGCGACCTCAATCAACGCCTCGCCGTCCTTCTCGTTGACGGTCTTTGCCTGCTTATACGCGTTCATCACCGAGTTGTACGACTCGGCATCTGCGTCGATCGCCGCCTTTAATTCTTCGCGCAACTTTTCGAGCCTTGCAATCGCAGCGCTCAATTGCGATTCATACTGCACGTACGCTTTCTTTCCGCGCGACATCGAAGCCACCATTGTGGCTAGTCCCGCCGCCATCGCTCCCGCCGCAGCTGCCGCGCTGCCTCCCCCCGGAGTCGCCGTCGGCGCGGCCAGTTGCTCGACAAACGGCTCAACCCCGGCACGCAAACCGCCGACAACCATCTTCCTGCCCATCACCGCAGCCAACCGGTTTTCCAGAATCAGCGAAGAATCGAAGTTTTCCACTTGCAGGAACCACTCCGCCGCCTGTTCCAGCGCTTTCTTCGGAATCAGCCCCACAATCTCGCTCGAAACCGGCGCTATGCCATATCGCCCCGCCTCGCGCTTTACCATCTCAAACACGCGGTGCACCGGCGTCTGCTCGAAATCAGTGAGATTCATGGAAACCTGTGCCAGCCCGCGTACCAGAAATCCCGCGCCCTTCACAAAGCGCAATCCGCCGCTGGAAAAGCGCACCGCCTTGGCGATTCTTTTCGCGATGTCCACATCCGGCGTGTTCAAGAACACGTTGTAGGCAATCAGAAACTTTCGCGCCCCCACCACAGTGGCACCCGCCGTCGGATGCACTCTCGCCTCGCCAAAATCCGGCTTGCGCGCCGGATTCGTCGCAATCTCCGCTCGAATGCCCTCGAACTGCCCGCGCCGGATGTTCTCCAGATTCTGCCGCTCCGGCGTGACCGCCGCTGCTTCGTATAGATAAACCGGAATCTGAAATCGCTTCCAGATCTCCTCGCCCAC
>DATKPV010000043.1:0-15994 GCA_035523915.1 Candidatus Aquilonibacter sp. | reverse complement strand
TTATGTAACCGCTGGAACCTTCATTGATATTTTCGGGCCCAGAGAACAGATTACAGAACTCCGTGACGATCCGACTTCCGACAATGCCGGAGATGGCAGGGTTGATGAGATGCAGCGCAACGAATCCGATCTCGAATCTTCGAGGATCTAGAGAGCTCCGCCCGGTTCCGGTCGTGCGAATTCAATGTTCGGCAGAAATGTGCGTTGGAAGATTCAGAGTTACTGAGCCAGGCTGCCTCGGAGGCTCTGGTTATGCTCGCGCAACGAGAACCAAAAGAACTGGTTGGAAGGAGATCGGAACTGCTCACACCGTGGGAATTGCAGCAATAGCAGACTTCAACTACTCAAATGGCGTCCATCGGCACCAATATCGGCCGCAGTCCTCACCAAGGGCGTGGTATGGTGTCGATGGCGAACTCTGGCAATCCGTCGAAAGGAGATTTCGAACGGATGGCGCGCCGGAGGTTTCAAAACCCCAAGCCGAAGCGGCGTGGGGAATGGTGGACGCTTCGCGTTTGGAAGACCACCTCCACCAATGGTCAGCTAAAACGGACTCGTGAGCGCGTCAGGCTGGCCCCGGCCACCATGAGCGTTCGGGAAGTCCAAAAAGTAGCAGCCGAATATCTACGCCCGTTGAACCAGGGGTTCGAATCCATTGGCTCAGCGACAAACTTCAACCACTACGTCGAGACCACCTATATTCCAGTCGTCATGCCAGGCATGGCAAAGAGCACGCAAGATCGCTACAAGGGCGTTATCAAGAACTATTTGATCCCAGCCTTTGGTAAGTTGTGTTTGCGTGATTTGTCGCGCCTCACGGTCCAACGATATTTTTCGGAGATGGCGAGTTCTGAACTGGCGCACGAGTCGAAGGACAAGATCAAAGATGTTCTTTCGGGCATTCTCGGATCCGCTGTACAGTTCGAGCTTTTGGCGAAGAACCCCGTCGAGAGCATACGCCTCCCCGCACAGAGGACCGGCCGAAAGCGAAGCAAACCGTACATCACTCCCCAACAGTTCGATGAACTCGTCGCACGCATTCCGGAGCCATACGCGACAATGATCTTCGTCGCGGTCTATACCGGCCTGCGCGTGAGCGAACTCGCTGGACTGAAGTGGAACGATGTGCACGTCATCGAACAAGTGAACGGAAATGGCGAGGTTGAAGTTCGCTACACCATCTCGATCGATGAACGGTTCTGCCGCGGCGACTGGGGGGCACCGAAAAGCGATGCTAGCAATGCGACCATCGGCATCAATGCATGCGTGTACCAGCGCATCCAACGACTCAAACTGCTGACGGTCGAGGTTCGTGCCGGCACCGCAACCCGGCGGTACAAGGTCGTCAAGTCGGAGGGCCCCGAAGATCTGGTGTTTCAGTCTGTCAAGAAGGGAGCACCGATGCGGGACAACAACATCCTTAGCCGGCATATCAAGCCTGCTGCGAGGAAGATGGGACTGGGTTTTGTAAACTGGCGCTGCCTGCGGACCTCTCATGCCACCTGGCTGAAGATGGCCGGGGCCGACGTGAAGGACGCGCAAGCGCAGATGCGGCACTCGCGTTCGAGCACCACGCTGGACATCTACCAGCAGTTCGTGCCCGAGTCGCAGCAGAGGGCGGTCGAAAAACTCAGCAGCCTATCGAAACGTGTGCAGTAAGCGGACGGAATTGGACCCAAATGGGCCCAAAATGCGGGAAGGCGATGAGGTTAAGTGATTGAAAACATGGTGGCCAGGGACGGAGTTGAACCGCCGACGCCAGCCTTTTCAGGGCTGCGCTCTACCACCTGAGCTACCTGGCCACAGTTCGAAAGCCGCGGTTCCAGCGGCTACGAGGGCGTTCACTTCACGCTGATTTGGGCGGGACTCTCTAGCGAACCTTCAATGCCTGTGCGTGCGGAACTGGTCGATTATAGCAACCGGGGATCATTCCCTCAATCATCGGGCGGGCACCGCTGCGACTGCAATTTCGACGAGGTCTATCGCTTCTTACACGCGTCAGCGGACCGCAAACCAAGGAGGCGGGATCCGACGGCCACGCCTCATGGTTTTCGGGCCAACTGCCCGATTATTGTCCGCCGGCCGTCGCGCCGTACTGCCCCAGCCAGGAGGCCAGTCGCGGCTCCTGCTGCGACTTCAGATCGACGCAGTTGTTGATGCGCTCGATGGTCTGTTTGTAGGTGCGTTCGGCCGCATCGATGCGGTGAGCGGAGAAGAAATCTGTCACTTGAGCCCGCATGCCGGCGTCGCAGAAAGTGGCGGTGGCGTTCACCACTTCCGCGCTGGCGAAAGGCCCTCCCACTTTGGCCACGGCCTCCCAGTGCGATTGCACAAAATCCCAGGCCAGCTTCTCTCCGGCCGGATTCGCCATCACGCTGGTGAGCAGGCTCAGGGCATCCTGTGAGCGCACATCAGGAGAAATGGAGAAATCCAACGTGCGTTGCAAAAGCCTGGGATCGGTAAACTGCGCGAGCGTGAAAAGGTATCCGTAGTATTCTTCCGGCGAGCGTGGGTTCTTGAGACCGCTCACCAGGCGGTTATAGAAAGCTTCGTCGCCGTTCAAGGCGGCCAGGCCAATCACCGCAGCTGCCAGCTCGCGATCGACGGAGTTGGGGTCATTGAGGTATTTGTCCGCGATCTTCCGCGCTTGCGCCAGAACTTCGGGATCCCTGGCGTCGTAACCCAAGGCGCTATACAGGCGGGCGCGAAGAGTTCTCTGTTCGTCGCTCTCGCCGGGCTTTGGCTCCCAGCCCACATCTTTCAGCATAGGATTGAGATATTGGCGCAGCCAGGCGCGGTACGAATCGCGATCGCTGTCACTGACCAGATACTGGCCGATAAAATTCAACCGGTCCAACACGTCTTGCAACACTGCCCGATTGCGGTCCGCGGCCAATCCCTGGACAAAGGCCAGATAATCTCCCACAGGCTCGCGTCCGACACGAACCGACGCCCAGATGTCCGACTGCAGGGCAATACGCTCCGCGGGAGTGAGATCCGTCTCCGCAGCTTTGGCCAACGCCGGCACAACCTGCGGCTGGTATCCAACTCGGTAATAGCCGGTCGCCCCCGCATTGGCCAGCACCCAGGCAGAACAACCGGGCAGCGTGAAAGTTTGCTCCTTCCGGGTCAGGAGTTCGCACTTCTGTTCGTTCATGCCGCCGGCGGAGGACTTCAGACACAGCGGAACCTGCCACAACTCATCGCCCGGGGCCTCGAACTTCGCCCGGTCGAAGTAATAACGTTGCTGGTCGAGCGTGACGGCGGTGGACTTCCCTGAACATTGCGTCTTCACGTTAATGATCGGTACCCCGGCCTGCTCAACGAACGTCGGCATGATTTGATCCACCGGCTTCTTCGAGGTTTTCGCCTGTGCCTTCCAGAAGTCTTCCGCGGTGGCGTTGGCGTACTGATGCTCCTTCAGATAGGCGTTCACACCCGCGCGGAATGTGTTTTCTCCAAGGTATGCCTCCACCATGCGCAGAACGGCCGCAGCCTTGCCGTAGGCGATTCCATCGAACAGTTCAAGAATCTGCCCGGGAGTTTCCGCCGCCTGATGAATCGGCCGGGTGCTGGCCAGGGAATCCGTGTTGAGAGTTCCTGCGGTCTGGCTTACATCGTCGAGGTCGAAATGCCATTCCGGTTTCCAGGCTTCCACAGGTTTGCTCGACATCCACGTCGCGAAGCCTTCATTCAGCCAGATGTCGTCCCACCATTTGGTCGTGACCAGATCGCCAAACCATTGGTGGGCCATTTCGTGGGCAATGACGGAGGCGATTGTCTTCTTGAGATCGACCGATCCCTGTTTCTCATCGATCAGCAGAAGCACCTCGCGGAAGGTAATGCAGCCGGTGTTTTCCATCGCGCCGGCGGAAAAGTCAGGCAAAGCGACAAGGTCCAGCTTGCCGTAGGGATATTTGATCGCGAAATATCTGTCGTAATAGCTGAGAATGTGTTCCGCGGCGTCGAGCGCAAATGTGCCCATTTCTTTCTTGCCGGGCGTCGCGTAGACGCGAATCGGAATGCCATCTGCCTGCCCTTCGATGTATTCGAAATTCCCTACAACCAGAGCCGCCAGGTACGGAGACATCTTGGCAGTGGTGGCGAACTTCACGGTGTGCTTTTCGCCGGGGCCGGGTGTGTCGGCAATCACTTTCTGGTTGGAGATCGCCACCAGCCCCTTATCGGCCACGGCGGTGATATCGAGTGTCGCCTTGTAGTCCGGCTCGTCGAAGGAAGGAAACGCACGGCGGGCGTCGGTCGCTTCAAGCTGCGTCGCGGCATACTTGCGTCCCTGATCGTCTTTCCCCAGATAGAAGCCGCGCATTTCGTTATTGAGGATGCCGCTGTAGCTGATGTGGATGGTTGCGGGGCCGGTTGCGAGCGTCTTTTCGACCGCCAGCACCACCATTTCGTTTTCCTTTTCCAGGGTGACCGTCGCTTTCTGGGTCGTGCCGCGACTGGTAATGGTGACGTTGTGGAAGTCAATATCCGCCGAGTTCAGCGTAATCTGCCAGGTCGGCTTCAGCACCTGAATGGCGATCGTCTCATCGCCGTCGAACGTCGCCTTTTCCAGATCGGGCGTAAAAGTTAGTTTGTAGTTTTCGGGCCGCGCGACCTCGGGCAGGCGCTGCGCGACGGCCACAGAAAACACGACCACCGTGCAAGCTACGATGGCACAGATTCGCTTCATAGTTTTCTCCTCAGGAGATGATTTCAATTTTACTTTTTCTCTACGATATGGGTTGTTTTCAAGCGCGCAATCAGCGGGGAAGCGAACAGGGCGCTCCCAGTCTATACGGAGAACCCGGCCGGAAAGTTCAAGGGCTCTGATGCGCCGCAGAAAACATTTGCCCGTTCAAAATCGTCATCCGGCAGTGGTCCCCTCCAAACCAATAGGGGATTTCGCGGCAATCTTCCACGTCGAAGATTGCCAGATCGGCGTCTTTGCCGGGCTCGATGCTGCCCTTCGTCCGCGCCAGATGCAACGCCCATGCGCCATTGATGGTAGCGGCCACAATCGCCTCCGCCGGCGTCAGTCTCATGTGGGTGCAAGCCAATGACATGACCATCGGCATGCTTAGAGTCGGCGATGTGCCCGGATTATAATCCGTGGCCAAAGCCACTGGCACGCCGGCATCGATCAACTTGCGTGCTGGAGGATATTCCTTCAATCCCAGAAAGTAATTCGCTCCCGGCACCAGCGTAGCGACGGTATCATGCCGGGCCAGTTGAGGGATATCGTCGTCGCTGACGTGGTCCATGTGGTCGAAGGAGGCTGGGCTGAAGCGCAGGAACGGCGACAGCCGGGTCTCTGAAAGCTGGCCCATGTGTGCCCGAACGCTCAAGCCGTGCTCTCTCGCACTGGCAAAGATCTGTTCAGTTTCTTTCGCGGTAAACGCTCCCGTGTCGCAGAAAACGTCGACAAATTGAGCGAGCTTGCGCTTCGCTGCCGCCGGGATCATCTGATAACAGACGGTCTCAACATATTTTTGTGAGCGGCCGCGGAACTCCTCTGGGACGATATGCGCCCCCAGCAAGGTTGAAACTACCGTTCCCGGCCAATGGTGGGCGGCCTCGCGGATCGCCTGCAGCGACTTCAGTTCCGACTCGAAGCTCAGACCGTATCCCGACTTGGCTTCGACCGTGGTGGCGCCATGCGCGGCCATGTCGTGCAGCGCTGAGAGAACCTGCCCGGTCAGGAGGCCCTTGCTGGCCCGCCGCACCCCCTCAACGCTCGACCGGATGCCCCCGCCCGCCGCGGCGATCTGCTCATACGAGGCGCCTTCGATCCGCTTCTCAAAATCCACTAAGCGCGGCTCGACAAAAACAGGATGTGTATGTGAATCGATGAATCCGGGCAGCACGACTTTGCCGGCGCAGTCGATCTCTGTAATTCTCCTGCGATTTTTCTTCAGCCAGGGATCGCGGAGGGCATCTTTGGTTGTGCCGACGGAAACGATCTTGCCGCCCAGGCAGAGAATTGCGCCTTTCTCGATGACGCCAAGCTGCTTAAGCTCTGCGCCACGGCGAGGACGTGCGTTGCCAGAAGCAGATCGCAGCGTAACAAGCCGGCCGATGTCTATGAGGAGCAGAGGATAATTCGGCTTCAATTGTCTCTCTCGGACGTCCCCCGTCCAAGGCGCCTTTCGATCTTCTGGCGGTCGCCGAGGTTCGCAACTGGAAGAAGAATCCTACCATCCTGCAGGAAAGCGACGAATCCCAATACAAGATGCTGTGATGAGGATCGGGAGGCCAACGAGCATAAACAAGAGAATCCAGAACGGCGTAGTCCTTCGACCCTGGCTCAAGAAGCTCTCCTAGGGCTGCGGCATCTCCATCGGCACTCTCACGCCCTTCTTCTTCGCGAACTCTTTGGCCTCTTCATACCCGGCATCCGCATGGCGAATAATGCCCATGCCCGGATCGGTGGTCAGCACGCGCTCGATGCGTTTTGCCATCATCTCGCTGCCGTCAGCGACGGTCACCTGCCCAGCGTGCAGCGAATAACCGATGCCCACGCCGCCGCCGTTGTGGATCGACACCCACGAAGCGCCCGCGGCCGTGTTGATCAACGCATTCAGCAGCGGCCAGTCGGCGACAGCGTCGGAGCCGTCTTTCATACTTTCGGTTTCGCGGAAGGGCGATGCCACCGAACCGCAATCGAGATGATCGCGGCCCATGACGACCGGAGCTTTGATCTTTCCCTTTTTTACGAGATCGTTCATGGCCAGTCCAAATTGCGCCCGCTCGCCATAGCCCAGCCAGCAGATGCGGGCCGGCAATCCCTGAAACTTGATGCGTTTGCGCGCCAGCTCAATCCAGCGCCGCAAAATGCGATTGTCGGGAAACAACTCCAGAACCAGATCGTCGGTCACATGAATGTCCACTGCCTCGCCCGACAGGGCAACCCAGCGGAACGGCCCGCGTCCCTCGCAAAACAGCGGACGAATATACGCGGGCACAAATCCCGGAAAGTCGTACGCATTTTTCACGCCTCGCTGAAAGGCGAACGTGCGAATGTTGTTTCCGTAGTCGAAGGTGACCGATCCCATCTTCTGCAAACGCAGCATGCCTTCCACATGCCGCGCGATGGCATCGAGGGATCTCTCCTGGTATGCCTGGGGATCGCGGCGCCGCAACTCCAGCGCGTCTTCGAGGCTTATTCCGTTTGGCACATATCCGTTCAAGGGATCGTGCGCCGAAGTCTGGTCGGTCAGAATGTCGGGTACCACGCCGCGTTCGGCAAGTTCGGGAATGATATCGGCGCAATTTCCCACCAGGCCAACCGAAATGTTCTCTTTCTTGCGCACGGCATTCTTCAGAATGCGCAAGGCTTCGTCCAGCGTGGTTACCATAAAATCGCAATAGCCGGTTTTCAACCGCTTCTTGATGCGCTCGGCGTCCACGTCAATCCCCAGAAATGCGGCGCCCGCCATGGTCGCCGCCAGCGGCTGCGCCCCTCCCATGCCGCCCATGCCACCGCTTACGATCAGTTTGCCGGCAAGATCGCCGCTGAAGTGTTTTTCACCGGCAGCAGAAAAAGTCTCAAACGTTCCCTCCACAATCCCCTGTGAACCGATGTAGATCCACGAGCCCGCCGTCATCTGCCCATACATCATCAGCCCCGCGCGTTCCAGTTCGTTGAACTTCTCCCAGTTGGACCAGTGCCCCACCAGATTGGAATTCGCGATCAGCACGCGCGGCGCATACTCGTGAGTTTTGAATACTCCTACCGGCTTGCCCGACTGCACCAGCAGAGTTTCGTCATTCTCGAGCTTCTTCAGGGCGGCAACGATGGCGTGATAGGCCTCCCAGTTCCGGGCCGCGCGCCCGGTTCCACCATAGACGACCAGATCATTCGGCCGCTCGGCGACTTCTTCGTCGAGGTTGTTCATCAGCATGCGCATGGCAGCTTCCTGCGGCCAGCCCTTGCAGGCGATCTGATTACCGCGTGGGGCGCGAATGGAGGCGGGAGCTTGGACTTCGGTTTCGACGGGCATAGGTAAATGTTACTGCCTGGCGCGGTGCGGCACAATGAAGCGGATCACACGAAGAGCTGCGCCGAGAACTAACTCACCAGCTGCTGTACGCCGTGCCATCGGACGAAGTGGCATTGGAGGCAGAGTGCACATCGGTGATGCCTGACTCCTGTTGGTCCGACGACATCATTACCTCTTCCTGCACAACCTCCCAGTTGGCCTCGCCGGTTATCGGGTCCTTGGGGATAGTGTCGATGTAGTGCGCAGTAACCAGGTCATCGAGGGATTGAGGAGCTTTCTTTTTGTCGAGAGTGTACCGGTCGATCATCGAACGCAGGGTGCGCAGATCCTGGTGCAGCGCCGATTCCCGGGCGTGGATGATCGACTGGTTATATATGGGGACGACGATCGCCATCAGGATCATGATGATGCTGATTACGATCATCAACTCCAGGAGGGTAAATCCCCGGTTCCACGGCGTTTTGCGCCTTCTTGCCATTTACCAGTCCTTGTACTTGGCGCCGTCGAGCGGCCGCGCCACGCGGAAAAGCTATCCGAGCAACCGCTCACCAGCCGCTATACGGAGTGCCATCGGAGGAGGTGGCACCTGAGGCGGAATGCACGTTATCGATGCCGGGCTCCTGCGGGTCCGCTGCCATCGTCGCGTCCTCCGGGTCGGTCTGCCAGTCGGCTTGACCGGTCATGGGGTCCTTAGGGATGGCCTTGATATAGCCCGCCGTCACCAGGTCGTCGAGGGATTGCGGCGCCTTCTGCTTATCCAGGGTGTACTGATCGATTACAGACCGCAGCGTGAACAAATCCTGGCGCAGCACCGATTCCCGGGCCCGTACGATCGACTGCTGATACATGGGGACGGCGATCGCCAGCAGGATCATCATGATGCTGATAACGACCATCAACTCCAGGAGGGTGAATCCCCGGCTCCACGGCGTTTTGCGCCTTCTTGCCATTTACCAGTCCTTGTACTTGGTGCCGTCGAGCGCCGTATCCTCCGACTTGGTGTAAACGTCGAAGACATTCTGTCCGCCCCAGGAATCGGAATCGGGATCATCCTGCATGGAGCGCAGGCCCCAGTCGGTGTTGTTGGTCATCGGATCAACGGGAATTCGGCGCAGGTAGCGGACCTTCTTGCCCTGCATGTCCACGCCCTTCACCAGCGTATCCAGATCGGGAGGATAATTCTGGCTGTCCACCTTGGTCTGGAATTTCCCCTGGTCGGCATCCATTTTGTAGCGGTCAATCGCGTCGCGCATCTCCCATAAATCCTGCCGCAGTTCGTGTTCCTTTTCCCGCTTGATGGACAGCCGGGCCAGGGGCAGCGCCATGGTGGTGAGAATCATCAGCAGCACCGTAGCGATGATCAGCTCGATGAGCGTAAAACCCCGTTCGGGCTTTACCTTGCGCCCGTCCTGAAATCTGTACCGCGTCATCATGATTTCAACCTACAAGGTTTGCGGCGTTGGCAGGCCGCCCTATTCAACGGTGATCGACGCCTGCGCCCCGTTCACCGTGATGGCCTGCATGCCGGGATCGCGCGCGCCGCCCCGCGTAATGGTTAGAGGAGTTTGTCCGATTGCCTTCGCCAGGAAGGTCAAGGTCACCACCGCACCCTGCCCGGAAACTCCGCCCACTCCCGGCGGGCGGGTAGCCGTAATCTGCAATGTTCCAGTCGTCTCATCCTCGCGGTGCACCAGCGCCACCGCCTGCCCGTCCTGAGAGAGAAATCCCCCGTTGGAAACATTGACCAGCTGCAATTTAGCCGGGTCGTAATTCATCTGCACCGGCACCGAATAGACGTTCTGCGCCCCGGAAATCAGCAGGTTCACCACAAATGTGCCGCCTTTGGTCGCCTTAACCTGGCCGGGATCGAACAGGAAACTCGCAGGACTACCTGACATCGCCGTGGTTGCCGGAGCCGCTGCCTGATTGTGCTCCTGATTGGCCGAAGGCTGCGGCATGGGAGCTGCGTTGGCCGGGGCTTGCGGCGGTGCAGCCGGCACAGCAACCGGTGGTGCGCTGATATGCCTCAGCTCGATCGTATTGGCTGTGCCGATGTCGATCGCCCGCTGGTTTTCCGCGTTGATCTCGGGTCCGCGAATGATATGCGGCACGATGGCGAAGACGATTTCGTTGTCCGAGTGATCTTGAGAGGTTTGTCCGAACAGGTATCTCAGGATCGGGATCTGCGCCAGACCCGGGATGCCGCTCAGCGACTTCGTCTGCTGATCTTCCATGATTCCGCCGATCAGGTTGGCTTCCCCGTCTTTCAGGCGAATCTCATGCTCGATCTTGCGCTGCCCGATGATGGGCTGGCTGATTCCACCAATGCTTGACTGGCCGGTCACGGAAGAAATATCCATGGAAATCTTCAACGTGACTTCGCGGTCGGCATGCACGTGCGGCGTAATATCGATGTTCACGCCCACATCCAGATACTGAAATTGGGTGTTGACCAGCGGGTTGATACCCACGCCGCCAATTCCGGGCTGAAACGACCCAGTCGCCACCGGCACGCGGTCGCCGATCTTGAGGGATGCCTTCTGGCCGTCCAGAGCGCGAATCTGCGGGTTCTGCAGCAGTTTGGTGCTGCTGTCGCTCATGACCGCCGAAAGATTGGCAGAGGGAATGGTTACAGAGAAATCGGTAGCGTTGAGGTTGCCCAGGGTATTCAGGCTGAGGCCTGTTGGGTTGGTAGAAGTGTCGGTGGTTGTAGTGGTCGTGCCTGTGGTCGTTGTGTTCAGGTTGCTTTGTAGAGTAACGGTGGCGCTGGTCGGCGGGTTCAAGCCCAGCGTGCGCGACCGGTCTTTGCTCACCTGCATGATGGCGATATCGACCACCACCTCGGGCCGCGGTTTGTCCAGGTCATCCACCAGTTTTTCCGCCAGCGCGATCTGATCGGGCGTGCCGCGCACTACCAGGGCATTCTGGGAAAGCAATTGCTGCACGCGCTGCACGTCCAGCACGGCGCGAATCGCGTTCACCACATCCTGCAGTTCGGTCGGCTGCGAAAGGTTTTGCAGGTAGAAAGTCTTCAGGACGCTTTGCTCCAGCTCTTTACGCTTGGCCGGATTATCCTGGGCCACAAAAATCGTGTTGGGCGTGACCGGTCTCCAGAAGGTCTTCGACTCCAGGGCCGTAATCTCCAGGGCGTCCTCGAGCGTCACGCCGTTCAGCTCCACCTTGATGCGCCGCGAAGTGTAGTCGGGATCGAACAGCACATTGATGCCAGCCAGCTGGCCGATCGTCTGATAGACGACTTTGGAGTCTTCCGTAAGCTTTACCGTGATGGGAACATTCGAGATGGGAGCCAGCTGCACCGGACCGGCCGCCTGCTTGATTTCCTGCTCCAGAGTCTTCGGAGGACCCGCAGCCTGCGGCGTGGGATTGCGCTTCTCCTGGATCATCTTCAGCGTGCGTTCGAGCTCCTGCTGAGCTATGAACAAGGAGGAATCGATGGTGAGCGCCTTCTGAAATGCGGCTGCCGCCTCTTCCAGCTTGCCCTGATCGCGCAGCAGTTGTCCCCGATGCACAATCGAGGTGGCTGCCTCAAAGCGCATCCGCTCAAAGGAGGCTCGATAGCGTAAGTCCTTTGGCTTCAGATCATAAGCCTGCTTGTACAATCCATAGGCCGCCTCGTAGTTCTGCCGCGCTTCGGCATCCTGACCCTGTTCGTAAAGTTTCTTGGCTCTGTCGGCGGGGGAAGCAGGAACAGGAAGAATCGCGACCAGCAGCAGGACCACCGCTGAGGGGCGCAGCAAGCGTCTCATTCGTCGGACCTCATCTCAGAGTCTTCGCCAGGCAAGCAGTCTTTCTCCCTTCTCCTCCGGGTACCCGGGAATCTACTTGATGCACGAAAACCGCTTTTTTCGCGATTATAGCATCGCCCTTTCCGGCTCCCCATGTGATTGCGTCCATGGCAGTTACACTCTTTGGTCTTAGCCCCATCGGTCGGGATCCGTGCCCGGGTTGCAAAACTCGCTGTAAGATGAACCCTGCCCCATGCCTCGCCAAGCCACACACCAAACCAAGCCAAGTCCGGAGAAAACCCCTCGCCGCGACCCAACCGCAGCCGGGCAGCGCGATGCTGCCGTTAACAGGAACGCTTCCCACAACTATTTCTTGCTGGAAAAATTTGAAGCCGGGATCGCCCTGACGGGTACCGAGGTCAAATCCATCCGTGGCGGGCGAGCCAACCTGAAGGATTCCTACGGCTTGCTCAAGGACGGCGAACTTTGGCTTCTGAACTGCCACATCAGCCCCTATGAACACGGCAGCTATTCCAACCACGCCGCCCTGCGCACTCGTAAGTTGCTGGTACACAGGGAAGAAATCCGGAAGTTGATTGGCAAGACGCAACAGAAGGGCCTGACGCTCATCCCCACTCGCATGTATTTCAAAAACGGTAGAGTAAAAGTTGAACTGGCTCTGGCCAGAGGCAAGCAGCTATGGGACAAGCGGGAAACGGAACGGCGCCGGACGGCAGACAAAGAGGCAAGGGAAGCGATTGCCCGGGGAAGGAACAGGAAGTAGGCCAATTGCAGGGCGGCCAGCTATTCGACGAGGTTTCGCCCATCAAAACCGTGAACCTCAAGTCCGATATGCCGCCAGTTGGAGAAGCTTTGTTGCGCCTGGACCACGAACTGGCCAGCGCGCGACGGCAGAAGGAACCTCTGATCAAGCTGATCCACGGCTACGGATCGAGTGGAGCCGGTGGCGAGATTCGCATCGCCGTGCAGAAACGCTTGCAGGAAATGACCCAGAATGGCCTGATCCGCGGCTGCATCTTCGGAGAGAACTGGTCGAAATCCGACGAGCAAACATGGCGGCTTCTGCAATTGCATCCTGAGCTGAAGCGCGACCCCGATCTCGGCCGTAGCAATCGGGGAATTACCCTCGTTGTGCTGTAGCGGCTGCCCGAAGAAACGAGCCCTAGATCGCCGGCGTTTCCGGCGGCGCAGGCGGGGCCGGCTCGGCTACTGGCGCCGGCATGATCGGCGTGGGGGCAACTGTCATTGGAACCACCGGCGCCATCATTTTCTGCTGCCAATAGGCAATCGCGACGCCACGCTGCCAGAAACGCGGAATCAACAGCAGAAACAGTGTCAGCTGACCGACAAAAAATGCCCGCAGCACGCGGTCCGGCGGCACAAACCTCATCCACACCCAAATTCCGCCCAGCAGCACGATCGCCGCCACAATCGCGATCAGCACATAGCTCGAGACCAGCTTTACCAGGCCCCGCCACATGTGGCGGAAGCCCGCGCCAATCGACCGGCGCACGGCATTCTGATCATTGAGAACAACATCGGCCTCGGCCAGATCGAACCATACCCGCAACGCCGTCATAACCAGAAAAATCACCGCCAGATCGGTCATCCGCACCTGAAAGGGCAGCAATTCGTTGGTGCTCTCGCCGGCGTGCTTCACCAGGGCGGCATTGATGCTGAACAGGATTCCACCGACGATGACGAAGACGATTGCCGCAACGATCAGCAACCGGATAAACCGCCATAGATTCCGCCCGCAGGCACGAAAAAACTGATCGCGCGGCAGCCGGTAGCTGGAAGCATATCCCTGAAAAACTCCGGGAAGAAACAGCGCCGTGGCCACGAAAAACAGGGTGACGAAATACACCGCCGACATGGTAGAGGCCATGGTCGGGCCGAAATCGGGCCGGACGAACATTTCGATGAATACGGCTAGATCAAACCCGTGCACCAGCCGTCCGGCATACAAACTGTGATCCAGGATCCCGCTGGCCTGATTGCGGTACGCCGCCGTGCCAAATATGGCCAGGATCACATTCAACACCCAGAACCAGAAGATGTAACGTTTATTATGCGTCACCATGCTCCACCCGCTGCTCAATACTCCTCGGTTCTCTGCCATCGGTCTTTTGTCCTCGATTTCTTCCTCGCGCTGAGCCGTTGCGACTACACGCCCCACCAGGCCGCAAACTGGCCTGCCCACTGGGTGATGAACAGCCAGTAATTCGTCACCTTGCGCACCGGCGCCTTATCCGCCTTCTCCGCGTAGCTGTTGTTGAAGTTGTCGCGGTCAAGGTGAATTTTATGGTCAGGATCGATCTCTGCAGAAATAACTTTTGCCTTCTTCTGGTAGGAGAACTTTGTCCAACGGCTCACCCCATCCCAGTGTTCGCGAATCTTCTCGAGATGGTTGTCGTCGTCCTTGAACACGATCTCCACCTCCACCGGCATCACGAAATCGCCTTTACGCTGCAGCCAGACGTCGGATTGGTAGACGGTATTTTTGTCTTCCTTCTTCCCTGCACTCTTCTTGTCGTTTTCGTACCAATTCGCCGGGAAGGAATCGATCTTGCTCACCTTGTAGTCGAGCACTTGGGAGCCGTAGATCGCCTGGTTGAAATACCAGCGCAAATTCTGGCCGGATACGTCTTCAATGGTCTTCAGGAAATCTTCCTTGGTGGGATGGGTGAAGCGATATTTCATGAAATAAACGTGCATCGCCTTCTGCATCGTGTCTGGACCGATGATGTTTTCCAGCGTCAGCAGAACGCTGGCAGTTTTGCCGTAGGTAATGCCGCCATAGGAATTGAAGCTGTAGTAGTCATAGGCCTTCTCGGCGATGGGATCCTCATCCGCGACCCCGATGTAAGACAGGCGCTGCTCTTCGCGCTCACCCATGGTCGCCCCGTCCAGGTTCATGATCGAGGTGTCCTTGCCGAGAATGGAATCCAGCACTTTCACTTCGGTGTAGCTGTTGATGCCTTCGTCCATCCAGGCGTCTTCGAATTCGTTCGTGGCCACCATGCCATACCAGTACTGGTGTCCGAACTCGTGTTCGACGACCAGTTCGGGCCCATAAAGGCCCTTGGGCATGAACCAGCTCGTCTCTCCGGTGATGAACGTTGGATACTCCATTCCACCCGCCGCCGAACCTGGCTCGGGATCGACCAGCGTGATTGTCTTGTAGGGATAAGGTCCGTACCAACTCTCAAAGCGCTGGAGCGACTCGCGGAGAATCTTCTCGTGCCGGTCGACCTGGTCCCAGTGCGCCGGCTGCATCATGATCCGCATCTTCACCGGTCCCATCTGCGCCTGATAAGTGCTCTCGCGCACCTTGAACCGCGGACTCCCCGTCCAGGCGAAATCGTGAATGTCGTCGCCGTGGTAGGTCACCGTCTTGGTGTCATCGGGATTATCGACGCTGCCGACCTCGACTCCGCTGGCGCCGACCACTTCATCTTTCGGCACCGTGAGCTTGACGTCATACACCCCGAAGTCGGCGAAAAATTCCGTGGTGGCGTGATATTGGTGGCAGTTCCACGCCCCGTGCCACCAAACCCCAACTTTCGGAAACCATTGTCCGCCGAGAACAAAATCGCGCTTCCATCCTGAGCGCGCCTGCGTTTCTGGGAACTTGGTTTCAAACGCAATCTTGAACTGCACGTATGCCCCGGCAGGAATCGGCTTGGGAACGTGCACATCGACAACGGTCTTGTCGTCTTTGTTGCCGTCATCGGGCTGGATAAACTGCAGGTCTTTGGTCAGATCTCCCTGGCCAACTACTTCAAGACTCTTGATGTCCTCCGAGCCATACTCCTTTTCATCCCATTTGGGATAAGACACATCACGGCTGCCAATGATTTTGGCCTCGCGCACCCAGGTTGCCTTGGGCTGAAACGCGTTCTGATAAAGATGAAAGGGAAAGTGATCCAAAGCCTGGCCGGTCAGATTGTGATAGGTGAGGATCTCGTCGGCGTCCACTGTGTGCGTGGTGGCATTGTATTTGGCGTCGATCTGATAATGAACCACGCGCTCCGACATGGGCTTATCGGAATTGATGGCAATGACCGTGTCGGGAATGGAGAGCTGCCCTGATCCCTCTTCAGCGGCCGCACGGCTGGCTGCTTTGGACGAGGGCTGCTTCTCAACCTGCTTTTCAACCCTCGTCATACTTTGCGGCGCGGCTTTCGCCGCGTGCTCCATCACCATCAGCGAAATCGCAAT
>DATKPV010000042.1:0-58989 GCA_035523915.1 Candidatus Aquilonibacter sp. | reverse complement strand
TTCGCTCTGGGGTTCGGGCGCAGACGCAGTATGCTCGGCTTCCCTTTCGGCTGCGGTTTTGCTGAGCGCTTTGGCAACCAAGGCCTCGGCGCTTTGCGCGTCGGCCCACGAACCCTGCACTTGTGCCATTGCCGCCGCGATAGCCGCCAATTCTTCCGGCGTCACGTCCTCGGGCAAGCCTCCAGCCGCTTTGACCTCGACACCTTGCTGCGGTTTCGATTCCTTTTCCCCCGGCTTTTCCACCACGGTTCGCAGATCGCGGTTCACCGGGTTGTACATGGCGGCTTCGTCTTCGCCCTTCGCTTCCGCTTCCGCCTTTTTCTTTTTGCCGGGGAAAGAAATCCGTTCTTTCCAGCTTTCATCGCCGCCACTCTTACGCCCGGACTCTTCCACCGCGGCGATTGCCCGGGCAAAGCGGCCCGGCTTGGAAGGCTCCGGACGGGGAACGATTTTATCTTCCAGTTTCGAAAGAGCGCTGAGCAGTTCGCTGGCTTCAAAGGGCTTCACTATGAAGCCTTCGGCGCGCACCCGCTGCGCTTCCTCGGGCTTGAAGGGTTCCAGTTTGCCCACGGTCAGCAGAACCGGAATGCGGGCAGTGTCGTTCGTTTCCTTAAGGCGCTGGCACACCTCAAGCCCGCTATAGCCGGGCATGTAGACATCGAGGACGATCAGGTCGGGCCGCTGTTCCGCAATTCTCTTCAGCGCCGCCGAGCCGTTGTTGACGGTAGCGACTTCGTAACCCGCGTCTGCGAGGATCTTGCGCCCCATGTTCTGGGCGGTCACGCTGTCGTCGGCGAGCAGTATCTTCCTGGCCAAGGAAATTCCTCTAATGCGGGGAGATACCGCGAAGGTAACCTGACACAACCCGTAAGTCAATGATCGGACGGAAGGTAACCGGTTACCAGTGGTCAGCATCCACCGCGTCAGACGATGGCGGCGGTACCGGATGGAAACAAGCGTGGCGAACAGCGAGACTCAATTCAGAAAGGATCGAGTTTTTTCAGACCCTTCTTTTTCTTCTTCTTGCTGCTGGAGATCTCCTGGTCAGTGGCCAGGCTGGAACTGGGGCTGGTTGCCGTCGCAGTGTTACTCGATTGGCCGGGCTGTATTTCGTTGACCTGCACCGGCGGAGGAAGAGCCTGGTCGGAAGAGGCTGTGGCTGGTTTCAATTCGTTCGAATCGCTACCAACATTCGGCGTCAGCTCGTTCGCGTCAGAGGACGTATTGGGCTTTAATTCGTTGGGATCGTTCGTGGTCGCCGCGGGCCGGGCAAAAGGCTGGCTGCCGCCAGCCGAAGCGCTGGCTGCAGAAGAATCTGAGGCGGAAGCCGCTGCCGCGGTGCCGGCCGCCGCAGGAGCATCCGAACGGGGCGCGGGTTCGTTCGGGCCAGGCGCTACGCCCTTTACGGTTTCAACGCTCAACGAGCGTTCGCCAGTGGCTATTCCCATGGCCTGGCGCATGGAGGTAGTCACCACATCTCTGGCGGCCAACGGCGTAGGATCCACCAGGGTCGGTTGGCCTACCTTCGCCGCCTCGGAGACGTCCGGTCCCTTCTTCACCACGCTCATCAACCTTCCCAGCGTCGTCGGCTCCCGGCGGCTATCCTCTTCCGCTCTGTTCTGCGCCAGAGCCGCTTTGGTGGGACGCGGAACGGGCTGGTGCAACGCCTCCAGGCGTCTCTTGGCATCATCTTCGCGGTTCATGGCCGGGTAGCGAGTGATGATCTTGTCGTAGGCCGCGGCGGCGTCCTTGGTGAAGGCCTCGATATAGTCCGCTTTGGCATTTTCCGTGACGCAGCCCCGAACCGGACTCGTTTTGGTACAGGTCGGCTTCGAGCGCAACATGGCGATCTGCCCCTCGTAGTCCTGACCCAACAGGAAGAGCGCCTCGTCGGCTTTGCTGTAGAGCGGATATTGATCGATCAGCGACTGCAATCTGGCGATGGACGCGGGATAGGATTCGCGCAAATAGTAGAAACGCCCGATGTCGAATTCCCGTTCGGCCAGGACCTCCTGCACCTCCAGCAGACGCTGCTTGGCTTCCGGCACCAGCTTGCTGTCGGGGAATTGCATGATCAGGTTCCTGTATTCATCCTCGGCGCGCTTGGCATGGGTGTAATCGCGGTCGGCTTTTTCCATCTGCTGATACTGGATGTTGGCAATCTTCAGCTGGGCTTCCGCCGCTTCCGGCATGTTGGGAAAGAAAGTGATGAAGTCGCGATATTCCTGCTCGGCCTGCGCCAGGGACGCGGTGCCGCCTTCCGCGTACCAGGAATCTCCCACCGCCAGTTTCGCGCGGGCTACATACTCGGAATCCGGATAGGTGGTGATAAGTGTTTGCAGCGTCATCCGGGCGACATCGAAGCGATTGTGCTTCATCGCGTCCATGGACCGGTCGAAGAGCACCTTGTCGGGCTGCTTGGAGCCGATTCCAGCCAGCGGGTTCACGACTTTCTTATTGGTGCACGCTGCCGTAAACCACAGCAGCATACTCACCACAACCACCAAGGGGATTCGACGGAACATAAAACCTCGGGAGACCTCCGGTTGGCGAACATTCGGTTGCCGGCTGCAAATCGACTCGAATCGGCAATCGCAAATGCGCCAATCGAACAGAATTAGACTTTCACCAGCGCCGCTTCCATCGCTGCTTTGAGCAGCGCCTGCGCGTTCTTCTTTGGATCGCCTTCGCCGAACACGGCGTTGCCTGCCACCAGGATTTCCGCGCCGGCCCGCACCACTTCGGCTACGGTGTCCAATGCTACACCGCCATCGACCTCAATGCGATAGGGCAAACCGCGCTGGCTGCGAATTTCGGCTAACCGGCGCATTTTGTGCAAAGTAGAAGGAATAAATTTCTGCGCCCCAAAGCCCGGATTCACCGACATCACCAGAACATAATCGACAATATCGAGCACTTCCTCAAGCGTGCCGACCGGCGTGGAGGGATTAATTACCACGCCCGCCAAACAGCCGTGGTCCTTGATATGGTGCAGCGTGCGGTTCAGGTGCACGACCGCTTCCTGGTGGACAGAAATCCAGTTCGCGCCCGCTTCAGCAAAAGCGGGGATGAACTCGTCGGCATTCTCGATCATGAGGTGGCAGTCGAGCGGCAAATCCGTGGCCCGGCGCAGCGACTTCACCACCGGCGGCCCGATGGTCATATTGGGGACGAAATGCCCATCCATGATGTCCACATGGATGACACCGGCGCCGCCTTCGGCCGCCGCGCGCACCTGCTCGCCGAGACGGGCGAAATCTGCCGAAAGAATCGAAGGCGCCAGCTCGATCAAAACCGAATCTCTCCAAGGGCTTGAGTAGGAAACCGCTTACGCAGATTTTAGCACGCAGCTTAGCGCACATCGGCTTTGCCGCTCGCCATATAGCTGCCGGCTTCGGCATGGGGCATAGCCTCGGAGGCGTAGGAGAACGTTCCTTTGTCCTTGACCTCGCGTGCGGCTCGCACAAAAGCTCCCAATGCGGCACGAGCGAACGATCCGCCCACGCTAATTCGCTTGGCCCCAGCGGCGGCTAGCTCATCCACGGAGTAGGTTGCGCCTTTCAGCCCCATCAGGACGTTCACCGGCTTGGACAGCGAAGCACAGACTTCGCGGATGGCTTCCAGGTTCGGTAGTCCCGGAGCATACAAGACATCGGCGCCGGCTTCCGCAAAGGCCTGCAACCGGTGAATGGTGTCCTTGAGATCGGGACGCCCGTGCAGGAAATTTTCGGCGCGCGCGGTCAGCAGAAACTGACAATCCTGGGCGGCTTCGGCTGCGGCAGCGACACGTTCCACCGCCAAGTCGAATTGGAAGATTGGCTGATGGGCATCGCCCGTGGCATCTTCGATGGATCCCCCGACCAGACCGGCCTCAGCGCCGAGTTCCACCGTCGCGGCGCACATTTGCGGCGAGCGGCCGCCGTTCTGCAGATCGGCCGAGACAGGCAAAGCGGTTGCCTCGACAATCGATTTTGCGTTTTCCAGAATTTCGTCCCGGCTCAAATCGGCGGCAGAATCCTGCTTCCCAATCGAGAAGGCGAATCCGGCGCTGGTGGTTGCTATGGCCTCGAAGCCCAGCGCGGTCAGAATTCTAGCCGTCCCTGCGCTCCACGCGTTGGGAATCACCAACGCCCCGGGCCGCTCGTGGAGGGCGAAAAAGGTTCGATATTTTTCCTCGCGGGTCAAGGTGCAAAAGCCTCGCTTTCGGGAATAACTGCGACTACCCTACTACGCCGATGCCGCTGCATCAATTGGCGTGCGAAGCGGCGCGAAATTTTCAGTTTTCGGCGATGCTAGACTTTTCCCATGCTCGCCAGCTACGCGGTGCACGTGGAGAACTCCCGCGGACGCCGCTTCCCTGAACCCGCCCATCCCTACCGCAACGACTTTCAACGCGACCGCGACCGCGTGATTCACGCCCGGGCCTTTCGCCGCCTGGAGGCCAAGACGCAGGTCTTCACCGGTCGCTATTCGGATCACTTCCGCAACCGCCTGACTCACACGCTTGAGGTTTCGCAAATCTCCCGAACCATCGGTGCCCAACTCGGCATGAACGTCGACCTCGTCGAGGCGCTGGCCCTGGTGCATGACATCGGCCACTCCCCCTTCGGCCACGCCGGAGAGAAAGCGTTGGATGCGGCCATGCGCGGCCAGGGCATGTTCTTCGACCACAATCTTCACGCTCTCCGCATTGTCGAGGGTTTCGAGCAGCGCTACGCCGCATTTTCCGGCCTGAATCTGACGTTCGAAGTGCGCGAGGGCATCATCAAGCACTCGCGCGACTATGACGCAGGGGCGCATCCTGAGCTGGCCGAATATCTGCTCGATCAGCGTCCGCCGCTGGAAGCGCAACTCATCGATCTGACCGATGAAATTGCCTACAACACCGCCGATCTCGACGACGGCTATGAGGCGCATCTGCTCTCGCTGGAAGAAATCCGCGAAGGCGTACCCATTTTCGAGCGCTTTTATCCGGAAGTCGAACGCCTATATCCTGACGCGCCCCATAAGCTGCTATTCAATGAAGCCCTGAAACGCATGTTGAACCGCATGGTGGGAGACTTAATCTTCAATACCCAGGCGCGAGTAAAAGCTGCGGGCATTCAAACCCTGGAGGACGTGCGCCGCCATCCGCACCGCCTGGCTGCGTTCAGTCCGGAGGTGGAGGCCGAACGGAAACAGGCAAAAGGATTTCTCTACGAAACTCTCTACTACAGCCCGGCGCTGGCTTCGGAGAAGGATGACGCGGAGCGCATTGTGAGCGCGCTCTTCGGATTCTGGATGGAGAATCCCGGCAGCCTGCCCGTACACTATCGCGAGAAAGCCGAAGCCGAACCGCTGGCACGCGTGATTTGCGACTACATCGCCGGCATGACCGACCACTTCATCGCAGAGCAGTATGAGCGGTTCTGTGGTGAGGCAACCCGATAGCTTACTTGCCTCGCCGAATTCGGCCCTGGCTTTTCGGCCGCAGCAACGCAAGCTGGGGAACGTTCGGCGTTCCCAAAGCGTCGTTACTGATTAGCTTAGCTGGTGGAGGCGACAATGACGCATAAGTTACCATTCCGTGTCCTTCTCGCGATTCTGGCAATGATAGCGTCTGGTTTGCCTGGCCGGGCACAAAGCAACGGCGCCTCCGGGCTGCCATCCCGGCAACCTATACCAAACACGCAGGAACGCCGTCACGCGCTCGAGGTGTACCACTCCGGCAAGTTCGTCGAGGCCATGCCCCTCCTCGAGCAATTGGTGGCCGATAATCCTTCCGATGTGGTGGCTAAAGAAGCGTGGGCGTACTCGATCGCCGAGTATGCCGCGACGCTATCCGACCTGGAGATCCGCCGCAAGGCAAGAATTCGGGCGCGTTCTCTGGCGCTTGAACTGAAGCAAGCGGGAGATAACAGCGCGCTTCTGCAAGTGATCCTGAGTATTCCCGAAGACGGCTCGGAGCCCCAATTCTCAAATCGGAAGGATGTCAACGACGCGATGCGGAGTGCCGAGTCGGACTTTGCGCGCGGTGATCTGGAGAAGGCGAGAGAAGGCTACTTACGCGCCTCGCTTCTCGACCCAAATAACTATGAGGCCGCGCTTTTTATTGGAGATGTCTATTTCCGGCAGCACATAGAAGGAAGCGCCGGCGCGTGGTTCGCACGCGCCATACAGATCGACCCTAACCGCGAAACCGCTTACCGATACTGGGGAGATGCACTCTGGGATATGGACCGAACTGCGGAGGCACGCGAGAAGTATATTCAGGCGATCGTCGCCGAGCCTTATAACCAGAGATCATGGATTGGGTTGGACCAATGGGCGCTGCGCATGAAGGTGCGGCTTAACTGGGTGCGGCTGCAGGACAGAAGCAAAGTTACAACGGGGGAAAAAGGTTCCACTATCACGCTCGACAACTCACTGCAAAAGGATGATCCGGCGATTGCAGGTTGGCTTGCCTACAGTGCCGTGCGTCTCGATTGGCGGAACGAGAAATTCAAGAAGGAATTTCTCAATGAAACGACGTATCGCCATACCTTGAAGGAGGAGGCGGACGCTCTCCACGTGATGGTTACCATTTTGTCCCGTCCCGAAAGCGATGCAAAGCTCGACCCGTCTCTCGCCTCATTGATTAAAATTGATCAAGCGGGTTTTATCGAACCCTTCGTACTTCTTAACCGCGCCGACCCCGAAGTCGCGCAGGATTACGTGCCCTACCGAACAGCAAATCGGGAACGGATCTATCGCTACCTGGACGAATTCGTCGTCCCGAAAGCCTCTGCTCTTTCTGCAACCAGATGATTGCAATAGCCTTAGCGGATTCTAAAATTAAAATGGAAAGTTAACTTGACATTAATGGTATAGGAGCTTTACCCTGTCGTGGAAAGTTAGCTTTACATGCCCTCGAGTGTTTCAAATCGGGTTAAGGAACTGCGCAGCGCCTGCGGATGGACGCAGGAACAGCTCGCGGGCGCTGTAGGAGTCTCGCGGCAAAGCATCAACTCAATCGAGCGCGAACGCTACGTGCCGAGCCTTGAACTGGCGCTCATGTTCGCGCGCGTATTCGGCTGCCCCATCGAGCAAATATTCAGTTTGAATGGAAAAACATTGGAGGACCAGAAATGAAAAACAGCTTCTTCGAGCTCATCGACCAGCGCTTGACCAGGATTCCGCTTCTCGGGCGAATCATGGATGAGCGCTTTGTGAATTATCGCCTGCGCGCCACCAGAGCCGGCGCGATCGCCAGCGCAATCGTTGGCATTGGCCTTTTTGAATATCGTTACTTCGTCAATCACATCTGGAGCTGGGATCTGCTGGCAGTCGTCGGCACCATGGTCGTGGTGAAGTTAGGCATGGTGATGCGCTACCTGATCGCCGAATGAGCAAGAGAAAAAATGACGTGGGGGAATGGCCTCTAGCCTAAAGCAATAATCAGATTAGAAGCGCGGTCGAGGTAGAACCTGGCTCCTGCTGGAATCACTGTGGTGGCGCTGTATTCGGTGACGACGGCAGGGCCGGACAATTTCCTGTAGGGTTGGAGAGATTCTCTGGAGTAGATGTTGGTCGCGAGCTTTTTGCCGTTGAACAAAACTGCTTCTCGCGGCGAGCAGATTCGCGTGGCCTTGGCCCGGTCAGGACAGCCGAGGGTGTCCGTACCTACATGGCCCGTTTTGGACTTTAAGGTGGCGCGCAGGCGGAGAGTGACCAATTCGATGTCGCGGCCGTGATGGATATAGCCGTAGCGGCGGAGGTGTTCCTGCTCGAATTGGTTTAGAAGATTCGTGGCGAAGGGCAAGTTGAGCTCATACCCCTGGCCGCGATAGCGAAGATCAACGCTGCGCGAATACCGGACTCTTCCCCGCCAAGCCTCGCGGCGGAAATCCTTAGCGGCATTCTCCTCCAGCCTGGAAAATTCCTGCTGCAGTCTCCCCGGCGGGACGGTCGTCCCTACCCTCCACAAAACGGTGCGCGAGTAATCCTTGACTACGTTGCTAACCAGAATGCCCAGAGCAGAGAGTGCTCCGGGCAGGGCTGGAACGATGACCCGCGGAATGCGGAGCGAATCTGCGAGGGCACAAGCGTGCAGACCTCCGGCTCCGCCGAAAGCTACCAGTGCAAAGTCACGGGGATCGCGGCCCCGCTCGATGGAAACCACGCGTATGGCTTTTTCCATGGTGGCATTGACCACACGGACTACGCCGGCAGCGAATTCATCGAGAGTCAGATGGGAGGTCTGTTTCTTCAACCATTCCTCGGTGACGCGGCTCGTGCGCTCGAGATCGAGCGTGAAATCGCCGCCGAGAAAGTGCGCGGGTTGCAGGCGTCCGAGAAGAAGATTTGCGTCGGTGACGGTGGGCTGGGTGCCGCGTCCGTAACAGATGGGGCCAGGATCGGCACCGGCGGATTCCGGACCGACACGCAATGCGCCGGCCGGGTCAAATCGGGCGAGTGACCCTCCGCCGGCGCCCACCGTGTGGATGTCGAGCATGGGAACACCGATGGGAAACCCGGCCACCTGTGCATCGGTTGCGGTCGTGACGACGCCCTCCACCAGGGAGACGTCAGTCGAGGTTCCACCCATGTCGAAGGCGATAATCCGATCGAAGCCGCTGCGTCGGGCGCTGGTGGCCGCGCCAACCACCCCGCCGGCAGGTCCCGATAGAACTGTGCGGACCGGCTCATGGGCGGCTGCGGAAAGCGCGGTGATACCGCCGGAGGATTGCATGACAAATATCCGCGGGGCTGAAGCCTTTTTCTTTTTCGAAGAGCTTTTGACGGTGCTGAAGCGCCGCTCCTCCACGATGTCGGCTGCTCGTCCTGAATCGCTCCCTCGCGCAGCGAGATCGGTGGCGCGGCGCCGTAGGTTTTCCAGGTAGCGCTGCATCGCCGGCTGCAGATAAGCGTTCATCACCACGGTCGAGGTGCGCTCGTACTCGCGAAATTCAGGAAGAATCTGGTGTGAGATGGAAAGCGGCAGGCCGAGACCGGCGAGCGCCCGGCTCACTGCGAGCTCGTTCGCAGGATTTGCAAATGAAAACAGCAGCGAGATGGCAACGGACTCTGCTCCCCCCGCCGCAATGGCTGAAACCAGGGGAGGTAATTCCGACGCTGGAGGCGTCGCGAGAATTGTGCCATCGCTGGCTGTGCGTTCATTGACTCCAAAGCGAATATCCGGGGAAACCAGTGGTTCGATGCGGTCGAAGAAAAAATCGTAAAGCTTGCGGCGGTTCTGGCGGCCGATTTCGATGGCGTCTTCAAAACCGGCGGTGGTGACCAGCGCTGTGCGCGCACCCTTGCGCTCGAGCAGGGTGTTGGTGCCGACGGTGGTGCCGTGCAGAATCGTGATCTGGCCGGAGTGCGGGACTCTGGCGAGCGCCTCGACAATAGCCTGAGAGGGGTCAGCCGGGGTTGAGAAAACCTTCAGCATGCGGAGATGGCGGGTTACAGGATCGATCCAGACGCAGTCTGTGAAAGTGCCCCCGGTATCGATGGCGACGCGGAGGGGGTGGGAGCGGCGCGGCATGGCGTTCGATTCGGAGAGTCAGGGTAACACTTGCGGCCCTACGATACGCATTTCCGGGGGCAATATCTCTCTCGCAAGGCAACCCGCTACTCATAATCCGCGTCAACCGCGGCCACTATGCTTTGGTAGTGAAAGCCAGGGTCAGCAGCGTTTTCTGTTCTACTTCGTGCGCTTTGGCGCTGCCGGTGGCGGCGCTGGCGCTGGCGCTGCGCTTGACGGAGAGCACGGGGCGTCCGCCGGCAATGCGCTCGAGGCGCGGCAGCATGTTGAACAACGCTCCCTTGTTGGCGGGCTCTTCCTGCACCCAGACGATGTCGCAGGTGGCACCGTGGCGGGCAAACTCGGCGGCCAGCTCTTTTTCCGGGAAGGGATAGAGTTGCTCTACAAAAACGATGGCGGTCGAGTGGTCTTTTCTTTTTTGCCGCTCCATGCGCAATTCGTGGCCGATCTTGCCGGTGCAAACCAGAATGCGCTCGGCCTCGCCCACTTCCGTGTCGGGAAGAATGGTGAAAAAACGGTCGCGGGAAAAATCCGCAAGCGGTGATGAGGCGTCAGGATGGCGCAGCATGCTCTTGGGCGTGAATACGACCAGGGGTTTGCGCCAGTGACGCAAAGCCTGGCGGCGCAGCAGATGAAAATACTGGGCCGCGTTGGAAGGCTGCGTGATCTGGATGTTGTGCTGCGCGGCCAGCTGAATAAAGCGCTCGATGCGCGCGCTGGAGTGTTCCGGCCCCTGACCTTCGTAGCCATGAGGAAGAAGCAGGACGAGCCCGGAGAGCAAATTCCACTTAGCTTCGCCGGAGGCAATGAACTGGTCGATGATGGCCTGGGCGACGTTGGCGAAGTCGCCGAACTGTGCCTCCCAGAGCACTAGCGCTTCGGGATAGTCGCGGCTGTATCCGTACTCAAACCCGAGCACGCCGGGCTCGGAAAGAGTGGAGTTATAGATTTCGCAGCAGGCCTGGCCGGCGCCGATGTTCTGGAGCGGCACATATTCGCTTTCGTTTTCGATGTCGATGAGGGCAGAGTGGCGTTGACTGAAAGTGCCGCGTCGGGAGTCCTGGCCGCTCATGCGCACGGGAATCCCCTGCTTCACCAGGCTGGCAAAGGCAAGCGCTTCGGCCATGCCATAGTCAACATCGCGCTTGCCCGCGCCCATTTCGGCGCGCTGTTCGAGAAGCTTCTTGACCTTGGGATGAATGTGAAACCCTGCGGGATAGGTGGTCAGACGCTCGCTCAAACCAGCCAGTTCCTCGGGGGAAAGTCCGGTGGCAACTTCGAACTCGGGCT
Organism: Candidatus Aquilonibacter sp.; assembly: GCA_035523915.1. Classification (GTDB taxonomy): domain Bacteria; phylum Acidobacteriota; class Terriglobia; order Terriglobales; family Acidobacteriaceae; genus Sulfotelmatobacter. Next base: position 48,191 of record DATKPV010000042.1, on the reverse strand, counting down.
TATGCCGTCCACCGTAATATTGATCCCAATACTTTGGCAGTTCGCGCAAAGATGGTTTTTTCGTGATCTGGCCGGCGGCTTTTTGCGCGGTTTCAAATTCAGCTCGGATGGCAGTGGCCTTTTCCTGAGCGTCGTCAGCCCCGATGTCGTCAGCGTAGATCTCCCACAGCGGTGGATGCTCTTTGATCTTCTTGTAGAGCAGCGGCTGGGTGATGGTGGGATCGTCCACCTCGCTGTGTCCGTGCCGGCGATAGCCGATGAGGTCGATGACGACGTCAGTACCAAATTTGTAGCGATACTCGGTGGCCAGCCGGGCGACGCGCACCACAGCATCCACATCCTCGCCGTTCACGTGAAAAATGGGAATCGACTGGCGGCGAGCGATGCAGGCGGCAAAGCGGGTTGAGTGCTCTTCGAGATAGCTGGTCGTGAATCCGAGAAGGTTATTGACCACCACATGAATTGTGCCACCCACGGTGTACCCGGGGAGATCGGCATAATTCATGGTTTCCGCGAGAATGCCCTGCCCGGCAAAAGCGGCGTCGCCGTGGACCAGCAGCGGCAGATGCTTCTGACGCCCGCCGGCGCCGACGCGGTCCTGCTTGGCTCGGGTGCGGCCGACGGTGACCGGATCGACAGCCTCCAGATGACTCGGGTTGGAGACGAGATGAATGTGGACCTTTCCGCCGCTACGGGTGAGGTATTCGCCGGTTGCTCCCATGTGATATTTCACGTCGCCCGAACCGAGCACGCTGCGCGGGTCCACATCCTCGAAGCCGGCGAAGATTTCGTCGGGCGAACGTTTGGCAACGTGGGCGATCACGTTCAGGCGCCCGCGGTGGCTCATGCCCATCACCAGTTCGCTCGCGCCCAAGCGTGAAGCGCTATCGAGAACTTCGTCGACCAGAGGAATCAGCGCGGTGACGCCCTCCAGCGAGAAACGCTTGCTGCCGAGATAACGCTGCTGCATGACCTGCTCGAAGATGTCGGCGCGGATCAGCAAGTCGAGAATGCGCGGACGATCGATCTCGGCCTCCCGCGGTTCCAGGCCCGCCTCCATTCGCTCGTAAATCCAGCGGCGGCGTTCGGGGGCGTGGATATGATTGATCTCGATGCCTATGGTCGAAGAGTAGATTTCCCGCGCCTCGCGGGCGTACTCGCTATCGATCTGCAACTCGACGGTCGGGCGCGGGCGAAGAAAGCCGAGGGGGTCGAGGTCGGCTTCGAGATAACCCCACTGGCGAAAGGCGCTCAAAACCCGTTCGCGCTCCGGGCTAGCGCCGTTATTGGTTTGCGACGGTTCTGTTAGCGCAGCCCCACTGGCTGAAGTGGCAATTCTAGAGATGGCCATATTTTGCAGTTACTAGGATAAAGGATGAAGGGCAGGGGGTGGGGGATTCGAGGCTCTGGAAAGAGCGCTCGACCATAGAGGCCGATGTAGACTGGCGAGTGCGTCCCGGACTGAATGATGCCAACGCTGCTGGGAATACCCTTTGATGCAAATTCCTCCTACCTAAGAGGAGCCGCGGACGCTCCCGCGAAGATTCGCGAAGCGCTGCACTGCGATGCTTCTAATTCGTGGACGGAATCCGGAGTGGATTTGGGCGCCTCCGACGCGTACAGGGACGCAGGCGATCTGCCGCTGCCGGATGAGAGCAGAGCCTTCAACAAGATAGAGGCCGCCGTTCTTGAGATGTTGAGGAGATCCGAGCGACCGCTTTCGCTGGGCGGGGATCACTCGATCACATATCCCATCCTGAAGGCATTTGCGCAGCACCACTCTGATTTGACCATCATTCATTTCGACGCACATCCCGACTTGTACGACGAATTCGAAGGTAACCGGATGTCCCACGCCTGTCCTTTTGCGCGCACTATGGAGGAACGGCTGGCGAGGCGATTGATCCAGGTCGGCGTCCGGACCATGAATGGGCATTGCCGGGAACAGGCGGCAAGGTTTCGAGTTGAAGTGATCGAAATGCGCGAACTGCCGGCTTGGGAACGCTTGAAAGTGGAAGGGCCGGTTTATATTTCCTTCGACATGGACGTTCTCGATCCTGCTTTTGCGCCCGGGCTTTCGCATCGCGAGCCCGGCGGAATGAGCGTGAGAGAAGCGATTGCGCACCTGTATGCCATTGAGGGCATAATCGTAGGCGCCGACATCGTGGAATACAATCCGGTGCAGGACATTTCCGGCATTACAGCCGCGGTGGCGGCGAAGATGACGAAAGAACTCCTGGGGAAGATGATCGCGCAGGGATAACCATGGCATCAGACGAATAGAAACTATCTCCTGTCCGGGGTGGTGAACATGCAGGTTCAAGGCCTCACGCAGGTAAGCAGCCGGTATTCGGTGGGCGAGACTGTCGATCGCCTGAAAGCAGCTTTTTCTTCCAAAGGACTGCAGTTGTTTGCGCTGGTCGATCACAGCGGGGAGGCAGAAAAAGTCGGGTTGAAAATGCGGCCAACCAAGCTGCTCATTTTTGGCAGTCCAAAGGGTGGGACGCCGCTGATGGTGGCCGCTCCCAGCCTCGCGATCGACCTGCCTTTGAAGGCGCTGGTGTGGGAAGATGAAAACAGCACGGTTTGGCTGGCCTGGAATAGTCCAGAGTATCTGCAGCAGCGGCACGGCTTTCCCGCCGACCTGATCAAGAACATCGCCGGCGTGGGCGGCCTGCTGAAGCAAGCTGTGGAATAATGCGGCAAGTTCAATGGCTGAAGACCCCAATCGAGCGCGTGATCACCTGGCGAATGAACGCACGTTTCTGGCCTGGGTGCGGACGGGTGTGGCCATCGTGGTATTCGGCTTCGCCATTGGCCGTTTTGCCATTGCCTTACGTCAATTGAGCGAGTTGCAAGGCCACACGATGCGCACGGCTGGTTTTTCCGTCTGGCTTGGGCTGAGTTCGATTTTCGGCGGAGTGATCCTGGTCGTGGCGGGGCTGGCGCGCTACCGGCGTACCCGCATGGAGTTGGAGCAGGGATCGTTTCAGCCTGCCGGGTTCGTGCTGGATCTGGTAACGATTCTGACCGTGCTGTTCGGGCTGGCCCTGGCAGGATACCTGGTTTACGCGGAGACAATCTTCTGAGCGAGTCGCCGCGGGCAAGGCACGCGGGGTAATCACGGGAGTTTCACCGGTTGGACTGAACGAGAGATGGCGAACGATCGAGAAAAAGAAGCCGCGGCGCGGGCAAGCCTGCAATTCATCAAGGATGGCCAGGTTGTAGGTCTGGGTACAGGAACGACAGCGGCGCACTTCGTTCACTTGCTGGGCGAACAGGTGCAGAAAGGGCTCAAGATTCGTGGCATCCCTACTTCCGAACGTTCGCGGCAGCAGGCGGCAAACCTGGGTATTCCGCTGACAACCTTCGAGGAATGCCAATCCATCGATGTGACTGTAGACGGCGCGGACGAAGTGGACCCACAGCTTCGGCTGATTAAAGGCGGCGGAGGAGCGCTGTTGCGGGAAAAAATAGTAGCCTCGGCGACGAAACAAATGGTGGTCGTCGCGGATGCGAGTAAGCGTGTCGCGGTATTGGGAAAGTTTCCGCTTCCGGTGGAGGTGATCAAGTTTGCGCGGCCGCTGGTGGAGAAGAGAATTGCCGCGCTGGGAGCGGATGTTGATTTGCGGCGGAATTCCGATGGCCAGCCATACTTGACCGACGAGAACAATTACATCCTCGATTGCCGCTTCGGGAGGATCGAAAATGTGGATGCTCTGGCGCGCCAGCTCAGCGACATGCCGGGAGTGGTAGAACATGGATTGTTCATCGGAATGGCGAATATCGTGCTAGTGGCGGTGGAAGGCAGGATCGTGGAATTGCGGCGTGAGGATCTACTCTCGGCGTAACGTTGACGTCGCCTCGGCGCCGGATGGGAAGAGCGGATGCCATCAGGAGGACCAGCCCCGAGCCAGAACCAGCCATCGCAGAGGCGCGTTTCGCGCTACCAGGTGCAGGCGCCGCTCGATGTAACCGTACTGCGCCAGGGCATCCCCCACACCTTGCCCGGGCGATCGCTGAATCTGTGCGAACGAGGAATCGCGGCGGTGTTGGCGGGGGAAGTCCTGCCCGGCGAGGCGGTCGGCCTGGAGATTCAACTTCCTCGCACATCGTCGCCGCTTCGCGCGCGGGCGTTGATCCGGCATCACGACAGACTGCGCTGCGGAATGGAGTTCATGGGTCTAACCGCCGAGCAACAAGTGCTCCTGCACCAGTGGGTGGAGCAAGCCAAGGTTGAGCAAGCCAAAGCTCAACCGGAAAAGGCGAAGGTTCGCCAGACGAGCGATAAGGTAACCGCAGGTCCGGTTCGGAGTTCCGCGCTCCCCAAGCAACCGGGAATGGCAAGGCGAAGGAATCATATCTGGGGATGGGCGCTGCTGCTGGTCCTGAGCGCATCTGTCGCTGGAATGTTCTGGTGGCGCTGGAATCGCGGTTGGCAGGAGATCGAAGCGTCTGTCGGTGGGGAGCAGACGGCTCCCGAAGAACCTCAAGTACAGGTTCCGTCCCAAGTGATGGAGAAGCTCATCACCCACCGGGTCGATCCGGAGTACCCGGAGGCAGCACGGGCAGGAAAGCTGGAAGGGGTGGTCGTGCTCGACGTGGTGGTAGGCCGGGATGGATCGGTAGTCGGTGTGCGTCCGGTGAGTGGTCTCGAAATCTTCGCAAAGCCCGCAGCTGACGCCCTGCGCTGGTGGCGGTTCGAACCCTACCGGATAAACGGAGAACCGGTACCGGTGGAGACGACGGTCGCGGTGGAGTTCAATCCCTAGGCTGGGCTTCTCGCAGGCGCGGACACCGTGAAGTGAAAAATTCTTCAGAAAAAAATGATATCCGGCTAAGTACGGATCGTCTCTGCTTCCTACAATAGGGGAATTGGCGGTTCCCCTTCTTCTGGCCGAATCTGCCGGGCGAGTCCGACACTCACTGGTTGCTGGAAAGGGCTGGCAGTCCTGCAAGGCTGAGGCCTCGTCTGCGGCGAGGCCTTTCTTCGTTTAGTTCCGGCGTTTGCGGAGGGCATTCAGGACGACAATTCCGCTAAGCGCGAAGCAGAGCACCGCTCCCAGAGCCGTGGCCAGCAATATCGCCGGGCCAAGGTGAAGAGAGTCAGCGAAAACCGCGGCCACGGCCAATATGACGCCCAGCAGATTCAATCCCAGAGGCGCCCGAACGGCAGGCACCAAGCCTTGCCGCAGGCGAAGCTGTAGCAGCAAAGCCGCCAATCCGATGGCCGCCACCACCACCAAAGCCACCGGACTCATGAAGGCGCCGCGACTTGTGTAAAGCACCACCACAGCGAGGGCTGCCAGCAACAGGCCGGCGGCAAAAATCGTCGAGCGGCGTTTTGGCGGATTCGGACCGGGGTTGGAAGGGTCGTCGGGCACGGTCTCTCGTTTCCGAGATTTATACAGCCGTGGGAGGGAGGGTTTCAAACCCCCGCCGCACATTACTCGCCGGTTGGCCCAATTTCAGGATGCCTGTGCGCTTCCCTGGGTCGACATTGTGCCCGGATGCGCATCGCCGTGATTGAAGGCGTAAAGCACGAGTTCCACCCGAGTGGAAACTCCCAGTTTCTCGAAGATGCGAAAAATGTATTTTTTTACAGTGTGCTCGCTGAGCTTTAATTCGCGGGCGATTTCGCGGTTGCTGAAGCCTTCGGCCACCTGGGCCACGACCTGCTCTTCGCGAGGACTCAAAATGCGGCGTCCGTGAGAATCAAACACGCGCAGGGAACGGCTCTCTGAGATCAGATCCAGAAGATAATCCATCTGTTCGGTGTTGGCCCAAATCTGGCCGCCGGCCACGCGCTGTATGCATTTGCACAACGCGCGGAAATGCATGTCGGTGATGCAGAAGATTCCTCGCGCGCCACAGCGAAAAGCGTTGACCACCAGATCGCGATCGAAGCGCTCAACCAGGAGAATTTTCGCGATGGCTGGCTCCGACCGGTGAAACTGGCGCAATGCTCCTATCTGGCTCGCCAAGCTGGTGGAATGATTCAGCGAGAGAACCGCCACGCTGGCGGGGCGTGTGGACACGGCCTGGAGTATGGAAGCAGTATCCATCGGACAGATGGCGACGCGAAACTCGGGACGCCGGCGCAATGCGTTGGTCAGCAACTGCGCCTGCATCCGATTCGAGTCCGCGACGAGGACGCTGATCGCGCCCGAAGCGGCGGCTGGGAACGGACTCATGAAACCGGGCTCTCCGACGTGTTGTGGTAAGGCGACCGCGATTCTAGGGGCGCGCGCAGCCGCAACTCAAGGCAATGCCGCAAAAAATCCGCATATGGTTTTCAATTCGGGAACACGCGCTTCCCAGCTGTGGAAATACGCCAGGAAATCGACGAAGTCGCCGAAGTTTCGGCACGAGCAAGCCGAAGCTGTACAGAACTTGAGCACCATCCGGGCTTTCAGGCCGTTGAAGAACCTGTGACGAGCGAACATGCAAGTCTACTTTCGGGGATAGTCCGGAAGCGGACGGGCAAAGGGGGTCCAATCTGATGGCCACCTCTCGATTGATGGTGGAGAACCGGCGCCCATCGGCCAGATCGCGCGATCATACCCCGAAAACGCACCAGTCTACTTTGGTGGACAACACTTCCCATGTCTTGCCGGAAAATCCGTGCGGCGATACCTTGCGCACCAGAGCGCCACGGAAGATGAGTGACTCTCTGGTTGCAACATGGCAGAGCGCGTCACAGCGATGAAGCAGAAGATTCAATCGGCGAAGTTTGCGGTGTCGTGCCTGCTGGCAGTGCAGCTTTGCGTAGCCGTCTTTGCCCAGAGCCTGGGATCAGGCAACGGAACCTCCACCGCCGGCCAAACCGGGGCTGGCAGGGGAAGTGAGCAAACGGCGGCTGCGAAATCCGGAGGAGCGGACGGCGCGGGAAACCCTCAGCTCGGAGGAGAACGCCGTCCGCTTTACCGGCTATGCCGCAGCGATGTCGTCAACGTGAGCTTCACGTTATCGCCTGAGTTTGATCAAACTCTCACCGTGCAACCCGACGGCTACGTGGAACTGAAAGATGCCGGCATGGTGGAGGCGCAGGGGCTGACGCTCGAAGAATTTCGTGAAGAAGTGCAACGCGCCTACAAGGGATATCTGCACGATCCGGAGATCGCCGTGGCGCTGAAGGATTTCGAGCATCCGTACTTCATCGCGGGGGGGGAAGTGGGGCGCCCCGGCAAGTACGAACTGCGCGGCGAAACCACCGTGCTGGAAGCCCTGCAGATTGCCGGCGGCTTCACCCAGCAAGCCAAGCATTCGCAGGTGTTGCTGTTCCGCCGAGTGAACGACAATCTTGTCGAGGCTCGCATTCTCAATCTGAAAAAGATGCTGCAGGAGAAAAATCTGGCCGAGGATCCCCGCTTGCATCCCGGAGATCTGATCTATGTTCCGCAGAATGCAATCTCCAAGATTGCGCGGTACCTCAGCCGGCCTTCCCTGAGCATGTATGTCAGCTCCGCCCAGTTTTAACGCAGGAAACGATCGTTAAACGATATGGCCGACAAAATGGAGATCGTCCACCGGGGAGCCGAAGCCGCACCGCCGACAGTGCGGGAGTTGGCAATGATTCTGTTCCGGCAACGCAGAATGTTTTTCGGCGTCGCTGGGGTGATTTTTCTGGTTGCCCTGGCCTACGCATTTCTGGGCGTGAGATACGAAGCGCACATGCAGGTGCTGGTCCGCCGGGGGCGTGCCGATCCTCCGGTGACCGCCGAGCCCAATGCTCCCGTGGACCTGGCTCGCGTGGTGGTGACCGAAGAAGAGCTGAATTCGGAAGTGGAACTGCTCAAAGACGACGACGTTCTGCGCCAGGTGGTCGGGACCAACCATCTGGAGGGCCACGACCTGCTGCACTGGCTGAGGCCGAGGGAAAGTCACGCCGCGCAGGTGGAACGGGCGGCAAGAAGGCTGGCCTCGCGGCTGAAAGTGGAACCGATCAAGAAGACCAACCTGATCTCTGTAACCTATGGCGCGGCGAGACCGCAACTTGCGGCACAGGTTCTGCAGACCCTGGCCAGTGTTTACCTGGAAAAACACATGGAAGTGCATCGGCCGGGGGGTGAGTTTCACTTCTTCGACCAACAAACGGCAGAATCGCGACAACAACTTGAAGAATCGCAACAAAAGCTGCTCGACTTCACGGCCAGCCACGGGGTGGTTGAGGCGGCGCAGCAGCGTGATCTGGCGCTGACCGAATGGAACGAAGCGCAAGGCAGCTACCGGGACACGCAAGTGGAGATGGCCGAGATCCAGCATCGGGTGAGTGAGCTCGAGTCGGAATTGGCGAAACTGCCGCCGCGATCCACCACGGAGGTCCGAATCGCGGACAACCCGGAACTGATGCGGGCGCTAAAGGCAAACCTTCTGGACCTCGACTTGAAGAAAACTCAATTGCTGATGAAGTTTGAACCGACCCACCCTCTCGTGGAGGAGGTTGACCAAGAGATTGCTCAAACCAAGAAGGCGATCGCGGCTGAGACCGTGAATCCTCTGCGGGATGAGACGACGGAGAAAGACGCGAACTATGAGTGGGCGAAGGCCGAACTGCAGAAGTCGCGGGTTGAACTGCAGGGACTGGAGGCGAAAGCATCGGCAGCAAGGGCAGAGGCTGCAGGTTATCAGGCGATAGCTCGACAATTCGGACAGGATGCCATTACACAGGATGCTCTGCAGAACAGCGAGAAGGCCGCCGAAGACAATTACCTTCTCTACGTGAAAAAGAGGGAAGAGGCTCGAATGGGCGACGCCCTGGACCGCGGCGGAATCGTAAATGTTGCCGTCGCAGAGGAACCTGTAGCCCCAGCGCTCCCCATCTGGCCAGCCTGGCTGGTGGTGACGGGAGGCTTTCTGGCGGCGAGCGCCTCCGGCGCGGGCGCAGCCTTCGCCCGCGACTATCTCGATCCGGCTTTCCGTACGCCCGAGGAAGTCCGGGCATGTTTGGACGTGCCAGTGTTGGCATCGCTTCCGAGAAGTGGGAGGCGCTTATGCGCCTGAAGGAGACATGGTGAGCGTAACCGCCGATCCTTTGCAACCGCCCGATTTGAGGGATGCGCCGCAGGAGACCGTGCAACCGGAAGCCACAGTCTTCCGGCAGAAAGACGTCTGGAGTCCAGAGGCTTTCGCGCGCGAACAGATTCGCGGCTTAGTGCGGCAGATTTTCTTTTCCAGCCGAATTCCTCCGGTGCAGCAAGTGGTGTTCAGCGCGGCAGAACCCCAGGTTGAGGTTGCCGGCATTTGCGAGAAAGTGGGCTGGGCGCTGGCGCAGGAAACGAGTGCGAGCGTCGCTCTGGTTGGCTTCGAAGATCACGCTCCGGCGGTCCGCGTGCAGAATGACCGGCGAATTTCGCCGATGAAGGCCCGGTCCACACACATCGCCAGCAACTTGTGGAGGGTATGGGGCGTGGGCTCGCTTGAGGAGGAGGACGAGTTTCGCTCCACCCGATATTGGCTGTCAGGATTGTCAGAATTGCGCGCGGAATTTGAGTATGCGGTAATCCAAGGGCCACCCGTCAGCATTTCCAGCGAAGCCGCCTTGTTGGGGCAACTCGCAGATGGCATCGTGCTGGTCCTGGGAGCGCATACGACGCGGCGGGTAACGGCGCGGCGGGTCAAGGAAATGCTCGAAGCGGCTGAAGTTACCATCCTGGGCAGTGTGCTTAGCGAGAGAACATTTCCCATTCCGACCGGCATTTACCGGCGGCTTTAGAACCGAAGTCTAGTAAAGAATTTTCAGCGCGACTGGGTTGCGCTGTGGATTGAGAAGGCTGTGCATAACGAGACGAGAATCGAAGCGGGAGTCAATGGGCGGAGCCATGCACTTCCCTCATTTTGGGCACCGGTGTGGGAGCGCTGGTCCGCAACTTCGGAACATGGCGGCGCGGAGGCCAAACCTCCGGAGTGGTTTGCGCTGCAAACCCGCTACCGGTTCGAAAAGCGGGTCGCACAACAATTACAGTCCAAAGGAGTCGAGGTCTTTCTACCAGTGCGCCGGGAGAACCACCGCTGGAGCGACCGTCAGAAGGAAATCACCGTCCCTCTTTTTCCCGGCTACGCTTTTGTTCGCTTGAATCAACAACTGGATGAACGGCGAATGGTGTTGAAGACGGCCGGCTTGATCGGCTTCGTAAATTTTCGCGGAACCGCTGCGGCCGTTCCTCCCAAGCAGATTGAGGACCTTCGCCTGTTGCTCAGCGAGAAGGTTCCCTTCTCCTTGTACCCCTTTGTGGAACTTGGACGGCGTGTGCGCATCCGCGGCGGTTGCCTGCATGGGCTGGAGGGCGTGCTGGCTCACGAAAAAGGCAAGCTCGTGATTTCGATTGACTCGATCCAGCGCTCGCTGGCCATCGAAATTCAAGGATACGAACTGGAATTGGTCTGAGTGTCGTCCCCGTTCTTCAATCCAGGTAAATCGGGGCCTAGAGACAGCGACTGGGCTGCGCGCTTGATTCCCGGGATTGCCGCAGTTCCCGACAAGCTCGGCAGAAAGCCTCCCCAATCGGTGCGTCAACCCATCGAAGCGGCTGAATGGACTGCACATCCGCCGGGTGCCAGCTCGACCGCAACCGCAGAGCCGCAAGAAGTTCTTTCCTTCCTGTTGCCGAAGCCGATGCGATTCCCAAGCGGCGGGCGGTGGTTACGGGCAGCAACACTGGACACGATTTTGTCGATGCTAAATTGGGCATTGGTTGGAACGGGCCTGAGCGCTGTCCTTCGTCATTCCCAGTTAACCACCATGCCGCGAAGTGCGCTGAGCTTCCCTGGCTTTCTCCAAGTTGGATTCCTGTACGCGACCCTGATTGCGTTATTGCTCGATTGGGAAAGACCGCACGACCCAAACGTCACCCCACGGGAGCAAGCGCTAATGCTGGGTAGAACCGTGTTATGGGCATCTCTGTTACTTGGCGCGGCAGCTGGGTTTTCCACCCCGGCTGTCGCCGCCCTATCGACGGTAAGCGCCTTGCAAATTGGCGCGATGCTCGCATGGCGACGCTACCAGCACCAGCGTTTCCGTCGGCGCCTGTCTTCAAAATCCGGCGCGCGCAATGTGCTGATCGCGGGCGCCTGTTCCCTGGGACGCAAGATTGCCGATTATCTGGAACAGCATCCGGAAACAGATCGCACCTTTTGCGGTTTCCTTGACGACTGGAAGCCGGCGGGGGATGGGGTGATCGGGCGCACTCGGGATTTGGCCAAACTGGCGCGCAGCTGCTTTATTGACGAGGTAATTCTCGCCTCTGCATACGATCGAGAGCGCGTTCTTCTCATTCTGCGCGAGGGCCAGCGACTGCACCTTGACGTAAAGATAGCGCCCGAACTCTTCGGCTGCGCGCCAGCGCCTCAAACCGAGCGCATCGGTGACGTTCTCCTGGTCTCCCTGCACGAGGAATGCCCGCCGTTTCTAGGACTGATGCTGAAGCGCGCCCTGGACATGACCGGGTCGGCGCTGGCACTGGTATGCCTGACACCGGCATGGGCGGTGATTGCGCTTTCCATCAAACTGGATTCACCGGGCCCCATTCTCTATGCCGCACCCCGCGCCGGCCGCAAAGGAAGGCCGTTTCGCTGTTACAAATTCCGGACGATGGTGAAGGACGCGGATCTCCTGAAGGAAAAACTGCGCGAGCGAAACCAGAGGCGAGGCGCGTTCTTCAAAATTACGGATGATCCGCGTATTACGCGCGTGGGGCGATTCCTGCGGCGCTATAGCCTGGACGAACTGCCCCAGTTGTGGAATGTCCTGATCGGAGATATGAGTCTGGTCGGCCCGCGACCGCATCCGCTGGACGACTTTTCCGCCTATGCGATCGAGCACCTGCCCAGACTGGACGTCACGCCCGGAATGACCGGGCTTTGGCAGGTAACTGCCCGGCGGGATCCATCGTTTCAAACCGGCGTCGACCTGGACCTCGATTACATCCGTCGTTGGAGCTTGGGCATGGATATGCGCATCCTGCTGAAAACGGCGGGCGCGGTCTTTCGCGGGAGCGGCGACTGATGGCCACTTCCCTCCCGAGTGAGCCTGGGGCGTGGGCCACAAGAACCGCCAGCGGCGGGCTGCGGATGAGCCTGCGGCCGCTGCAGGCGCTCTTCTCCGTGCCTTGTTTGCTATTTTTGGCTGCGCTGACGGCGATGCTGCTGCGGCATCCGGACGTTCCCTTCTATGAAATTGACCGGGTAGCTTTCGGCGTTCTAGTGCTCGCTGTAGCGGGACGTGCGCTCGTGCTGCGCCAGCCGTTGCTGGCGCTCGAGCGGGCAACCTGGCCGATGCTGGGCCTCGCTGTTCTGGCAGTGGCCAGTGTGATCGGGCGGCCTTTCGACAATGAGATATGGTCGCCGCTGTCGGCCAAGTTCATCGTACCTTTCGCGTTGTTTCACCTGGCAGGAGTCGTCTTTAATAGCGAGCGGCGACTGCACCAGTTTGAGACATTTTGTCTTGTCGTCCTCGCCTATCTTTGCTTCACCTCAATTGCCTTTCTGGTGGATGCGAAGAGTTTGATTTTTCCGCGCTTCATTCTTGACGAAAGCCTGGGCTATCACGTCGATCGCGCTCGCGGCCCCTTGTTACAGGCGGTGGCTAACGGGGTTTCCCTGAACCTGCTGGGAATTCTGGCCGTGCATGCGTTCTTGCGCGGGAGAATCCGCGGATGGAAAGCGGCCCTGCTGCTGGCATCGGTGCCGGTCGCCATTCTGGCCACCATGACCCGCGCGGTATGGCTCTCGTTCGTGGGATCCGTGGCGGTCTTGATGTTTCGAACAAACGACCGGAAGCTGAGGCTGATATGCACCGGCGTGGCCATTGTGGCTGCCGCGGCATTGCTGGTGGTTCTGAGTTTTGACGATCAGCGCCGTGCGCTCTCCGACAGGCTGGAGGAATCGGGACCCGTTGAGTTCCGCAGAGCGGTGTATACCGGCGGCTGGGAGATGTTCCTGGAAAAGCCGTTGACGGGCTGGGGTGTGAATCAGATGCCGGCCGAACTGGCGCGGCATGTCAGCGGCTACAGCGAAAAGGAGTTGTATCCGCACAACACCTATCTCGAGTTGTTGGTGGAGCACGGCGTCGCCGGCCTTGCCCTTTATTTCTGGCTTATGTGGGAGCTGATCCGCCTGGGCCGCGGGCACATTCCCCGCGGCGAGCACGTCGGCCTGCTCAATAGGCAATTCCACACCATCTGGCCAATTCTGCTGGGCGTTTATTGGATCAATGCCATAGTTGTGGTGATGAACTACCAGTTCGTAAACGGTATTTTGTTCACTATGGCCGGAATGCTGGCTGCACAGAACCGGCGCGCGCTTCGGGAAAGCCCAGTTCCAGCCAAAGCTTCCCCTGGAAGGGCATTCGTCCGGTCTACGACATAGCCCCGCTACCGCCCACCCACCCCGGGTTCTCGAATCCATGCTAAAGGTTGCTTATCTCGCCAACCAATATCCTGCCGCAGTCGAGCCTTACGTGAGCCGGGAAATCGACGCCCTCAGAATGCGCGGAGTAGAGGTGATCCCGGGAAGCATACGCCGGCCTGAGAGTACGACCGATTGCTCTCGGCCCTTTGAAGGGGAGCTTATCTGCCTCCGCCCGATTCGCATCGTCGTTCTTCTCAAAGCGATGCGACTTCTTTTTCGCAGGCGGAAAGGGATTTCGCCGCTCGTGCGGCGAGTGCTCACGCAAGGCAGAGAAACGCCGTGGCGAAGGATCAAGGCATTGGCCCATACCGCGCTTGGCGCGTGCTATGCGGTTCGCCTCCGGGAGCGCGGAGTAGATCACATCCATGTGCATCACGGATATTTCGGTTGCTGGGTTGCGATGGCCGCCGCCCGCCTTCTGGAAGTAGATTTCAGTATCACCCTCCACGGCTCCGACCTGCTGGTCCATAACGCTTATCTGGACACCAAACTCAACCTTTGCAGCTTCTGCCTCACGGTCTCAGAGTACAACCGGCGATACATCCTCGAACATTTTCGAATCGACCCGAGAAAGGTGCTGGTCTTTCGCCTCGGTGTAGATTTACCCGAGAACCATCAACCGCTAATCCCCGCATCAAACGGAAAGATCACGCTGGTCTCAGCCGGCCGCCTGCGTGCAGTTAAAGACCATTCCCTCCTGGTTAGGGCGTGCGCACGCTTGCGCGATCGCGGCATCGACCTGGAATGCCTGATTGCGGGCGAAGGCCCGGAGCGGCGCCGGATCGAGTCGCAGATACGCAAACTCCGCATCAGTGACTCCGTCACGCTTCTCGGCCACGTTGCTCGTCAGCAAATGGATTCGTTGTACCGGCGAGCTGATGCTGTGGTGCTCACCAGTCAGAGTGAAGGCATTCCCCTCGTGCTGATGGAAGCGATGGCAGCAGGAAGGATCGTGCTAGCCCCCGCCATCACTGGGATTCCAGAACTCCTCATTCCGGAAAAGACCGGCTTCCTCTACGAACCGGGGTCTCTCGATGACCTCGTCGCCAGGCTCGTATTCATTTGCGGCATGTTGCGCCGGGGAAAAGATCATCCCCACACCAGCCGCTTGAGCTGGATCCGGCACGCCGCCCGCTGCCAGATTCTGCACAACTTCAATCGCAAGAAAAACCTGGACCACTTCGTCGACCGGTTCGTGGAATTGGCCGCCAGGAACTGGAGCCCTCCTCATGCGGATCCTCTATTGCAACAAATACAACTTCCCGTTCAGCGGGACCGAGGTGTACCTGTTCGAAGCCATGGAACTGATGCGGTCGAGGGGACACGAGGCCGCGTTATTCTCCATGGCCGATCCGCGGGGTGAGCCAACCCCATACGATTGCCATTTCCTGCCGCACATAGATTTCAAAAGCAAGGGAAGATGGTCTCACCGGGCGCGCCTGGTGGCACACGCGGTCTATTCAGTCGAGGCGAGACGGCGCATTCGTTCGATGATCGCAGAGTTCCGGCCGGACGTGGCTCACGTGCGCAACATCTACCATCATCTCTCGCCCTCGATTCTCTGGGAACTGCGGGCGATCGGAGTTCCGGTCGTCTATCACCTCAACGATTTCAAACTGCTCTGTCCCAGCTACAACCTGGTGTCAGAGGGCGAGATCTGCGAAGCCTGCAGGGGCGGCCGGTTCTGGCGGGTGGTGAATTCGCGGTGTTACCCAGGACTCGGCGCAAGAATTGCGCTCTCGGCAGAAGGCTACATTCACAAGCGGCTGGGAACCTATCGGAAATGTGTCGATTGCTTCCTTGCTCCCAGCCAGTTCGTGCGCGACAAATTTGTGGAACAGGGCTGGGATCAGGCTAAGTTCGAGGTTCTGCCTCATTTCCAGGAAATTCAGCCTTTGGCCGAGCAAAGCGACAAAAATGCCCCTGTACTTTATTTCGGGCGCTTGTCGGCGGAGAAAGGAGTCGATGACCTGCTGCACGCCATGCAGCGGCTGCCCCATCTGCGGCTGGTGGTTGCAGGAGATGGCCCGGAACGTGAGCGGCTCGAGCGTCTGGCCGTGGAGTTGGGATTGTCAAATGTGAATTTCGCCGGCCACCTGCAAGGCGCCGAGATCGGTCAAACCATTGCCGGGTGCCGCTTCACCGTCCTTCCTTCTCACGCGTATGAAACTCTGGGGAAAGCCATTCTGGAATCGTATTCCCGCGCCCGACCGGTTATCGCGTCAGACCTCGGTTCTCGCCGCGAACTCGTGCATCCGGGAAAGACCGGCCTGCTTTACCGTACGGGCGATGTCGAGGAGCTCGCCTCCGCCATCGCCTTTCTGAGCGCCCGGCCAGAACTGGCTGAAAGGATGGGTTGGGCGGGCCGCGAACTGGTGCGGGAGCACTACACCGCAAGGTCGCATTACCAGGCGCTGGTTCGGATTTATGAAAGGCTCGTAACCGAGAAAAAAGAATGTTCCGGCGGCCGGCCGCAGGGAAGCAATCCGTCAATTGCAAGCGAGAAGCGTCATCCCGTCGCCGGATCGGCTGCTCTCGAAATCATCTCAAGCAGACGAATCCCAGGGCTGGCCGAGCTCGCGGCGAAAGAAGAAAGGCTGACCGGGCAAGGTGAACTGTCGCCGCGCAGGCTGCGCGTAGCCTTCATCGGCGGGCGCGGTGTGATTTCAAAATACAGCGGAATCGAGACCTGCTACGAAGAAGTAGGAAAACGATTGGCGGGTGTTGGGCACGGAGTTACCGCCTACTGTAGAACCTACTTCACGCCGAGAGTAAGCCAGCACAACGGGATGCGTCTGGTCCGGCTGCCCACCATTCGATCGAAGCACTTGGAAACGGTAATTCACACCTTCTTCAGCACGCTTCACGTTCTTACCCAGCCTTGCGACATTGTGCATTATCACGCTCTGGGGCCAGCATTGTTTTCGTTTATTCCACGACTTTTCGGGAAAAAGACAGTGGTTACCGTGCAGGGTCTCGATTGGCAGCGCAAGAAATGGGGGCGAGTGGCTTCGTCAGTGCTGCGGCTCGGCGAGTTGGCCTCGGTGCGGCTGCCTAGCGCCACCATGGTCGTATCGCAAACTCTGCAAAGGCACTACCGCCGCCGGTATGGAGCTGAAACCTTATATGTCCCCAACGGCGGCATGGTGCGTGAGCGGCGTGCGCCGCACCGAATCTTTGATTGGGACCTGGAGCCGGATAAATACATCCTATTTCTCGGTAGATTTTCTCCTGAGAAGGGATGTCACTTGCTGGTCGAGGCCTACAAACAGCTCGATACGGAAGTCAAACTGGCGATGGCGGGAGCGGCCAGTTATTGCGACCAATATTCGCGCACTCTCCGGACCCATGCCGGTGAACGCGTCAAAATGCTGGACTGGGTCTGCGGGGACGCTTTGGATGAACTGCTGACCAACGCGATGCTTTTCGTGCTGCCCTCGGACTTGGAAGGCTTGTCGCTGGCCCTGCTCGATGCCATGGGCGCCGGCCTGTGCGTAGTAGCTAGCGATTTGCCGGAAAACCGGGAGGCAATCGAAGATGCCGGTTTCACTTTCAGGAACGGAGATGCAGCCGATCTTGCCGATCGGTTGCGCTTCCTGATCGCCAATCCCGCAGTTCGGGATGCCGCCGGCCGCGCGGCAAAGCTTCGCGTGCAAAAGCACTATCAATGGGCGCAGATCGTTGCCGAGATTGAGGATGTTTACCTTGAGGTGGTGGGGCTGGAACCGGCAGCTCTTGTTCCCAGGAAACCGAGCGTCCGGGCGGTCGAATCAATGGCACGACAGCGCAGAGTGGGCTAGGGAACGGTCAGAAGGCAATTCGTAGGACTTGCTCAGGCCACGCGCGCTGAAAATGCGAGAGAAGCAGGGTGGGGACGGGGCAATCCCGTCCTTTTTGTTTACAATTAAGCGTTCAGCCGGGCGCCGCTGCCGTCCGCGACGGCGCCTGCCTGCGCGAGCCTCATGCCCAACACGGTCGTGGTTACGGGAGGCGCCGGCTTCATCGGCTCCAACTTCATCCTGCAACAGATGAAGCAAGATGAGGCCTGCATCGTAAATCTGGACAAGCTCACCTACGCCGGAAACCTGCACAACCTGGAAGGCTTGGCCGGCAATTCGCGCTATGAATTTGTCCATGGTGACATCGCAGATCGTGCGCTGGTTCGGCGAATGCTGCAACGGTATCGGCCACGGGCCATCGTTCATTTCGCCGCGGAGAGCCATGTTGACCGCTCTATCCGCGGGCCAGACGATTTTATCCGCACCAACATCGACGGCACCTTTGCGCTCCTTGAGGAGGTCAGGGCTTACTGGACCGAATTGCCGCAGGGCGAACGGGAAGACTTTCGCTTTCTTCACGTTTCCACCGATGAAGTGTATGGGTCATTGGGTCCGGATGATCCGCCATTTCGCGAAACAACTCCCTACGCTCCGAACAGTCCCTATGCGGCTTCAAAGGCGGCGTCCGACCATCTTGTCCGCGCCTACCACCACACCTACGGACTGCCTACTCTCACCACAAACTGTTCAAACAATTACGGGCGCTTTCAGTTTCCGGAAAAGCTGATCCCTTTGATGATTTTGAACGCGCGTGACGGCAAGAAGCTGCCGGTCTACGGCGATGGACAAAACGTGCGCGATTGGCTCTACGTGGAAGATCACTGCGCTGCGATCGTTGCGGTACTGGAGGGCGGCTGCGCCGGTGAAACCTACAACCTGGGTGGCGGTAACGAGAAACGCAACCTCGACATCGTGGAGACGATTTGCGATCTTGTAGATGAAATGTCGCCGCGGGACAGTGCGTCGCGGCGGGAGTTGATCACTTTTGTGAAAGACCGTCCCGGGCACGACCGCCGTTACGCCATGGACGCCAGCAAGATCGAACGCGAACTTGGGTGGAGACCACAGGAAACGTTCGAATCCGGTCTACGGAAGACGGTGCGGTGGTACCTGGACAACCAGGCCTGGGTACAAGACGTGACCAGCGGAAATTATCGTCAGTGGATCGAAACCCATTACTCGCATTAGTCACACGCGGTTTCGAGCAGGGGATCTCAGCGGCAAAATGAAAGCTGACAGCACCGCCTACAAGGGCATCATCCTCGCGGGAGGCTCCGGCACTCGCCTGTATCCCGTAACCCAGGCGATGGGCAAGAGCCTGCTGCCCGTCTACAACAAGCCCATGATCTACTATCCCCTGTGCACGCTGATGCTGGCGGGGATTCGCGACATTCTCATCATCTCCACGCCGGAGGATGTGCCCAAGTTCCGCGCATTGCTGGGCGATGGAAGCCAGTACGGAATTGCCTTGCAGTATTGCGTGCAGCCTCGCCCGGAAGGAATTGCTCAGGCATTTCTTTTGGGTGCGACTTTCCTCGCCGCCAGCCCGTGCGCTCTGGTCTTGGGCGATAACATTTTCTACGGCCACGATCTGGCCAAAGACTTGCGAGAAGCGGCAAACAAGACGCACGGAGCGCGCGTATTCGCCTACCCGGTGCACGATCCGGAGCGCTACGGTGTGGTGGAGTTCGATCGTGCCGGGCGGGCCTTGAGCATCGAGGAAAAGCCTCGCGAGCCGAAATCGCGCTACGCCGTTACGGGACTCTACTTCTATGATGACAACGTGGTCGAAATCGCGAAGTCGCTGCGGCCCAGCGCGCGCGGCGAACTGGAGATCACCGACGTAAACAAGATCTATCTTGAGCGCGGGCAACTGGAAGTCGTGGTCATGGGCCGCGGCATGGCCTGGCTCGACACTGGCACCCACGAATCGTTAATGGATGCGTCCCTGTACATCCAGGCCATCGAGAAACGCCAGGGATTGATGGTGGCCTGCCCGGAAGAAATTGCGTATCGGTCCGCTTACATAACGGCCGAGCAGGTGGAAAAGGTCGGCAGATCGATGAAGAACAACAGCTACGGCGCTTACCTGCTGCAACTTCTTAAGGAAAAGGTATTCTGAGATGATCGTGGTCCCGCTGCCTCGCAGCGCTATGGAAGCAATCAGGAAAATTCCGACTTCGCTGCAGGAAGCGTTTGTGCTGGAGCCGCGTGTTTTTGGCGACGCACGCGGGTTTTTCCTCGAAAGCTACAACCAGCGGGTCATGGCCGATCTGGGTATCGCCGATAGATTCGTGCAGGACAACCACTCCTGCTCTCGCTGCGGTGTCTTGCGCGGGCTGCACTATCAGGTGAAGCATGCGCAGGGGAAACTCATACGGGTTGTCGAGGGAGAAATTCTGGACGTGGCTCTCGACCTGCGCCGAAGTTCGCCAAGCTTCGGCAAATGGGAGGCTGTGCGATTGTCGGGCGAAAACAAGCGAATATTCTGGATCCCGGCCGGCTTCGCGCACGGATTCAGCGTGACTTCGGATAAAGCGCATGTTCTGTACAAAGCCACGGATTTCTATTCGCCGGAAGATGAGCGCACGCTGATTTGGAACGACCCCGATCTTAAAATCGACTGGCAACTTAGCGGCGAACCGATTGTTTCGGCGAAAGACCAGCAGGGCGTTGCCTTCCGCGACGCCGAAACCTTCGCCTAATCTCAGGAAAACCTGAATATGCAAATTCTCATCTTTGGCGCTACGGGACTGCTCGGCAGGGACCTGCTGCGCCATTGGCAGGGGGATTCTCTCACCGGGCTCAGCTCGCGCGATGCCGACCTTCGCGATGCGAAGAAGATGCTCGAGTTTACCAGGGCCGCTCGTCCGGACTGGATCGTGCTGGCAGCGGCGTACACGGATGTCGACGGTTGCGAGACCAAGCAAGAAGTGGCTTTCGCGGTCAACCGCGATGGAGCGGCAAATGTGGCGATGGCTGCCAAAGAGGTTGGGTCGCGGCTCATCTTTCTAAGCTCCGATTACGTGTTTGACGGGACGAAGAACTCGCCTTACGAGACGGGCGATGCACGAGATCCTAAAACTGTCTATGGCCGATCGAAGGCGGAGGCGGAAGTGAGGCTGCAGGAATTGCAGCCCGATTGTTGCATCGTGCGAACCTCCTGGTTGTTCGGAACCGGCGGTAAATGTTTCCCCGATACGATTCTTAAACTGGCGGCGGCCCGGCCGGTGCTCGACGTGGTCAACGATCAGCGCGGATCTCCAACCTATAGCGTGGACCTTGCGCGCGCCATTGTCCAACTTTGTCGAAAGAACGCGGCTGGCATCGTGCACGCTACCAACGCCGATGATTGCACCTGGTATGAGTTCGCGACAGAGATTGTGAAACAAGGGGGCTTGCCTGCCACGGTGCGCCCCGTGAGCAGCGAACAAATGAAGCGTCCTGCGCCCCGGCCCGCCTATTCCGTGTTGTCTCCCGCCAGCCTGAAACGTTTTGATGTCGAAATGCCGTCCTGGCGCGATGCTCTGCTGCGTTATCTGAAAGAACGGAACGGCTGAGGAAGCGCGGCCACGATTGCCTCGTCGTCGGCTGCCCTGCTACGATTGCCGGAGCCTGCCGGGGAAGCTCGTGAAATCCATTCAAAACTACATTGCTGGACAATTTGTGGGCGGCGAACGCGAGTTTCCTGATGTCCATCCCGCCGATGGAAGCGTAATCGCCGAGGTCACTGAAGCCAGTCAGGAGCAAGTGGATCAGGCGGTGCACGCCGCCAGACAATCGCTGCGCGGCGAGTGGGGCTGCCTGGGAGTGCGCGAGCGCGCGGCGCGACTGCACAAGGTCGCCGATGCCGTCGAGAAGAGATTCGACTGCTTCGTTGAGGCGGAGGTCGCTGACACGGGGAAACCCATATCTCTGGCCTCAAAGCTCGATGTTCCCCGCGCGGCGGCAAACTTCCGCGCCTTCGCCGACGCGATCAAAATGGCGGGCCTGGAGTCATTCCAAACCGAAACCTCCGATGGTCTGGGCGGGCTGAACTATGCCGTGCGCAAGCCGCTGGGTGTGGTTGGAGTGATTACTCCCTGGAATCTTCCGATACTTCTTCTGACCTGGAAAGTTGCACCCGCACTCGCCTGCGGCAACGCAGTCGTGGTCAAACCTTCCGAAGAGACTCCGGCAACCGCCACGCTTCTCGCCGAGGCCATGCAGGAAGCCGGCATTCCTGCCGGCGTCTACAACGTCGTGCACGGCTTCGGCCCGGGATCGGCGGGAGAATTCCTGACGCAACATCCTGAGGTGAATGCGATCACGTTCACCGGAGAATCGAGGACGGGCGCAGCCATCATGAAGGCGGTTGCGCCAACCGTGAAGCCTGTCTCGTTTGAGCTGGGCGGGAAAAATGCCGCAGTCGTGTTTGCCGATTGCAATTTCGACGATGCGATTGATGGATTAAGTGACGCGGTGTTTCTTAACACGGGGCAAGTCTGCCTATGCGCCGAACGAGTGTACGTGGAGCGGCCGATTTTCGAAGCCTTCGTGAGCGCTTTGAGGAAAAACGCGGAAAGTCTCAAAATCGGCTGGCCGCGCGACGAAGAAACGAACCTGGGGCCATTGATCTCAGCGCAGCACCGCGAGAAAGTGCTGTCGTATTTCCGGCTGGCGCGCGAAGAAGGGGCGGTCGTAATCACCGGCGGAGGAGTTCCAGAGTTTGGCGATGCCCGCGATCATGGATTTTACGTGCAGCCGACGATCTATACTGGGCTGCCTGAATCGGCGCGTTGCGTCAAGGAGGAAATCTTCGGGCCAGTCTGCCATGTGGCGCCTTTCGACTCGGAAGATGAGGCCATCGCCTTGGCGAACGACACTCGCTACGGTCTCGCCGCGTCGATCTGGACAAGCAACTTGAAGCGCGGCCATCGCGTCGCCCAGGCAATGAACGTGGGTATCACCTGGGTGAACTGCTGGTTCCTGCGTGATTTGCGGACGCCCTTTGGCGGGGTGGGGCTTTCGGGAATTGGGCGCGAAGGAGGGTTGCACTCGCTGAATTTCTATTCGGAGCTTAACAACGTTTGTGTACGGCTCTAGGTCTTTTCCAGATCCACTCGGAGAAGAATGAATTCGACAATGCGCACCACCGAAGCGAAGGTCGTTCAGGGAAAAGCGCAGCCTCGCGGCAAATTTCCTCACATCAAGCGGGCGGGGGACTTCTTGTTTATTTCGGGCACCAGCGCGCGCAGGCCCGATAACACGATCGCCGGTGCCGAGGCCGATGCGCTTGGGAACGCCCAGCTTGATATTCGAGTTCAGACTCGCGCGGTAATCGAGAACATTCGCGATATCCTCAAGAGTGCAAATGCTGATCTCGAAGATGTGGTTGAGATTTCGGCTTTTCTCGCGAACATAAATGATTTCGCTGGCTACAACCAGGTTTACGGCGAATATTTCGATTACGACGGGCCTGCGCGAACCACCGTCGCCGTGCACCAGTTGCCGCACCCACACTTGCTGATCGAGATCAGGGCCGTGGCTTACAAACCTGCGAAATAGGAGGGCTAATGCCATCCATCAAGAGCCTCAAGGCATTTAACTTTCAATCCTGGATCGAGGAGAACAAAGAAAAGTTCAAACCTCCGGTGGGAAACGCTCAGGTTTGGGAAGATGGCGAGATGATGGTGACGGTCGTCGGCGGCCCGAACCAGCGGCGCGATTATCACGACGATCCCACCGAGGAATTTTTCTACCAGTTGAAGGGGAATGTTTCTCTGCGGGTAATGGAGTCGCCGGGAAAACCGCCGCGGGAAATTCCGATCCGGGAAGGAGAAATCTTCCTTCTTCCCAAGCACATGCGGCATTCACCCCAGCGCGGAGCCGATACTCTCGGAGTAGTGGTCGAAATGCCGCGCCCGGATGGGGTTTTGGACGGGTTCGAGTGGTACTGCCCGAACTGCCATCAACTCGTGCATCGCGCGGAAGTAAAACTAAAGAGCATAGTGAAAGATCTGCCGCCTCTCTTCGAGAAGTTTTACAGTAATGAAAACGCACGCAAGTGCAACCATTGCGGCACGGTTCATCCCGGCAAATAGGCGATGCAGGTCATCGACATTCACAATCATTTCTTCCCGCGGGAGTGGCCCGATCTCGCTCGGCGCTACGGAACGCCGGATTGGCCCTGGATCAAGCACACCGAACCCGGCAAGGCCGACATCATGGTCGGCGACCGCTTCTTCCGCCATATTTCCTCCGCATGCTGGGATCCCGAGGTTCGTCTGCAGGAAATGGATCGCGATGGAATCGACCTGCAGGTCATCTCGGCAACTCCGGTGCTCTTTTCGTATGACCGTCCAGCGCGGCATGCGCTGGATTGTGCGCAACTGTTTAACGATGCCGCGCTCGAGCTTTGCAACCATGGAAAAGGGCGGCTGCAGTCTTTGTGCCAGGTGCCGTTGCAGGACATCGACGCCGCTTGCCGGGAACTCAGCCGCTGCATGAAAGCCGGACACCTGGGAGTACAAATCGGAAATCACGTAGGTGAGAAGAACCTTGATGACCCGGGTGTCGTAACTTTTCTGCAGCACTGCACCGAAGAAGGCGCAGCGGTTCTGGTTCACCCCTGGGACATGATGAGCCGCGACCGCATGCCGAACTACATGATGCCGTGGACGGTAGGAATGCCGGCGGAAACCCAGTTGTCTATCGTGGCCTTAATACTGAGCGGGGCTTTCGACCGACTTTCGGCGAAACTGCGCATCTGCTTCGCCCACGGAGGTGGCAGCTTTGCTTTTCTTCTTGGGCGGCTGGAGAATGCCTGGCGGCATCATCCGGCGGCCCGCGGCAGGTGTGAATTTCCGCCCAGTCATTATCTGGATCGTTTCTATGCCGATTCGGCAGTCTTTGAGGAGCGTACTCTGCAATTCCTCGTGCAAACCATGGGAGCGGATCAGGTGCTCCTTGGTTCTGACTATCCCTTCCCGTTAGGCGAGGAGCGGATCGGCTCTCTGGTTCGCGGGAGTTCTTTGGCAGAGAGCGTGAAGACCGCAGTGCTGAGCGCGAATCCGCGGAGATTTCTGGGTCTGCCTGAACCGAAGAAAGAAGCTGTGGAGTCATCCGCTCCGGCAGCAACAGAGAGAGACTCCAGCATGGCTACCGAGCAGCTCAGCTACAGCTCATACCTGAAGGTGCCCGAGTTGCTGGCGTTGCAACATCCACAATCGTTGCCTGCTCATCATGACGAATTACTCTTCATCATCGTCCATCAAACCTACGAACTTTGGTTCAAGGAACTGCTGCACGATCTCGATGCCGTGGTGGCCAACCTGCGGGATGCGAGCGCGAATCCGGCGTCCAGAGACGAAGTGTACGAAGCCGCGCGCCTGCTGCGGCGCTGCACGGAGATCACGCGAATCCTAGTGGAGCAGTTCACGATCCTTGAGACCATGCTTCCCACGCACTTTCTGGCGTTCCGGGACAAGCTGGAACCCGCCAGCGGCTTTCAGTCCGAGCAGTTCCGCGAGCTCGAGTTTCTGTGCGGCCTCAAAGATAGGCAGATGCTCCGCTTTCATCGGCCAACCCCGGAAGCGCATGCCCGGCTGCAGCAACGGCTGGAGGAGCCATCCCTGCACGACGTTTTCTTCGCAGCGTTGAAGGCAATGGGCAAGCTCCCGGCTGCGGTCAGCGGGAACGATCGTGCGCAGTTTGAGGCGCGGGCGCGCGCTATTTTGTCGCTCTATAAGGATGAACGTCATTGCCGCGATTGGATTGACGTATGCGAGCGGCTCACGGAGTTCGACGAACTGGTTGTGAGCTGGCGGCTGCGGCACATTCAACTCGTCGAGCGCATCATTGGGGTTCGTATGGGAACCGGGGGCAGCGCGGGCGCGTCTTATCTGAAGCTGACGCTCGACAAAAAGTTCTTCCCTGAATTGTGGGAAGCACGGACGCTGTTGACCGGCTGAAGCACAATCGGCGTACGCAATCCAGCCTGATGAATCGGAAATCCAGGAAGATCACCCTTGTCGGCGCGGGTTTGAATGGGCCGCTGCTGGCCGTCCTTCTGGCACAGCGAGGATTTGCCGTCGAGATTTATGAGCGCCGGCCTGACATGCGACGGGTGCAGATCAGCGCGGGACGTTCCATCAATCTCGCCATCTCGACGCGTGGAATCTATGCGCTGCAACGAGCGGGCCTGTGGGAGCAGATGCGGAACATCATCATTCCAATGCGCGGCCGCATGATGCATTCGCCCACCGGAGAGCTCACATTCCAGCCCTACGGAAAAGACGAATGCGAAGTCATCAATTCGATCTCGCGTGCCGACCTGAACGTCGCGCTCTTGAACGCGGCGGAGGAGCAGGGCGTCAAGATTCATTTCCAGCAGCGATGCACAGGTTATGATCTGAAAACCGGTACGCTGCGCCTTCGTAACAGCGAGACAGGCAAGGAACAGACGGCTATTCCCGAAGTCGTGATCGGTTGTGACGGATCGGCCTCCGCGATGCGTTCGGCGATGCTAAAGCTGAATCGCTTCAACTTTTCCCAGCAGCATCTTGACTACGGATACAAGGAGTTGACGATTCCGGCCGGGCCCGAGGGCGAACATCGAATCGAAGTTCACGCGCTGCACATCTGGCCGCGCGGCAACTACATGCTGATCGCGCTACCCAACATCGACGGCACTTTCGCGTGCATTCTGTTTCTTCCCTTTGAGGGCGCCGACAGTTTTGCGCAGCTTGCTACGCCTGAAGATGTATCCGGTTTCTTTGCAAACCACTTTCCCGATGTGGTTCCCCTGATGCCGCAGTTGGCTGACCATTACTTTGCCAATCCCACTGGAACAATGGTTACGATCAAGTGTTCTCCATGGCACGTAGCCGGAAAGGCGCTTTTGCTGGGCGACGCTGCTCACGCGATCGTTCCTTTTTTCGGGCAGGGAATCAATTGCGGATTCGAGGACTGCACCTGCCTGGCCGAGATTCTCGACCGGCACGGGGAGGACTGGCCGCGAGTGTTTGAAGAATTCGAGCACCAGCGGAAGGTGAACACCGACGCCATTGCGGACATGGCCATCGAGAATTTTGTGGAGATGCGCGATCGCGTTGCCGACCCTCGATTTCTGTTCAGGAAAAAAGTCGAGCTCGCCCTGGAAGCGAAGTATCCCGGTTTTTTTGTTCCAAAATACGCGATGGTTACCTTCCATCGCGTGCCTTACTCGGTTGCTCTGGCTCGAGGTGCGGCGCAAGAGCGCATTCTGGCGCAGGTTTGCGATTCCATCGATCGAGTGGAGAATCTCGACTGGAACAAGGCGGAACAACTGGTGCGCCGGGAACTCACTCCGCTGGAGGATTTGCAGTGACCAGCACCGCGTTTGAGCAAGGCGAAGCCTTCGCGGTTGAGATGGATCGGCGCGACCCCCTCGCCAGCTACCGGGAAAGATTCTGCTTTCCGAAGACCGCTGGCGGCGAACATTGTATTTATCTGTGCGGGCACTCTCTGGGCCTTCAGCCTAAATCTGTGCACGAGTACATCGAACAGGAACTAAGAGACTGGGCCGAATTTGGCGTGGAGGCACATTTCCGGGCGCGCCATCCCTGGATGCCTTATCACCGGCTGCTTACCGATCAGATCGCAGAACTTGTGGGTGCAAAACCGGTGGAAGTGGTGGTGATGAATTCGCTGACGGTGAATCTTCACCTGATGATGGTGTCTTTCTATCGGCCGACGCGGGAGCGCTTCAAAATTCTCGTTGAACGCGGCGCTTTCCCCTCTGACCAGTATGCGGTTGCGTCGCAAATTCGCTTTCACGGATTGGATCCCGCATCGGCTCTTGTTGAATTGACTGCGCGTTCGGGAGAGTCGTGCTTGCGCGATGAGGATATCGAATCCCGTATTGAGCAAGAGGGACACTCCATCGCTCTGATCCTGCTCGGTGGGCTGAACTACGCTACGGGCCAGGCTTTCGACATGGCGCGAATCACTCGGGCAGGCCACGCCCGCGGTTGCATTGTGGGATTCGACCTGGCCCACGCGGCCGGTAATCTGCCTCTGAAGTTGCACGAATGGGGGCCCGATTTCGCTGTGTGGTGCAGCTACAAGTACCTGAATGGCGGTCCAGGTTGTATTGCTGGATGCTTTGTGCACAAACGCCATGCGCAAGCCTCGACTCTGCCCCGATTCGCCGGTTGGTGGGGTCACGACGAAAGCACGCGATTTGAAATGGGACCGAACTTCCGACCCATGGCCGGGGCCGAGGGTTGGCAAGTGAGCAATCCAGCGATTTTAAGCCTGGCAGCCTTGCGGGCTTCCCTGGATATCTTCCACGAGGTTGGCATGGAGCGTCTGCGCGCCAAGAGCGTGTCACTGACCGGCTATCTCGAATTCCTTCTGGATCAGCCGTCTTCGAATTTTTCGATCATCACGCCGCGGGAAAGCGGCCGACGCGGCGCTCAGCTTTCGATTCGCCTTCCCAGAAGTGGGCGAGCGCTGTGTGAGCAGCTCGCGAATGCCGGTATCCTCGGCGACTGGCGAGAACCCGATATCCTCCGCGTGGCTCCAGCGCCTTTGTACAACTCCTTTCAGGATGCTTACCGTTTTGCGCAGCGGTTCCTGGCAATGGGGAGTTGAACGAGCAGCGTGTCTGCCAGCCGCCGCTTGCGGCCTTCCATTACTTCCGTAATATCTGACGCGCGCCCGGCCAAACATACAATCTCATGGTGTCTCAGACCCCTGTGCTCCAGACCGGCAGGTGGAGGGCCATCGTGTGTGCGGTCGTTTGCGCACATGTGGTCGTGTCGCTCGCGGTACCTCGCGGGTTTGGCCTGACGGCCTTCGGTGACCTCACCCAGTCTGCGCTGCTTCTGCTCGGCACACTGTCCATTCTTTCCAATGCCGCGAGTCCCGACAAGAAAACACAGCGCTTCTGGGTACTTATGGCATTCGGCTGCGGCATGTGGCTTTATTCGCAGCTACTGTGGACCTACTTTGAAGTTTTTCTGCGCCATGAAACGCCGAACCCCTTTGTCGGCGACGTCGTACTGTTTCTGCACATCGTTCCCATGATGGCGGCTCTGGCTGTGCAGCCGCACGTTCAGCAGACTGACCGTTCCCAGCGCTTGCCCTCGCTCAACTTTTTCCTGCTTCTCACCTGGTGGCTGTACCTCTACCTTTTTGTTGTGATCCCGTGGCAGTATGTCTCTCCGAACGAGGCGGCCTACGGCAGGAGCTTCGACGTGCTCTATGCGTGCGAGCAACTGGCCCTGATCGGAGGATTCATTCTGGCCCGGCGACGGAGCGATGGACCTTGGCGGGTGATCTACGGACAATTTCTCGGCGCCGCGACGCTTTATAGCGTGGGATCGATTCTGGCCAGCGTCGCCATCGATTACCATCTCTACCATACCGGCAGTCTCTTCGACGTGCCTTTAGTTGCGGCTATGGCTTGGTTTGCAGGCGTCGGCTTCATGGCAAGGCGGTCGCCGGCCGAGCCGTCCCATGACAAAGCCAGCGAATACAATCCACGTGTTTGGGCGGCACGTCTCGCCATGCTCGCCGTGTTTTCAGCCCCACTTATGGTAGCCTGGGCGCAATTCGGCGGGAATGTTCCGCCGCGGGTGCGCGCCTATCGTTTGATTCTGACCATCGCCGCCATGATCTGTATGGGGACGATGGTGTTTCTTAAGCAACACCTCATGGATGGCGAACTGCTGCACCTGCTCCGGCTCTCACAACAGAATCTCGACGACACGTGCAAACTCAAAGACGCGCTGGAGAGTAAGGAGCAGTCCCTGCGCTGGCACAGCCAGGAACTGCAGCGCAAGAACCTTGAGCTACAGGAAATTTCCTTCACCGATTCCCTCACTCGAACCTGGAACCGCCGCTATCTGGAGGAGATTCTGCCGGCGGAGGCAGGCCAGGTCTTGCGTAGCTATGAACGTCTGGGCAGCGCGAGCGCGCATACCGTCGACCACCGCGACCTGATTTTTCTCATGGTCGATGTCGATTTCTTCAAGGAGGTTAACGATTTTCACGGTCATCCTGCCGGCGATCGCTTATTGCAGAAAGTGGCGGAGCGATTGTCTACGGTCGTTCGCAAATCGGACGTGCTGGTGCGCTGGGGTGGAGAAGAGTTTCTGATTATGTCGCGTTCGACTGATCCTGGGGGCATCCCGGCCTTCTGTGAACGTATTCTGGAAGTGATCGCCTCCGAGCCGTTCGATCTCGGACAAAGCATTACGGTCCGAAAAACCTGCTCGGTGGGCTGGGCTCCTTTCCCCTGGTGCCGCGATGCTTATGAGGCAATCTGCGCGGAAGAGGTCATCGAACTGGCCGACAACGCGCTGTACCGAGCCAAGGCGTGGGGCAGAAATCAAAGTGTGGGCATTCTGCCGGGTAACCGCGCACCCGCCGCGTGCGACTCCATCACCCTGCACGATGTCCAAACCGACGCCCACGATCTGACCCGGGTGATTAAAACTGCCAACCCCTATGGCAGCGTAACTCAGCACTCTCTGCTGCAGGAAAGACCGGCGGCTGAATTCCAAACCGATTTGTCCCGCAAGCTGGTCGAATAGCCAGCCGCAAAGTCCCAGCCACGATGCGCCTACATTGTTTCGTGACTCGTCCTGCAGGCCCGCCCCGGTTGACGCTTTTCATTTTTCACGCTTATCATAAACGTTTGATCTTTGCCCGAGGGACGGCTCAGTGAGCCGTCCCAAGACTTTTAAGTGACCCGAACTTCGAAGTGACCTATGGACAAGAAGAAGTTGGAAGCCTTCAAGAAGCGGCTGGAGATGCGGCAGCAGGAATTGCGCCGCACCGTGAGCCGGACCCAGCAGGATGGCCGCTCCGCCGATGAGGACACGACCCAGGACATCGCCGACCGTGCAGCCAGTTCCTACACTAAGGAGTTCCTTTTCAGCCAGAGCAACAACGACCGGCAATTACTGCAGATGGTCGAGACCGCTCTGGCCCGCATTCGCGAGGGCAGCTTCGGGGAGTGCATCCACTGCGGTAAGGAGATCAACGCCAAGCGTCTGGAAGCTGTGCCCTGGACCCGTCATTGCATCGAATGCCAGGAGAAGCTGGAGCAGGGCATCCTGGAAGAAACTTCGCGTTGAGCCGTTCTCCTGGTTTTTGACGGCGCCATTTTACGATTGTTAAACTGCTAGTTGTCCCGCCGAGACTGAAACTAGCCCAGAGAATTGGAAGGAAAGCGCGTGCGCGCAGAGACTCGCCATCAACTCAAGCAGGACGCCTTCAGCCGCGCCACCATGGAAGCGGCGGAGCGAACCGCCCACTGGTCTGTGGAACACAAGAATACCCTGATCATTGCCGGCATCGTCGTGGTGATTGTTTTGGGAATTGGAGTGGGCGGATGGTACTACCAGAGCCAGCAAAACGACAAAGCCAGTCTCGAACTGACTCTTGCGGTCAGGACCCTGGATACTCCGCTTCGCCCGCCCGGCGCGCCACCTCAGGCGGAAATGCCGACTTTCGCCTCCGCCAAAGAACGCGCCGAGGCGGCAAGCAAGCAACTGCAGGCGATCCTGGAGAAGTATCCGCACACTCATACGGCTGATACGGCTCGCTACCTGTTGGGAGTAGCCTCGGTCACAGAAGGCAACAATAGCGCCGCCGAGCAGGACTTCAAGCAGGTGATCTCTTCCGGGGGCCGGGAACTGGCCTCGATGGCCAAGCTGGCGCTGGCTGACCTCTACAGCGATACCAATCGCGCCAACGATGCAATCGCTCTCTATCAGCAATTGATCGACAAGCCCTCCAGTACAGTGGGCAAAGTAACTGCCCAGTTGCAGTTGGCCGCGTTATACCAGAGCAACAACCGGCCGCTTGATGCCAAGCGTCTCTACGAGCAGATCAAAAAAGATAATCCCAGCTCGGAAGCCAGCCAGCTGGCCACGCAGAAACTGGCTGAGCTGAAGTAGTCTTTGGCTTTCCTCGTCTGCTTTGCGTGAAACCCCATTTCCATTTGCCCTCTCACTTGAGTACGATGTTTGTCCAGCCCTAAACCACCTCGGGGAAATACATGGCAGAGATCACCCTCCGCGTGAACGGCAGCGAAAAAAACGTGAATGTCGCGCCCGAGACACCTTTGCTTTGGGTCCTGCGCGACACTCTGGACCTTCCGGGCACGAAATTCGGCTGTGGCGCCGGATTGTGCGGCGCTTGCACGGTGCAGGTTGAGGGATCGGCAATCCGCTCCTGTTCCATGCCGGTTTCTCAGGTCGCAGGCAAAAACATCACCACAATCGAGGGATACAGCGCCAACGGATTGCAGGCACTTCAACTGGCGTGGATCGCAGAAGAGGTTCCGCAATGCGGGTACTGCCAAACCGGTCAGATCATGACCGCAGCTGCGCTGCTGGCGAAGACTCCCAATCCCACTGACCAACAAATCACGGAGGCGATGAACGGCAATCTATGCCGCTGCGGAACTTATGAACGCATCCGCAAAGCGATTCATCGCGCTGCCCGCGGCGGAGGCCCACAATGAGCCCCTTGAGCCGCCGGGAATTCGTGACCGCCGGCGTGGCCGCCGGGGCTGGTCTCGTGATCGGCTTCTATCTGCCTCACAGCGAATCGTCAAATGCTGTCTTCTCGCCCAACGCATATCTCCGCATTACGCCGGATAACAAAGTCACCGTGGTGGTGGCGCGTTCGGAGATGGGACAAGGCGTGCGCACCGCCCTGCCCATGATTCTGGCTGAGGAACTCGAAGCGGATTGGAAGAAGATCGACATTGAACAGGCAGGAGCCAGCACGCTCTATGGTGATCAGACCACTGGCGGCAGCGCCAGCGTGCGCACCACCTGGGATCCGATGCGTAAGGCGGGAGCGACAGCCCGCGAAATGTTGATCACCGCCGCGGCGCTGACCTGGGGTGTGCCTCGATCTTCGTGCGCGGTGCAGCAAGGAAATGTAGTTCATGCCGCCTCGAACCGCCGTCTGAGCTATGGCGATCTCGCCAACAAAGCTGCTATGCTCCCCATTCCCACTGACGTCCCGTTAAAACAGAGCAAAGACTACAAGATTGTTGGCCAGCGGCTGCCCCGGGTGGATACGCCCTCGAAAGTAATAGGCAATGCGGTCTTCGGCATCGACGTCCGCCTGCCGGGGATGAAGTACTCGCTAATCTCCCGGTGCCCTACCATCGGCGGGAAACTGATCAGCTTTGACGATAAAGAGTCGAAGAAGATTGCGGGCGTAAGCTATGTGGGGAAAATCAGCGATGCGGCGGTCGCGGTTGTCGCCGATAGCGTTTGGGGGGCGATGGAAGGCCGCCGCATGTTGAATGTCAAGTGGGATGACGGCCCGAATAAAGATCTGAACACTGCCGCAGTCGCGGCCTCACTGAAGCAAGCTGCGTCCAGGAAAGGTGCGAGTCTTTATTCCGTCGGAGACGTTGCCAAGGCTTCCGGTCGGCATGTTTCGGCCGAATATCAATTGCCCTTCATGGCCCACGCTCCTATGGAGCCGGGCAACTGCACCGCCAACTTTCAGGGATCGGTATGCGAACTCTGGGCTCCGACGCAGGTTCCGCAGGACTGCCGCGACTCGGTGGCACAAGCCGTGGGACTGGATTCTGACCGGGTAAAAGTAAACGTGACATTGATGGGCGGCGGCTTCGGACGCCGGCTGGAACACGATTACGCCGTCGAAGCTGCGCTGGTCTCGAAAGCGATCACCAACCCGGTGAAAGTCGTCTGGACTCGTGAAGACGACATGCGCTTTTCCACCTACCGCCCCGCGAGTTTGCATCAGTTGAGCGCGACGCTCGATGGGGCCGGCTGGCCGGTTGCTTTCACCCATCGTCTGATTGCGCCTTCCATCAGCGGACAGAAAGGTCAGCCCGGGCCAAACGGCATCGATCCCGACCTGCCGGATGAAGCCGCGTTTGTCTACGGCGTGCCCAACGTTTCGCTGGAGTACGTTCTGGCGGAAACCCCGGTGCCTTTGGGTTGGATGCGTTCCGTCTATGCGCTGCAGGCCGCTTTCGCCAGTGAAAGCTTCATCGACGAACTGGCCGCGGCCGCAGGAAAGGATCCTCTCGAGTATCGCCTCCACATACTGGCTAAAGATCAGGACGTCCAGTATTTTTCCACCACCTGGCGCACAGCCCGCATGTGCGGTGTTCTTCAGCTGGCGGCCGACAAGGCCGGATGGGGCAAGCCCCTGCCCGCAGGACGATACCGGGGAACCGCCTGTTTCGGTTGTTTTTCTTCCTACATGGCAGAAGTGGTCGAAATCAGCATGGAAAACGACGCTCCTCGCGTGCATCGCGTGGTCGCGGTGGTGGATTGCGGCCAGGTGGTGAATCCCAGCATTCTCGAGCAACAAATTCAGGGAGGAATTGTCTATGCCCTGAGTAATGCGCTACGAGCGAAAATTACCATCGACAGAGGGCGAGTGGTGCAGGGAAACTTTGACGATTATGCTCCGGTTCGCATGGAGGAGACACCGCTGGTCGAAGTCTATGCTGTGCCCAGCATGGAGGCTCCCACAGGGATCGGCGAGCCCTCGGTTCCGCCGCTTGCGCCCGCGCTGTGCAATGCAATCTACACGGCCACAAAAAAGAGAATTCGATCGCTGCCCATTCTCAGTACCTGATCGCGAATGCCGGTTACCTCAATTTCAGGAATAACGCCCCTAAAAACAGCGGCGATTAAGGTTGGCCGATTCTGTCTGATCTCGGTTCTCGCAGCCATCTCTGCTGCGCAGAACGTGCCGCAACCACCGTCGTCCGTGCCCGCTGCGCGCCTGGCCCGCCTTCGCCACGGCATCAACACCAGCGCATGGTTTGCTCAGGTCTACGACACGCGCGGGTACACGAAAGCGCATTTCGAGTCCTGGGTCACGGCTGATGACATCTCTTTGATCAAGGCAATGGGCTTCGACCACGTACGGCTTAGTGTGAACCCGCAACCCATGTTCACCGAAGGCCGGCCCAATGAGATTCCAGCAGGATATCTCGGCTACCTGGACGCGGCGGTCAAGATGATTCTTGATCAGGGGCTGGCCGTAATCATTGATCTGCACCCGGAAAGCGATTTCAAGGCACGGCTGGCTAAGGACGACAGTTTCGTGCAGCAGGTCGCCGATTTCTGGCGTGCCCTGGCGGCTCACTATTCAACCACAGATGCGGATCGCGTATTTCTCGAGGTCATGAACGAGCCGGAATTTTCCGACAGCTATCGCTGGTACGGAGTGCAGGCCAAGCTGGCGGCGGCCATTCGCGAAGGCGCTCCGCGAAACACAATCATTGCCGTCGGGGCCCACTGGTCGGATGATGATGACCTGGTTTTCCTCGAGCCTTTGCGCGATCCGAATATCATTTACGATTTCCATTTTTACGAGCCGCACATTTTTACGCATCAGGGCGCAACCTGGGGAACGTATTTCTGGCAATGGGTGAAAGGGTTGCCTTATCCCTCTTCGGCCGAATCCGCAGCGCAAGTCGCGGCCGGCGTGCCCGACGCAACCGACCGCCTCATCGTAATCCGCTACGGACAGGATCATTGGGGTGCGGAGCGCATCCAAGCCGAAATCGGGCAGGTGGCGGACTGGGCCAAACGGCACGGCGTCCCCGTGCTGTGCGACGAATTTGGCGTTTATCGAGAGTACGCAGATCCCCACGATCGCGCCGCCTGGATCCACGATGTGCGCACCGCGCTTGACCGGGACGAAATCGGCTGGACCATGTGGGATTATTCGGGCAATTTCGGAGTGGTGGTCAAGAAGGACGGCCGCACCACGCCCGACGAACGAACGCTAAAGGCATTGGGGCTAAGCATGCCGGTGGCGCGCTGAGATGGCATATCGGACGCCGGGATGGCCTGGCCGACCGTCAATGGAAAAATTTGGATGTTCTCGCCGAAAGACGTCACCCGAAGATCGCGGAATTCCGCGAAGTTCTTCTGCAGTTCGCCCGCAAGCTTGATTCCCCATCCGCACTGAAAGTTCCATACTTTTCCCCCGGAGTGAAGGCCGTAGGTCTGCGCCAGCGATTTCCATTCGCCGACAAAATTCTCACCATTAAACATCCACGCGCTTTTGTAGTTTGCCGAGATCACACGATGTCCGGAGCAGGAGAAGCTCTCAAACCCGGCGATTGAATCATCCAGCACGATTGGCTGCTCATCGCAGAGATAGTGCCCGAGAATGAGATTGCTCTGGTAATCGACGAAGATCGTCGACCCGGGCGGAACGTTTTGCCGCACGAATTGCATGGCTCCGTCCATGTGCCGGCGGCTTTGATCCGCGCGTTCCATGCGCGGAGGGCGCGGCTTGCCAAAGATCAGGCACAGCGCCAGAACCAGTACCCCGAGTCCGACTCCGCGCGCCCAGTCCCCATGCGACAAGCCGGCCAGTGCGACGCTGACTCCACCCAGAGCCGGAATGATCAGGAACGCAAGTTCGCGCGCTCCACCGTAGGGGTAGAGATGAAATACGCTGGCGATGCAAGCGACCGCAAAGGGCAGCACGAGCAGTGCGGCCGCGCGGCGGCCCGAATCCTTTGAAGTTCCGTGTTGCCGGAGTAGCAACCCCACTCCAGCCAGGAACAGCAGGCCAGCCAGATCGCCGACGGCCAGTTGTCCAAAAAAATACTGGAACACCCCAAAACTGTGGCCGACGAACCAGAGCGGGCTATCGTGCGCCGGATTGTAATAGGAGCGGCGCAGAAAAAAATCGCTCATAAAACCCTGCAGAACGGTGCGCGAATCGCCCACGCCAAGACGCGAAAGATGCACCTTGTACAGAAACACGGCAATTCCAACCCCGATCATCTGACCGATCGCCCACGCGCTGGTAACTTTGAACGGCGGATGCTCTGTCACGATTCTCCAGATCGCATAAATGCCGAGCGCAATGGCGAAGAGGAATGCAGAGTAATGCATAAACATGGCGAGATATAGGAAGAATGAGAATGCCGCCATGAGGCGCGCGGATTTCTCGGCGAAGGCGCGGTCGAGAAAATAAAGGGCGCAGGCCAGAAACGCCAGCAGTAACGCGTATTGCCGAATCTCCGCCGTCAGACCAACGATCGGAGGCAGCAGCGCTGCGAACAGCACGCCGATCATGCCCGTAAGCTTGCCCGTGGCGGCGGCCAGCCATTTGTAAAAGACCCAGCAGAACACCATACCCGCGACTACAGAAGGCAGACGCAACCAAAGTTCGGATCTGCCCAGGTCCCGCCAGAAATAAAGCAGAATGACCAGGCCGGGGGGGTGCGCCGCTGTCAGCGCCTGCTTGTAAGCCTCGGCTAGCGAGGGCTGGTTGGCCAGCCGGAAATGCAGAGCTTCATCGGGATTTAGAAATGTTCCATAGGCAGTCCAAAGGCGCGTCAGAAATCCAATGAGCACGAGTAACCCGGCCAGGCGGCTGGAGTGAACTTCCAGCCATGATCCAAGAAGGATGCCTTTGCCGGGTGGCCGGGTGACTTGTGTTGACATGATCGGGATCAGTCCGCGCCCAACCATTCTACGGGCAGATAAGCCGCTAACGCATTGGCCAGACGCTGATCAGCCCTGTAAAGCTCGCCCGCGGCGCGAAGTGCTTGACACCAGGCCTTTGGGTCTTTATTGTTGAAGTTTGCTCCTTGCGGTACTTGCGCCCCCTTGGCGTGCTTCCGCGGGCCTGACGCAGCGACATTAAGGTGCGCGGAGGTTCCCGATGTTCTTCGATCTCAAGGAACTGGAACTTCATCCCATTGACTTTGCGGAGGAGTTTCTGCCCAATGTTATTGATCTGGGCGCCGACGTGCGTCAGCTCACGCCCATCGCCAGCCGCGGGCGGGCTGAACTGGTGGAGGAACATCACGGCAAGCACAAAGTAATAAAGGATATTCGTCTAAGAGGTCGGCTGGCTGCGACTCTGGAGTTAACCTGCGCGCGATGTCTGGAGCCAGTCCGGCAGGACATCAGCCGGGAGTTTGAGCTGCTCTACCGGCCGCGTGGTTCCGACGCCGGGAGAGACGAGCTATCGGTAACCGATGCGGAAGCCGAGATCGGTTATTATCAGGGAGAAGGGCTGCAGCTCGAGGATGTTTTGCGTGAGCAGGTGCTGCTCGCTGTACCGTTGAAGGTGATCTGCCGCGAGGACTGCCGCGGATTGTGCCCGCATTGCGGCAAGAATCTGAACCAGGAGCAGTGTTCCTGCGCCGGCCCGACTGAAGATCCTCGGTGGGCGGCGCTCAAAGAGATTCGCGTGCGCCTGGATGATCAAAACTGACTTGCGTCCGAGGCCACAGCCTCAGCGAGAGGAATCCTAACTATGCCCAATCCGAA
Organism: Candidatus Aquilonibacter sp.; assembly: GCA_035523915.1. Lineage (GTDB taxonomy): Bacteria > Acidobacteriota > Terriglobia > Terriglobales > Acidobacteriaceae > Sulfotelmatobacter. The sequence goes on along the minus strand of DATKPV010000042.1, from coordinate 10,651 downwards.
ACGGAGACACTCACAACGGCGTACATCCACGCGGCGCGCCCACGATGCCCTGAAAGGGCACTCGCTCTCCGAGTGTCCCAACTGCCACGAGAAGAAGATGCCGCATCGCGCCTGCCCCAAATGCGGTTACTATAAGGGCCGCGAAGTGCTGGACGTTGAAGAGGCCGGCTAGCTCTCTGCGCCATGCCTAGCGTGATCGCGCTGGATGCGATGGGTTCGGATCGCGCCCCAAAACCGGAAGTCGAGGGGGCGATTCTGGCCGCTCGCCATTTCGGGGTGCGTGTGCTGCTCGTCGGGCCGGAGCAGCCCATCAAGGCTGAACTCGGCCGACACCTCACCGCAGCGCGTCTGCCCATCGAAATCGTCCACGCCAGCGAGTACATCACTATGGAAGACAAAGTGGAGGCTGTGCGCGCCAAGCGCGACTCCTCCATGCGCGTGGGCCTGCGCCTGGTTCGCGAAGGCCAGGCCGCCGGCTTTGTCACGGCGGGTAACACCGGTGCAGCCATGGCGACTGCCAAAGTCGTTCTCGGCGCCGTGACCGGCCTCGACCGACCCGCCCTGGCAGCGGTCTTTCCCACCGCCCCGGGAACTGCGGCCATGCTGCTCGATGTCGGCGCCAACGTCGATTGCACCGCGCAAAATCTCGAACAGTTTGCCGTGATGGGCGAGATTTACTTCCGCAGAATGTTTGGCACCCGCCGTCCGCGCGTCGGCCTGCTCTCCATCGGCGAAGAAGACAGCAAGGGCAACGATCTCACGCGCGAGGCGTTTCAGTTGCTCAAGCAATTGCCTCTGAATTTCGTCGGCAACGTGGAAGGCCGCGACCTCTATAACGGAAAGGTTGATGTGATCGTGGCGGATGGGTTCGTCGGCAATGTTGCCTTGAAGATTTCGGAGGGCGTGGCCAATCTGGTGCGTACCGCGCTGCGGGAATCGCTCAAAGCCACCATCACCCGCCAGGTGGGAGCGTTGCTTTCCCGCAGCGCCTTCGCCGAGTTCAAGAAGCGCCTTGACCACACCGAATATGGCGGCGCGCCGCTGCTGGGCGTCAAAGGCGTGTGCATCATCACCCATGGTTCTTCCAACGCCAACGCCATGAAGAATGCCTTGCGCGTGGCCGCGGAGTTCTCGCAGCGCAGGATTAACGAATCGATCGAGCGCGGCCTGGCCGCCCTCCATCCCGCGGCGCCAGTAGAGGCCACACTTGCGCAGTCGAACGCGGCGCAATCAAAATAGCTGTTTCTCCGATATTCATGACCGACACCAGGAACGCCATCGCTTTTCTTTTTCCCGGACAAGGTTCCCAGATAGTGGGCATGGGCCAGGATCTCGCCGAAAAATATTCCATTGCCCGCCAGACCTTCGCCGAAGCCGACGATGTTCTCGGTTACAAGCTTTCTGAGATTTGCTTCAAGGGCCCCGAAGAACAACTGCGTATGACCGAGATTACGCAACCGGCCATTCTCACGACCTCCGTCGCCGCTTTGCGCGTGCTTGAAACCCAGATTCCAAAGCCATGCCTGGTCGCCGGCCACAGCCTCGGCGAATATTCGGCCCACGTTTCTTCCGGAACCGTGACGTTCGCCGATGCCATACGCACAGTGCGCAATCGCGGAAAGTACATGCAGGAGGCGGTACCGGTTGGGGTGGGCGCCATGGCGGCGATTCTCGGCCTGGAGCTTGGTAAAGTTGCTGCCATCTGCCAGCAAAGCGCCCAGGGTGAGGTCTGCGAGCCGGCCAACATCAATTCGCCGGAGCAGATCGTCATCTCCGGGAACGCCGCCGCGGTGGAGCGTGCCACCAAACTCGCCGATGAACGTGGAGCCAAGCGCGCTAAGCTTCTGCCGGTCAGCGCGCCATTTCATTGCGCATTGATGAAGCCCGCCCAGGACCGCCTCGAAGTCGATCTGAATGCCCTCACGCTTCAGAAACCTGTCTATCCGGTGGCTTGCAATGTGGACGCCGAACTCATCACCGAGCAATTGCGCGCGCGCGATACACTCGTTCGCCAGGTGACTGGTTCGGTGAAGTGGGAGCAATGCGTTCGCCTGCTGATCAGCCACGGTGCGGAGGTATTCGTTGAGATCGGTCCCGGGAAAGTATTATCTGGCCTGATGCGGCAGATCGACCGCTCGAAAATAACCTTGAACGTGAGCGATCTCGCTTCGTTGACGAAAACCCTCGAGCACTTTGCCGCTCTGCAAGCCTGACCTGCGGGCCGCCTCTGCTCCGTCAGCGAAACTCCAGATCGCACGGCGGCGTGCTGATCGTCTTATCGGTTTTGTCAACGTAGAGCTGCGCGTGCTGCGCCCTGCCGTTCACAATTACGTCGACAACAACTCCGCTACCCCCGCCGGGACAATTACTCGTCCCATAAATCCGAAAGCTCTTGATGGTTCCCCACTCCCCGCCCGGCCCCCAATCCTGCCAGAACTCGTTAAAGGGATATTGCGAGTGTCGCTCGGGATGCGCTTTCCAATCCGGGTCCGCAAAATAGATGCCATAGGCGGTGGCGAAATCCTGCTTCTGCAGGGCCGCGAAGAAACGCCCGCCAATATGCTTTTCCGGCCAGAAACGGTTCCACCAGATGAGCAGACCAATTACCAGGACCGCACCGATGATCCCGGCAATCCACAACTTTCTCCGCCGTGCCGCGGCTGCATCGTATTCCTTCGCGTCCAGAAGGGTCATAACCTCTTAGCATAATGGACGGCGGGCAAAGAGCGAAAGTTCCCATCCTCGCCGATAAAAACCTATAGTGTCCGCTTGAACAGCGGAATAGCGATTCCGAGCGTCACCGCAGCGAATACCGTGAGCACAGCCATGTCGGTCCAGACCGCCGACAAAGATGTTTCCTTGAGCAGCAGGCACTTGAAGCCATCGACGGCGTAGGTGAACGGATCCACCCGGGCGATAGCCTTCAGCCAGGGTGGGAACGCCTGGATGGGATACACCGAGCCACTGGGGAAAAACAACAGCGTGTTGAGAATGCCGAACATGGCTCGCGGCACCAGCGGGTCCTCGATGCGGACCATCATCAGGAACATCATGGTGTTGAAGGCCAGCGAGGTCAAAACGATCATGATCATCAGGCCGAGCAGGGTCGCGGGATTGAAAATCGTTCCCACTCCTGCCAGCATCGATCCGATCACCACGATAATCACTCCCGTCATCACGGCTTTGATGGACCCCGCCAGATTCAGCCCCAGAACCAATTCCAATTTCGTGATGGGCGTGACCAGATAACCTTCATGCACTCCACGCGCCTTGTCGTCGATGTACAACATGCCGCCGCCGATCATCACCGAAACAAACATGGCGAGCACGAGCGATCCGGGCAGCAGATACTTCATGTATTCGATATAGGGATACAGCTCGACGATATCGAGCGCCGTCTGCTGCAGAATGCGCGGCTCAATCTGGGGCTGGTTCAGCGCGTCGGTCAGGCTGGTCATTTCCTGTTCCAGGGCCGAGCTCATGAAGTTGTCGCTGTTGTCGACCACCAGGGCGATCCGCGGATGGTTCTCTTCGTACACTTTTTGCGAGTACTGCGGCGGGATGATCACCGCCCCCTGCAGCTTTCCGTTTCGTACGTCTAGCACCGCCTGTTTTGGATTGTCGTAAGGAATGGTCTCGAAGGTTCGAATATTGGCGCGCACCGAATCGAACGCTTCTTTGATGCGCACCGCCTGTGGCCCGCCATCCTGATCTACGATGGCAAGCTTGGCGTCGTGAATCTTGCCGCCGAACGCGTTGCCCAGAATGATCAACTGCGCCAGGGGCATAATCATCGACGCCATCATGAGTGCCGGTGAGCGGAAAAACTTGCGCATTTCACGCTCGACAATCGCCATGATCCGATTCATAAACTCCTACTCCAGTAAGCTACGTTAATCCTTGCGTCATTCCGAGCAGCGCGCGGGATCTTGGTTTCCAATCGCCGCCGCTTACCCGCTACGGCTGCATCGGGCGCTGCGGCATCACGAAGGCATAGGCTTTTTGCAGTTCGTCACGCAGCTGTCTGCCCGTAAAGTGCACGAAAACATCGTCCAGCGTGGTGTTCTGCACAGAAAGTGATTTCACCTGTACTCCGGCCTGCACTGCCATTTCCACAAGTTGCGTGGTGGTGTGCGAGCCGCTGGCGGTGAGCACGCGGTACATTCCCGCTCCTTCATGCTGGACGGAAGTCACATCCTCCAGCGCCTGCAGCTTCTCTTCCCAGTCTGCGGGAGGATTTTCAAACTGCGCTTCGATTACATTGGACCCCGGCACGCTCGCCTTCAGGGCCATGGGAGCGTCCAACGCCACCAGCTTGCCGTGATCCACAATGGCCACGCGGTCGCACAGCCGGTCTGCTTCATCCATGTAATGCGTCGTGATTAGAATTGTGAGCTGGCGCTGCTTCTTGATGTTCCCCAGCATCTCCCACACCGCTACCCGCGATACCGGATCCAGTCCCGTCGTCGGCTCGTCGAGAAAGAAAATCTTCGGATGATGCACCAGCCCGCGCGCGATCTCCAGCCGGCGCCGCATTCCGCCGGAAAGCGTCTTGGTCTGCGCATCGCGCCATTTGCTCAGGTCCACCAGACCCAAAAGCTCGTTGATCGAATGCTCTCGTTCTTTGGCGGGCACGTCATAAAGCTTGGCGTAGATGTTCAGGTTCTCTTCCACAGTCAGATCGAGATCGCTGGTCAGGGCCTGCGGGATCACGCCGATCATCCGGCGAGCCGCGTTGGGATCCTTGCTCACATCGTGGCCGGCGATGTAAGCCTGCCCCGCGGTAATCGGAATCAGCGTGGTCATCATGCGGATGAGCGTCGATTTGCCCGCCCCATTCGGCCCCAGCAACCCGAAGATTTCGCCTTCCTTCACGCTGAACGAAACATGGTCAACGGCGGTGAAATCGCCATATCTTTTTACGATATCAACGACCTCGATCGCGGCCGGGGCGGCCGGATCGTAGACCGGCTTTTCCTCGAGAGCAGCGGACGACGATGATGCACCGCCATTTGCCTTCGCCTTCGGATTCAGATCGGACGTCATGGCCCGCCCGCCGCAGCGGTGCTTTGCGAACCGCCTTCACCGCTCAACTGTTGCGGAGAAACCAACACCTCCGCCGTCATGCCCGGTACGAATGCGCCCTTGGGATTCTCCAGTCGCACCTTGAGCACAATCGTCCGGATATCTCGTTTGCGCCGGCTCACGTCGCGCTGCGTGGCAAAGTCAGCTTCCACCCCCTTGAAGAAAACCTTGCCTGTGGTAATTGTTCCGCCCGGCAGACGAATGCGCAGCACATCGCCATAACCGATGTGGTCCGCCTCGGTTTCGGGAATCGCCGCGCGCACCCACGTGTCGCTCAAGTCGACGATGGTCACAATCGCCGCTCCAATGTTCACTACTTCGCCCTGCCGCGCTGCCCGCACCGAAACCACTCCCGTCACCGGGGCGTAGACATTCGCATAGCCCAGCCGTACCGCAGCTTCATTCTTCTGCTCAATCGCATTCTTGAGATCGGCTTCCGTTGATCGTACCGTGCTCTTGGCTGCGTTGGCTTGCTGGGTCCGGGCAATGGCAGAGGTCAGATCGGCTTCCGCCGCCCTGACCAGGTCGCGCTGTGCCTGCACCGTGGCCTGCGCTGCCTGCAGATTGGTCTCGGCCTGCACCCGGTCCTGGTCAGAGGCGACTCCCGCCTTGGCCAGAGCAATGGTGCGGCGGCTGTCGCTTTCCGTGCGGTCGAGCGTAGCTTGCGCTTGCAGCAACTGGGCCCGCGCGGAGGAAACTTTGGCCCGCGCGTTGGCCACGTCGCTTGAAGTTGAGCCGCTGGTGGATCGCTCCGTGTGTCTCATTTCGGCAACCTTATGCTCCATGCTCGTGATGTTTGCGCTGGCTGCCGCCTCCTGAGCCTGCAATTCTGAGGGATCGAGCACTGCAATCAAGTCTCCCGCCTTCACCGGCGTTCCTTCGTCCACGAGCAACTTCTGGATCCGCCCTTCCACCTGGGCGCTGACGATCACCTGATTGGCATCCACCGTACCGATGAGGTCGAGATACTTGGAGTGGTTGGTCGAAAGCCGGTAATAAATAGCCGAAATGATGAAAATGATTCCGAGAACGATAAAAAATTTGTTGCGCGCACTCATGAGCGTGCTCCTTGCGCCGGCGAAGAAGGCCGGAAAAGCGCCGCGGAAATGAAATCCATCACCGCCGCTCGGCGCTCGGCAATCCGTTCCGGCGCTAGCGGATCAAAGCCAATGATTCGTTTCATCACTGGAGCGCTGCTGAAATAAAAAACAATCATGGCCACCATGGAAGGAACAAAATGCACGGGATCGACCTTGCGAAATTCACCTTCCGCAATTCCCTGTTGCAACACTTCGCTCAGGCGGAGAAAGATGGGTTGAAAGTAACTTTTGATCAGCTTGTCGAAATGCGGCGAACGCCCTTCGCGGGCGCGCATCATCTCCCGCTGCATTAGCCGCGGATAGATCTGATTCGAAGCGATGAAGTCGAAATACGCTCCTACGTACGCCATGATTTTCTCGCGCGGCGGCAGATCGCTGTCGAGCGCTTTGAATATCGTGGCTTTCAGCCCGGAAAAAGCGTCGGCCAGCACGGCGCCGTGCAGGGTCTCTTTATCCTTGAAGTAGTAATACAGCAACGCCTTGTTGACGTGAGCCTCGCGCGCGATGGCGTCGGTGCGGGCGCCGGCGATGCCATGGTCGGCGAACTCCTGGGCGGCGGCCTGCAAGATCGAGGCGCGGCTTTCTTCCGGTTGGCCGCGTGTCCCCATGCGGCGTAGTTGATGATGTACACGAAAGAGACGAGCCATAGTTAATTAACCAGTTAGTTATATAGTACTCGCGCCCCGCGCTCCATGCAAGCTCTTTTTTGCGGTAGAACGCGACCTAACGGACACCGTTTACAGGAATTTACGATTCTTTGATTTTCTTTGCTGCGGCTCTTGCTTTCGATGAGAAAATTATAACGTCCATGGTTCTGATGGGCGGTTCGTTCCCCTGGTGGCCCTCGACACACTCAGTTCCGCATTCACTGCGAGGTTCCTATGCGCCCACTTCAGCATTCTCCTGCGGCTCAAAAATTGGCGACTTTTGCCTCCGTCGTTTTCACTCTGTCCGCCCTCGTCGCGCTCACAACTGCCTGCGGCTCCGGTAAAGCAACTTCAACCACTTCGCAACTTACTGGAAACACGCAAGTCACGTTCCTTCTGACCAGCACAGCCAACGACCAACTTTCACGATTCGCGTTTGGCTTCACCAGTCTCACGCTGACCAGCCAGTCCGGCAAAACCGTCTCGCTGCTCTCCGAGGCACAAAACACGTCGCTGGGCGCCGAACTCATCCACGCCAACGGCGAGCTTGACCCGTTGATCACCGTCAGCGTGCCTCAGGATATTTACACTGCGGCTACGGTCCAGATTCAAGGGGGAGCCGCGTTCACGTGCGTGACGTTCACGCCTCCGAGTTCTGGAGAAGCCGGCTCCACTGACATTAGTACGTTTGCTTATGGTTATGTGCCCAACAACATGGTCACGGTCGATCTGCCGTCGCCAATTACGGTCACAGGCGGCAGTATGGGCCTTCTCCTCGATTTGGAAGTGTCTCAGTCAGAGATGTACTCCTCTTGCTACAACCCGAACGGCTTTTATACCTTTTCCATCACGCCAACCTTCAATTTGACTCCACTCTCCATCGCTACAGCTCCCACCAGCCCACAGAATGGCAAGGTTGTGGGAATGAACGGAGAGATCACGGCGATAGGGCCCGGTGATAGTTTCACGCTGACTTTAGCGGAAGCGCCAAGAACTCTGGCAATAAGCGCCAAGAGCAGCACGGTTTATCAAGGCGTCAGCGGATTTTCCGCCCTTGGAGTCGGCACATTTGTGAATATGGACGGGGCGGTTCAACCCGATGGTTCACTCCTGGCGACGCGCATCACAGTGGAAGATCCTTCCGCCCTAGACGTCCTGATTGGTCCCGTGCTGCAAGTCACGGCAACGCAGCCCGTCGTCAATCAACCGGCAGCGGTGTTCTACAACCAGCTTTCCCAGGGCAAAGACGAGATCGCAGACACGCCGCCCTACAGTATCTCGGACTCAATCTTTCAGGTTTCGAGCGAACTGAACAATTTGCAGAGCCTGCCTTTTGTTCCAACGTTCAACGGCGCGAACATGGTTGCAGGTCAAAACGTCTACGTAACCTCTGCCACGATTTCTCTCTCCGGCGGTGTGCCCTGGGCGCCAGCCACAACCATTACCCTCTTACCGCAAAGCATCGACGCCACAATTTTCGCCACATCCACCGCCGGGAACTTCACCGACTACAGCGTCACGCTTGCCCCCTACGATCTATTTCCCACTTTGGCTATGCAATCGGGACAAACAACGGTCTTAAACAATCCAAACCAGGTTGAAGTTTATGTCGACAGCAACACGCAGATGCTTAACAAGCAGCCTCTTGCGGCGGGCAGCACAATGCGGTTCTATGGATTGGTCTTTAACGACAATGGTACGTTGCGAATGGATTGTGCGCAGGTAAATGACGGCGTTGCCTTTAACCCGCCGGCAAATTCAAATGCGCAGATTGCTTCTGGGAAGGCTAAGATCGTCCGGCAAGCAGGAGCCGGTAGAGAGCAAGTGATCGATACGATTACTCGCTCGCACTGAGAGTGTTCGCAATTGAGGACTCTTGGCGCGACTTAAAGTCGCGCCACTTCATTGCGCAGCGGTTTCGGTCTACGCTGCTCCGCCCGCAATCGACGGCACCAGCAGAACTTCGTCGCCATCGCTGAAAACATAGTTCTGGCCGCCGAGAAAGCGAATGTCTTCTTCGTTGACGTAGATGTTGAGAAAGCGCCGCACTTGTCCGGCATCGTCGCGCAAGTGTGGTTTGAGTTCAGGAAACTTTTCGTCCAGCACGGAGAACAACTCTCCCAGGTTGGTCGCGGCGCATTCAATCGAACCCACACCCGATGTATGCCGCCTCAGCGCAGTCGGAATTTGTACGGTGATCGCCATGGCTATGCTCCTACTCCCGCCGCCTCAGCATCGGCGATGACTCCAGGAACCTCGGCCACATCCAACGTCTGTTGCAAATATCGCTCGAACTCTGCCAGCTTGGGTGCAATCGGCCGCTCGGTCTGGTAAACGCCGGCCAGCACGTCGGTTGTTTTTAGTCCGTTGCCGGTAATGCAGAGCACGGTGGTCTCCTCTGGCAGAATGCGGTCCTGGCGATATAACTTGCCCGCGCAGCCAACGGTGACGCCTCCCGCGGTTTCCGTGAAGATTCCTTCTGTCTCCGCCAGCAGGCGAATCGAGTCCACCACTTCCGGATCGCTCACATCCTCGCTCCATCCGCCGCTCTGTTTGATCGTCTTGAGCGCGTAGTGTCCATCGGCAGGATTGCCGATCGCCAGCGAACGCGCGATCGTCGCCGGCTTCTGTGGCTCGATCTCTGAGCTTCCGGTCTTCACCGCAGTTGAAATGGGTGAGCATCCCGTCGCTTGCGCGCCGAAAAACTTCACTTCCTTGCCCTCGACCAAGCCGAGCTTGATCAATTCGTCGAATGCCTTCTTGATCTTCGTGATCAGCGAACCGCCCGCCATGGGCACGACCACGTTATCGGGCAAACGCCATCCCAATTGCTCGGCAATTTCGAAGCCGACCGTTTTCGAGCCCTCGGCGTAATACGGCCGCAGATTCACGTTGACAAAGCCCCAGTTGCGCTCGTCGGCGATTTGCGAACACAGCCGGTTTACCTGGTCGTAACTGCCCGCAATGCGCACCACCCTTGCGCCGAAAACATGTGTGCCGAGAATTTTCGCCGGCTCGAGATCGGCGGGAATGAATATCCACGCCTTCAACCCTTCGCGAGCCGCATGCGCCGCCACAGCGTTTGCGAGATTTCCGGTGGAAGAGCAGGAAACTGTATCGAACCCAAATGCGCGTGCGTTCGCCAGCGCAACCGCCACTACGCGATCCTTGAAGCTCAATGTGGGCAGGCAAACCGCATCGTTCTTGATGTAGAGATTCTGCGCCGCAATCTTCGCCCCGGCTCCCGCCCCCGCCAGCTTCTCCGCCAGTTGCGGCGCCCGAAACAACGGCGTAAAGCCCACCGGCAGACGCGGCTCGAAGCCTTGCGGCAGCGGCAACAATTCCGCATAGCGCCACATGTTCGGAGCCCTCTGAGCAATGCGCTCGCGGCCGACGCGGCCACCATCGCCATTCATTCCAATCGACGCTTTCAATGCGTCATAGTCGTAGCTAACCTCCAACGGCGAGAAACAGTCTTCGCAAATCGAGCGGGGCTGGTTGCCCCAGGTGCGTCCGCATTCGCGACAGCGCAACTGGTAGTGGGTTTCGTAGTTCGACATGGGCTACTCGCTTTCTTGCCTTTGTTAAGAGCACCGAGTAGCTGGGGACGAGCCGGAAAAAGCGGCCTTAAAAGCAAAAGGCCTCTTTTTCCAGGAAAAGGAAAAGAGGCTATCGAATGCAGGTGCGGCTCGCATCCGAATCTCATGTTCCCTGTTTCCAGGAGAGAGTTGGCACCGGCCAGCCGGGATATATGATCCCGATGCGGTTGCCGTGGCGTCTCAGGGCTCGTCCCTCAGCCACTCTGCATGAAATTCAGGT
>DATKPV010000041.1:0-28542 GCA_035523915.1 Candidatus Aquilonibacter sp. | reverse complement strand
TTTTCTGGTCGACGGCCTCGATTTCAACAACGGCTTCTTCGCCCAGGCTCGCGGACGCTACCGCGCTCCTTACCAGTTTTCCAACGAGGTCGTGCAGGAGTTCCGCGTTTCTACCAATTCCTACGGCGTTGAACTCGGGCGCGCCGGCGGAGCCGTCGTGAACGTGATCACCAAGTCCGGCTCCAATCATCTGCACGGCTCCGGTTTTTATTTCATTCGCGACAGCGCCTTCGGCGCCACCGATCCCTTCATGAATTTCAAGCCACACGGCCGCCAGCAGCAATTCGGAGGCACAATCGGCGGACCGCTCAAGCGCAACAGGATTTTCTTTTTTGCCGGCTTCGATCAACACATCTTCCACGTGCCCAGCGTGGTCGAATTCCTCAACGGAACCATGCAGGTCGTTCCCCAGCCTTCACCCGGCGCGGCCACTCCGGGCGACTACGATCCCAGCGATAGGGCGCTGGTTTTCGCCGCCGCCGCGCAGCTTACCTCGCTCGCCGGGACTTATCCGGCCGCGCAGGTGGGCAACGCCTCCTACGCGAAGCTCGATTTCAATCTCACCTCGCGCCATCAGTTGACGCTCCGCTTCAATTCGTCGCGTTATTGGGGAGCCAACAACGTCTTCCTCGATCCCTCCAGCCCCGTCACCTACGATTCGAACAGCGATAACGGCGCCGAAACCGTCGCCACCGAAACCGGCGCCGCCGCACTGGTCTCCGGCTTTACTCCGCGGCTCACCAGCAATCTCCGGGCCCAGTTCTCTCGCGATCTGCAGCAGTCCTACACCAACACCACCGATACGCTGGTCAAAATCCCCGACATCATCGATGGGATCGGCCGCTCCGATCTTCTACCCCGTACCGACCGCGAGCACCGCGCGCAACTGGCGGAAACCCTCAGCTTTGAAACCAGCCGCCACACGTTCAAGTTCGGTGGTGATTCTCTCCGCACCTGGGTCTATGACTTTTTTCCCAGCCAAGAAAGTGGGGAGTTTCTGTTCTATCCCATCAAGGTCAATCCCTTTACCTTTCAGCCCGAGGAGGGGGGACTCGATCTCACTCCACTTCGCGCCTATGCTCACGCTGTGCCGCATTACTATCTGCAGAATTTCGGCAACGCCGTTTCGCACCCCGATTCCAATGATTACGCCGCTTTCGCGCAGGATACGATCCGCCTCACCGACCATCTCGCTATGAGTCTTGGGGTACGCTGGGATTTGCAGACCTTCTCAGCCAGGGGGCTCATCTCCAATCCCCTCTTCCCGCCCTCCGGCAAGGTTCCGTTCCAGCCCTACAATTTCGCCCCGCGCGCCGGGATCGCCTATTCCTTTGGCAAAACTCGCCCGCTCGTTCTCCGCGCCGGATACGGGATTTTCTATGTGCGGATTCCCCAGATCTACAACTCGGTCGTCGCCACGGAAAATGGCGTCACCGATTCGCAGGTCTTTCTCAACGATACGCAAGCTGCGGATCAACCGGTTTTTCCCACTTATCCTAATCCGCTCATCAGTTGCCCGCTCACAAGCGCTTCGTGCTCGCTGCCTTCCGGTTTCAGCGAGGGCGTGACTCACAATGTCTCTGCCTTTGCCACGAACTTCGTGACGCCGCGCGTGGAGCAGGCAAGCCTCACGCTGGAGCGTGAAGTTGCCGGCCGCGCCACGGTCTCCGTCTCATATCTTTACGTCCATGGCGAACATCTCATCCGCGCCCTCGACGTGAATCTGCCCCAGCCTGTTGCCCTGACCTATCCTCTGTTCAACTCCACTGGATCGATTTTCTCGGGGGGGTATTACACGGTCGATTCCTTCGCCACCTGGCAGTTCACGCGCACGCTCACCTGTTCCTTTCCACCCTGCATTAATCCTCTCGGCCGCCCCATCGCCGAACTCGGCTCCATCGATGAATTTCAAAGCGCCGCCTCCAGCGTTTATCACGGGGCGACTCTTTCCATCAACAGGCGCGTAGCCCGTGGCACGTACCTGCGCTTCTCCTACACCTACGCCCACGCGATCGACGACGGCCAGGACGCCCTGGTCGCCGGTCAGCCCGCCACGGTGCAGAATTCGTACAATCCCAACGCCGAACGCGGGCCCAGCGTCACCGATCAGCGCAATCGCGTCAGCGCCGCCTTTTCAGCTGAACCACATCTTTTTCACCGCGGGCAGGAATTCCTCGGCCACGTTTTCAATAACTGGAAACTCTCCTCCGTTTTCACCTACGGTAGCGGACGCCCGGTCAACGCCACCGTTCAGGGAGATCCCAATCAGGACGGCAACGACCTCAATGACCGTCTTCCCGGTTACAGCCGGAACGGCTTTCTCGGCCCCGACTACGCCACCACCGACGTGCGTCTCACTCGCATTGTTCGCATCGGCGAGCGCTACAAGCTCAACCTCATCGCCGAGTCGTTCAATCTTTTCAACCGTGACAACCAGCAGGTCACGGTCACCTCCAACGACCTGACGGTCAATGCCACCACGTTCGTGCAGAATTCGGTCACGGTGGGAAACAGCGTCTATCCCGCCTACTACCAGCAGCCGCAGAATTTCCTTCGGCCTAACGCCGCCTACGCTCCCCGCCAGATCCAGCTTGCCCTGAAGTTCATTTATTGAACGCGTGCGTTCAAAGGCCTTGGCGCTATACCACATTTTTCATTCTTGTCATCCTGAGCGAAGCGAAGGACCTATGCACTTCGCATCAAGTTCGATCCGCCGTCGGTGCAATCTCTCCCCTCTCGGGGGTAATCTATAAGATATGAAAATCCTTCCTGTGCTTCTTCTTCTGGCCTTCCCCGCTATGGCTCAAACCGAATCCAATCCCAGCCCTTCCAAAGCCGTTCCCGTTATCGACGGCGGCGCCGGCCCATGCTCCGCCGATTTCACCATCACCGACAATGCCGGCGCTCCGATCTATGCCGCCACCATCAAGGTGCATATCGACTACGGATTCATGGGCGTCCGAAAACTCGATCTGCAGGTGGGAACTAACGTCGACGGAAAAGCCCGCTTCATCGGTATTCCCGACCGCACCAAGCACGGCATGCTGTTCCGTGCCTGGCAAGGAGACCGCGAAGGCACGGCTTTTGACGACCCTGCCAATACCTGCAAGGCGCAATTCACCATCGCCCTGGTAAAGAAAACCCCGTAAGAACCGATCAAAAGCCGGTTCTGCATCTGGCATGTCCGCGATTCTTGTCCTATGATGGTCGCAACTTAGGAGGGCGGGCGGAAACCTCCCTGCCGCCCGGCGGAGCAGACGTGGGCGAGTTCGGAGAAAAACTTCGCAGTCAGCGGGAAAAGCGCGGGATCACGCTCGAGGCCATCTCCAATACCACCAAAATAAGCACGCGCATGTTGAAGGCTCTCGAAGATGAGCGCTTCGATCAGCTTCCCGGCGGTGTGTTCAACAAGGGATTTGTCCGCGCCTATGCCCGTCAGATCGGGCTCGATGCCGAAGAAGCGGTCGGCGACTATTTGGCCGCCCTGCGTGAGAGCCAAGTCCAGGCGCACACGATCATGCCGGAATTTCACCTCGTGCCCGCCGAACCGGCCAGGCAGCAACATGAGTTAGAAGCGGCGACGAGCGTTTCCTCTTCTGCTCTCGATCACGACCGCGCCGCCAGCCCTCCCGAACCTCCGTTCGAAGAAGCTTCGCCGAGCCCGCCGAAAGAACAGCCGCGCCGGAAGTTGCTCGAACAGCGTCCGCCAAAACCCAACTTCCGTCCTGCGGCGCGCATTCCCTGGGGGATGGTAGCGATCGGCTTGCTGGTCGTAGCCCTTCTGCTGGCATTCTTGAGTTACCATCCGCGGACGGAGCATCGGGTTGCGGCACAACCCGCCAAACCTGCGGTAGAGCAAAAGGCGGCGTCAGAGAGTGCCGGCAAGATACCGGCCGCAACCCCGCCGCCAGCCCCTATTATGGCGAGGTCGCGCCCCTCCGTCCCGCCGTCCTCCTCTTTACCTGTCACTGCCGCGCCGACTCCAGGAGTGTCAGCGGTGGTCCCTGCTGCTGCAGCGTCCAACTCGCCTGCGAGCACGCCAACGACGCTCTCTGGGAAACCTTCTGGCCCACCCAACCCGGTCTCTCCGCGTCCCGGTGCAGTGGAGAAGGAAGCTCTCATTGCAAAGTCTCCGGCGAACGCTTCTGCGCCCGAGCCACCGGCAGCAACTCCGGCATCGCAGGCGCGAGCCGCGGCAGCCAGCGACTTCACCTTGCTCATCCGCGCCGAAGAAACGGCCTGGGTGTCCATCACCGCCGATGGCAGGTTAATCGCGCAGGAAACCCTGATCGCTCCCGCCGAAAAGTCGATTCGTGCCGGAGAGCAGATCGTGGTGCACACCGGCAATGCGGGCGGATTGGTCTTCCTACTCAATGGCAAGCCTCTGCCCAAGCAGGGCGATCCCGGCGAGGTGCGTACATTCTCGTTCGACAGTCGGGGTATGCACGTTGTTCTGCCACCTCCGGCGGCCTCACCGCAGTGAAATCCGTTCTCAAATGTGCCGATTTATCCCATTCAAGGCGTGCCAGGTTCCATCCACTGCCTCATTTCCTCAATTGGATTTTTCGTTGCGCTTTCCGGCCCAAAACCGTTGCGCCCGCTCAGGCGGTCTGATAGCCTTTCATGAGGATTTGCTCCGGATCGTGTGAGTCGTCCGGGTCCGAACCATCCCAGATCCCGCGCCAGCCGGGTCCATGCAGTTTCTAAGGAGAAACACCTTGGCAGCCAAAAACCGCCGTTTATTTACCTCCGAGTCGGTGACCGAGGGCCATCCCGATAAAATCGCCGATCAGATTTCCGACGCAATCCTTGATGCTTGCCTGAGCGAAGATTCCTCAAGCCGCGTCGCTTGCGAAACTCTCACCGCCACCGGGCTGGTGGTTATTGCCGGCGAGATTACGACCAAGGCCTATGTCGATTTCCAGACCGTGGTTCGCGGCACCGTTGGCGCTATTGGTTATGACAATGCCATTTACGGCTTTGACTGCAACACCTGTGCCGTCATCTCCAGCATCAACAAACAGTCAGGTGACATTGCCATGGGCGTAGACACCGGCGGCGCAGGCGACCAGGGAATGATGTTTGGATATGCCTGCAGCGAAACCGAGGAATTGATGCCGCTGCCGATTTCACTGGCGCACAAGCTCACTATGCGGCTTGCCCAGGTGCGCAAGAACGGAACCCTCCCTTTCCTTCGTCCGGATGGAAAATCCCAGGTTACAGTTGAATACGATGCCAACGGCAGAGCGACGCGCGTGGATGCCGTTGTGATTTCCACGCAGCACGCCGAAACGGTCGGCAACGATGAATTGCGGTCGAGCATTCTGAAGTATGTGATTCAGGCGGTGATTCCTCCGCATCTGCTCGACGAGGACACCAAATACCACATCAATCCCACGGGAAGATTTGTGATCGGCGGACCCATGGGCGATACGGGGCTGACCGGACGCAAGATTATCGTGGATACCTACGGCGGCATGGGACGGCATGGAGGCGGCGCATTCAGCGGGAAGGATCCGACCAAGGTGGATCGTTCTGCAGCCTATATGGCGCGCCATATTGCCAAAAATATCGTGGCCGGAAAGTTGGCTGAGCGTTGCGAGGTGCAGTTGGCTTATGCCATTGGAGTGTCTGAACCGGTGAGCGTGCGTGTCGATACATTCGGCACAGAGAAGGTGGATCCGGCCATCATCCCAGACCTGGTCCGCGCGCACTTTCAACTGACTCCGCGGGGTATTATCGAATCGCTCGATCTGCGGCGTCCGATCTACAGAAAGACGGCGGCTTATGGCCACTTCGGCCGCAACGATCCTGACTTCACATGGGAGGCAACCGACCAAGCCGTCAAACTGGCAAGCGACGCAGGTTTGCGAGAACCGGTTGCGCAAGCGGTCAGGAAGTAGAGAATTGCGGGATAGAAACCGCGATTCCTCGCTTCGCGAGAGATGGCGAGGCCACGAGAATAACGAAAAAATGACTGAGGCACCGTGGCGGAAACCGCAGAATCTGCGAATTGAATTTTCTTGAGCTAACCAAAGTGCATCTTCGGCTTCGTCCGTAAGTCGTAGAACGAAAACGAGCAATCGGCATCCTGACCTGAGTTTCTGGTTCGTGTATTCTGAATGGGATCGGCAATCAAACCATTATTTCTAACGAGAACATCTTTCTGCGCGTGAGCGCGCCCGAGGAAATGTATGTCAACAGCCGCGCAAATCAATTGCGACATCAAGAGCGTCGAACTGGCCGAACTGGGTAAGAAGCGCATCGAATGGGCTAACCAGTCCATGAAGGTGCTGCAGATTATCCGCAAGGAATTTATCAAGAACCAGCCCTTGAAGGGCATCCGCATTTCAGCTTGCCTGCACGTCACTGCCGAGACCGGCAATCTGGCCATCTGCCTGCGCGACGGCGGCGCCGATGTCGTCTTGTGCGCCTCCAATCCGCTTTCCACCCAGGATGACGTTGCCGCCAGCCTGGTGCGCGATAACGGCATCCCGGTCTACGCCATCAAGGGCGAGGACAACGACACGTATTACAGCCACATCACGGCGGCCATCGATCACAGGCCTCATATCACGATGGATGACGGCGCCGATCTCGTGTCGGTCCTGCACACCAAACGTACCGATGTGCTCGAGGGCGTGATCGGCGGGACAGAAGAGACCACCACCGGTGTCATCCGCCTTCGTGCCATGGCCAAGCAGGGAGTGTTGAAGTTTCCCATCGTCGCCGTGAATGATGCCGATACCAAGCACCTCTTCGACAATCGCTACGGCACCGGACAATCCACCATCGATGGCATCGTCCGCGCCACCAACTTCCTGTTGGCCGGCTCGAAGTTCATCGTCGCCGGCTATGGATGGTGCGGACGCGGTCTGGCCAGCCGCGCTCGCGGCGCCGGAGCCGAAGTCATCGTTACCGAAGTCGATCCGACGAAAGCGCTTGAGGCGGTGATGGATGGTTTCCGCGTCATGTCGATGGCCGATGCAGCCAAGATCGGGGACGTTTTCTGCACCGTCACGGGCAACAAGAGCGTGCTGACCAAGGAACATTTCGAGGTCATGAAAGATGGCGCTATCATCTCCAACTCCGGCCACTTCAATGTGGAAATTGACATTCCGGCGCTTGAGAAGATGTCGTCGTCCAAGCGCACCACCCGGAACTTTGTCGACGAATATTCCCTAAAGGATGGACGCAAGATTAACCTGCTGGGCGAAGGCCGCCTGATCAACCTGGCCTCTGCCGAAGGGCACCCGGCGTCGGTGATGGATATGAGCTTCGCCGATCAGGCGCTGTCGGTGGAGTTCATGGTGAAGAACCACAAGACGCTGGAAAAGCGCGTCTACAAGGTTCCCGATGAACTCGACAAGCGCGTAGCCCGGCTCAAACTGGAGTCGATGGGCATCAAGATTGACCGCTTGACGCCCGAGCAGGAAGAGTATCTGGCAGGCTGGGCGGAGGGAACGTAAGAGCATTAGCCGGTCGTCAGTTGCGAGGTCGCAGTTTTCAATAGAAAACGGTTGCCCCATCCTTGTCGCGTCGTTTGCGACAGAATGGGGCTTTTGACGTTAGGAAGCGCCAGAAAACCATGTGTGGCCAACGATCGGCGGTCGTCCGCGCCAGTTCGCACAACCCGGGCCTTACTTGTTTCCTTCCGCCAGCATCTCCGCGACCATGTCCGTCAGAAAACTGTAATCATCACTACTCAGCGGGCCGTTCATAACCGCCTGGAATTTCGCCGCCCGCTCCTTGGCATCGAAGTAGAAAACCAGATCGGCCACTACCTGATGTGCTTCGCGGCAGAGAGCGCGAATATGCATCAGGCCCTCTACGTCGATGGTTGAATTCTGCAAGCCCTTAATCTGGTCGAGCACCCGCCTGAGTTCCGCTTTCCATTCGTCCAGTTCCGGCTCATATTTCAAATAATATTCGGCGTCGCCGACAATCAGCATTTCGAGAGTTTTCAAATCGTCCGGCGTCAACAGTTTTTTCGCCGCGAGCTTGGGAAGGAGCGAAGCAACGTCCATTCTCGACTGGAAGGCTGAGCGCGCCTGCGCTTCCAACTGATCGATCTGCTCTTCGAGGAACTCGTAGTTGTCGCTGTTCTCGCTGGTGCTGCAGCGAGCGGCCAAGTCCAACGACTTCTGGATGCCGGCGCGCATCAGTTCGTCCTTCGCCTTGGATTCTTTCGAGAGCTTCTCGTCCTGGGCCATGAATCGAGTTTCCTTTCCGAGGAGACAATGCCGACCTGTAGGAGAAAGACATTTTCGCACCGGGAGGCACAAGCCGGCAAAAAATCTCCCAGCGCGATTTCAGTGTGATCCGCGTCTCAGCTCTTCGTCCGAGGTTGTGACGTCAGGAAAGGGACGGCTTGCGCCGTCCCCATTCAGCGTTGGGGATGGAACAACCCGTCAGTAGCGCCCGTTCCTCACCCAGATGCGCACCTGATCCTCGACGGAAAAACAGTCTGCCGGCCCGGCAACAAACCTTGATTCCAGAGAAAAGGCATGCGCTTCAAGGGGCACCGAGAAATGAAATTTGGTGTCCACGAAACTGCGCACGAAAAGATCGGTGTAGCGCTCCAGTCCAAGAATCTGGAATTGAACAGCGTGGACCAGAGCGTGAAACAAAGCGCGCTCGGTCATGCTCTCATTGAAAACGACCACATCGAGAAAGGTCAGCGAGCTCATATGCGCGATCTGGGGCAGGTTCAGAAAGCCTAGACTCACGGCCTCGGCGTAAAAGGGGGGATTGGGCATGGGCTCTCCATGAAGCTCGACAATTCTGATCTGATCGAGCAACCCCGCCGAAAAATAGGGGGCCATGACGCTCCGCTGTCGAAGGCCCAGAGGCACGGCCGCGGGCAGATAGTGTTCGCGCTGCTCCTGCAAATAGACAGAAACCCGTTGCACGGCATCGGCGATCTGCTTGTCGGTCAGCCGCGAGAACGGCTCGGGGCCGGCCTCGTCGCGAGGGATTTTTTTCTCGATGGACGAATAGTATTCATTCAAAGCGGAAGCTGCCTGCACTGCTTTGCGCAGGATGTCGCGCTGGCCGAAGCGGGCCAAATCATCGCTCGAAAAGCGCAAGCGCAACTGGTGGGTGGCGCAATGGGCGCTGAGCAACTCCAGTTGAGCATGGCGTAATTCAGAATTCATCTGGACGATCGCCACGCGATCGTCAGGGTTTTCCCACGAATACATCGGTCTCTCCTAAAAGGATTTAATATCTGGAGGAAACGTTTACCGAACTATATCGAATTACGTGTACTATGTCAATATAATATCGAATTGCTGCTTTAGCCCTCCCCGTGCTTATGTATACGTTGTATACATAAAGTTTGCAGCCGGCACACTTGCTTTGGAGGAAACCCTTTGTCTCGCCCGCCTGATCCTGAGTTGGAAACGATCATCCTCAATGCGGCTCAAAGGTTGTGGAAGAAAGGTGGCACGAAGTCGCTGACCATGCGGGCGGTGGCCCGCGCGGCCGAAACCAACACGCCCGCGGTCTACCGGCGATTCCGCCACCGGGAGGACATTCTTCGCGGCTTATTGACCCGCATCCGGCTGGAAATCGCAGCGCTGCTGGAAGGAGCCGTGTCTCCCGAGGAGGGTTGCGAAAGGTATCTGGACTATGCCCTGAGCCATCCCCATGAGTACGAACTGTATTATCAGCACGAATATGAGCTCTTCTATTCGCCCCGTTCTGTCCGCGCGGGAGCCAGACCCGTAACCAGACCGGCCAGAGATGCGATGCGGCGCAAGCTGGCCGAAAAGCTGGGAGGCGCGCCGGGAGATCACGAACAACTCCTTCTGGCTTTGTGGATGCTTTCTCACGGAACGGCGATGTTATTGATTGCAAAGACGATTCTGCCCGGAGAAGCCGCCGCTGCCCGATCCGTGTTCACCGCCTCGGTTGCCATGTTGTTGCGCTCTGCGCTTGAGAAAGCTGGCAAATGACGGAATTCTCATGATTCACGGATAAAGTGGTGCTTCCCCATCATTCTGCCGATAGTCATCTTGAATCTGATACACGCGGAGCAGGAAAGCATCGGCGAAATGTTCAAAATTCTGCTGGTGGAAGACAGCAAGTTTGTCCGGTTATCGACGGAGCGTGCATTGATGCGGGCGGGATATGGGGTTACCAGCATCAGCGACGGTGACCAGGTCTTGCCCACGGCGCAAGACTGGCACCCGGACATGATTTTGCTTGACCTTCTGCTGCCCAATCAGACCGGACCGGATGTTCTGAGAGCGCTGAAGGCTGATCCTGTAACGAAGGCCATCCCCGTCGTCGCGTTCACCGGACTTTCTCACCGGAATGCATCCCGGTTGGCGAAGGAGGGAGCCTTTGCGTTCCTGGAGAAATCGGAATTGGAGCTGGAAAAGAATTCCGACAAACTGCTGGCAACGCTCGCCGAACTGATCAAGCAACTCCCGGCTGAGACTTCGGAGACGAGCTAGAGTCACTCCGATTTTGCTTCCCTTAAAGGTAATGGAACATATAGGTACTTTGGTGCGCTTTGCCGCCTGCGCGGCATCCTGTAGTGCATTGCATATGAAGAGCTTAGCGGCGGGAACCGGGGACAGTCTCGCGGAGTCTATGTTAGGTGAGGATTAGGGTTGGGCTGCGCAGCGAAATAGGGTTGTTTGGATTTTTCGGTCGGGTTGAGGTGGAAAATCCTATAATCAAACGAACGCCTGCAGGTTCGGGCGGGAGCAACCACCTTGGGTGATCTGGCAAGCGCGATAGGAGCGAGAGCCGAAGAAGCCGCGGTCGTCGCGGAACTGAAAGCCGGCTCGGAAACGGCATACGCCTGGCTGATAGGCGAGTTTCAGAAGCCGGTCTTTGGCCTGGTGTATCGGATGTTGGGTGATTCCTCGGACGCGGCGGACACAACCCAGGAGGTTTTCCTGAAGGTGTTTCGAGGAATGAAGCATTTCCACGGCGAGTCGAGCTTGAAAACCTGGATCTATCGCATCGCTCTGCACGAGGCCGCGAACCGCAAGCGGTGGTGGTTCCGGCACAAGGCCCAAGAGACGCCGATTGATCCCGCGGAATCGGACGGGCTGGCGGGAGATGCCGTTATGCGGACGGCGCTGGCCGATCCGCAAGAGTCGCCCTTCGAGAGCGTTGCTCATCGCGAGGTGCAAGAGCGCGTGAGCCAAGCGCTGCGCCAAGTTTCAGAGCCGTACCGGACCACGCTGATTTTGCGAGACCTTGAAGAAATGTCGTATGACGAAATCGCCGAGATTCTGGAGATTTCGCTGGGAACGGTGAAGTCAAGACTGACTCGCGGGCGGCAGGCGCTGAAAGAACGGTTGGCGCCCTATGTCCGGGAAATGGCGAACGAATTGGGGTTGACGGCGCCGGAAACAGAAGCAGAAGAGAAAAGCAGTTTGCGGTCACGGGTTGCTGGAGGGGGTAGAACAGTTGAGGTGATGCCATGAAGTGCACGACACTGCGGTGCACCCAGGCGAAACAGTTGATGTCGCCCTATCTGGATGGAGCAGTTTCCGGGAAGGAAATGCAGGCATTGCAGGAGCATATGGAGAACTGCTCCGGCTGCCGCCATGAGTACTCGCTGCTGCGGCAGACGCAGCAGTTGTTGATAAACGCGGGACGTCCCACGCCTCCCGCCGACCTGGGACTCAAGTTGCGGCTGGCAATCTCGCGGGAAGCAGCGGAGTTGCGCCGTCCGCGCTTTGAAGGCCTGCGCGTGAGGTTGGAGAACACTCTGCAAGCCTTTATGGTTCCCGCGACGGCAGGGTTGATGTGCGCGCTGTTGATTTTTGCCGTGGTCGTGGCAATTCTGGGCGTCCCCGGGCAATTGCAAGCGAATAACAATGACAGTGACATTCCGCTGATGCTGAATACGGGACCGGAATTGCAGCAGAGCGGATTCGGCACGACACTCAGCTCGATCAGCGCGGATTCGTTGGTCATCGAGGCCTACGTGGATGCCAATGGGCGGGTCGAGGACTACAAGATTCTTTCCGATCCCCACGAAGCGCAAAAGCTGATGCCCCAGGTCAAGCGGATGCTGATTTTCACCACCTTTCGTCCTGCCATGTCGATGGGCCGGCCAATCTCCTCGCGGGCCGTGCTGTCGTTCGCCAAGGTCAGCGTGAGAGGATAGGGACCCCGCCGCCGGCGGGCAAATCCGCTATTCCATTTCGACCTTCCACAGTGGCTCCCCGCCAAGAGAGTGATAGAAACCCCAGCCCGCCAGCGCTATCACGCTAAGCAATGCCAGAATCGAACTCGTCATGTACCATGCCGAGACGTCGGCGGAAAACGGCACATTTCCCAGCAGATTGACGGTGAAGATCGCGCAGGCCAGCGGAACCAGTCCGAAGCGCAGGACGATAAGCACCGCAATGGCATAAATCACGGCCTGCGCGGGAAGTTCCACCGCCACGTAATTGCTGGCTAATGCTCGCGGTACAGCAAAAAGTGCGACAAAGACAATGGCGGCGATCCATTCCTTGCGCAACAGGAACCTTAGCCCGAAGAGCAGAAAAAAGAACTGCAGGGTACCCAGAATGGAGGTCGGAATTTGCTGCAGCCAGGCTCCCAGGGCCTCGCGCCCGCCCATCAACGCTTCCAGCGAGTAGGTGTTGGGCGAAGCTCCCATGTGCATCATGGGGATGTAGCGGAGCTGAAAAATGAGAATCCAGACCACACCGAGAATTACTCCGAACAGAATGTCACGGCCGACCAGAGGGTCGCGCAATTGCCCCGAGAGTGCGCGACTCCAGGAAATGATGGTGCGCGGCCAATGGCGCCGCACCCAGGGTTCCAGCGCCATATAGAGCAACCACGTCAATCCTGAGACGAAGAGTGCGGTACTCACCGCGATGACGAAGAGGCCGAAGGTATCGGACGCAAACACGAAATGACTGCTGCACAGCCACAACGCGATCTCCAGGACGAACATGACCGCAGCCAGGCGGAAAGCGCCTTGGCGATCACCGCGGCCACGGCGATAATTGGCCCGCGCGGGGAAAAGAACTCCCACCAGAAGCGTCGCCATCAAGACTACTCCGAGATTCTGGCTTAGTTTCTGCACGAAGGGTTCATTTTCACTACTCGTCATGCGATCAGGCTTGGTCCAGTCGCCAATGAGGGAAAAAAAGACCGGCTTGCCCTGAAAAGCCGCGGCTTCTACGCGCAGTGGACGAGTAGTTCCCGGCCAGGTGCCCGTCCAGGCCATCCGAACGTCGGAGTCGGCCAGCGATGTCCATGTCGCCTGGGCGGGATGAAACTGCGCGGAATCCAGGCCGGCCGCCGAGAAAAGAAGAGTCCAATCGAACGGCGCCGTGGCTGGAGAGGCACCGCTTTCTTTTTCGTCTTGCGGCGGAACGGCCTGAAAATAAGTCAGTCTCCCCTGCGGGTCAAGTTGCAGATCGATCATGCCGGAAACGACGCTGGGCGGATCTGTTGCGGACACGATTCCCGGCGTGATCGTGACGTTGTGGAACTGATGCGCAACCAGATAGTCGGGACTTTGCCGGTACCAATATTGCAGCAGGGAAGGCCGGGCTGCGAGAACCGCATCCCAGCGCGGGGGATGGTCGTGTTTTTCCACGTAATCAGTGAAATCGTCATCGTACGAAAGGCCATATGCGCTGTCAGCAGGGCGGCCCGGATATCCCAGGCGCGCGATGATCTCGCGGGATTTCGCGGCCAGAACGTCGGGGGACTTCTCCAGGTCCATTTTTTCCATTGCGCTGTAGTGGATGGTCAGAACAACAACAAAAGCCAGCCCAGTCAGTACCGCTGCCAGGCAGGCGAGCGCGGCTCGTGGGCGCAGGCCGGCAGTCTCGCCGGATGCAGCCACCATCTGCGGTGAGGGCGTCTCTCCGGCAGCCAGCGCCGCTGCCAGCGGATCTCCTCCGGGCAGGGCGGCTGCTACGCTGAGCACATTCGCAGGCCGCGCCGATGGCTCCGTCTCAAGGCAACGCAGGATCACACGCTCGACCACGGGATCAATGTCTTTCACCACCGACGACGGACGGCTGGGAGATCGATCTTCATTTGCCCGGCCAGCCTTTACCACCTTTTCGGAAAAGGCGCGCTTGCCGGTAAACACCTCATACAGAACCAGCCCAAGGGCATAGATGTCGCTCCGCGTGCTGACCTCTTTGCCGGCCAGTTGCTCCGGCGCCATATAGGCTGGCGTTCCGCTGCGCACTTCTGGGCCGTGGAATTGCTCTGCCACTCCGGCCAAGCCGAAATCAGTGATCACCACCTGCCCGCGTCCATCGAGCATGATGTTGGCGGGCTTGAGATCACGATGCAGAACCCCCTTGGTGTGCGCGGCGGAAAGTCCGGCGCAAAGCTGGCGTGCAATATCGAGAGCTTTGTCCTGGGGCAGGCGGCCGATGCGCCGCAGCAGGGAAGCCAGATCTTCCCCATCGATGTATTCCATCGTGAAGAAGGTATGGCCGTCGACTTCGCCGACATCGTAGACGCGGCACACGTTGGGATGAGAGACACGCCGCGCAATCCGAACTTCATTCCTGAAGCGTTCCAGAAGGGTCTCGTCGCGGGCGGCTTCGTCGGGCAAAAACTTAAGTGCTACTGCCTGGCCCAGCGTCAGGTCATCGGCGCGATAGACCTCGCCCATGCCGCCCTTTCCCAGCAGCGCTACGATGCGGTACCGCCCGGCGAGCAGCCTTCCGGGCAAAAAGCGGCTTTCCAGCAGGTAATCGGCAGAACTTGGAGGCCGGGATGAAGGCGATGGCGTCCGCGGACTACGCGGCGGTGTTGGCGTGCTGAAGTCGATCGTAGCGACGTCGTCGGTGTTGCTGACCGGCTTGCCGCAAGCCGAGCAAAAGCGCCCTGACTGGGCCAGTTCAGTGCCACAGGATGCGCAAGGGGGCATGATTTTTCCCGCTCCAGTGTAAACCAGAGAGGGCGGGCGCTGAGCTTGCGATAGCGCCGCAGGTTCGCTGCCGGAGTCCATCAGCCCGAGGAAATCTCGAGGTCCTGAAATTTCCCGGGCCGCCTGTATTACCATCCATGCGTGACCTCACGCCTGGGCCGCTGGTTTCGTGATCCGGTTTTTCTTTTGTGTCTCACGGCGGGGCTCATTGCCTTTGTGGTGCAATCCGGCGAACTGGGTACTGCGGACACTGCACACCGGCTGCAGACTGCGCATTGGCTGTGGACCTCCGAGCCGCAGGTTTTTCCTAATGAATATCCCGAGTTTGGGCTGCATGGACGCGGCGGACGACTTTATAGCTGGTATGGCATCGGTCAGTCGCTGCTGATGCTCCCGGCCGATGTCGTGGGAACCTGGGTGGCCAGCTGGCCGGTGTTCGGGGACTACTCCGACGATCCCTCGGTGCGCAGCATCGTCGTGACTTATTCCACTAGCATTCTGCTGAACGTATTGACAGCCCTGATCGTTCTGCGCTTGCTGCGTCAGTTGGGGTTCAGCCTCAAAGAGGCGGTGGTGGGAGTGCTGGCGCTCCTGCTCTGCACCACTCGCCTGCACTACACCCAGAACCTGATGGAAAACAGCTACATCATGTTGCTTACCCTGGCCGGAATTTCGTATCAGTATGAATGGCTTCGCACAGGCAGAAAACGGACGCTCCTGATTGGGTCCTGTGCACTAGGACTGAACCTGCTAACGCGTTTGACTGCGGGGCTAGACCTCATCGGGGCGGGAGTTTTTCTTCTGCTGGTGTTGTGCTTTGAACGCGTCGACAGGCGGGAAGTGTGGCGGCGCGTCCTTGAGTACTGCAAGGTCGCCGCGCCGGTGTATGCGGCTTTTCTGCTGATCGATCGTCTTTATGAGTTCTACCGCTTCGGGTCGTTTAACGGGACCTACCTCTCGTTATTTGCCAAAGTGCAGCGGGAACTGGACCCCAGCCTTCCCGCAAATTTTCCCTGGAGCACGCCCTTTCACGAAGGATTTCTTGGTGCGCTGTTCAAACCGGAGAAGTCGATCTTTCTTTTTGATCCATTGCTGGTGTTGGCCATCGTGATGCTGCTGTTGCTCTGGGGACGTCTGGCGCCCGAAGTGCGCGCGTACGGCGTGAGCTCGCTGGTGCTGCTCGTCGGCTACATCAGTTTCTACGCAAAGTACACATATTGGGCGGGCGACTCCGCGTGGGGCGATCGCTACGTTTCGACGGCGGTTGAGATGGCAGCGCTGCTGGCCGTGCCGTTGCTGTTGCGTGTGCGGACGCTAATGGCAAGACCGGGCGTAGCGCAATGGATTTGGCGAGGCGGCCTCGCGCTGGTGGCCGCGAGCTTTCTGATTCAAGTCGCTTCGCTGATGTTCTGGCTGCCGCTGGAGCTTTATCAGATGGAAACACTCGGGCACCCGACGTTCGTGATCGCGCTGCGCTTCAAGAACATTGTGGCGTTTGCCTTGGGAAAGATGGACGCCTGGGGATTAACGAACCAGGCCATGACGCTCGACGCCTGGGACTATGTTCACATCACGACCTGGAATTTTCTGCCATTTCTGCTGCGCCGGGTGGGAGCCGCGCCAGAGTGGGTTGTCCGCTGTGCATTTGGCGTGTGGTTCGGCGGAATCGTCTGCCTTGTTGCAGTGTTGGCGCGGCTAGGGCATGTGGCGGAAAAGCTCGAATCATTCGGGGAGAAGGCGGCCTGAAAAATCCCTGGCTAATCGTACTTTTCCCAGCGAACTGCCTTTTTGTCCCACCCCAGCGACTTCAGCAGTTCTCGATTGGATTTCACCATCTTCTCGAGACCGCAAATGTAGGCGTTCATATCGCTTCGGCCGCCGGCAATCTCGGATACGTGCCCTTGCACATATCCGCGCAGACCACGCCAGTCCGCGCTGCCCTGGCTTAGCGTTGGCAGGTAGTGAAAGTTGGCGTGTTGGTCAGCCAAGCGAAGAAACTCCTGATGGTAATAAATGTCTTTTTCATGGCGGCTGCCAAATAATAGCCAGAACTGCTTGTGCTGATGGCGAGATTCATCGGCCAGGAGCCAGTGCAGCATGGAGCGAAACGGAGCGATTCCGGTTCCGGTCGCGATAAAAACTGCGTCGCACAGAGGCGGCCGCAGAATGAAATCGCCGAACGGCCCTTGGCAGCGAATCTCCTCGCCGGGCTTCATGTCGCACAGAAAATTTGACATGAAACCATCCTGCACTCGGTTGAGACAGAGCGCAAACCGAGCGTCGTCCCCGGGCGGCGAGGCCAGAGAATAAGCACGGGTGATCTCTTCGCCATCTGGCTGCAAAGCCTTGAATGACAACCACTGGCCGGGTACGAAACCGAAGCGGCTCAGGCCGGTCATTTCGAATTCGAGATGGCGCGTCAGTTCCGACAACGGGGTGGAGCTCAGCAGTCGCGCAGAATGAGTTTGAAAAGTAGCCACACTTCAATAGATGAGATTGCTTCGCTTCAGGGAGCGAACCTGATGCCGGGGAAGGGCTACTCGACGGTGACCGACTTGGCCAGATTGCGCGGTTGATCGACGTCGCAGCCGCGGCGAACCGCAATGTGATAAGCCAGCAACTGCAGGGGCACGATCTCGAGAACAGGGGATAGCTCTTCCGGGGCTGAGGGGATGAACAAGACGTGGTCCGCGGCTTCTTTGATCTCTGCATCGCCTTCGGTGGCTAGCGCAATCACCACACCCGACCGCGCTTTCACTTCTTTCAGGTTCGACATCGTTTTTTCATAGCGCACCATCGAGCCGGGGCTGTTCGCGTCTCTGGTCGCGATCACCACTACGGGAAGGTTTTCGTCGATGAGCGCGTTAGGGCCGTGCTTCATTTCGCCGGCCGGATATCCTTCCGCGTGAATGTAGGAAATTTCCTTGAGTTTTAATGCGCCTTCCAGAGCAATGGGATAGTGGATGCCACGGCCGAGAAAAAGAAAATCCTGGGCACGCTGGTAATGTTTGGCCAGTTCCTCGCAAGCTTCGTCGTGGGTAAGAATATTTTCCAGCTTGCCGGGAATGCGCGTGAGCTCCTGCACCGCCGCCCGTGCCTGATCCGAAGTCATCGCGCCGCGGACCTGCGCCAGGTACATCGCGAAAAGATAAAGAGCTGTGAGCTGGCAGGTAAACGCCTTGGTCGAGGCGACACCAATCTCCGGGCCGGCATGGGTGTAGATCGTTCCTGACGCCTCGCGCGCAATCATCGACCCTACCACGTTGCAGATGGCGAGCGTTTTCGAGCCTCTTGTCTTGGCCTCGCGCTGAGCGGCGATGGTATCGGCGGTTTCGCCCGATTGCGAGATCACCAGCGTGATCGTCTCCGGACCGACGATGGGATCGCGGTAGCGCCATTCGCTGGCATAGTCCACCTCTACGGGAACGCGGGCGAGGCTTTCGATCATGAATTTCCCCGCCAATCCGGCATGCCAGCTGGTGCCGCAGGCGACAATATTGATCTTCTTTGCGGCACGCAGTTCAGCCTCGCTGATCTCCATTTCGTCGAGAAAAATGTGGCCCGAGTCCTGCGAGACCCGCCCCAGCGTGGTGTCGCGTACGGCGCGCGGCTGCTCGTAAATCTCTTTGAGCATGAAATGCTTGAAGCCGCCCTTTTCTGCCATGATGGGATCCCAGGTGATGTGCTGTACCTGGCGCTGGATGGGCCTGCCCTCGAAGTCGGAGAGTTGTACACCCTCCGCAGTCGCAACGGCGAGATCACCATCGGCAAGAAAGAAGATGTCGCGCGTGTGATAAAGAATCGCCGGCACGTCGGAGGCTACGAAGTACTCGTCATTGCCCAGGCCGACTACCAGGGGAGGACCGTTGCGCGCAGCTACGATCTTATTGGGCTCATCGACTGAAATCACGGCCACGGCAAACACTCCGCTTAGCTCCTTTACGCTGCGCCGGACCGCTTGTTCCAGCGTGAGGCGATTCCCGTTGCCGGTTTGGGAGAGATGTTTTTCGATCAGGTGGGCGATGATCTCGGTGTCGGTTTCCGTAGTGAACTTATGACCTTCTTCCATCAGCTTTTTCTTCAGGCTGAGATAGTTCTCCACGATGCCGTTGTGCACCACCACGATCTTGCCCGTGCAGTCGCGGTGCGGGTGTGCGTTTTCTTCTGTGGGACGCCCATGTGTGGCCCAGCGCGTGTGGCCGATACCGTAAGTGCCGTGCAGGGGCCGGAGCCGGATCACTTCTTCCAGATTGCGCAGCTTGCCTTCGGCGCGTCGAACCTCAAGACCTTCGCCGTTACCGGCCACCGCGATGCCGGCCGAATCATAGCCGCGATATTCGAGCCGCCGCAGCCCGTCCAGAATGACCGGTACTACCTGTTTTTTGCCGACGTAGCCAACGATGCCACACATGCGGGACTCCGAGTCAATCTGCGAGAGAACAGCGGAATTCTTCGATGACAGGATTGGTTAGCACTTCGCGGGCGATGCGCTCCACTTCGGCTTGGGCAGCCTCGCGGCTAAGACCGCCATCGAGGGTAAGTTCGAAATACTTCCCCTGGCGAACGTCCTCCAGACCCTTGTAACCCATTTTCTTGAGTGCGCCCTGAATGGTTTTACCCTGTGGATCGAGCACGCTTCTTTTGAGCGAAACGTAGACGTAAGCTCTCATGGAAACCTCATTATACGTCAGGGCGTCCGGGTGGCCGATTCCGGAGATTTTTGGAAGAGGATGAAGGTTTGTCCGGTTTTCGTAACAGCAAGACTAATCCTTCGGTGTGGCCTTGGCGCTCGACGGCGCGTCCAGCGCGGCCAGCCTGAACTCGATCTCACGCAGGGCAGTGCCCAGCATTTCGGTGTGGCGAGGATTTGGATTGGATTTAAGTTGTTCCAGAACCCGCTGGCGCGCGAGCTTCAGCGTCTCCGTTTCCCGGAGCTGTGCCGCTTCTTCCCGCGTCAGGCGCGGCTTTTGGGCGGATTTCGCGATTGTGGCTTCCGCCCGTTGCGCCTCTATCGACTTGCTCTCCCAGCCGCGTGCCATCCTTCAACTATTATTATGCCCGTTGATAACCATTGAAGAGAGGTAAAAATCCTCAGGGTTGACCTTGCCGTGGCATCGGGGTAGGAGCGATAGGCGAATCAACTGCTTCTGGAAGTTCGGAATCTGGATCTCGGGCAGGTAAGGGTTGCAAGCGGAGCCGGCTATCGTATAATTCCGAGGAATTTTTGGGGATTGGCTGCTTGATGGGGGGCAGGCGGCCGCTGTGGCGTTATGTGCCCCCTTTGCGCGCTAAACTTCGCATCTGGCCTGCGGTGCTCGCTGCAGGGCTTGGCGCCTTCTCTGAGATCGGGCGGGCATGCCGCAGTTCCTGCAAATTTTCGGACCCAAGTTTGCGACCCACGACTCAAACGTGTGCCTTGCCGGACCGGGGCGCACGCCCGTCAGCACAGGCGTCCTATGACGCATGTGTTCCATAGGGATTCTGACCGTCAATCGCGAGCCGAAGGAAGAGCTTATGTCGACTGATTCGACTGCCCTCCACCACCTCATTCCTTTCTCGATTCGCGACGCTTTCAGCGAACCGGAGCAGCTACTCACCGCCTACTTCCACGAGTCCACCGTGGGTCTTTGCATCCTTGACAAGACTTTTCGCTACTTGGCCGTCAATCCTGCCCTCGCACACATGAACGGAGTGCCTGCGACGGAGCATCTAGGAAAAACTTGCCGCGAGATATTGGGAGATATTGCGAAAGAGATAGAGCCATTATTCCAACGCATCCTGGAGACCGGAGAACCAGTAGTGGGCCTTGCGATCACTGGGATGCTGCCCACAAGAAGCGAACCGGGACATTGGATTGAGAATTATTTCCCCATCAAAGAGGCCGATGGCACAGTAAAGCAAATCGGCGTGGTCGTGCTGGAGATTACACAGCGGAGAAAACTCGAGGAATCCCTGCGCCAGCTCGCCGACGGCTTGCAAATGGAAAAAGATCGCCTGCAGGTGCTGCGCGAGATTGATACCACCCTGGCTTCCCACCCGGACCTGGAAAATCTCTTTCCCGCAATTGCCGCCTGCATAGGAAAAGTGATTCCCTACGACCTTGCCGGAACTTGGCTCTACGATGGCAAAAATCAGATCATGAAGGCCGCGGCGCTCCATTCGCACGTCGGGGAGGTATTCGAGGTGGGAGAGGCCACACCTGTCGCCGAATGCATGTTAGCCCAGGTGCTGCTGGCAGCAACACCCGCCACGCTCAATGCCGAGCAAGTCGCAACTCTACCGTTTCCGAGCGCCAAAAGGCTTCTGAAATGCGGGATGAAATCCGTTTGCGGGGTACCCTTGATCACGCCCAAGGGTCCTTTGGGGGCGCTGGGGCTGAGCAGTCGGCGTGAGCAAGCGTTCTCTCCGCAGGATGTCGAGCTTCTGGGCCACGCCGCGATCTCGATTGCACTCGCCCTCGAGAATGCCCTTAGCCATCAAGCACTGCAAAAGGAAAAGCAACGGCTGCAGGCTTTGCGCGAAGTGGAAGCCGTGCTGGTCACCAGTCTCGATCTGAACGAGTTGCTTCCCGCTATCTCCCAGTGCCTCCGCAAAGTCGTGCCCCACGAGAACATGGGTATTCATTTGTACGATGAGACCGCCAATGTGCTGCGCGATTGCGCTCCGACCAATGAACTGAAGAAGAAGATTCTTCCGGAGAATGGGGTTCTCGCGGTCGACCAGTCAATCGCAGGCCAGGTTTTCCGCGAGCGCAAGACAAGAGTGCTCGAGCAGGCAGAACTCGCCAACGTGCCCTATCTGGTAGCTCAGCGTGCGATTGAGCATGGCATCCGCTCCCTTTGTTTTGTCCCGCTGATTACTGCCAAGGGATCATTAGGCGTTCTGGTGCTCTCCAGTCGCGCGGGCCATGCCTTCCGCCGGGAACACATCGACATCCTTGAATCGGCTGCGGCTGCCATCGCGCAGGCGGTGGACAACGCCCAGGCCCACAATGCCCTGCAGCGGAAACGGTCGCGCCTGCAGGTGCTTCACGCTATCGACGAAGCATTGGCCGCAAGCCTGGATTTGCATCAAGTCCTGCCTGCCGTCTCAGAGTGCCTGCAAGAGGCGCTGCCCCACGACCACCTCGCCATTTCCGTTTACGACGAGGGCAGGGAAGCTCTGCGCGACTGCGCCGCGACTTCCGAGGTCAAGAAGAGCATCTCTCTTAATGGCCTGTTGCCTCTGGAGACATCACTTACGGGTCGAGCCTTTATCGAGGGCAAACCCCGCGTCTACCATCACGCCGAACTGCTCAAGGTGCCCTTTCCCATTACACAGCGTGCCCTGGCAGCGGGAATTCGCTCTTCCTGCTTTTTTCCTCTGGCCGCTGCCGGAGGCCGGATGGGAGTTCTGTCGCTTTCCAGCCACCGGGATAACGCTTTTCAGCAGGATGACCTGGAGTGGCTGGAACAGGTGGCCGCACCACTCGCCCAGGCTCTGCAGAATGCCATGGCGCACAAAGCCCTGAAGGTGGAGAAAAGACGACTCGAAGTATTGCTCAACGTCAGCGCCCTCCTGACTGCCGGCTGCAAGGTGCAGGATGTTTTTCTCAACATTTCCGCCTACTTGCGACGCATCCTAAGGCACGAGTTCGCGCGCCTCTTGCTATTCGACGAAAGGAACGCCCTGCTGGTGGAACAGGCATTGGATTTTCCGATGGGCAAAGGTCTCTGCGCAGAAATAAGGGTTACAGACACCAATACCCCTGCAGGCCAGGCACTTCGCCGGCGGACACCCCTCACCTTCTCCAAGGAAGAGATTCAAAGTTTCCGTGTTCCGATTAGCGAATGTTTGGTGGCGGAAGGAATTCGATCCCTGTGCTGCGTGCCGCTGGTTCGGCCCAAGGCTCCATTGGGGGTCATGGTGCTCGGCAGCACCCGGGAGAATGCCTTCCACGTGGGGGACCTGGTGCTGCTCCACCAGGTCGCCGCACAGCTGGCGGTTGCGTTGGAAAACCAGCAAGCTTCGCTCGAGGTTGAAGCTCTCAAGGACCGGCTTACCGCCGAGCGCAGATACCTTCAGGGCGAGAGTCATAGCGAGCGATATTTCGAAGAAATCATCGGAGAGAGCCCGGCTTTGCGGCAAACCCTGCGGCAGGTGGAAACGGTCGCAAACAGCGATGCGACCGTGCTGGTTCTGGGCGAGACCGGCACGGGAAAGGAGTTGGTTGCTCGTGCCATCCACCGTGCCAGTCGCCGCAGGGACCGGCGGTTCATCAAGCTGAATTGCGCCGCGATTCCGACGGGTTTGCTGGAAAGCGAGCTGTTTGGGCACGAGAAAGGCGCTTTTACCGGCGCCGTCAGCCGCAAGATCGGTCACCTTGAACTGGCCGATCAAGGCACGCTGTTTCTCGATGAAGTCGGCGAAATCCCGATGGAACTCCAGCCCAAGCTGCTGCGGGTTCTGCAAGACCACGAATTCGAGCGATTAGGCGGCACTAAAACCATCAAAGTCGATCTGCGGTTGATCGCGGCCACCAACCGCGATCTTTCGCAACGCGTGGCTGAAAATGAGTTTCGTAGCGATCTTTTCTATCGCTTGAATGTTTTTCCCATTCGTATGCCCTCGTTACGCCAGCGACGCGAGGACATCCCGCTGCTGGTGCGACACTTTGTCCGCAAATTTGCCCGCCTGCACAGCCGGAACATCGAGACCATCCCCACTGACACCATGAATGCCCTGATCAATTGGGATTGGCCGGGCAATGTGCGCGAACTTGAAAATTTCATTGAACGCTCGCTGATTCTCAGCGAAGGGGCTGCTCTGCTGGCTCCGCTGGGAGAACTGCAGGCGTCCGGCCGGCGCCCCGGCGCCACTCCGACCTCGCTGGAGGATGCTGAGCGGGAGCACATTCTTCGTGTTTTGCGGGAGACCGGAGGCGTAATTTCCGGTCCCAACGGGGCCGCGCATCGACTGGGTCTGAAGCGCAGCACGTTGCAATCCAAAATGGACCGGCTGAACATCCGCCGCAAAGACTACTCCAGCCAAACGCACAGCAAAGAGTCTCTTTGATTTCCGGAAGTACTGCTTCGGCGAGCCCGCAAGTGCCGTCATGTCGGCAGAGTGCCGATTAGTCGGCACTGACCTGATTCCAAACTCGATGTTTTTTCTCCCGATCCTGGCGCGGCATGCCCGTTTTGTACCATTTCTGCCCACTTCCACTTCTGGCACAACGATTGCAGGGGGACGAGCTGTCCGGGGCATGCTTGAGGGACTTGGGGCGCACTTTCACCATCTCAAAAGAACTGCATCCCTCACTACCGAGACTGGCCGCAACCGGTTAGAGGAGTGGCAGCAAATGTCCGCGTGTACGAACTACCAGCCACATCGGCGGAATTTTGTCCGCCTGATTCCGGCGCCACAGCCCAGCTTTCCTGCGAGGAAGACGAGTAATCAACTAATTCCCAGATGGCACGATCCTTCCGATTTCGGCAAGGATTCGCTAACCCCCACTCCGCTCGACGGGTTGGCTCCGCTTGCTGGAACATGTCAGGCGGCGGCATGCGATTCCATTCGCGGCGAAGAGATCGATTCTCTGTATCTGATGGCTTGCCTGGTCGAATGGCGCCGCAGAGCCGACCCCAGTTCGGCGTGGGAATTGATTTCTGCCGCTAACAGCGGCCGGGACGACACGCGAGCTCATGCCCGCTCCTTGCTGGAGCATTCCCAGCGCCTCGAGGAGGAGGAACACAGATATCCGGAAATGGGCACTGAGTGCGGGCAGACAAAAATTCTTGCAACAGAGGCAAGCATGAAAACTCCGTACGGGCTAGAAATCATTGAAAGCTGCGTAAGCTGCAAGTTGATCCATAACCACTTCTTCTGTGGGTTCTCCCCTTCCGTTCTGCGTTCCGTGGACATGGCCAGTCATCACAGCATCATGCCGGCGGGCGCAATCCTGTTTGTCGAGGGGCAGACTCCCCGAGGTATTTACGTCCTTTGCTCCGGCAAGGTAAAGCTTTCGACCACTTCGAAAGAGGGCAAGGTCTTGATTTTGAAACAGGCCGAGGCTGGCGAGGCGTTGGGGTTGAGCGCCACCATTTCCGGGATGAACTACGAAATGACAGCCGAAACCGCCACTCCCTGCCAGTTGAACTTCATTAGCCGTACTGATCTCATGACCTTGTTGCAGTGCGAAAGCGAAGTCGGAGTGCACGCCGCGCAATGGCTCAGCCGGGATTTTCAGGCGGCCTATCGCGATATCCGCAATCTGGTTTTGGCCCGTTCGTCGGCCGGCAAGCTTGCCAAACTATTGCTGTCCTGTGCTCCCGCAGATGAACCGAGCACGCAAATCAGGCAATCCGAGGAACTCCGCCTTCGCTCCACCATGACCCACGAGGAGATGGCTCAGCGGATCGGATCCTCCCGCGAAACGGTCACGCGGCTGTTGAGCGACTTGAAAAGGAAGCGGCTGATCCGGCTGGAAGGCGCCACGCTGGTCATCCGCGACCGTCAAGGCCTGGAAGCACTCGCGGTCTGAATCTTCCCCCTGGGGAATTGGAGGGCGCAGCTGTTGTAACTGCCCTCCAATTCCCCTTTTTTATCAGGGAGCAAAAAACATTTTCATGATTGCTTGAAGCTCAGAGACCGAACAGTTCCCGCAGACGCTTGGTTTGGGCTCGGCTGACTGGAATCTCACTCTGCTTCTTGTCGTCCATGCGCAACTGGTAGGAACTCTTGAACCACGGCACAACTTCGCGAATACGATTGATATTCACCAGATAAGACCGGTGCGCCCGCCAGAAAACATTCGGATCCAGGCTGTCAAACAGTTCCTCCAGCGTACGGCAATTCGATTGACCCTCCATACCCGACGGTCCCGCCGTAACCACACTGATGACACCGTCTTCGATGGACGCGTAGCAGATATCCTTCTGGTCCACGAGAAACATGCGTCCCACGGCTTTGAGGAGAATCTTGGAAGTATGAGGTTTGTGCGACTGCAGCATGCGCACCAGGCTGTCGATTTTCTCCGCCGGCATTCCATCAGCGTCTTGTTGGGCACGGGCCTTCTGTAACGACTGGGCCACTCGTCTCTTGTCGAAAGGTTTCAGCAGGTAATCGACAGCATTGACCTCGAACGCCTTCACCGCGTACTGGTCGAAGGCAGTGGCGAAGACAATCTTGGGCAGGGCGACCTTCTTGTCCAGGAGCTTCTTGATCACGCCAAAGCCGTCCAGTCCCGGCATCTGAACGTCAAGAAAAACCAGATCGGGATTGTGCTCTTTGATCAAGCTCACGGCTTCGAGGCCGTTTTTTCCCTGTGCGACAACGTCCACATCCCCGGCGTTCTTCAACAGGTAAGCAAGCTCGTCGCGGGCAGGCTGCTCATCGTCCACGATTACGGCGGAAAGGGACATCGGATCTCCGTGAGGCAATAGGTTCCCCAAAAGTATAGCGACCGGTTTTTGCCACCGTCAACGCGGGCTCCGAAAGCGCTGGGCTAAGGCGCCTATCGTCTTCAGTGTTGCGGTTGCATCTGTTGCATCATGCCGCCCATATCCATTTTGGTATAGCCGGTAGGCACTTCGAACAAGCTGGCAGGTTGCGCACCCTCCTGGATATTGCGCAGTCCTCCGCTGCCATTCTTACCCACCCATTTCACGGGAAAGCGCACCTTGGAATCAAGCCAGACCGTACTGCTTTCGCCCTCGGAATTCGTGCCTTCGTACTTCACGGTGCTTCGGCCATTCACGGTTTCACTGCCGATTTTGTGGCAGCTGCCGCCTTTGTTCCGCGCCAGCTTGAGCCAGTCGGGGCAGGCGTTTTCGACGTCGCCGCTCTTGAAAAAGGAGAACATCCCGCGGTTTTCCATCATTTGCGCCGGCATCTCCATGTACATGTGCTGCTTCTGCATCAGAACCACATAGCTCTCATTGCGCAAGTCCAGGATGACCGCGCCGCCTTCGCTGCGGTTGTCCTGTGAGTCAAACCGGATCTTGTCTTTGCCGAAGTAGACCTTGGTGGGGCCTCTCTCATTTTGATTGTCGTTCACGATCTCGGCCGAGAATTCGCTTTGGGCTGATACTGAGGCAACGAGCAGCAGGAAAGCGAAAAAGCACGACATGCGCAGAGCCAGTCGACGCATGGAACCCTCCTCTTGTTTGAAACAAAAAGCCGGGCAAGCATAGCAGAAGCGCCGAGCTCGCGAAACGACCCCGGCGCACTTATGCCGCGTTCTCCAGCGCCAGCGCCATGCCCATGCCCCCGCTGACGCATAAGGTAGCAAGCCCGCGCCTGGTATTGCGTTTGAGCATTTCGTGCAGCAGAGTCACGGTGATGCGCGCGCCGGTTGCACCAATGGGATGGCCAAGGGCGATCGCTCCACCATTCACATTGAGTCTGTCGCCATTGAAGTGCAGTTCCCGATCGCAGGCGAGCACTTGGGCCGCGAACGCCTCGTTCAACTCAATCAGGCCGAAGTCGTGCAGCCTGAGATGGTGTTTTTCTTCGAGCTTGCGCACGGCGGGCACAGGACCAATGCCCATGGTACGAGGGTCGACTCCCGCCGCGGCTATTGCGGCAATCCGCACCAAAGGCCGCAGATTGTTTCGTTTTACAAATTGAGCATTGGCAATAACCAGCGCGGCTGCACCATCAGTTATGCCGGAAGAATTACCGGCAGTGATGGTTCCGTTTTTTGAGAGCACGGGCGGAAGCTTCTGCAACTTCTCCAGACTAGCGTCGGGAAACGGATGCTCGTCGCGGCTGAAAACTGTCGAACCTTTCTTGCCTTCGATGGTCACCGGAACGATCTCCGCGTCAAACCTTCCCGCTACAATCGCCCGCGCCGCGCGAGTTTGCGAAAGGAGCGCGAATTCATCCTGTTCCTCGCGTGAAAGCTTGTATTGTTCTGCCAGCACCTCGGCGGTCTCTCCCATCACCATCTTCGCCATGGGACAGAAAAAACCGTCGCGATACATGCCATCGACCAACTCCTGGTTGCCCAAGCGATAGCCCCAGCGAGCGCCGTCAAGATAGTAAGGCAGCCGCGACATCGATTCAGTGCCGCCGGCGAGAATGCAGTTCGATTCCCCCAGCAGGATGGCCTGGTAGGCCAGAGCAATCGACTTCATTCCCGAGGCGCAGGCCTTGTTGACCGTGAAAGCCGGCACTTGCTCGGGCACGCCGCTGCGAATGGAAATCTGCCGCGCGGGATTCGGTCCGCCGCCCGCCTGCCGCGCGTTGCCGAAGATCGTCTCTTCGATTTGTTCCGGACATACTCCCGCGCGCTCCATCGCCGCTTTCGCCGCAATTGCTGCCATGTCGACGGCAGTCTGGGAAGCTAACGACCCGCCGAACTTTCCGATCGGCGTGCGCACGGCGGACAGAATATACACATCCTGCAAGTTTTAACCTCCACGTATTTGAGTCTTACGCTGCCGGTAAGATGCGGACTACCCGGCAAGTCCGGCTTACCGACTCACATTTAAGACATTTCAACCGGTTACCGCCTGTTGCCATTCTGTCTAAGCTCCGGCATAATAACAGTTTGCCTTGATCTTGCCGGACTCTTCCGGAAACAAAGGATATAGCCCAAGTGTTGATGATTCGTCTGGCGCGCCGTGGTGCGCGCAAGCAACCGCACTATCGCATTGTCGTGATCGAGA
>DATKPV010000040.1:0-17990 GCA_035523915.1 Candidatus Aquilonibacter sp. | reverse complement strand
AGCCACCGTCGGTCTCTCTAGAGTCAATCTCAGAGTTTCGATCCACCGTCGACGGGAATGATCGCTCCCGTGATCCAGCGCGCCGCGTCCGATGCCAGGAATGCGACCACGCCGGCGACGTCGTCCGGCTTGCCGATGCGTTTCAGTGCTTGCATGCCCAACACGGTCTCCCTTCCGGCTTCGGTCTTGGCGAAGTTCGACATGTCGGTATCGATCACACCGGGCGCGACCGCATTCACGCGGATGCCACGCGGTCCGAGAATCGCCGCCCAGTTTTTCACGAGGGTTTCGATCGCACTCTTGGTGGATGCGTAGGCCAGAACGGAAGGATTCTCTAGGCCAGGATTGCCCACGACGAAGCGGGCCCCGAGAGAGGAGAGCGCGATGATGTTCGATCCATCACCGAGGATGGGCAGCAGCTGCTGGACAAGAAAGAACGCAGCGCGCAGGTTAGTGGCGAAAAGAGTGTCGAAATCGCCGACGGCATAATCGCGCAATCGCGCCGCCTTCGAGACTCCGGCATTCAATACGACGACATCGAGGCGGTCGCCAACGATTGCCTGAACTTGCTTGGCGAGCAGCGTGGGGCCGTCGGAAGTGCTCAAGTCGACGCCGATTGCAGTTGCGCGTCCGCCCTTGCATGTGATGTCAGATACCACAGCCTTGGCCTCATCCGCTGAGCGGCCGTAATGAATCAGTACATGTGCTCCGGTCTGAGCCAGAACCAGCGCAGTCGCGCGCCCAATGCCTCGGGATGCTCCCGTAACTAACGCAGTCTTGCCTTGCAATGAAGCCATGATAAGCAATCTCCAGATTTGATCTTTGTGATTGCTTGGATGCTGACGATGGCAAAGTGTTTCAGAACTGGTTGGGGGATCGATCAAGTTCCCATACAACGTAAGTGAGGTTTGAGAGGGTCCTACGCGCCGACGGCCGCGTGATCGGCCATTCTCCGTTTGTTGTAGCGTAGAGCGACGCTCATGAAGACACTGCCAAGGGAGGTCTCGAAGCAGATCATCAGCGCTTCGGTGTCTTCACTGGATTTGTCGCCCTCCTGAGCGGTGAGCAAGACGGGGGGATGCACACGGAAGTGGAAGCCCTGATCGTTGAGCGCGGAGATGGCGTTGCCCACGACCTGGTTGGCTAACTCGAAGATGGTTTCCTTGATCAGCGCATCCGACTCGGGCAGTTCGGTGCCCGCGTAGTGGCTCGCCACCTTGACCGCGACCTGCGGTTCGAGATCGAGGACGATCCGGCCCTCGATGTCGCCCGTCAGCGCGATCATGCCGGCTACGCCTTTGCGGCGATAGGCCTGTTCTTCCATGGTGAGATTGCCCACCTTGGTCGAGCTTTGCAATCCTTGCGACAGCACGGCATCGGCCGCGTTGATGAAAGGCTGGATCAATTCCATCTTCATCGAATTAGACTCCCGCTCCCGCGCCGGCGGCTGTGCCGGCCACAACTCCGTCTTCACCCAGAACGTACTTGATGACTTCGTAGAGCACTTCCGGTTTCACCGGCTTCTGCACGAAGTGGCGCGCGCCGCGCTGCAGAGCAGCCACGATGTTTTCCTGGTATCCCACCGAGGAAACCATGACGATGCGTGCTTCCGGATGCTGCTGCACGATGCGTTCGGCCGCTTCGATGCCTTCCATCTGCGGCATGGTGATATCCATGAGCACGATGTCAGGATGCGTGCGGTCGAACTCGCTGATGGCAGTCAGGCCGTCGCCGGCCTCGGCCGCCACCTGTCCGCCGAACGTTTCGATCATGCGGGCCAGGTTCTTGCGGGCGAAAACGGAGTCGTCCACGATGAGGTAGCGGACCGCCTGCCCGTCCTTCTTGCGTTTTACTGGTGCGAACTGCTCCATACAGACCTCCCCTTTAACTTGCATATCATGTCGGCGGCGCCCCGGCCAGATCACGCTGGTCACAGGCCCTCCGCAGCACACCGTTCGAAAGCCAAGTTATTGCAAACGCTAGCTTCCCGCACGCACCGCCCTGCCGCCGGGGGCTGAGCCCGCGCGGCCGCACAGCGCCTGCAAAGTCGCTCCCATCACGTCCAAACCCACCACGCGGGTGGCATAGCCGCGTTCAATCGCCGCCTTGGGCATGCCGAAAACTACGCACGAATCCTCGCTCTGCGCGATGGTCATGCCGCCGTGCTTCTTGATCTGGCCCAGTCCTTCGGCGCCATCGTCACCCATGCCGGTCATCAGTACGCCTACCGCCTGCACGTGAAATTCTTCGGCCACGCTTTGCAGCAGCACGTCAACGCTGGGACGATGCCCATTCACGCGCGGCTCATCGGCAAGCACCACAACGTCTCCCATGGGCAGCCGCTTCACCTTCATGTGGCGACTCCCCGGGCAGATCAGGACGCGCCCGGCTTGCAGCATGTCGCCCGATTGCGCCTCTTTCACGCGCAGCGGGCTGATTTCGTCGAGGCGGCGGGCAAACATCTCGGTAAAGCCTTCCGGCATATGCTGCACCACCACGATCGCCCCGGGAAAATCCGGCGGCAGACCAGTCAGCAGATATTCGAGCGCCTGCGGTCCTCCAGTGGAGACGCCGATCGCGATCACCTTGGTTGGAGCTCCCTTAGGCGTGGCTGCTTTCTGCGGCTTGGGGGGAAGTCCGGGCAGGATGCGCGGCTTGAGTTTGCATTCGGCCGCGGCTTTGATCTTGGCGATCAGTTCCTTGGAGATCTCGGACATGTGCGCGGAAGCGTCGCGGGGCTTGGTCACGAAATCGAACGCGCCTAGGCCGAGAGCTTTCATGGTGACGGAAGCGGCTTCCGTACTGTGCGAACTGAAAACGATGACTGGGACGGGCTCCCGCCGCATGATCTCTTTTAAAGCGTCGATCCCGTTCATGCCGGGCATTTCCAGATCGAGTGTGACCACGTTCGGCTTGAGTTCCTCGATCTTCTTCAGGCAGAAGGAACCATCCATGGCGGTGCCGACGACTTCAATGGAAGTATCAGCGGCGAGCATCTGCGGGATGAGCTTTCGCATGAGCGCCGAGTCGTCGACCACGAGCACGCGAACTTTTTTCGGGGCGGTCATGCCTGACCTCCCACACCTGCGTTGATGGCTAGCCGGGCCCGGTCCATGTGCGTGAGCAGCAGACCGGAAGCGGCGTGTCCGGCTGCCTCGGGGCGCGACTGCGAGACGTGCTCGACCACTGCCGGCAAATTGAGGATCAGCACCACGCGGCCATCTCCAAGAATCGAGGCGCCCGAGACCAGGTCGGTCGAGAAGGTCTGATCGTCCAACGCCTTGATGACCAGCTCTTCCTCGCCTTCGAGCGCATCGACGATGAGTCCGTATTTCCGCTCGCCGACTGCGATGACCAGTACAAAGAGTTTTGTGTTGCGTTCCTGTTCGGGGGCTGGCCGGCCCAGGCGCAACAGGGGCAGCACCTGATTGCGGAGTTGCAGAACTTCGTAGTTGTCGACCTGATGCACTTCCGACTCGAAGGTACGCGCGATCTCCATGACCGCGTTCAGCGGAATCGCATAGAGCCGCTGCTCGACCCAGAACAGCAGAGCCCGGATGATGGCTAGCGTTAACGGCAGCTTGAGGCGGAAAGTCGTGCCCTGGCCGGGGCGAGTCTCAACGTGAATCGAAGCCTTCAACCGGTGCAGCACGCTTTGCACCACGTCCATGCCAACGCCGCGGCCGGAAATTTCCGTCACTTGTTCCGCCGTGCTGAAGCCGGGTCGGAAGATGAAGTCGAGCGCCTCGGTATCGCTGAGACGTGCAGCTTCTTCCGGCGTGGTCAGCCCGAGTTCGAGTGCCTTGGTGCGGATTTTCTGGGCATCGATGCCGCGACCGTCATCGCTGATTTCAATGATGACGTGGTTCCCCTGATGATGAGCGTTGAGGCGGACCATGCCCTGCGACGGTTTCCCCAGTCTCTGCCGCTCTTCCGGTGATTCGATTCCATGGCTGACCGCATTGCGCACCAGATGGGTGAGTGGCTCGGCGATGGCATCGAGGATGCCCTTATCGAGGTCGGTATCTTCTCCGCTGACGGACAGTTCGACTTGGCGTCCGCATTGCCGGGCAACGTCGCGCACCATGCGCGGAAAGCGCCGGAACAGCTGCTCGACGGGCACCATGCGGATCTTCATGACTGAGCGTTGCAGATCGTTCAGCACGCGCGACTGGAACGCCATCGCGTCGGCGAACTTGCC
Source organism: Candidatus Aquilonibacter sp. (assembly GCA_035523915.1). Taxonomy (GTDB): domain Bacteria; phylum Acidobacteriota; class Terriglobia; order Terriglobales; family Acidobacteriaceae; genus Sulfotelmatobacter. The sequence continues at coordinate 13,789 of DATKPV010000040.1, read as the reverse complement.
GCGCAGAAGTTCCTTGGGATAGCGCTTGGCAAATTCGTTGAGCGCCTGTTGCAGCATCGATTTGCCGATGATCAGTTCTCCCACCAGGTTGAGCACGTTGTCGATGCGTCCAGCTTCCACGCGGAGAATGTTTTCCTGAACGGCCGAAGTGGCGGAGCTCGGCTCAGGTCGCGCCGGGCTGGGAGCTGCTTCGGGCCTGGGCGATGGCTCTGGTGGCGACGCAGCCTCGAGCGGGGCGGTCGTTTCCGTTGCGCCAGTCGGGATTCTGGTTGCAGTCGGATCGGGCGCCAGCAGCAAATCCACGGTCACTTCGTCGACGATGGTCGGAATCTTGCATTTGGCCGCGATCTGTTCAGCCGTCTGCATGGTGGCCAGCACGAAATCGACATGCTTGGTAGCGGCCGGCGACTTGATGTCCGGTCGCACGGCAATCACGGGACCCATCGTGCTGATCGCGTTGTGTACCAACTGGCGCCCCGCGATCGGCATGGCGCAATGCGGATCCATCTTGACGATCACGTGCAAAACGTCCTGACCTTGTGCCTGAGCGTTGGTCATGGCCAGCTGTTCATACTCGGTCCAGTCGGTCAGGGTTTTAGCGGGCGATTTTTGGGCCGAGCTTTTGACCCCGGAGATCGTTTTGGCCGTTGGCTTGGCCGCGGAGTTCTTGGAGGCTTTTGCCGACGCAACGGCTTTCCTGCCGCGGCGAGGTTTTTTCGTTGCCGGAGCCGCAGTCAGATCCGAAATGCGTTTGCTGAGTGTCTTGGTCGAAGGAAGTTTTGTGCCGCGGCGATACGCGGCGATCATTTCCACGAAAACATCGGCGGACGCGAACGCAATCTCGGGCACTGCAGAGTGCGCCGTTGCACCCTCGAGCGAAAGCGCGTCTTCGAACTGGTGCGCGAGTTCGCTCAGTTCGCGCAAGCCGCACGCCGCGGCATCGCCCTTGAGCGTGTGCACGGTGCGCCGGATACTGCGTACGATCTCTTCATCACCGGGATGTTTTTCGAGCTTCAGCGCTTCATCATTCAGCGCCTGCAGCAATTCCTGCGAAGTCTCATAGAAGAGCTCTCGCAGTTCCAGGCCGCGCTCATCGGAGGAATGATTCATGCCCTACTCTCTGACCTCTACGCGCTGGTAGGCCGTGCCGCTGTCTTTATGCACCATCTGGAATTTCTTGGTCAGGCCCAGCAGGCTTTCGGCGTGGCCAACGAAGAGGTATCCGTTGGCGTTCAAACAGCGATAAAACTTTTCGATCAGCCGCTTCTGTTCTGCTTCATCGAAGTACATCATCACGTTGCGGCAGAAGATCACATCATTGCGCTGCGGCAGGTACTCGGTCTTCAAGTTGTGGAAGTCGAAGTGAACCATCTCTTTCAGCGATTTCTTGATGGCATAGCGATCGCCGACCTTGTCGAAATAGCGCAGGCGATAGCTGTAGTCCACCATCGACATCTGATGTTCGGTGTAGGCGGCGTCTTGCCCGGCGCGCAGAACCGAGTAGCTGATGTCGCTGGCCAGAATTTCCACCCGCCACGGCGGCGGCACCAGCGGCTTGGGCAACGGCAGCTCCATCGGCAGGGGATTGCGCAGGTAGTAGTAAGCCAGCGCATCCGTCACCAGCATGGCCAGCGTGTACGGTTCCTGGCCGGTGGAACATCCCGCGCTCCATATGCGGACCGAATACTCGCGGCGCTGGCTCTTCTGCTTGAACAACTCTTCGAGCACGCCCTTCTGAAATAGATCAAGCTGCGCCTTGTGGCGAAAGAAGCTGGTTTCGTTGACCGTGAGGTTTTCGAGCAGACGTGCCAGTTCGTCCTTGCCCTGATGGCTGATGAGCAGGCGATAGTAGGCATAGAAGGAATCGGCGCGGCATTCCTTCAACCGGCGCAGCAGGCGGTCCTGGAGGAAGTGCGTGCGGCGCTCGTCGAAGTGCATGCCGCACTCCTGATAGATCAGCGCCTGCAACAACTTCAGTTCGGCTTCCGTCAATATAGGAGCAGGTGCCGCTCCGGATGTGCTCATGCGTTTTCCACTCGCGCTTTCACCCAGGACTTCTGAGTTCCGGTTTCAAACTTTCAAGTTTCAAGGTTTCTAAACCGAAGGACCCCAGGATCGGGAACCCTGAAACCCTGAAACGTAAAACCGGTGAAGCTTGCAGTTCGAAACTTTGAAACGTGAAACGTTGAAACCTTGCATCTACCTTGCTGCCGCTCGTGCTTCCGGTTTTCCGTTCTTCTTTTCCGCCGCTTCGCCACCGGCCTGCAACGTTGTCGGAGCCAGCAGCTTGCTCATATCGAGCAGCACAACCAGACGCCCGGCGACCTTGCCCAATCCGGTTACGCAGTTCAGACCGCCTTCCTGAAACGCCGCGGGTGGAGGCTCGACGGCGTCCGCCGGAATCTTCAAAACCTCGGACGCCGAATCGACGATTAACCCCGCCAGCCGCCCTCCGTGCTCGACCACCAGAATGCGGTTCTGCTTTTTCAGGGCAGCCTGTTTCTCTCCGAAACGCTTGCGCAGGTCCATGACCGAAACGATCTTGCCGCGCAGGTTGATCACGCCTTCGAGATAATCGGGCGCATCGGGCACGGCCGTGATTTCCGGCACGCGCACGATTTCGTGCAGGGAAGTAATGGGCACGCCATAAGTCTCGCGTCCCACCTGAAAACCGACGATATGGAGTTCACGACTCATCTTTCTGGACCCCGCTTCCCAGCACCGCTTGACCCTGCTACGAGCATGCTCTCCGGTTTGTCTTTAGAACTGTGTTCCTGCCGCCGCCCGCCGCGCCGCGCGGCCGGAGTTTTCCGGCGCCGCAGTCCGCGAACTGGCTTCATCCAGCGCAAAGCGGTCGAGCGATTCCAGCAGCCCGCGCGACATCTTCGACATCTGCTCGGAAGACGCGGCCAGCTCGGTCGAACCGGACGTGGATTGCTGCACCAGTTCGCGCATACGCTCCATGGCCTTGACCACGGCCTGCGCTCCGGAGGCCTGTTCTTCCACCGCCGAGTTGATCTCGTGCGTGATCTCGTTCAGCCGCGTGGTGGCACGCGCGATCTGCGACGATCCATGCGACTGTTCGTTGGTGGCGGCGCCGATTTCCTGGGCAAATTTGTAGACTTCCGTGACCACATTCGAGATTTTCTTGAGCGCCGAGTTCAACTCCGTCCCCAGTTCCAGGCCTTCGTTGACGATCGAGGTCGAGCGGTCCATATTCTCGACCGCTTTGCGCGCTTCCTTTTGAATGCTTTGAATGAGTTCGGAAATTTCCTTGGTCGACTGCGCCGATTTCTCCGCCAGCTTGCGGACTTCATCGGCTACCACGGCAAATCCCAGGCCATGCTCGCCGGCACGCGCCGCTTCGATGGCGGCGTTGAGAGCGAGCAGGTTGGTTTGCTCCGCCAGATCGTCGATGACTTCGATGATTTTGCCGATATCGTCGGCCCGCTGTCCCAGAGCGCCGATGATCTCGCCCGAGGAGTTAATAGTTGTGTTGATGCGGGTCAGGCCGTCGGTGGCCTTCTCCATGGTTGTGATGCCGGAATGCACTTCTTCGCGCGAGCGGTTGGAGATATCGAGCAACACCTTCGCGGTGTCGGCCACGCGCTGGATCGAGGCGACCATCTGGTCGATGGAGGCGGAAGTCTCGCTGACACTCGATGCCTGTACCTGCGTCGACTTCACCATGTTCTGGACGTTGACACTCATCTCGTGCATGGTGCTGGTGACTTCGTCAATGGCGGACGAGGCCTGCAGGCCGATTTTGGCGGAATCTTCGCTAGCTCCAGCCACCTGGCTGGAGGCGCTGGCTACCTGCGCAGATGCGTCGCGAACGCTGCGCACCAGCCCGGCCAGCCCCTCGACCATGCGGGAAAAGGCGTTCCCTAGGGTGTCGTGGGTGGAACGTGGCTTGACGTCCACTCGCAAATCCCCGGCGGCGATCGCTTCCGAGACGCCAGCCATCTCTTTGAGATACGTAACCATCTTCGAGAAGCTGCGCGACAACTCTCCGATCTCGTCCTCGCTCGCGTTGTTGATGTTATGTTCGAGATCGCCGGTATTGCCGATGGCGCGGGCTACGCCCATCAGATCTTCCAGCGGCTTGGTGATGGCTTGGTTGGTGCGGTAAGCTACGATCCCGCCCACGCACAGCGCGATCAGGGTGCTGATCAACGAAACCACTACAGTCCAGGTGGCCGCGCTGTCGTCGGACTTGCGCCGCTCATCGACCACTTTGTGGTTTTCGCCTTCTGCTACATCCAAAGAGTCGGTCGAATTCTTCACCCACGCCGGCGCGTCCTTCTGCAGGTAATAGATCTGTAATTCGGCGACGGTGGCATTGCCCGCATCTACGTCCTTGCGCTTGTCAATCAGCGGCTGGGCAAACTCCCGGGACCAGGATTGCTCCAGCTGTTCGACTTTGGTGAGCGCGGTCTTGACCTGCTCGGAACTGGCCAGGGTCTTGGCCGACTCCAGCTTGTCATTGAGCACGCGCAGGCCGTCGTTCATCCGGTCGATCTCGCGGGTATCGCCGCTGAGCAGGTAGTTGCTCAGATAGAGACGGTTCTGCATCATCTGGAAGCGAACCGCATTGGTGGCATCCACCAGCTCGAGCGAAGCCGCGGCCGCGGCTTTGGCGGCGTGCTCGCGCTGCACCGCCGACCAGTTCACGAGGAACAACACCAGCACCATCGTGAGGATGACTCCAAAATTCATGTACAGCTTCTTGCCTATCGTCATGCGCTGTCTCCTGCGGTTCAAGCGGCGTGCTATTCGTGCGGCGCTTCAAATTTGAATTCGATGACCCCGGAGTTTTCCGACGGCGCCGGTTCGAAGCGCCAGCGCCGGGCCGCATCGAGCGCCGCCCCGGCCAGCACCGGATGTCCGCCCACCACGCGAGCGTCTTTCACCACTCCATTGGGCGCTACCGTGACCTCGATCTTTACCGTGCCAGCCAGCGACATCTTCCGCGCCAGGTCTGGATAAACGGGCGGCACCTTGACTTTGGCGCGACGATAAAGGTCGCTGCTTTGCGCCGTGGGCGATCCCGCGTTGGTCGGCCCGGCCTGCGCCCTGAGATAAACCGGCTGAAGGCTCCCCGCTACTATCAGGGCGGCCTGCACTCCCACCCAAGCTCGTCGAGACACAATTCCTCCTCAGTTGGACTACATCAGCGAGCTAGCCGTGCAACGAGTGGGCCACGCGTACACTTCAGAGAAAACCGAAGTAATGACCTCTATGTGATTGCAAATGCTGCAGTTCGCACCTCTCTGTTTTCTTTGCGGCGGCCGGCGGAAGCGCGTCGGCCAATTTCGTTCATTTTGCGGGGACTCTTCATCTCAGTGTGAGACTTCGTCTCACCCAATCTCGGGATTTCTTACGCAGGCACCCCCATTCGCCATTTTTCTTGACTCAAATTGAGATGACAGGTAATTTCCCAATAGATTCAATTACTTGTGAATCACGAACTGCTTCCTCCCAGCGTCGGTAGCAGTCTTCAATACCCCGGTCGGATCCCGTCGGAACCGACTCTCGCTCCTGTCTCAGCGAATGATTTCCAGAAATGGCTGCTTGATCTGGCCAGCCAGGCCGGCCAACGCCCGGATCCGAGCTTTTTGATTCCATCCTTCTGCCGCGGAAGCAGGGCACTTTTCCACTTGGAAGGCGTTCATTTCTGGCGTCTCTACGGGGCAAGCGAAGCGCGGTGGGAACATGGAGATGGGACAAGAGCCGAGCGCTTTCTCCGCATGCGCGTGGGCGTGGCCGAGAGCGGCCTCTTCGCGGAAGCCGTGCGCGAACAGCGCATCGTTTTCAGCAATCAAGTTCCTGCCGGTTCGGCGGAAGCCGAATTCGGTTCGCGCGGCGTGCTCGTTGCTCCCGTAATCGTGTCGGGCGAAGTCACGGCGGTGCTGACGTTTCTGCACGACTCCGAGAATGCACTTTTCCAGGAGGATTTCGCCGCGAAGGCGAAACTTCTCGCCGCTGATTTGGGAAAGCTGCTTGAGGCTGCGCCACCGGCGCAGAAAGCGGGCGAAGATCACCGCCGCGCGGAAATTCTCGCTGACGTGGCGCAGGTTCTCCACGGCACGCCCGATGTTGCTTCGGTCGTGGAGGCTCTGGCGGACCGCTTGCGTTTGCTGCTGCGCACGCACCTGGTCTGCGTTCTGCTCAAGCGGGATGGTCCTTTCGAATTGCGCGCCGTCTCTGCGGAAACACCGCAGTTGGCCAACTCAGTCCGCGCCCGCCATGACCGCCAGACCTTGCGCTTCGCCTCCGAACTGGCCCAGCGCGCAGTCGCGGCCGGCGAAGTCATCACGCTTTCGATTGCCGATGCGCATTCGCTCGGCAACCTGGTCTCTCCGGGAACTTTGATTGCCGCTCCTCTTCGAACTTCACGCACCCAGGGCGCGATCCTGGTTTATCCGCGGCGCGAGGGAATCTTCACCGCGGAAGAAAAGTCGCTGGTGTCGGCGATCGCCAGTTTCGGCGCGGTGGCCATCGCGCATGCCGAGCTCTATTCGACCGCTCACGCTCAGGCGCACGAACTGCACCAGCTATTGGAGATTTCCTCACAGCTCAGTTCCAGCGGCGATCTGAACCAGTTTCTGCAGGCCTTTGTGATTCACGCCGCCGATTTCCTGGGTTTTGGCAGGTCGTTCATCGCGCTGCTGGAAGACGACCGGTTTTTGATTCGCTACGGCGCGGAAAGCGGCAGGCCGACTCCCGTCGAAACCGTATTTCCCGAGGGCATTGCGACCCGCGCGCTCCGGGCGAAGGAGGTTTTCCGGACCGACGAAGCCAGCCGCACCCCGGGCACGAACCTGGAGGTCGTGGCGCAATACAACGTTCACCAGTTTCTAGCCGTGCCCTTGCTGGGCGCCGACGGACAGCTCCTGGGTATGTTCGGCGTTCTGGACAAGCTGGACGGAACCGGCATTTTGCAGGAAGACGTTCGCCGGTCGCGCGCGCTGTCCAATCAGGCGGCCGTGGCTCTGGAGGTGGCGCGGAATTTGCACTCTTCTGAGCAGCACCGGCAGCGCGTGGAGCAGGCCAACCGGCACTGGATGGAGATCTTTGACGCGATTCCGGACCTGGTCGTAGTGCACGATCAGGATGGAAAAGTCCTGCGCGTGAATCGCTCGCTCGCCGCTATGATCGGAGCCCCTCCCGCGGAGCTGATTGGCCTGAATATCCGCGCGTTGCTCTCGGGCAGCGACATGGCGCATTACTCCTGTCCTTTTTGCCGGCCGATGGCGGAAGAGCGCGACGAATTCGTGCATTCCGTCTTTGACCGGGCTTTCCTGATTTCCACCTCGCGCGTGCACGCGGACTCCGACGAAGGACTGCAGACCATTCACATCTTGAAAGACATCACCGATCGGCGAGAAGCTGAACGCCGCTATCGCGAACTGTTCGACAACATTCAGGAGGGACTGTTCTTCAGCACACCAGGCGGCCGTTTCATCGAAGTGAACGATGCTATGGTGCGCATGCTCGGCTATGAGAGCCGGGAAGAGTTGCTGCAGATCGATATTCCCACGCAGCTTTATTTTTCTCCGCAGGAGCGCCAGTGCTACGTTGAGGCCATCCAGGAAAAGGGCAGTATGCACAATTTCGAGGCGACGCTCCGCCGGAAAGACGGTTCGCCGATTCACGTTCTCATCAACTCTTTTGCTCTCTATGACGACGCCAGCCAGATTGTCCAAATACGCGGCTTGATGCTCGATGTTACCGGCCTGCGTACCTACCAGTCGGAATTACATCGGGAGCGGGACTTCTCCGCGAAGATCCTCGATAACACCCAGAGCCTGATCGTCGTCGCCGATACCGCCGGGCTGGTCAGCTACGCCAATCGCCGCTGGCAGGAAGCCGGATTGCAGGAGTTCGAGTTGCTGGGGCGTCCTCTGCTGGGATTGGTGGCGCCGGCCTATACGCTGGCTTTCCAGGAGGCCCTGCGGAGCACCTTGAAGGGACAGCAGGTCGACAATCTCGAGGTGCAGATCGTATGCGGCGGGGGTCTGACGGGCAAGTTCTCGGCAAATTTAAGTCCGATGCGCGACGAGCATGGTGTGGTCTCGTGCATCGTAGCCGTGCTCACCGACATTACCGACTCGGCCGTGCTGCGCGACAAGCTGGTGCATGCCGAGAAAATGGCCGCGGTCGGCCAACTGGTCTCGGGCGTGGCCCACGAGGTGAATAATCCCTTGACCGCCATTCTCGGATTCGCCGACCTGCTTATGGAGAATGCCGAGGTCCCCGAGTCCGCGCGCAAGGATTTGCGAGTGATTCTGCAGGAGGCGCAGCGGACCAAGCAGATCGTCCAGAACCTGCTCAGCTTTGCCCGCCAGATGCCGCCGCAGCGCGCCGAAGTGCAGCTCAACTCCATTCTGCGGCGCACCGTGCAACTGCGTTCGTATGACTTCACCAGTCACGGGGTCGACGTGGTTGAGCATCTGGATGAGAATCTGCCGGAAGTGATGGGCGACGCCCATCAGCTGCAGCAGGTCTTTCTCAATATTCTCAATAATGCCTACGACGCGGTTCACGAAGTCGGCCGCCACGCTCGTATCGAAATCATGTCCACGAAAGCCGGCGACGCCGTGGAAGTCTCATTTCGCGACAATGGCAACGGCATCAGTTATCCCGACAAAATTTTCGACCCGTTCTTTACTACGAAAGAGGTCGGTAAAGGCACCGGACTTGGCCTCAGCATCTGTTATGGAATCGTGAAAGAGCACGGGGGAGAGATTCTCTGCCAGAACAATCTGGGTGAACCCGGCGCGACGTTTATTGTCCGCCTGCCCGCAATTTCGCACACGGCATCGTTCCGTGTGGCCGCAGGAGTGAAACAGACATGAGTCTGCCCGCGACGAAACCATCCATGCTGCCGGTGTTGCTCATCGAAGATGAGCCTGCCGTCATGTCCTACGTGCAAGCAGCGCTCGAGCGTAGCGGATATCCCGTAGTTTGCTGCGATTCCGGAGTGGATGCCTTGCGTCTGCTCGAGACCGGTTCGTTTCTGGGCGTCGTGTCGGACATGCGCACGCCCGGCGGCGTCGATGGCGGGCAAGTCCACGCCTGGATCGCCCAAAATCGGCCGGACCTGGCCTCGCGCGTCGTGTTCATCACGGGTGACATCGCCAACGAAGAAACCGTCGCCACTTTGCGGCAAACCGGGGCGCCGTGTGTGGAAAAACCGTTTCGTGTGCAGCAGTTGATTGATGTGATCGCCAGCACCATGGGGAAGGCGCAGTGAGTCAGTCGGCGAAAGAGAATGCTTCCATCCGTCTGCTGATCGTTGACGATGAGCAGAGTATCCGCAAACTGTGTTCGACCATCGGAGAAGCCTTGGGCTTCATTTGTCTCGAGGCGGAAAGCGGCGAATCGGCGCTGGCTCTGCTGGAGGAGCAGCCGGCGCACATGATCCTCACCGACATGATTATGCCGCGCATGTCCGGCCTCGAATTTCTGGAAAAAGCAAAAAAGCTTTTGCCCCGCACCGAAGTTGCCGTCATGACCGGCCACGGATCGATCGAAACCGCTGTGCAGGCGATGAAGCTCGGCGCCTACGACTACATCACCAAACCGTTTTCGCCGCTCGAAGAGCTCAGGTTGTTTCTGCGGCGCATGGCGGAAAAGGTCCGCCTGGTGGAAGAAAACGAATTCCTGCGCCAGCGCATGGATTCGGAAACTGCGGCGCACGGCATCGTGGGATCGTCGGCCAAGATCCAGGAAGTGCTGCGCATGGTCTCGCGCTTGAAAGACACGCGCACTCCGGTGCTGATCTACGGCGAAAGCGGTACGGGCAAGGAATTAGTCGCACGCGCCATGCATTTTCGCGGGGCCTTCTCGAACCGGCCGTTTGTCGCCGTCGATTGTGGATCGCTCGTCCCCACGCTGATCGAAAGCGAGCTCTTCGGCTACGAGAAAGGCGCGTTTACCGGGGCCCTGAAATCCAAGCAGGGACTGTTTCAATCCGCCGATGGTGGCACGGTCTTTCTGGACGAGGTGGGCGAGTTGCCTCTGGAATTGCAGGCCAAACTGCTGCGCGTGCTGCAAGAAAAAGAGGTTCGCCCAGTCGGAAGCAATCAGCGCGTCAAAGTCGATGTGCGCGTGATCGCCGCCACCAACCGCGATCTGGAAGCCGCCTATAAAGCCGGTTCCTTCCGCAAAGATCTATTCTTTCGCTTGAATGTGGTGGCCCTGCACGTTCCTTCTTTGCGCGAACGCCGCAGCGATATCCCCATGCTGGTGCACTGGTTTCTCGAGCGTTATGCGCCCGGCTCGGGCATGCAGGTCTCCAGCGCAGCCATGAAGTCCCTGATGCAATATGAATGGCCGGGCAACGTCCGCGAACTGGAAAATTGCATCGAACGCGCCGTCGCGCTGGGCAACGGAAGAACTATCGATTCGGGCGACCTTCCCCCGTCGATTGCAGCAGGTACAGAACTCTCCGCATCAGCCGCAGATTTTTCGCCGGTACTTGAATCTGAAATTGCTGCCGAGCCCGAGTTAACCGAAGCTCGCCCACTCGCGCCCCCGACCACCGACCTGGAAGATATCGAACGGGCCACCATCCAGCGCGTATTCGAGCAGGTGAAAGGCGACAAAACGCTCGCTGGACGCATGCTCGGCATCAGCCGCGCCACGTTATATCGCAAACTGAAACGCTACAACATCACCACGAGCTCATCGGAATCTTCGAGTCAAACATTGCAGTGAACCGTGTCCCATTCAAGCCCGGTTCCCCTTGGCCGTCGTGTTGCGCTGGTGGCCACCCACCTGGGTCGCGGCTTGGCTGAGATTGATGTCTCAAGCTGAGACGAACGGACTGCCCGGATCACCCAAGCTTCACTCGTTACCACCAGAATCCCGGCTAAACCGCTGAAAACTCTCTCACCTCAGTGCTAGTCCTTCCGTTCCCAGAAGTGGATGCAGCGTTGCTCCACTGTTGAGGCGAAACCGCGGAACCCGGCTCCCCAAAGCTCTTCCTAACCGGGAAGAGGGGGAGCCCGACCGCATTTTCGCGCGAGCGGAACAAGAGTTTTAAGAGGAATTTCACCATTGGCTCACCAAGCCGCAGCAGCCGGACGCGCATCGCATAACGCCATCTCGGTGGCGGGGCTGGCCCGCTTCTTTCCGGAGGCCGCTCCGGTGCGGCTGCCCGTCCGCTTGGCTCGCGTCGATGAAGCGTCAGGTGAAAAGAGTTCCGACTTCACCGAAAGCACCGTCATTGAATTTGGCACCTCCCGCGAAGTTCTGTTCGCCTGCTGCACTCCGTTCGAATTTGGAGATGTTCTTCGTGTACGTAATTCGGATGGATCGCTCGATGAGGAAGCCTCGGTGGTTGCGGTGCAGTACCACCCGGGCAAGACCGTCGTGGCGGCTCGATTTCGCAGAGATGTTCCCAACTGGATCGTGAAACCATGAACCCTGCCACTCCTGTACAAGACCTTGCCGCGCAATGGAAGTCGGCTTGCCGCCTCTACCCGATCTATTTCGAACTGGCGCGTGAGTTCGCCATCGACGTGCAGGTCTGCGCCGATCTCGAAGCTGGCGTCGATACTCCGGGAAAAGAAGCTGTCGAGCAGGCCAATCAGTGGCTCGACCAGATGGACGAGCGGGTGCAAGTGCATCAGTTGCGGCAGTTTCTGCAGACGAACGCTCTGGTGAATCCGGAAGCCCTGCTGAATCTGCTGGAGCATTTTCTCGCCAGGGCGTCCAAGAATGACACGATTCGCGACAAGGTCGATTTCCTTCTCGTGCAGTATTTCAGCCAGATGGCTCCGGCCGGTCTGCAGGATGATGATGTCGATCTCGCTTATGTGGCGCAGACCCTCGAACCGGTGCTGCGGCAGGTGGAGTTGAAGCCTCCGGTGTGGCTGAACGCGCTCGATCGCGTGCTCGAGTCGGCGCGCCGCTGCCGCTCGCTCGATGAGCTGCTGCACGGCGGAATCCTGGAACAGGGTCGCAAGGCCAAGAGCCTGGCCGGCGAGCTCTTCTATATGCCGGTCGCGCTGGTGGCCTTCACGCGTTTTGGATATCTCATGCGGCGGGCGTTTTTCCGGCTGATGCTGGGCGATCTCAACATCATTCTCGACGGCCTTACCGAGCTTGAAGAAAAAGGGGTTGAGACCATCGACTGCCGGCGGGCACAGTTTTCCGCGCAGGAACCAATCATGCGGTTGCGCATGATCTGCCAGTCGTGGAAGGTGATGTTCCAAGCGGAATACTCCTCGGGGCAGCCCTTGCGCATGCTGGTCGACCTGCGCGCGTCGGTAGAGACCGCGCTGGGACGCGGGAAAGCGCCGGAGACAGCCAAAGGCCAAGCCAAATCTTCTGCCGCACCCCACGCGGGCTCACCCGCTCCCGCCAAGTCTGTTCCCGCGGCGAAGCCAGGCGTGAAGGCCGTTGCGGGCCAGACATCGCCAACCGCTGCGGCCAACAAACCAACGGCAACGCCTAAACGGCCGGCGGGGGAAAATCCCTCCGCGCCCGGGCCGGGCCTTCCGAAACCCGCGGCGAAGCCGGTGGCAAAACCTTCCGCCCCAACAAAAACCAAAGCCACGGCGGCCCATGCCGAGGCACCTGAGTTCGAGGTATCCGGTGCATCGGATTGGGATACAGATTCGGATTCCGAGCTACCAATGAAACGGTAACCACAAAGGACTTCGCGCACGTGGACACCCCGACTGTACTGATCATCTCCGACGAGCCCGAGTTCTCCCGCCGCATCACCGCGCGCTGGCAGATGGAGCGCATCGTCCCTACATTCACTTTGTTGAGCGGAGAATTGTGGCCCCGGTTTGCCGTCGACGTCTTTGATATTGCGATTGTCGGAGAGTTGCGGCGTGAGCTGCTTTCGGTCGTGATGGAGCCTTTACATTCGACCGGTCAGCCGATTTTTTGTGTCTGCCGGAACCCCGGCGTAGCCCAACTCGTGCATCAGCGGTGGCCTCGAATTTCCGTTTTGCCCCGTGCCGATGTTTCTGGCGAAACTCCGCACTGGCTCGAAACTCTGGTGCTCGCTGCGGGCGAGGCAGTGCACCGGGCGCGGGCCGAATCGCGGGCGCGAATCGCTGAGCTTTCCTGTACGGCATTGGAGCGCCAGGCCACGCTGGGCCGCTACATGCTCGAGATGCGGCACAACATGAGCAATGCGCTCACCTCAGTGTTGGGCAACTCCGATCTGCTGCTGCTTGAACCGGGCAGTTTGTCGGCCCAGGCGCGGGCGCAGATTGAAACCATCCGCAATATGACTCTTCGGATTCATGAGATCATGCAGCGCTTTTCATCGTTGGAAAAGGAAATGAACGCGGTCGCGCAGCAGGTGGAGACAGACGCGGGCAGGCACTCGGCTGCTCAGGCTGCCAGAGCCTAAATAGCTCGGCGGCAGATGACGGGAAGAGAAGTCAGAGGTGAGAAGCGGAGATCAGAGCCCAGCAGGGCTGCCGGTCCGCTGAACCCTGACAAACCGCGAACGGGCTACGGCGTACCGGGAACCGAACTTATGCATCGACTGATGCCGGGCATCACGATTCTGGAGCACGAACTTTCCGAACTCCGCCTGCTGATGGAGCGGCAGGTCGGAATCCTGCTGGACTGCCCCAACAGCGCTCTGGCGGCACATGTCGGCGAGTATCTGGAAAAGGAGGAACTGGAATCGGCTTCCGCCTTGCTCGATCGCGTCCGCGCTTCCGACCAAGAGCCGGGTTTCCTGCCGCAGTTTCTCGATGGCGTCCTGAACACGAGCACCGGTTTTTTCCGTCATCCCGGGGCCATGAAC
>DATKPV010000039.1:0-26585 GCA_035523915.1 Candidatus Aquilonibacter sp. | reverse complement strand
ACGCCATCCTGATTCCCCGCCAAAATCAAGAAGTAGGCGTAAGACAAGCCGCTTGTTTGTCCCGGAATGGTTTTGATCGCCTGTCGAAGGTCATTTCGCAGCCCAGATTTCAGAACGTCTGCGAAAGTTTCGATGCCAAACTGCTGGAGCACCTTCGCGAACCTGTACGTCGCCTCTGCCTTCAGAATGCCCGATCTCGATGATGTCCTCTGGCGATTTCGGAACACTCGGTCTGCCATTTCCTCCCACCGATTTTCGTAGGGCTGCAAGATTTTCAAGAACTCGCTGATCGTGTGCTCTTTCACTCTGCCGCGACCATCTCTCTGCCATCCGCATCTCGTACAGAAATCAGTCACAGTCCGCTCGGTCGATTCGTACCTGACACCGATGGAAAACACCGCGTCAATAACGCATAGAGGCACAGAAGCATATTCGTAGGCAGCGTCGGTCGGCGCTGCATTCAAATCCGTCAGCGTCCTACGGATGTAGGCGACTAATTTGTCGATTTGGGACATCGGCGCAGAGGACAAAGGAAGCATAGTGCCCCATGGCTAAGAAGAAAAGAGTGTGTTCTGCACCTCAGCTAGCTCCACGGGTTGTGCACAATCCGCGTTGTCGTTCGATACATGATTGATCCGGGTGCTGACTGGATAGCAGCGCATCAGGCGGGCGTCGTAGGGCTTTAAGAGTTCAGAGATCGCAGCAACGTTCTGCATTCCGGGATCGAGCCACAGATCGTAGCTGCCGGGATCGAGAATCACGGGCATCCTGTCGTGCACGGCAGACGTCACCGCGTTTGGAGTTGTAGTCAAAATCGAGCAAGTCTTTACCCAATGCCCGGTCGAATCCTTCCAGCCGTCCCACAACCCGGCGAACGCGAACAACTCGCCGTCGTGGACCTCGAAGCAAAATGGCTGCTTGGATGTGCCTGCCTTTTTCCACTCGTAAAAGCCGTCAGCAGGGATTAGGCACCTACGGAATTTGAAAGGATCGCGGAATGCTGGCTTGGTTGCGGCTGTCTCCGACCGTGCGTTGATGGCCCGTGCAGCGCCAGAGGCATCCTGCGCCCAATGTGGAACCAAGCCCCAACCCATATTCGAAATCTGCCTGATGGGTTCCTTTGGATGTTGCCGGATCACCGGGACAGGTTGGGTGGGGGCGATGTTGTATCTGGGCGACCAGTCGTCTTCCCACGGCGAAGTGTCGAAATACTCCTCAATGATCTGCTTTCGCCGGGATAGTCGATAGCGTCCGCACATATTCGGGAAATTATCGCAGAAGCGCACTAGAATTTT
Source organism: Candidatus Aquilonibacter sp. (assembly GCA_035523915.1). Taxonomy (GTDB): domain Bacteria; phylum Acidobacteriota; class Terriglobia; order Terriglobales; family Acidobacteriaceae; genus Sulfotelmatobacter. The sequence continues at coordinate 25,290 of DATKPV010000039.1, read as the reverse complement.
GTTATGAACGCAGCAATCCACCACATTCAAACTGCGAGCGGAGAACTCAGCAAGCTCCAGTCAGAAGTGCTTAGGTTGGAGGAGCGAATTCAGACCGCACAACGAACACTTCGAGAAGCGACAGAGACACTGTCCTTTGAGGAACAGCAGCGCGCTCCGGTTTTGCGAGCCGCTCCCGTGCCGCCATATCGGTTGAGGGGTTTCCCTCTAAAAACAAACCCGGAGCTTTGCGCACGGGTTCAGCAGGCCCTCAGCCTTGAGACGAAGAAGGAAGCCGAGGTCGCAGTGGGAGCGGTCATTGATGCTCTTGAGCAGACTTTACTTAACAATCTGGGCATCGAAGGGTTCTCGCTCAAACTGGGTGGGTTCGGAAAGTTCAAAGTCCGCCATCTCAAGGCAACGACAAGAAGGCTTGGATTCTCCGGCGAGACGGTCACGACAAAGCCTAAGAGGAAAGTGAAATTCGTTCCTTTGGGAATGCTTCGTATGTCCGAAAAGGTTGGCTGAAATCCGACCAGACCTTGCGCCAGCAGCGCAACATTCCATGGGAAATGTGAACACCCTAGCTCCGCAACAATGTTCGTCCTCCGAACAGGTGTACCGGGGCGATCCTTTCGAATACGTGGATAGCCACTATGTTGGGCACGATGGATTTGTGGTCCCTAAGGATTTTGCCGAATTCTGCGAGCGGTTTCCTGACTACATCAGGACGTGGGTTAGGAGGCACGTGAGAAAAAGTTCTTCGAACGAGGATGTTGCCGATTGGACTCAAGACCTCTGCGCCCACATGAGTTCGCTGCCTGCCACATCGAAGTACCGAAGAGCCGGAAAACGGGATGTCATTCAGACGTTTGATCCGTTCCGACACTATGGAGCGACCCTCCCGCGCTTCCTGAACTACATCAGTCGCTGCCTCGCCAACAGGTTTCGAACCATTCATTCGGAGCACATGCGGAATCCACTGTCTCGCGCCGAGCCGTTGTTATGCCCTCAAATTGGCGAAGAGGCGTCCTCGGATGACGAGCTTTGCGAAATTCTGGTGGAGAAACTGAAGGCAGTTGACGTTCGTTCCCGGAAGAAGCTGGAAGACAGGCTGCTGATCGGGCGGTTCGTCGAATTTGTCCGGAACCAGCACCCACGAACTTTGTTGGCGCTCGAAGCGATTGCTGTCAGTGGCACACAAGCAGAAGCCACTCGAAAGCTGGGAGCGACAGGCGCGGAAGCCGGACGGCTTTACCGTCAGATTCGGGAGCTAGGGTGTGATTTCTTGAACCAGAAGGCAGGAACGCGCCGTAGCCAATGCTCCGAAACACACTACGGCACCAAAGCCAACGCATCGACCACCGAGTCCGCTTCTCCACCTGTGCAACTCAGCGCGGAGTCCCCCACTTATTGGAATCGCGTTGATCTGTACAACGAGGTCTGGGGTCAGACGCTCGTCAAACTGTCGGAGAAGTACGGAATCTCTGATGTCAGGCTAGGGAAGGTGTGTCGCAAACTGAAAATACCCCACCCCGGACGAGGCTATTGGGCGAAGAGGAAGGCCGGGAGAGCAGTGCAACTATTGCCACTGCCGGAGTTCAAAGATGCGCCTCTGGTACGGAGGATAAAACGGAAATCGGGACGGCAAAAGCGACATGCACAACTCCTGCGAGGGTCTCAGGAACTAATCACGGGTCTTTCAGGGGGTACGTCGATCAGAGTGCGACTTTCGACTCGTTACCTTGCGTGCGGGAGTTACTCGAAGCCAAAGTGCGACTCTTGCATTTCGCACTCTTCGTGATTTTGCACAATTTCGAGGGCATTCGAATATTCTCGGCAAGTGTTTCACTGGGCTGCGGAAGTCATTGCTTCAAAATGTGGTTAGAAATTCCAGAGTGCGACTTCTCGCTTTTGGATCACTCCCGCACGAGTTTCCCGTTCAGGCACACGTCTACCATGTATTTACAAGGATTTGGCAGTTCCCCGTAGCCTAGTTAAGTTGTTGAAAGGATTAGATATGAGAAAATTGGCAAGGTCGCACTCTACCGCTGAGTTACTCCCGCTCGCAGGCTCGATTATAAACGACGTTTTCCGCCGCGAGCAACGCGGTGCGAATGCGCCGCCGGACATCAGTGCAAGGCCCACTGGGGGTCTTCTTCCGGTTTGACGATGTGGCCATCGCGCATATGGATAATGCGGTCGCCATACTCCGCCGCCTCCGGATTGTGCGTAATCATGAGCACCGTTTGCCCCAACTCCCGGTTGGACTGGCGGAGCATCCCGAGCACGACATCCGAGTTCCTGGAGTCGAGGTTCCCGGTGGGCTCATCCGCCAGGACAACCACCGGTTTGTTGATGAGAGCGCGGGCCAGGGCGACGCGTTGCTGTTCACCGCCGGAGAGTTCAGCCGGACGGTGATGCAACCGCTGCGAGATGCCGAGCAGATCGCAGATGCGCTGAAAATAGTCTGGATCACGGTTGCCGTTCCCGGAAATTTCCTGCGCCATTACGATATTGGCGCGCGCGTCAAGCGTGGGGAGCAGGTTGAATTTCTGAAAAACGAAGCCGATTTTATGCTTGCGCATGCGCGTGCGCTCTGCGTCGGAGAGCGCGGTGAAGTCGACGCCATCCAGGATCACCTTGCCTGAGTCGGCTTTCGTCAGACCACCCAAAAGGTAAAACAGAGTCGACTTGCCACTGCCGGAGGGGCCGACCACGGTCACAAATTCTCCCCTTTGCACGCTCAAGGAGATGCCGCGAAGCGCAGGCACGTCGATCTTCCCCACGCGGTACGTTCTGTAAAGATCAATCGCTTCGATGAAACCCGCCATGCTGTTGACGATCTTACACGAAGGCGGCCAGACACGATGAGGCAGAAAGTTCTAGGCAACCCCGATCTGGTGAGTCAGGTGCGTGGACCGCTGCAGCACTCGCTGCTTGGGGCCACGCTTGCGTATCAGGAGAAGACGAATGCGCTCGAGCAGATCGGCTGGCGCGTACATTCCCCGGGCGAGGAACACATCAGCTTCCGAATCGTGAGTATACGTGCGCATTCTGCTGGCAATCAGAATCGCGGGCGTGTGCGGCGAAAGGTTCTTCACCGCGGCGATGAGCTGCGGCCCGTCCAGTCCAGGCATGGCCATGTCGGCGACCACCAGGTCAATACCACCCCTTTTGAAGCGTTCCAGGGCCTCTTCGCCGCGGGAACAACTCACGACGCGGTAGCCTCGCGTTTCCAGCATGATCTTACGGTGAGAAAGGGATTGCTCGTTGTCGTCGACACATAAAATAGTGCGCTTTGGTTTCATCCACCGTCCACCATCCCATCGGCGTGCGCTGAACTGAAAACGCGGACGACGGAACAGGCTTTCTCTGCTCGTGAGGAATGGAAAGTCGAACTGCATCCTAACGGCGGCGGCGAGGGCTGTAAAGTAGCAGCGAAGCAAATGGCAAACTCTGGCCATTGATTTTCGCGCGCCGGCGTGCGAGGCGCGAATTTGCGGTGTTTGCGGGTTCGAAGTTAGAGGAAAACTTCGCCGCGCAGAATTTCCACGGCGTGTCCCCCGACGCGCACGTTTACTACGCGGTTATTGTTGAGAGATGCCCGCACGAAAATCCGGCTGGGCCGCCGCATCTCGAGTCCCTGCTCGATCAACACGCGCTCGTCCGACTTGGCGACGCCGTGCGCCACCATCCAGGCAGCGGCGCAGCCCGCGGCTGAACCGGTGGCCGGATCTTCGCCGTTGTAAAAGAGCATGCGCGCATGCAGGCGCGCGTCTTGATCCGCAGTTTCGCGGGTGACGAAGTAGAAGAACTTGCCACCCGATTTTTCCAAATACTCGGACGCCCGCCTTACATTCACCCTCAAATTTTGAATGACGGCAAGCGATTTCACGGGAGCGATTGTGAATGGGAGCCCGGTCGAAACCGTTTGAATAGGAAGCGATTCATCAAAATCGTTCACATTCATGCCGGTCGCCTCCGCCACAAGCTTCCGGTCATGCTCCATACCAAGAGTTGGATCGATCTGCGCCATTTCCCCGAACACCGGCTGCCCGGAAGCCTGTTCAAACCGAACCGGCACGACCCCGACGTTCAGATCGAGTCGTATTTCCGGCATGCTGCTTTCACCGCGCAGCGCGAAGGCAGTTCCCAGCGTAGGATGGCCGGCGAATGGCAACTCCTCCTGCACCGTGAAAATTCGAACGCGCACACCGCGCTCGCGCTCGATGGCGGAGTCGCGAGGCAGGATAAAGGTGGTCTCTGAGAGGTTCATCTCCCTGGCGATGGCTTGCAATTCGTCGTCAGTCAGGCCACGGCCATCGGAAAATACCGCCAGCGAGTTGCCCTTGAGGGGACGGGAAGAAAACACGTCCCACTGCGACATCGTCAGGCGCCGCATGGCTGTGCTACCTCCTCCGGGTCTGAGGTTCTTTGGGGGCAGACCGCAAAATACCCTAATTGGGGGATTACAACCAAGGCCGACTGACTGATGATGACTATGGGTGATTAGAGCCTCTTTGCCGCCGTGGGGAGACAGGTTATGCAATCCAGCAAGCCCACCCAGATCCTTGCGCTGGACGGAATACGCGGGATCGCCATTCTTGCGGTTATGGTGCATCATTTCAGCTGCGTTTTTCAGGGAAGCACATCGCCATTCGACCGTGTCTTATACTCAATCGCCAGCCGCGACCGCCATGGTGTGGACCTGTTTTTTGTGCTCTCGGGTTTCCTGATTACGCGCATCCTGATCTACTCGCGGGGCCGAGAGAACTGGCTCCAGTCCTTCTAGATGCGCCGCGTCCTGCGAATCTTTCCCGTCTACTTTCTCTATTTACTTCTCATATTTGGCATGATGCGGCAGATTTACCCGGACAAGTTCGTGAACACGCACGCGTTACCGTACATGGTTTACCTCTCGAACTGGCAAGCTGGAACCGGTTTTGCGGACTTTCGGCTTGGCCACATCTGGAGCCTGGCAGTGGAGGAGCAGTTTTACCTCGTCTGGCCCATTCTCGTATTGCTCTGTCCACCACGCCGGCTGATTCACGCTGCCGGTGCGATCTGCCTGTTGGCCTTGGGCCTAAGGTTAGCAGCCACGGGCCACGTGGGGATGCATGCCATAGACCGCATGACGCCGTTTCGCATCGACGCTTCGGCGGCCGGCGCGGTACTCGCTGCAATCTCCACCAGCGATCGAGGTAGTCGCCTGATCAGGCGTTTGGGACTTCCCGCTGCCGGCGCGGCACTGATGCTCGCAGTCGCGCTTCGCGGCACGGCCTACTCGTATGCGGTTCAGTTCTCAGTCATCGTGGTCTGCTGCGGCGCCTTTGTTTTCCTGGGCGCGCGTCACAACCCGGGGTGGCTGCGACATCCGTTTCTGACAACGGCGGGTAAGTACAGCTACGGCATGTACGTGTACCATGTTCTGCTGAGTTCGCAGATTTGGCCATGGCTCAAGGCTTGTGACCGCGTGGTCCCGTTGCCCGTGCTGAGATGGGTCTTTCTACCCTTGGCGGGTGGAACTGCCTTCATGGCCGCTTGGCTGTCCTACAGATACTTCGAATCGCCCTTTCTCAGGCTCAAGGAGCATTTCGTCGCGGGCGTCGCGGCCGCTCCGGAAGCACAGCGGGATGACGTCCAGGTGAGGATGGCCCCGCCGGCCGCAGGCGGCGCCTTGCCTGCCTGCTGACTGGACTCAACTCGTCGAAGCCGCCACCGAACTGCACTGAAACGCCCCGCATTCAGTACATCTGATTCCCATTCAGACTGAAGTATTCCAGCAGCAACAGAAGTGGGTGGGAAAGCGCTTTACCGCACATGAAAAGCGCGGGCCGTTCTCGATTGAGAGGGCCTGTGTCTAAACAAGATGGGTTGATCAGTTTTCTGTACAAGAAATCAGGTGCGCCGGTAACATGGAAGCGTCGGGCGTTGGTGTGCGGAAGCGCATGCGGTCCGGTGATCGTCCCGGTCTTCAAAACCGGCGGGCGGCGGGTTCCCCCGTCGCTGGTGGGTTCGACCCCCACTCGCTTCCGCCAAGACTCCAACCCGACAGACGCGCTGAACCACGTCAAGGTCTATTGCATTCGGCCAAACGATGACTCGAATTTACACAGCGCTCGGTTGTTGAAAAACGATAAGTTGCAGCAAATTCAATAGCTTGTCATTGGTCTTAAAGTTGCTGCGGCGGGAAATCGCTGGGGTTTGTGCTCGAAAGTACCATCCGGTCTAGAGCGGCTCTGGCCTTTGCCGCTGGGACTGTTGGCCCCACCTGGTATGCCCTTCGGGAACCTTATCCGGCTCGGGAATAAAGGGCAGACTAATCTTCGTAAGAAACTTAAGCAACCAGCGCAATCCCCTTATGAGACAAAAAAGTCTCCGCTTCGTTGGTGTACTTGTAGTTCTCTTCGCGCTGGCAGCGCTCATCGGCTGCCAGGGAGTGAGTGTTGGAAAACAAGATGCGCAAACGCCTGCATCGGGGCAGCTTACGGCCACGCCTGCGAATGTGAATTTCGGCAGTGTACAGTCGGGAATGTCCCAGAGCCAGTCAGAAACCCTTAGCAACAGTGGCGGTTCCAGTCTGACGATTTCAGGCGGGACGATCAACGGGACGGGGTTAAGCATGAGCGGGTTGACTTTACCCGTGACCCTTTCTCCCGGGCAGACTACGACCTTCAGCATAAAGTTTTCCCCGGAATCGTCGGGAAGTTACAGCGGGAGCGTGACCATCAGCTCTAATGGCTCGAATCCGAACCTAACGATTTCTTTAAGTGGATCGGCGACGGCACAAACCGGCCAGTTGAGCGTGACGCCAACCACCATCAATGCAGGTAACGTTACTGTCGGCACCAGCGGAACCAAGACCGCCACGCTGAACGCTACCGGAGCAAGCGTCGTCGTGTCCTCGGTTGGTCTTGGCGGTACGAATCCGACCGAGTTCGCCATTACCGGGCTCTCGTTTCCTGTGACCGTGTCCACCAGCCAGCCTGTGAGTTTCACGGTCAAGTACGCGCCTCAAGCAAGCGGCGGGTCGTCAGCGATCGCGTCGTTTGTCAGCAACGGGTCGAATTCGCCGACGACGGCAACATTGACAGGGACTGGAGTGACGGCTACCGCTCATTCCGTCGACCTTTCGTGGAATGCAAGCACCTCGTCAGATGTCGTCAGCTACAACATTTATCGCGCTAACTACGTTTCCTCCTGCGGTTCATATTCAAAGATCGGATCGAGCGGAAATACGACGTACACAGATAGTTCGGTAGTCAACGGTCAGGCCTACTGTTATGAAGCGACTGCTGTCAACTCAAGTGATCAGGAAAGTACGGATTCCACTCCGATTACAGACGTGGCGGTTCCTTCGTCGTAGGCCGGTGGCAGTTGTAGGCGGCAAATGGCCAAGTGGGGTGTCGATTGGCTAGCGAACCGGGGCAGCGCCCAGTTTCTGGAGGTGAGATGACCCTTATGCATGAAGCGGCACATCCTGCAGTTCTTTATCCAAGTCCAGCGACCTGCTATCAAAAGGAACGGCGCCATCAGCGGTTTCAGCTTCGGCTGCCGGTGCATTTGAGTTTTGCGGCCAACGGCTTGGTTCGCCAACTCGAGGGTGTGAGCCGCAACGTCAGCACGTCCAGCCTTTTATTTCGGGCCAATGAGCCGATTCCCGTGCACACCCATGTGGCCCTGACGATTACAGTGGAATGCGCCGAGACATGCCGTCACATCCAATTGAGGGGCGAGGGCGAGGTGGTGCGGATACAGCAAGCGCGAAAAGAGGCCGGATTCCTGATGGCCGTGGCCTGCAGCAGGCCCATTACCGAAATGACTGCGCGCGCAATCGACTAACCAGGACTGTCCTAATCGTAAAAGACGGACCCTAGCACGTATCGGTCTAAGCGGGGCTGGCTCTCTCGTTGAAAAGACGGGTGGTAACCGCCGGTTGCAAGCTCCTGCAACCTATCGCAAAAATTATCATTCTTGACAAACCTTGGTTCGGCGCTAAATTGAAAAATAGCCGTGTTCCCCTCTTCCAAACAAGTTGGAAGCGGCGTTTGTGAGGCGAGGAAATGACGTTTAAGTCCAAGTGGTTTGCACGGTGGTTGTCTGTTTCCCTTTTGTGTCTTTCGCTGGGCGCTTCAGCGCAAAGTATCGGCGATTTGCATCGGCCCGGAAGCGATCACGATCGACATCACCACAAGTACAGTATGCCGGAGGGCGGCTCGGCATTCGGTTATCTGCTGCTCGCAGGGCTGGTCTGCGGAGGAGCCGTCATTCTCCGCCGTCGCCAAATCGAGCGTGGAAAGAGTGTCGCTTAGGCCTGCCGCTTAGTCTTAAAACTTAAACCTGGAAGGCGTGCCTCTGGCACGCCTTTTCTCTTCCCGTTTTTTTCTTACGAGTATGCCGGGACTTACTTGCCGGAAAGCGCCTGGCGCTCACTTCTGATTCTGCCTGACTTCTTCCAAGAAGCAATCGACGTTTCTGCCGGCCCGGACGGCTGCAAACCGGGCAGATCAATTGGGCTGCCTTTGAGCCGCGCCAACCAGGCTTCCGCGCGCTGCTCTGCTTCGTGGACTTGATCCGGCGTCATGATCCGGGTGATGAGGGCGCGAATCTGCGAGGCTCGTTGCACCGAAACCATGTACCACATGCATGCCTGCACCAAATCGTCAGGATTGGCGCGGCGCGCCATGTAGGCCTGGGCGAGGGCCAACTGGGCCGCCGGCAGCCCGGCCTCGGCAGCTTTTTGGAAAAGAGCCAGCGTGGCTTCTTCATCAGGCTCGTCGGCCAATTCTTTCGGTGCCGCAACTTCCGGGGACTCTTCAGAAGAAGACTGGCTCAGGGTCATGAAAAGAAGTTCAACCCGGCTGGAAACGCCCAGCTTGTCGAAAACGCGAAAAAGATAGTTCTTGACCGTGTGCTGACTCAATCCCATTTGTTTCGCAATCTCCCGGTTGGTGAGGCCGCGAGACAGGCAGCGCACTACCTCCATTTCGCGCTTGGAGAGCAGGTCCATGCCGTTCGCACCGACGGCTCGAACGACGGGAGTGGAAGCCAGGGCTTCGATGGCCATGGTGAGCTCTCGATTGTCTGCCCAGATTTGTCCCTCGTGAACGCTGCGAATACACTTGCAGAACATCTCCACGGAACCGTCTTTACTGAAAATTCCGCGGGCGCCGGAACGGAAGGCATCGAGGACTGTTTCGGGCTTGCGGGAATCGAGAAGCACCACAGACTTGGCTTGTGGGCGAACCGCGCGCAACTGCCGCACCACCTCCAGCCCGTGAGCTGAGACGCCGTCCAGGGCGCAACTGATGGCCAGCACGTCGACACGTCGGTCAACAGCTGCGGCTATCAAGCCGTCAAGGCCGGAGCTCCAGCTGATCACCTCCAATTCCGGGTCGCGGCGCAGCGCGTCCGACAACAACTGGGTGTGAATCCGGGAACTATCCGCCACCAGTACTTGTATTGTTTTTGCTACCTGGAACGCGGCAGCGTCCATACTGACTCCTAGTGGAGGCTCAAATGGGGGGACCAGTGAGCCAAAATTGGCCCACTTCAACGTCTAAACGTACAAACCTCACCACTTGTGCAGGGGATGCGCAAGTTCATGGCGCAAGGAGGAGGAGCCCTGACGGAAGTGAGTTTATTGGTTTATCTGCGAAAATACAAGACCGGCTCATCATGAAAATTGCAACTGGGTGCATGAGATTGCAACCTTGAAATGTAGTTCGCTAAGGGGCGTCTTCTGCGGGCTGAGTCGTCCCTCGGAGGGATTCTACGAAGATGTCTGCGTATCAATCTATCTATAAGATAATAATTGTGTTATGTAACAATCGTTGGGCTGCTGCCAGTGCCAAGGTACTTTCGAAACGAGGCCTGGCTCCAACGGGCCATTACCCATGTATAGAGAAGTTCATCTCAGATGCCATTTGACCCTGTCCTAGCGTCATGTGTCTCTATTGTCTGTGAGAAGCGCCTGGCTGAGTATGTGTACCTCTTGCAGCAACCTGCACCCTGCTGTAGCTTCGTTCGTGAGCAAGCGAAAATTCCGAATAGCTTAAATTAAAACTAAGAATTGAAGTGGGTCGATAATCCCCGTCGACTTGCTTGATGTTTCGGTATCTCCCCCCAAAACTTGCTCGACCCCGTTAGCCCTGCGCAGATCTCATGGCGAGATCGGCGCGGGGGAGATTACCCGCGCTTTGACAGGGTCAACCTAAGGCATGTGACTCAGAGGGCGAAGCTATGGCCGCAATCACGCAAGCATGGGAAGAGATGCAATCCGTTCCAGGGGTTGGCGAGGACCGCGAGAACTGGTACGCCGTTCAGACTCGAGCCCGCCACGAGAAAAGCGTTGAACAACGATTGCTAGAGCGCGGCGTGACCACTTTCCTGCCATTGGTTTCGGAGGTGCATCGCTGGAGTGACCGCAACAAAACCGTGCAGGTGCCCCTGTTCAACTGCTACATGTTCGCCCGGCTGGCGCCCACCAATGTCGATCGCTTGCGGGTTCTCTGTGTTGACGGAGTACTGGGACTAGTGGGTTCCCGTTGTGAGGGCACGCCTATTCCCGACGAGCAGATTGCGGCGGTTAGAACTTTAGTCGAAGAGCGCACGCCGTGGTCGCCGCATCCTTTCCTAAAGATCGGACAGCGGGTGCGGGTTCGCGGCGGAGCGCTGGACGGACTGGAAGGGATTCTGGTTTCGCGCAATCCGGGCCGCTCTCTGGTGATCTCTGTGGATGCGATTCAGCGCTCGCTAGCGGTTTCCGTCGAGGGGTACAACGTCGAAGCGGTCTGAACCACTCTCCCACGCAAGCTCATTTGCCAGCATTTTTTTCCTGCCTAACGCGAAGGGACTTTTGAAACCCGTGACAGAAAATGCAGTGGAAACCACGCGCCTGCTAGTGGTGAGTCGCGAGCCAGCGGTGTTGCGTTCGCTGTGGGCCATTGCCGAGTCAAACGCCTGGCATCTGGAAACGGCCGGTAGCGGCTGGGAGGCGATGGAACGCGTGCAGTCCGGGATTGCCCCGCACTTGCTGTTATTGGATCTACCGCCCGGCGACCTCGACGGATTGCATATCCTGCGCTGGCTACGCAGGCTCCGCCCCGAGTTGCCCGTGGTGGTGCTGTCTCACGCCGAAGGCGCCAGTCGCAAGGCAGAAGCCATGCGTCTGGGAGCGGACGATTTCCTGGACCGGCCGTTTCAGGAAAACCAGCTGGAACTGCACATCCGCCGCAATCTGCTGTTCACCCGCCGCCACGCAGACGCCGAAATTCTGAGCGAGAACGTCGAGCCTCTGGGCGACCGGGAATGCTTCATCGGGGCGGGGCCATTAACCCAGAAGCTGCGAGCCCAGGCCGAACTGTTGGGCCAGGCCGACGTGCCGGTGCTGATCCTGGGAGAAAAAGGAAGCGGCAAGGACACAGTGGCTCACCTGATTCACAAATTCTCCATCCGCTCGGATTTCAGATTCCTGAAGGTCAACTGTGCGGCGATGCCTGGGGATCTGCTGGAGAACGAGTTGTTCGGGAACGGGAAGGGAAACGTCTACGGCAAGGCGATTGCCGGCAAGTTCGAAGCCGCCGAAAACGGCACCATCCTGCTCGACGAGATCACGGAAGTGCCGGACTACCTGCAGGCCCGGCTTCTTGGCATTTTGCAGGAGCAGCCTGTGGATCTGGTTCTCGAGCAGGCTGCCATGCATCACGGACCCCGCATCCTGGCCACCACCAGCGCCAATATCGAGCGCGCGCTGGCCGAGAAGAAACTCCGCGAGGACTTGTACTACCGTCTCAGTGCCTTTACAGTACTTGTACCGCCACTACGTCAGCGCAAGGAGGAGATCGCAGCTCTTCTGCGTTACTTCATGCACAAGCTGGCCAAACATTACGGACTTCCTCCCCGCGAGTTTTCGAGTTCGGTACTGGAGTCCTGTCAGCACTATTCGTGGCCGGGAAATCTGCGGCAGCTGGAATCTTTCACCAAACGGTATCTGGCCTCGGGCGACAACAACCTCAGCCTGGAGGAACCGCGGCCCAACTACGGAGAGATGAACGAATCGGGCTACGCTTTCAACGGGTTCTCCAGCGGATCCGCGCGCGCCGGCGCTGAAGGCGAGCAGGAAAGCGGGCCGAGGTCACTCAAGTCGCTGATTCAGAGTGTGAAGTGCGAAGCCGAGCGCAACGCGATTCGCGCTGCACTGGAAAAGACCGCTTGGAATCGCAAGGCAGCGGCTCGCTTGTTGAAAGTGAGCTACCGGACTTTGCTCTACAAGATCGATCAGTACGAGATGAACTCCAGCGAGCCCTTCTTTGCGCCCTTGCCGCAAGACCGCTTTCCCGTGCCCGCAGCCGGAGGCAAGGGAAACGGAAAGGTATAGGCGGCAACGCCAGAGCGTCAGAGGGAACGGCCATGACGAAGAGCACGAGCAACGAATTGGTTAAGACAGCACTGCTTACGGGGACCTGCCTGCTCGCCGCACTGACGTGGGGACAAACTCAGGCCGGCAACAATCAGCGCCCGGCAGGCAAAGCGCAGGACTCCAACAGTTCGCGAGAGGTCAGTGCCTCAGGGAAGGCGCATGACGCCGAATATGTAATCGGCAACGACGACGTGCTCGCCATCAACGTGTGGAAGGAGCCCGATGTTTCCCGTAATGTGCCCGTTCGCTCCGATGGGAAAATCTCGCTGCCTCTGGTGGGCGAAGTGCAGGCTGCGGGCCGCACTCCCCTGGCCCTGGAGCAGGAAATCGCCAGCAAGCTCAAGAACTACATCGACGAACCGGAAGTCACGGTGATCGTGCAGCAGATCAACAGCCAGAAGTTCAACATTCTGGGGATGGTCAACAAGCCAGGTTCTTATGTGCTTGCCAATTCTGCGACCGTGCTGGATGCGATCGCTCTGGCGGGCGGATTCCGGGATTTTGCCAAGCAGAAAAACATTTATGTGCTGCGCCAGAATGCCGACGGAACGCAAACCCGCATCCCGTTCAACTACAAGGATGTGATCAAGGGCAAGCAGCCGGCGCAAAACATCAAGCTCCAGGCTGGCGACACCATTGTGGTACCGTGACCCCGGAAGCCGTCGTCATTCTCGCTCGATAATCGTGAAAATGATTCACCGATTCTGTTGCGGCCTGCTGTTATTTTCGGCCGCCCCCTGCCTGTTGCGGGGGCAAAGCGGCCTCCCCGTACCCGCGGTGACGGGCGGGGGAAGCGGCAGCGCAATGAGCGCACCACCGCCGGTAAGCGGACAAGACTATTCCATGCAGTTCACTTCCGAAACCCGAGAGAACTATCTGCGCGGAGGCATCATCGTCAACGGCGCTTACTCGGACAACGTTCTGACATCGGCCGCGGGCACTCCCTTGGGGGATGCCAGCTTTTCGATATTCCCCAATATCGCCATCGATCAGACCCGGCCGCGCCTGCACTGGGACCTGTCCTATTCTCCAGGATTCACGGTTTATCGCCGCTTCGATTCCTATGATGAGATGGACCACAACCTGGCGGCGGATCTTGCCTATCAATTGTCTCCGCACGTGACCCTGAGCTTGCGGGATGGCTTCCAAAAATCTTCCAACGCCTTCAATTCTCCGGATCAGAGCCTGACCAGCGGGGCCTCTGGTTCGGTGCAGGCTGCCAACGTGCCCATCGTTGCGCCGGTTGCCGACCGGCTGAATAACACGGGAAATGTAGGGATCACCTACCAGTTTGCGGCCAATGCCATGGTGGGCGCGGGCGGGACATTCACCAATCTGCACTATGCGAACCCGAGTCAAGTCGAACCCAGCAATCCCACCGAACTCTTCGGACTGTACGATTCCAGTTCGCGCAGCGGCTCGGCCTTCTATGGCACGCGCTTTTCCAAGAAACATTATCTGGGCGTGACCTATGAATACGATGATTTGTTTTCTTATCCTCCCGGGCTGACCACGCATACGGAGACCCATTCTATTTACCTCTTCTACACTCTCTATGCCACGCGAGCGTTTTCGCTATCGTTGTTCGGCGGTCCACAACATTCCTACACCTCGGAATTGACCCAGCCTTCCTCGCAGATGTGGTCTCCTTCCGGAGGCGCCAGCTTCAATCTGCAGGCGCGCCGCACCGCGCTTGCCCTAAGCTTGGCCCGATCCGTGACTGGTGGGGGAGGGTTGATCGGAGCTGCGGAGTCGGAGAGTGTAAACGCATCCTTCCGCCAAAAAATCACGAAAAATCTGACGCTGGGCGCCGGCGGAGGATACTCCAACCGGAACATGATTCAGCTGCTTGCCCTGCCCACCAACAACGGCCATTCCATTACCGGGTCGGTATCGCTCGAGCGCCGGCTGGGCGAGCATGTGGCCGCGAGGGCGGGTTACACCCGATTGCGCCAGCAGTATCAGAATGTCGGTGTCATCACTCCCAATACCAATCGCGAGTGGGTTTCCCTCTCCTACGAGTTCTCCAGACCGCTGGGGAGATAGTGGACAAACATGCCTGAAGATTTCGAAGAACAAAGTCCGGGCGGCTTCGATCTCGCGCGTTATCTTGACGTCGCGCGCCGCCGCCACATGCTGTTCCTGATTCCGTTACTGCTGGGCTGGCTGGCGGTTTGGTCGGTGAGTTGGATATTGCCCTCGATTTATCGTTCCGGCACACTGATCCTGGTCGAACAGCCGACCATGCCCAGGGCCTATGTCACGCCCAACGTCAATGACGATCTGCAGGGACGGCTGCAAAGCATCACCCAGCAGATTCTCAGCCGCACCCGTCTGTTGCACATCATCGATCAGCTGAACCTTTATGCGAACGGGGAAAGGCAACTCTCACCGGACGAAAAAGTCGATCTCATGCGCAAGGATATCCAGATCGACCTGGTTCGCGATTCGCACGACGAAATCAACGCTTTCAATGTCTCGTTCTCCGACCGCGATCCCCATGTGGCGCAACGGGTGACGAAGGAGCTGACCGCCCTGTTCATCAGCGAAAACGTGGAGGTGCGCCAGCAACAATCGGAGGACACCACCAAGTTTCTGGAAGAGCAGCTGGCGACCGCCAGAAACGCGCTGGCCGATCAGGAAGAAAAGGTGCGCATGTTCAAAGCGCAGCATATCGGGGATTTGCCCACGCAGCTGAGCAGCAATCTGCAGATTCTGGCCGGGCTGCAAAGCCAGCTGCAATCCGAGCAGGATGCGCTCAACACGGCCAAGCAGCAGCGGGTTTATCTACAAACCCTGGCGGACCAGTACCGCACCCTGCAAATGCAGGCTCCGGTCAAAGGCGATGGGAGCGCGCCCATCGGACTGCCGGCGTTGGACGCCCAGCTTGATAAGCTGCGAGCGCAGTTGGCCGATCTGAGCGCCCACTACACCGACCGTTACCCGGACGTGCGCAAGCTGAAAGAACAGATTGCCGAGACTGAGAAGATGAGAGACCAATTGCTGGCCGACCTGAAGGCCGCACAAGCCCGCAAGTCCGACGCCAATGATTCAGCTTCGGATGTTGCGGACCCGAAAAATGCGTCTTCCCAGGCACTGCTGCAGTTGCAAGGGCAAATTCACGCCAATCAGGTGGAGATTTCCAATCGCGACCATGGCATTGCCGAACTGCAGAGCAAAATCGCCGATTATCAGACCCGTCTGAATGCGGAACCCGTAGCCGAACAGCAGCTGGCGGATTTGACGCGCGGTTATGATCAGTCCAAGGCCAACTACGACGATCTGTTGAAGAAGAAGAACGAGTCCGCCATGGCCACCAGCATGGAACTGATGCAGCAGGGAGAACGGTTTCGCATTCTGGATCCGCCCAGCCTGCCCTCAAAGCCCAGCTTTCCCAACCGCCTGAAGTTTTGCGGCATGGGATTGGCCGCGGGATTGGCGCTGGGTACGCTGGTAGCGGGTACGGCCGAAATGCTGGATGACCGCGTCTACGATGAGAAGCGGCTGCAGAAGATGCTGCCGGTTGCGGTGATCTCGGAAATCCCGCCCATCGTGCTAGCCGCGGACGAAAAACAACAACGCAAGCGTTTGTGGCTGGGATGGGCCACCGCAGCATTGGTATCTGCTACTATCCTGGTAGGCTCCGCCCTGAGCTACCTGCGCGGGTAGCGTTAGCGCCTATGTACAAAGCGTTTTACGGTCTGAAGCGCAATCCATTCGAGATCACGCCTGATCCCTCGTTTCTGTTTCCCACCAAGAGACACAACGAGGCTCTGGCCGCCCTGTATTACGGGGTGAGGCGACGCAAGGGGTTTGTGGTTCTGACCGGTGAAGTGGGCACGGGAAAGACGCTGCTTTTGCGCTGCCTGCTGCAGCTCTTCAAGCAGAACAATGATGTCGCCTATGCCTACGTCTTCAATGGCCGCCTGTCCCCGCTGGAGTTTTTGCAGTACATCGCGGGAGATCTGGGGCTGCAGGCGGCGGGCAAGAACAAAAGCGACCTGCTGTTGTTGCTGGCAAATTACCTAATCGCGCGCAGCCAGAAAAGACTCACGACGGTGCTGGTGGTCGACGAAGCGCATCATCTTTCCGCCGCTATCCTCGAGGAAATCCGGTTGCTGACGAATCTCGAGACTACCGAGGAAAAGCTGCTGCAGATCCTGCTGGTGGGCCAGCCCGAACTGGATGAAAAGCTGGATTCGGTCGAGTTGCGCCAGCTTAAACAGCGCGTCGCACTGCGCTCCCATTTGTCGGCGCTGGACCTGACGGAAACCGCAGGGTACGTTGAGCGGCGCCTGCGCCTCGCGGGAAGCCCCGACCCGGCGGCGTTGTTTCCCGCCGAGACGGTTGCCGCCATTCACCGGCACTCGGGGGGAATTCCCCGCCTGATCAACACCATCTGCGAGAATGCGCTAATTGCGGGCTATTCGCGGCAAGCCAAGAAACTGACTCCGGACGTGATCGACGCCATCGCCACCGACTTTCGCCTTGGCGTGCAGACTTCCCGAAGTGAGCGCAGCCAGTCGGTTGATGACCTTGATTTGCGCAGAGCAGCCAAGTCTCTGCTTGAACTCTATACCCGGCTGCAAAGAGAGCAGGCCCGGGAGGAAGAACTGAGAACGCGGGTTACCGTTCGAGTCGCTGAACATGAGCCATATATTTGACGCATTGCGAAGATCGGAGGCGGAACGGTCCGGTGCCGAGCCGACGGCTTTTTCGATTGCCACTGAACTGCTGGAAGCCGCCGAGCAGAAGGCGCTGGCGCCGGTTTCGGTTCCAGATCCTGACTACGGCCGCCCAACCGGCTTGGCCACTTTGGACCAGTGTCCCACGATTGCGGCCGGCATCCTGCCGGAAAGCCGCCTGGTGGCCGTGGCCAAGGACAACGATCTGGCAGCGGAAAAATTCCGGTTTCTGGCGGTACGGCTGCGCCAGTTGCGGCAAACCCGCCCGCTGAAAAAGGTTCTTATTACCAGCACCATTCCGCGGGAGGGCAAGAGCACAGTGGCCAGCAATCTGGCCTGTATCCTGGCCCGGAAAAAGCCACAGAAAACGTTGCTTCTGGATGGTGATTTACGGCGCCCCACGGTCGCTGACCAATTCGGTTTGGGCCAACGGCCGGGTCTCAGCGAATGGCTGAGTGGATTGACCGAGACTACGAACATCTATCGCCTGGAGAGCGTCGGTCTCTGGGTGTTTCCGGCCGGGCGAGCCGCGCAGAATCCATTGGAGTTGATGCAGTCTGGAAAGCTTTCCTCTCTGATGGAAGCCTTGTGCGATCGGTTTGATTGGATCGTCATTGATTCTCCCCCGGTCCTTCCCCTGGCTGACACCAGCATTTGGGCCAAGATGGCGGACGGGATTCTGCTGGTCACGCGCCGAGGCGTTACCGAGAAGCAGCATCTTGAGCGCGGGCTGGAAGCGCTCGAGCAATCGAAGTTGCTTGGCGCCCTGGTGAACGATTCCGCCGACGCCGTCCACAACGATTACTACCAGCGTTACTATTCCCCCCAATCTTCCCCCGAAGACGGGCCAGTGAAGGACTAGGCGTTTTGAACTAAGGCAAACGGAGCTTTTGACCCCTACGTCCCCAAAGCAATAATCGATACCCCCTGCTTTCGCAAAAGACTTGCGCTCACCCTCAAAACGGGGCTCATACGAAGTGGAGGAAACCGTGAAGGTACAACGCTCCAAGAGTCGATGGAGATTAACTCTGCTGCCGGCCCGGCCGGCCAGCGTGGCGGAGCGGGGCATTCCCGACCAGGAAGTTTTCTGCCAGATGATTGCCCTGGAAAGAAAAAGAAGCGAACGCTCGCGGAAGCCCTTTCTGCTCATGCTTCTTGATCTGGGAGAGCAGCTGCCTTCGGAGAAGAATGGAAAGACCTTGGCCAGGATTCTGTCGGGACTGGCGGCCTCCACTCGGGAAACGGATGTCACCGGTTGGTACAAAGACGGGTGTGTGGTGGGAGTGATGTTTACCGAAATCAGCACCGAGGAACGGGACACGATCGTGGGCACTGTGCTTGCCCGCGTGAGCGACACCCTGCGCAAGGATCTCAGTTACGAACAATTTAACCAACTCACCATCGCGTTTCACGCCTTTCCCGAGGAATGGGACAACAATCTGCGCAAGCCGCCGGCCAATCCTACGCTTTATCCCGACCTTTCGCAGCGTGAGGAATCGCGCCGGTTTTTGATTTCCCTGAAGCGGACGATGGACCTCGTGGGCAGCCTGCTGGCTTTGCTGCTCTTGTCACCGTTATTTCTCGCGATTGCAGTGCTGATCAAAGCCACCTCAAAAGGGCCCGTCTTCTATCGCCAGCGCCGTATCGGGCAATATGGCAAAGCGTTCGTGCTGCTGAAATTCCGGTCGATGCATGTAAACAGCGATTCCCGTATTCACCAGGAATATGTCACCAAGATGATCGCCGGCAAGGCGCAGGCCAACCCGGCCGATGGGAACGGCAAAAAGGTCTACAAGCTGACGAAGGACCCGCGGATTACCCGCGTGGGAAGCTTGCTGCGCAAGACCAGCCTGGACGAGCTGCCGCAATTCGTCAACGTGCTCAAGGGCGAAATGTCGCTGGTCGGGCCGAGGCCGCCGGTGCCTTACGAAGTCGAGGCCTACGACGTCTGGCATCGCCGCAGACTGCTCGAAGCCAAGCCCGGGATCACCGGCTTGTGGCAGGTGAGCGGACGCTGCCGCTTGACCTTTGACGACATGGTCCGGCTTGATTTGCACTATGCCCGGCACTGGTCTCCCTGGATGGACATCAAGATCCTGGCCCGCACCCCCGGCGCGGTTGTCGAAGGCGAAGGCGCCTTCTGATCGAAACCTAAGCCCTTTCCCCGGCGCAACTCCTCACTTTCCCCTTCCTCAATCCACCGCGGCATTGCCCTGCGCCGCGTGTCAGTTACTTCATAAGGAGTCCAGTCATGGTCAAGTTTGGGGTCATTGGATACGGATACTGGGGACCGAACGTGGTGCGGAACCTGGTTCGCCTGGACGAGGTCCAGGTGGTTGCGGTTTGCGACAAAATCCCGAGCGCGCGGAAAAAAGCCAAGAAGGCCTTTCCCCAGCTGCGGGTCACCGATGATGCGTCGGAGTTAATTGCTTCGCCCGAGATCGATGCCATCGCCGTGGTGACACCAGTCTGGACTCACTATGAGTTGGCGAAAGCGGCCCTGGAAAATGGCAAGCACATCTTCGTCGAGAAGCCTTTCACCAGCAATGCGGCCCAGGCCGAGGAGCTGATCGAGCTGGCTGAGCGCAGGAATCTCAAGATCATGGTCGACCATACATTTTTGTTCACCGGCGCAGTGCAGAAGATCAGTCAGTTGCTGGGCGAAGGAACACTGGGAAAACTTTACTATTACGATTCGACGCGGGTGAACCTGGGGCTGTTTCAGCATGATATCAACGTGGTTTGGGATCTTGCTCCCCATGACCTCGCCATCATGGATCACCTGATTCAGGAGAGCCCGGAAGCGATTGTCGCCACCGGTCAAACCCACTTAAACGGATTCGAAGATGTGGCCTACATCACCCTGTATTTTCCTGACAAGGTGATCGCTCACATCAATGTGAACTGGCTTTCCCCGGTGAAAGTGCGCACGACGCTGATCGGTGGGGAGAAGAAAATGCTCGTGTGGAACGACCTCGAGGCCGACGAGAAGATCAAGATTTATGACAAGGGCGTGCACGTGACCAGCCGTGAAGGTTTGTACAACCTGCTGGTGAGCTATCGCTCAGGAGACATGTGGGCGCCGCAGATCGAACAAGTCGAGGCTCTGCACCGCGAGCTGGCCTATTTCGTGAGCTGCATTAACTCTGGGGAGGTTCCCATCAACGATGGCCAGGCCGGACTGCGCGTGGTCAAGATGCTGGAAGCGGCGTCGGAATCGCTTGGCAAGCGCGGGGCGCTGGTCTACATGTGAGAGCGGGGTACCGCTTTATCCTTATTCTCCCCCTGTAATAGTGCCAAAAGCAATTTATCCGAGAAGTTGTCAGGGGAGAGTCCTGATATGAAAACGGTCGTAGTTTTAGGCAAGGGAGATTTGGCCATTCGCGTGGCGGAGTGGTTTTTTCGGTCCGGCAAATACCGGCTGACGGCCGTCGTGCCGGTTATGCCCGAGCCCACGTGGGCGCCGTCCTTTGCCAGTTGGGCGAGAGAAAACGGAGTGCCGGTCATCGAGTCTGGCCACTATAAGGATCTGCCAAATGTTTCGGGCGAGGACTGGCGCGTCGATCTGGCCATGTCGGTGTTTTACGACAAGATCATCAAGGCCTGGTTTATCGACAAATGCAAACGCATCATCAATCTTCACAATGGTCCCCTGCCCAGGTATCGCGGCGTTTCCCCCATCAACTGGGCGCTCAAGAACCAGGAGCGGGAGCACGGCGTGACCATCCATGAAATTACTCCCGGCATCGATGATGGCCCGGTTGTCGGACAGGTGAAGTACTCGATCTATCCGGAATTCGATGAGGTAATCGATGTTTACAAGCGCTCTCTCGAATACGGCTGGACGCTGTTTCAGCAGACCGTTCCCCTGATTGACAACATCGAACCCCGTCCGCAGGACGAGGCGCAGGCCACTTATTACAACAAGGGAGACAACGCACGGCTGGAAGAACGCAGCGGATTTACCCGCGAGTCCAGCCTGCAGCCTCACTAGCAGCGCCTTCGCAATTGTTGGCCGCCGGAGCCGGCGGCGCGCTTCACCACCCTACGCAGGAGAAATTATGTTGAATTATCCCGAAGTTCCCTTTCTTGACCTCGTGACACCGCACGTGGAGTTGGAAAATGACCTGCTGCAAGTCGTACGCACCGCCCTGCGCTCGGCCGCGTTCATCGGCGGCCCGGCTGTCGCCGATTTCGAGCGCGATTTCGCCGCCTTCTGCCAAACTCAGCACGCTGTGGCCGTGAGCAGCGGCACCGATGCTCTGCGTTTTGCCCTGATGGCTTGCGGGGTCCGCGCCGGGGACGCCGTGCTCACCGTTCCCAACACCTTTATCGCCACCACGGAAGCGATCTCTCAAGCCGGAGCCTTGCCCGAGTTCGTCGACGTTGACGAGCGTACCTACAACATGGATCCGGCCCGTCTCGAGCATTACCTGGAGAACGAGTGTACTGCCGATTCCGAGGGGCGGCTGATCACCCGCCGCAGCGGACGCCCGGTTACCGCTGTCGTTCCCGTCCATCTCTACGGGCAGATGGCGGACATGGACGCGATTCTGGAGCTGGCGGCGCGCTACCGCCTCACCGTGGTGGAAGACGCCTGCCAGGCCCATGGCGCGGAATACTTTTCTCGCCGCCACAACCGGTGGATGAAGGCGGGCTCGATGGGCCGCGCCGCAGCGTTCAGCTTCTATCCGGGGAAAAATCTGGGGGCTTGCGGCGAAGCCGGCGCAGCCACCAGCAATGATGCCGGACTGGCGCAAACCATGAAGATGCTGCGCGACCATGGTCAAGCCAAAAAGTACTATCACGACGTCGAGGGCTACAACGGTCGGCTGGACGCCATTCAAGCGGGAATGCTTCACGTGAAGCTGCGGCATCTGCCCATGTGGAACGCGGAGCGGCGGGAACGCGCCGCTGCCTACAACCGGCAATTTTCTGCCAGCAGAGCCGCGGTGCTTCTTCCCCACGAGCCGTCGTGGTCGCGCGCCGTATATCACTTGTACGTGGTGCGCAGCGAGGACCGCGAAGGTCTGATGAACCACCTCAAGCAGATGGGAATCGGCACCGCCATCCATTACCCGATCCCTCTGCACTTGCAGAAGGCTTACGCCTCGATGAACTATCGCGCGGGAGATTTTCCCGTGGCGGAGCGCGTGTCTGAAGAAATCGTCTCGCTTCCCATGTTCCCTCAACTCACCTCGGCACAGCAGGCGCGGGTGGTCGAAGGGGTGCTCAACTTCGCTTCGGCCGCCGTGGTCTAGGCACGGTCTGGCCTTCGTTCCTGCCATACAAGTCTTTCCCATCCAGGTTTGCGCCCTTAGGCTGGAAGCGGTGATTCGCTGCCTTGCAGCCCGATTGATAGCGGTGTCGACATTGCGCTTCCCCCAGGAGACCTATAGAAATGCCGGTAGCCACTGAAATAGGGGAAATCCGCCACACCACAACCCCACCCCAGTCCGGGCGCAAGGTTTGGATCGACCTCGACAATTCCCCCCACGTCCCGTTCTTTCGTCCGATTATCGGGGAATTGCAAAGGCGGGGATGCGACGTTGTGGTTACGGCACGCGACGCCTACCAGGTACGTGAACTCCTGGAGTTCTATGGCGTGCCCGCACGGATGGTGGGCAGGCACCACGGGAAAGTCAAAGTCCTCAAGGCTCTGGGCACTTGCTGGCGCGCAGTGGAATTGTCGGCGGTGGTGAGCAGGGAAAAACCGATGCTCTCGGTCAGCCACGGATCACGCAGCTGCCTGCTGGCCTCCGGCCTGCTGGGCATTTCGCATGTCATGCTGACCGACTACGAGTTCGTGGCCAAGGTGCCGGCGGTGAAACCGGCGTGGCTCATGGTGCCTAGCGTTGTTCCTGACGACAATCTCAGCCTGCACGGCGCGCGGGTTCTGAAGTATCCGGGAATCAAAGAGGACGTCTACCTTTCCGGTTTCCAGCCTGACCAGACTCTGCGCAAACGTCTGGGCATTTCAGCCGACGAACTGCTGGTGACCGTCCGGCCTCCGGCCACCGAAGCCCACTATCACAACCCGGAAGCCGAAATTTTGCTGGGCGAAGCGCTGCGCCGATTTTTGCAGATTCCTGAAGCACGAGTTCTCCTTCTGCCGCGCAACAAGCGCCAGGAAGCCGAACTCCGGCCCGCCTGGAGCGATGCGCTGGCTTCTGAAAAACTTCTGATCCCCGGCCAGGTCGAAGACGGCCTCAATCTGATCTGGAACTCCGATCTCGTGATCAGCGGCGGCGGGACTATGAACCGCGAGGCGGCTGCCATGGGCGTGCCAGTCTACAGCATCTTCCGCGGAAAGATTGGCGCGGTGGATCAGTATCTGGCCAGCGAAGGCCGCCTGGTGATGGTACGCACGGTCGAGGAAGTGCAGACCAAAATCAAAGCGGTGCGCCGCGCGCCGGCGCCACACAACCGCGGCAGAAACGTTCCCGCTCTGGAAACCATCGTGTTCAACATTCTCCACATTCTGGATTCTGCCAAGGTGCGAATCTGAGGATGGCGGTTTCGGGTATGACGCGCGAACTCAAAGCCGCAATGCGCAAGCTGGTGGATTACTGCCGGGCGGAGAACTGGTCCGGTTATGATCCCTATGATGCCTTGAACAGCCGGCTTTTAGAATCGCTGCCTCTGCTGAATTCCCGGATCCCGCGGATCGCGCTTACGCAACTGCTCAAGCGCAGCCCGATAAACGTACGGCGCGTCGCCTTGGTTCCCAAGACACAAAACCCCAAAGCCCTGGCTCTATTTCTCTCGGCGTTCCTGCAGTTCTCGGAAAGCGATCTCCCGGATCGTGAAGAGCTGATCCGCTTCATGGTCGATCGCCTCTTCGCGCTGCGTTCTCCCGGCGTTTCTCACAGCTGCTGGGGATACAGTTTCCCGTGGCAGGGCCGCAAGGTGGTTGTGCCCAAGGGCGCGCCCAACCTGGTCTGCACAACCTTTGTTGCCGGGGCGCTGCTGGATGCCTACGAGCAACGGGGCGAACCGCAGTGCCTGGCCGCGGCGGTCAGCGCGGCCGAGTATCTGCACGACGAACTCTATTGGACCGCCAAAGGGGCTGCCGGCTTCAGCTACCCGCTCCCCTCGCTGCGCAACCAGATTCACAACGCCAATTTTCTTGCTGCTGCCCTGCTCGTCCGGGTCTATAAGCACACGCGCCGCGAGCAATTTCTGGAACCGGCGCTCAAGGCGGCGCGTTATTCGGCGGCGCAGCAACGCGAGGACGGTTCGTGGTTCTATGGCGATGGAGCCTCGCAGCAATGGATTGACAACTTCCACACCGGCTATAACCTGTGTGCGCTGCGCGCTGTGGCGCGCGATTTGGCCACGAGCGAATTCAACGATTCCATACGCCGAGGCTTTCAGTTCTATCGGGATCATTTCTTCCGCGAAGATGGCGCCCCGCGATACTTCCACAACCGGACCTACCCCATCGACATTCATTGCGTCGCGCAGAGCATTCTCACCCTAGTTGCCCTGCAAGATCTCGACTCGGGCAATGAAGCGCTCGCCGATGGGGTGGCCGGCTGGGCGATGAAGCACTTGTGGGATGAACGCGGATTTTTCTACTACCGCGTGTTGCGTACCTCCACCATCCGGACCTCCTATATGAGATGGTCGCAGGCCTGGATGCTGCTGGCTCTGGCCGCGCTTCTCAGAGAACACATTTTCCGTGAGGAGCGGACGCAGGAAGCTGCCGGGCTGGTGCAAGCATGACGCTGCCCTCATACGTTTTGATCACGCCGGCGCGCAACGAGGCCGAATTCATTGGCTTGACCTTGAAGTCGATGGTGGCGCAAACCGTTCTTCCGCTGAAGTGGGTCATCGTCAGCGACGGCTCGATGGATGGGACGGACGACGCCGTCCGGCCATATACGGAACGCTTTTCCTGGATCGAACTGCTGCGCATGCCGGAGCGGAGCGAACGGCACTTTGCCGGGAAGGTACATGCTTTCAACGCGGGCTACGAACGGGTGAGGCACCTGCCGTTTGACGTAGTGGGCTGCATGGATGCCGACATTTCCTTCGATGAGGACTATTTCCGGTTTCTGCTGAGCAAGCTAGCCGGGAATCCGGCGCTTGGGCTGGTGGGGACGCCGTTCCAGGACGGTTCGATGTACGACTACCGATTCGTCAGTCTCGAGCACGTTTCGGGAGCATGCCAGTTGTTCCGCAGGGAATGTTTCGAGG